>NZ_LMJG01000014.1:0-317939 GCF_001428945.1 Oerskovia sp. Root918
GTTCGGTCGGTTGCGGGTGGGGTGGTCGTCGTTCGCGGAGCGTCGGCCGGGGTTGGCTCAGTTCGTGGTGTTCTTCGTGTTGAGCAATGGTGTGACGGTGTTGCAGCTGGCGTTGATGCCGGCGTTCAAGGCTGTGTTCGGGATGACGTCGTTGGTGGACACGAGCTTTCAGGTGTTGGCGGTGGGGTCGAATCCGGATGGGTCGCCGTTCTACCTGTTCGACTATGCGGGGGGTGGGTTGCCTGAGGGTGGGGGTGGGTTGGCGTACTTCTTGGCGGTGCAGGTGACGTTGTTGATCGCGCAGGTGATCAACTTCTTCGCTCAGCGCAACGTGACGTTCAAGTCGAACACGAACATCTGGCGGGCGGCGTTCTGGTACACGGTGGCGTACGTGGTGATCACGTTCGCGGCGGCGGCGTTGCAGGGGTGGTACAAGGCGCCGGTGTACGAGCTGTTGATCGACACGTGGGGGATGGGTAAGACGGGGGAGACGGTGGCCGACATGGTCACGATGATGATCAACGCCGTTCTATCCTTCTGGGTGTTCTTCCCGATCTTCAAGGTCATCTTCAAGCGTGAGCCCGAGCCCGCTGAGCCTGCTGGGGTGGATGTGTCGTCGGYCCGTGCGGGCCAGGAAGTCTGAAGAGTGTTGTCCTGATGAGCAAGCTGTTGACGATCGTGGTGCCGTGCTACAACTCTGCGGCGTACATGGAGCGGTGCATCGAGTCGTTGTTGCCTGGTGGTGACCTGGTCGAGATCTTGATCGTGAACGACGGGTCCTTCGATGCCACGGGGGCGGTCGCGGACCGGTACGCGRRCGCGTATCCGGGGGTSGTGACCGCGATCCATCAGGTCAACGGTGGGCACGGGGCGGCGATCAACACCGGGCTCGGGCACGCGTCGGGGCGATTCATCAAGATCGTGGATTCTGACGACTGGCTCGACCCGGACGCCTACCGCCGGGTCCTGGAGACGTTGGGCGGGTTCGCCGCGGCCGGGACCGGGGTGGACGTGCTGGTCTCGAACTTCGTCTACGAGAAGGTCGACAAGCGCAAGAAGACCGCGGTGCGTTACACCAACGCGCTGCCCAGGAACCGGGTCATGGGCTGGGACCAGGTCGGACGTTTCCGTAAGTCGCAGTACATCTTGATGCACTCGTTGATCTACCGCACCGACCTGCTGCGCGAGGTGGGTCTGGTCCTGCCCGAGCACTCGTTCTACGTCGACAACCTCTACGCCTACGCGCCGCTGCCCGCGGTGCGGACCTTGTACTACCTGGACGTGGACCTGTACCGGTACTACATCGGGCGCGCGGACCAGTCCGTCAACGAGGACGTCATGATCTCGCGGGTGGATCAACAGCTGCGCATCAACCGCGCCATGATGAACCACCTGCGCGCGGTGCGCGCCGACCCTAGCGCTCCCCGGGCCCTGCAGCGCTACATGCTGCACTACATCAACATCGTGAGCATGGTCTCCTCGATGCTGCTGCTGCGCTCGGGAACCCCCCAGTCCCTGGCCAAGAAGGACACCTTCTGGGCCGAGGTCCGCACCCAGGACCCCGCCCTGTACCGGCGCCTGCGTCGCACGACCTTGCACCAGATCTCCAACCTGCCCGGACGCCCCGGACGCGGCATCTCCGTCCTGGCCTACAAGACCGCCCAACGCGTCATCGGCTTCAACTNCCCCCTGCCGTGGGCGCGCGGCGGGAGCAGCCACGGGTTCGGGCCCGACGCCGGCGCCTGCGTCGCACGACCTTGCACCAGATCTCCAACCTGCCCGGACGCCCCGGACGCGGCATCTCCGTCCTGGCCTACAAGACCGCCCAACGCGTCATCGGCTTCAACTGACGCGCCCAAGCTCCGCCGAAACCACCCCATGAACCCGGCCACGACGAGCCCGGTACCGTAGCAGCACGCGCCCCACAGTCCCCGGCTCACCCACGCCCCCGGCCGGCATGCGATGGCCCCCGTCCCGGGCCCCATCGCTCGCCCCGCAACCCCGGCTCGCGCCACGTCCGCTGCCTGGCACCAGTCCGCTCGCGACCTTGGCCGGCACCGTAGCCGCACGAGCACCTGGGCCCGGCCCCGCCCCTTTCCCTTGCTCACGGCCACCGCACGGCTCCTTCGCCGGCCCCAGGCGAGCCCTTGTCCGGCGCACAGCAGGAGATCCCCCGGTGGTGTTTTCGCGTAGCCACCACAATTGTGGTGGCTACGCGAAAACACCACCCTCCCCTCGGAGGAGGAGCTCCTGGGCTCCTGGCCCGCCCCTGTCACGACCCGGGCTCCATCGCCGGCCAAAGCGAGCCTCCGGCCCGGCACCAGCCCGCGTGGAGGCCGGACCCTGGTCGGCACCGTCGCCGCACGAGCGCCCCGGCCCACCCCTGCCCCTGCCCGCGGCCCTGCCCACGAGCTCCATTGCCGGCCATGACCCCGGCCCGCGCTGAGCCCTCTGCCCGGCGAACACAGCAGGATCCCCAGGTCGTGTCGTGCGCGTAGCCACCACCATCGTGGTGGCTACGCGCACACACGAACCTCCCCTCGGGCGAGGAGACCCCGGCACCCGCGGCACCCAGCCCCTCACTCGCTGGACAGGACCTCCAGTGCTCCGGGCCGGGATCAGAGCACGCACCCAGGGGCTGATGTTCGGTGGCCCCGCGCATCTGCCAGGGCCCGGCGAGGCCAGCCCGATCGCGCGCGAGACCGTTGTCACGGCTCCCTCGAAGTCCGTTGCTTCCGCGGTCGCCGTCGCGCAGCGCGGGCGTTCGCTCTGCAGCGCCGACTGGCGGTCGGCGCACCTCGCTCCGCGACAGGCCTGCTCGGCCTCCGACAGCGTCGCGCCGTGGAACGGCCGGTGCTGATGACTCGGGACAAGCCCTCCGCCACTGACAGTGCGCCTCTTCGCCGTGCTCGATCTCGGAGCCGTCGACAGTTTGTGCGCTGAAATCGACAGGTTGTGCAGAACGGGCCGGAGCGTGCTGCCGGGCGCGCTGTGATGGGTGCGCTGGGCTCCGGTGATGGGACACGAGGTGTGCCAGAGGAACCGCAGCTTCGCACGGACCAGGAACGACGGGGACGTCGCCCAGGTCCACGCGATCGATGTTGCCACGAGGGGGCATCTAGAGCGCGGCAGCACTTGAAGAGTCGAAGGAGACACACACGTGTACACCCGCAAGCGCGACGAAATGGGATGTCGATGAAGACTACGGCGGCACGACGAGGCCAGAAGATGACCAGAGGGGCAAAGGGAGCGGCGGCGCTCTCGGCGATCGCCCTGATCGCGGTTGCGGGATGCACCAGCGGCACCCCCGACGAGAACGAGACGAACGACTCGAGCGCCTTCACCACACGTGAGGTCACGGACGGCAAGACCGAGTTCGTGGTCGTCACGAACCCCGGTGACGGACCGGTCCTCTCCTACGGCGCGGACAGCGGTATCGAGCTCCTGACCGAGGAGGTCGACGGCAAGAAGCTGGCGTTCAAGGACATGAACGCCAACGGCTCCCTCGACACCTGGGAGGACTGGCGCGAGACCGCTCAGGACCGCGCGGCGGCCCTGAGCGAGGAGCTCACGGTCGAGCAGATCGCCGGTCTCATGCTGTTCAGCTCGCACGAGCGTTCCCAGGCGGACGGGCTCACCGACGCCCAGAAGGAGTACCTGAAGGACTCCCGCCTGCGCAACGTGCTGCACGCCGGCCCGAGCGACGTCCAGGCCACGGTCACGTGGGCGAACGCGATGCAGGCGTACACCGAGTCGCTGGCCACCGCCGACGAGCCGTACATCCCCGTGAACTTCGCCTCCGACCCCCGTTCGACGGCAGGCAGCGGCGGCTACAACGCCGAGGGCGCGGACATCTCGCGCTGGCCCTCCAACCTGGGTCTCGCCGCGACGTTCGACACCCAGCACATGGACGCGTTCGCCGAGCTGTCGTCCGCGGAGTACCGCGCACTGGGCATCACGACGGCCCTGAGCCCGCAGATCGACCTGGCGACCGAGCCGCGCTGGCTGCGCGTCGGCGGCACGTTCGGCGAGGACGTCGACCAGAACACCGAGCTCGCGGCGTCCTACGTCACGGGCTACCAGGGCACGACGGGCCAGGACGGCTGGGGGCCGGAGTCGGTCAACTCGATGATCAAGCACTGGGCCGGTGACGGTCCGGGCGAGGGCGGCCGCGAGTCGCACACGGACGTCGGCAAGTACGGCGTGTACCCGGGCGACAACTTCGACGCCCACACCAAGGCGTTCCTCGGTTCGCTCGACTCGGCCGCGGTCATGACCGCGTACTCGATCGCTCTCGACGGCAACGGTGAGCCGCTGTTCGGCGAGCGTGTCGGCACGGCCTACGACGACGCGCGCATGAACCTGCTCCGCAAGGACAACAACTACCAGGGTGTCGTCGTCACCGACTGGAGCGTCACGACGTCCGTGACCGACCCCGACGCGAAGCTCGGCACCGCCTGGGGCGCGGGCGACCTGACGGTGGACCAGCGACACTACGAGATCCTCAAGACCGGGCACGACATGTTCGGCGGCAACAACGCGATCGAACCCGTGCTCGCAGCGCACGCGTTGTGGCAGGCGGACTTCGAGGCGGGCGTCAACGAGATCGACGCCGACTCCCGGTTCCGCGAGTCCGGTGCGCGCATCCTCACGATGTTCTTCAACCCGGGCCTGTACGAGAACGCCTACCTGGACCTCGACGAGTCCAAGAAGGTCCTCGCCTCCGACGACAAGATCGAGGCCGGCTACTCGGCGCAGCTCGACTCGGTCGTCATGCTGAAGAACGACGGCGAGACGATCTCGGCCTCCGACGCCGCGGCGTGGAAGGACAAGACCGTCTACATCCCGCGCAACTACAACACGGGCTTCGACGGAGCGTTCGGTCCTGGTGAGTACGTCGAGGGCGAGGGGATCGACGTCGAGGTCGCGAAGGAGTTCTTCGCAGAGGTCGTGACGGACGAGGCCGTGACCGACGCCGACGGCAAGGTCACGAGCTACACCGCTCCCGACCTGTCCGAGGTCGACCTCGTCCTGGTCGGGATGGACAGCCCGGACAGCGGCAGCAACTTCACCAAGGCCGGCCGCGACGCCACGACCGGTGAGTGGTACCCCCTGTCCCTGCAGTACCGCCCCTACACCGCCGATGGCGCGAACGTTCGCCAGACGTCCATCTCAGGTGACATCCTTGCCGACGGGAGCCGGGAGAACCGTTCGTACTTCGGCAAGACGTCGCGTATCGCGAACGAGTCCGACCTCGACGCGTTCGACCGTGCCGTCGCTGCGATCGAGGCCAGCGGCCAGGACATCCCGGTGGTCACCGTGCTCAAGGCCATCAACCCGGTCGTCCCGGCCGAGTTCGAGAGCCGGTCCGACGCGATCGTCGTGGGCTTCGGCACGAGCGACAAGGCGCTCATCGAGGTCGCCCTCGGTCTCTACGAGCCGCAGGGCCGCCTGCCGATGCAGTTCCCGAAGGACATGGACACGGTCGAGGCACAGCTCGAGGACGTGGCCAAGGACATGACGCCCTACACGGACGCCGCGGGCAACGCGTACGACTACGGCTTCGGCCTGAACTACTCGGGGCCGATCACCGACTGACGGCCACGCACCGGGTGGCCGTCGGCGCGAGCTGGCGGTCACCCGGGCGTCGGCGTGTCCATGGACGCGCCGACGCCCGGGCCGCGGGGTGTGCTCGTGGCCGGATCTCATCAAGGAGCAGAAGTGAAGCAGAACAAGGTGCTGACCACCGGCCTCGGCGTCGTGCTGGGCCTGACCGGGCTCTTCGGGCTCACCGCCTGCGGCAGCGGCGACAGCGACTCCGGCGCGAACGCCTCCGCGGAGCAGGCAGCCGATGTCGACATCAAGGACGACCTCGAGAACGCCAAGACGGCCGTGACGGACGCCCTGGCCGAGGACGACTCCTGGGCCCAGATCATGCTTGCCAGCGACGTCAAGGCCCCCACCGTCAAGTACGGCCTCCTCGTGGTGCCCTTCACGGCCTCGGACGCAGCGTCGCGCGTGCAGGGCACGGTCGACATCAAGGACGGCAAGTTCACGATCGAGGGTGACTCGGCCGCCACCGGCCAGACGTGGCAGATCGACCAGGACGGAAAGATCTCCGAGGTGTCGGAGTAGCTCTACGGAGCACCGCCCGGTCCCTGGCCAGACGACGTCCGCGGACCGGGCCGTCGACCAATCACGACGAGACGCTGGCAGTGCGTCACGTCCGCGGCGCAAGCCGGCGATCCCCATGACCTGATCGCTGCCCGCACTCGAGGAGGAATGCAGTGAACGCCAAGGCGAACAACGCCGACCGGCAGAAGAAGCCGATGTCGAACAAGAAGTACCTGTGGATCTGGGCCCCCGTGCTCGCCACGGTGACCGTCGTGACAGTCGTCGCGAACGTGGGCCTCAACGTCGCGGGCGGCTGGGTCGCGTCCCAGTTCGGCTCCGGTACGTACGAGTTCACGAACGCGCCCGAGTCTGCAGGCTGGGACACCGAGTACTACACGTCCGACTTCGGCAGCATCGACGAGGTCGACGAGGCGGCCAAGTCCCTCGTCGAGGAGATCGCGGCAGGCGGCATCGTCCTGGCCAAGAACGAGGCCGGCACGCTTCCGCTGGCGACGAGCTCACGGGTCACGATGCTGGGCCGCGCGGCCGCGGACCCCGTGTTCGGCGGCTCGGGCTCGGGCTCGGTCGACACGAACTCGGCCGTCACCGCCCGCGCCGGGCTGGAGAACGCCGGCTTCGAGGTGAACGACCAGGTCTTCACCACGATCGAGGCGTTCGCTGCGGAGAACCCCCGGGGGTACATCGAGATGGACCGCCCCGACATCTCCACCTACTACATCGGTGAGCTCCCGGTGGGCGAGTACGAGGCGCAGTCTGCGTCGTTCGCCGACTACTCCGACGCCGCTGTCGTGTTCGTCGGCCGGCCCGGTGGTGAGGGCGGCGACCTCACGCAGGACATGACCGGCTGGGACGACAACGCCGAGCCCGGCCAGCACCAGCTCGAGCTGAACCAGGACGAGAAGGACATGATCGAGCTCGCGAAGTCGAGCTTCGAGAACGTGGTCGTCGTGGTCAACTCCTCCACGACCATCGAGATGGGCGCCCTCCAGGACGACCCTGAGATCGACTCGATCCTGCTGGCCGGGTCGCCGGGCGCCACGGGCCTCAGCGCCCTGGGTCGCATCCTGGCGGGCGACGTGAACCCGTCCGGCCGTACCGCGGACCTCTGGGCGGCCGACTTCACGGCCGACCCGACGTTCGCCAACTTCGGTGAGTTCGTCTACGACAACATCGAGGCGTCCTTCCCGGTCCCCGCGATCGAGAAGGCCACCTCCAACGCCACGCTCACGTCCGACGCCCCGTTCGTGAACTACGCCGAGGGCATCTACTTCGGCTACCGCTACTACGAGACCGCCGCGGCCGAGGGCTTCATCGACTACGACGAGGCCGTCGTCTACCCCTTCGGGTACGGCCTGAGCTACTCCGACTTCGCCTGGAAGGTCGTCAGCACCGAGGCCGGCGAGGTCGACGGGAAGATCTCCGTGACGGTCGAGGTCACGAACACCGGCACGACCGCGGGCAAGGACGTCGTCGAGCTCTACTACAGCGCGCCCTACACGGCCGGCGGCGTCGAGAAGTCGGAGGTCGTGCTCGGCGGCTTCACCAAGACCGGTCTGCTCGAGCCCGGTGCGAGCGAGACCGTCACGATCGACCTCGCGGTCGAGGAGATGGCCTCCTACGACCACCTCGACAACTCCGCGTACGTCCTCGAGGCGGGCGACTACGCCATCACGCTGCGCACCGACTCGCACACGGTCGCTCCGGGCACGGAGCCGATCACGTACACGGTGGACTCCGACGTCGTGTACTCCGGTGACAACCACCGCTCGACGGACCTCGCCGAGGTGACCAACCAGTTCGACGACGTCTCGGAGCAGTTCAGCGCCGAGCCGACCGACGGCAAGATCCTCATGATGTCCCGCGCGGACTTCGCAGGGACGTTCCCGAAGGCCCCGACCGCGGACATGCTCGTCGCCGACGAGGCCGTCCAGGAGGGCTTCGAGCCCTGGGACGACGAGGCTGCGGCCGCCGCGTTCGAGGGGGAGATGCCCGCGACCAGCGCCGAGACCGACCTGACCCTCGTCGACATGCGCGGCCTCGCGAAGGACGACCCGAAGTGGGACGAGCTGCTCGACTCGATCGCCGTCGGCGACATGACGAGCATGCTGCTCAACGGCGCCTACCAGACGGCCGCGATCGGCTCGATCGCCAAGCCGCAGACCGTCGAGCCCGACGGTCCGGCCGGGTTCTCCTCGTTCATCAACTCTTCGATCAACGGTGTCGCCTACCCGTCGGAGTTCCTCATCGCGCAGACGTGGGACGTCGAGCTCGGTGCGGCGATGGGCGAGATGCTCGGCAACGAGGCGATGTTCAAGGACATCAACGGCTGGTACGCCCCGGCGATCAACCTGCACCGCTCACCGTTCGGTGGTCGCAACTTCGAGTACTACTCGGAGGACCCGTTCCTCTCCGGCGCGATGGCGACCTCGGTGGCCAACGGGGCAGCGAGCAAGGGCATGTACACCACGCTCAAGCACTTCGCGCTCAACGAGCAGGAGACCAACCGCGTCAACAACGGCATCGCCACGTGGGCGACCGAGCAGACGATCCGCGAGATCTACCTCAAGCCGTTCGAGATGGCCGTGAAGAACATCTCCATGGACGTGCAGTACGTGTCCGACGCGGACGGCACGATCTCGGAGACGACGATCGGTGCAGGCGGCATCATGAGCTCGTTCAACCGCATCGGCGCCACCTGGGCCGGCGGCTCGGAGGCGCTCATGACGGACGTGCTGCGCAGCGAGTGGGGCTTCGAGGGCTTCGCGATCTCGGACTTCAACCTGTACCCGTACATGAGCCCGAACCAGGGCATCAGTGCGGGCACCGACCTCACCCTGACGTTCCAGCCGTCGAAGTCCTTCGTGGACACCACGTCGGCGAAGGCGGTCAGCGACATCCGGGAAGCGACCCACAACATCCTGTTCACGGTCGCGAACTCCAACGCCATGAACGGGCTCGCGCCCGGCGCGACCGTCAGCTACACGCCTCCGACCTGGGTCTACATCCAGATCGGTGCGACGGTGCTGATCGGTCTGCTCGTCCTCGCCGGTGGGTTCATGGTGACCCGCCGCGTCCTGCGGCACCGGAAGGCGGACTCGTCCGTCTCCACGTCAGAGCGGACCCCCGTCGGCGCTGACGTCTGACAGCCGACCTTCGCCCCCTTCCGAGCAGCCGACCCCCTCCAGCTGCTCAGGAGGGGGCGAAGGTCTTCCTGCTCCCGGTCACCTTCGGCCGGGGTGCGGCGCGTGCGGGTGCTCGAGGAGCTCGTTGACCGAGCGGCGGCAGTCCTCGGTCGGCGGCAGCTGCTCGGCCAGCGCGACGACCCAGCCCGCGAGCCTGCGCAGGGCCACGTTGTGGTCGTTCGACGCTGCGCGCAGGACGCTGAAGGCGTCGTCCGCGCTGACGTCGCACGCGAGGGCCACGATGCCTTTCGCCTGCTCGATCGTGGCACGGTGCTCGACGACCGCCCGGATCTGGTCCTGGGCCAGCGCTCCTGCCCGGTGAGCGAGAGGGGTGGTCAGGTCGGTCAGGTAGCCCATCACCTCGACGACCCGATGGGTCGTGCGATCCCTGCGTCCCTGTCCTACGAGGCACGCCGTCCGCTCACGTCCACGGGCGGTCACGATGCGGTGCACGCTCGTGAAGGGTTCGCCGTCCTCACCGGCGCATCGAAGTGCCTCCTCGACGTCGGGACGATCGTCGGGATGACGGTGGGCCAGGAACAGCTCGGTGGTGGGGGTGACGTCGTCGGGCTCGAAGCCGTGCAGGGCGTACGTCTGGCGCGACCACCACCAGCACCCGGACGCCAGGTCGTAGCGGAACTGGCCGACCGGGGGAGTGGCGACGGCGTCGCCGGAGCGTGACGCCGTGACCGGCTCGTGCCGGGAGGGGGCGATGGTCATGATGCAGGGCTCCTTCGGGTGCGGGCTCATCTCGGTGCTCGGCACCACCTCGTGCCCATCACTCGTCGAGGATCCCGCGTCCGGCGATCGGGCACCTCGACCGGAGGTCGCGATCTTGCGCGTCGCCGTACCGCAGGTGCAGTACGCGCCGTGGGTCTCGTCGTCGGCGCCTCCGTCGAAGCGATCGTCGGGTTCGCGATCGCCTCGGGTTGCCTGGTCCGCTGGGACGAGGAACGCTACTCGGCGCGGGGCAGGAGGAACCCCAGCGCGACCAGGGCGAGGCCGAAGATCGTGAAGGTGCTCGCATAGGTGAGGATCGCGCGGTTGGCCCTGATCGCTTCGGTGGTCCATGCCAGGTCTTCGCCGTCCTGGTCGGCGTAGTACCAGACGGAGTCGTACATGAACCCGCCGTCGGAGCCGAAGGAGAGGAACACCCCGACGGCGACGAACGCGAGACCGGCGGCCACGATCGCGATCGGCCCCCACGGGATCTCGCGTCGTGGAAGACGCACCGCCTCGGACATGTGTTCCCCCTGATCGTCGAACCGACGGGGGGAACGTACACCAGCCATGCTCGGTCGACGTAGCACCGGGACGCTGTGTCGATCGGCAGGGGGACCACTCGACGTGCCCAGCAGCGGCGGTCGAGCCGTGCAGCAGAACGACGACGGGCACCCTCCCCAGCGCGGTAGGTGACCGTGCTGATGATGGGACGATGTGTCTCATGACCGAGCTGACCCTGCACGACGCCGCGAAGCGCCAGGTGGTGCGCTCCAACCTGACCCTGACCGCGATACTGGTCCCGCTTCTCGGGCTGAACGCGCTCACGACCATGATCACGACGCGCAACGTCTGGCTGGCCCTCGGCTATCTGTGCCTCGTGCTCGCCATGGTCCCGCTGGTGTACTTTCTCGCGCGCCGTATGGCTGACCGGTCACGGGTCACGTTCGGCGACGGCTCCGTCACCATGCAGGGTTGGGGGCGGCCGAAGAGGTTCACGGTCGCCGACGTGGAACGTGTGGTGACCATCGACCAGATGGGGTTCATGGGCACCGCGCCGACCCATCATCTCGTCGTGGTCGGGCCGCGAAAGCGCCTGCTCCTGCTCGTCGGGCAGATGTGGGACCGCGAGCAGCTCTCGGCCCTGGCGCTCGACCTCGCGCACCGCGGCGTCCCGCTCACGCCGATCCACCAGCCGGTCACTCCCGCACAGCTGCGCACGCTCGATCCCCGCCTCGTTCCCTGGCGCCAGGCCCACCCCGTGGCCCTCAGCCTGCTGGTCGTGCTCGGCGTGCTCCTCGTCCTCGTCGCGGTGTTCGTCGTCGTGGTCACGATCCTGGTCTGACCGACGTGACCGGGGGCGGCTGGCAGCCCGCGGCTCTCCCGACGGCACGAGCCTGTCCGGAGCGGGAGAGCATGATGCACCCCGGGACGAACGCGCCGAGCAGGACCGGGCCACCGACGAGCATCACGCCCCACACGAAGAGCGCGAGGTAGCCTGCGCCGGAGTTGCTCGTGGGATCGCTGTCGGCGTACGCGAGCAGGGCAACGCTCAGCACCCCCGCCGTGACCATCAGCGCGACCGGTATCCAGACCAGCGCCAACGCCGTTCGCCGGTACCCACGCGTGAACGCCGCAGGCGGGATCGCTGGCCGCGGCGGGTAGCTCGGGTACGGGGCACCGGTGTAGGGGTAGCGAAGGGGAACGGGCCCCGTCGACGGGTCCGCCGGCACGGGGTGGACGGGTGGCTTCGTCATGGTTCTCTCCTGATCTCGACCTGGGCCGGCCCGTAGCGGGCCCTCTGGTGTGTTCCCGGCGGGTGCTCAGACGAACCGCCGTCAGCGGCCTCGGTGCTCCGTGGCCTTCGCGGGCAGCAAACCTGGGGTCATCTCATCCGTCGTGGCCGACGGTCCTGGTGACGTCGTCTGGAAGCGCGTCCGGGACCGCGCCCGGCCAGTCACCCTCGCGGGCAAGCCTCTTGAGGTTGAGGGCGCCCTCGGGGCTGTCCTCGGACAGGGGGACGACGAGGGTGGTGTGCTGGGCACTCTCCCGGACCGGCCCGTACGTCCACCCAGCACCGGCGCCGCTCGCGGACAGGTCGAAGTACGGCTCGCCGTCGCCGGTGCTGGTCCTGATCTCGATCTGCGTGTTCGGCATGTACCCCTCGCCGACCGACCAGACCGACCAGACGACGAAGTCGACCAGCAGGTCGCCGTAGTCCACGACGTAGCCGGGCTCGATGGTGAGGGCGACCGTGTAGCCGGTGTTCCCCTTGACGTTGGGTCTACCACCACCGGTGAACTCGGTGACAGCGATACCCGAGATCGCTTCGATGGACGCTCGAGCCTCGTCGAGAGTCTGTCCGGTCTCCGCATCGTGCGGAATCGTGTCCGCAGCGCTCTGCGGCTCTCCGGGGCTCGGCGGGCTTGAGCTGCACCCCGAGAGCGCGATGGTGAGGGCGACGACGGACGTCAGGGCGCGTCGTCGGGTGATCTTCATGCGAGGTGGGCTCCAGTCGTGTCGCGGATGGCTGCGGCCGGGGTGAGTCGGCTCCAGGCTGTGTGCTCAGCGCTCGTAGGGCTTCGCCCACCAGTCGTGATAGACGGAGACGTGGGTTTCGCTGCCGGTCCGCATGCGCAGCGCCATGTACGCGTCCCACCGGTACTCCTCCTGGTCGAGACCGTCCCCGGGGGCCTGTAGCTCCGTGAGGTACTCCCGCGGCATCTCGAGCGCGTCGGCAAGACACGCCACGTCCCCCCAGGAGGGGCCCACGACCGCCCCCACCTCCCCGAAGTCGACGAACCCGTCGTCACGGTCGATGCTCGCGCCGACGAGGCCCAGGTCGCAGCCGTCGAACGCCGTCGTCACCGCACGGATGTTCGCGCGGCGCTCACGATCTGGGCGTATCGCGACGTGCACGACGAGCGCGGCGACGGCGACGAGAACCAGCACGAGCGATACCGCGAGTGGGACCAGCCATCGCCGTCGGCGACGAGCCGAGCTGGCGAGCGATGGTGCGAGACCCCCGGTCGCGCGGGGGTCGGGGGGCAGAGCCATGGTTCTCCTGCACGTGATTCGTAGGAACTAGCAGGGCTCGTCACGGTCCCCAGGCAGGCGCCGTGCACCACCCACGGCTCGACCCCCGACAAGGCGGGGCGCTGCGCACGCCGCGCGACACCCCGCCTTGTCGTGCGTGGCCTAGCCGATGAACGTCCTCCATGCGCCGCAGTCCTTGATCGGGCCGCCGGCCGAGACGTCCTGTCGGCACGCGCGCACGGAGACTGACTCGCCCCGTGAGATGCCACCGGGGAACCAGGTGACGCTCGAGCCCACACCGTCGCTCGCCCTGTAGGTCTTGGTGGTCCCGTCGAACGTCACCTGCGCGACGGCGCTGGCGCCGTCCTTGCGGTTGTCGATGACCTTGACGTATGCGCTGTGATACCCCGGGTCGTTGGGGGCGAAGGTCGCCTTCGCGTAGCTGCCCGCACTGTAGACAGTGCCCGACGTGCCCGCGGAGGCACCGCTTGCCGTCGCGAGCAGCAGTACGCAGGCCGTGAAGACCGCTGCGGCGATTCGTCGAGTTCTCAAGACGGCTCCTTCGTCGTCGCGCTTCGAGCTGGACGCGACGGTCGATCGTAACGGTGGGCTTCGAGGATCTTCGCACCCGGCAGCAGCAACGGGCGATGGGCACTGGTACCCATCCGGTCGCTCGACGAACCACGCCGGCCCGGCGCGACGGGGGCCGTGCTGCGGTCGCCTCAGGCGCGCAGAGCCGCTGATGTCCAGGCGCCTCTGGGATGTGTCGTACAGCACCTGGCCGTTTCGAGGTGCTTCTGGATGCCTACGTGAAACGGTCGTCACATCTGGCCGCTCTGAGAGGGGCGAGATGGAGTGCTTCCGCAGGTCACGGGCCTGACGTAGAGGTGCCCCGGGTGGGATTCGAACCCACACTGGATCGGGTTTGAGCCGAACGCCTCTGCCGGTTGGGCTACCGGGGCATCGACCGTCAGGGGACCTCAAGGGGCCCGCTGCGGTGCGTGGACCATCGAACCACAGAACCGGGACGAAACGAGAATCACACCCGTCCAGCGGGGCGCCCGGGGTGTTCTCCCACTACGATGAGGGACGTGAGTGACGACAACGCGCAGCCCGATGCCACGGCACCGCTCGACCTGCCCCCCCTGATCCAGCCCGAACCGAGCGCCGTGGCCGAGGCCGCGCCCGCGCCGTCGGGCGCCCGTCCTGCTCGTCGAGCGGTCGTCGCCGAGGACGAGGCCCTGATCCGCATGGACGTCGTCGAGACGCTCCGCGAGGCAGGTTTCGACGTCGTCGGGGAGGCGGGCGACGGTGAGACCGCGGTCAAGCTGGCCCTCGAGCTCAAGCCGGACGTCGTCGTCATGGACGTCAAGATGCCCGAGCTGGACGGCATCTCGGCCGCCGAGCGGATCGGCAAGGCGCACGTCGCGCCCGTCGTCCTGCTGACCGCCTTCTCCCAGACGGAGCTCGTCGAGCGCGCACGCGACGCAGGAGCCATGGCGTACGTCGTCAAGCCGTTCAGCCCCTCGGACCTGCTGCCCGCCGTGGAGATCGCGATCTCCCGCTACTCGCAGATCAGCGCCCTCGAGTCCGAGGTCGCGGACCTGGCCGAGCGCTTCGAGACCCGCAAGCGCGTCGACCGCGCCAAGGGCCTGCTCATGACCAAGATGGGGCTGTCGGAGCCCGAGTCGTTCAGGTGGATCCAGAAGACCTCGATGGACCGTCGCCTCACCATGCGTGAGGTCGCGGACGCCGTGATCGAGCAGGTCGGCGGCGCCTGATCCGGCATGGTCATCGCCCGGGATCGGCCTGTGAACTGCCCCTTTGTTCGGGACGCTCAACAAGGCTATCGTCATGGACAGGTGTCCAGTTCGACGAACCGGGCACTCACGAAGCATCAGTCGATCGATGACCGGGGGCGCTCGTCGGTGGCAGGTAGCTCGTCTGCCACCGGGGTGCTCCGAGGTCGGAGGATCCTATGAGGAGGTTCCACGTGCGTGCAGCAGTTGTGGTCAGGCCTGCGGTCGGCGACGACCTTCCTGGCGTCGCCGTGCTGTGTGCCGAGGCGCGTCGTGAGTCAGCCGCGGGCCCCCAGGTCTGCCTCTCGGACGAGTCCAAGCTCGTCCGCCAGCTGAGCGTCCTCCTCGCGGTCCCGGGCGGATCGATCCTCGTGGCCTTCCAGGACGACGTCCCCGTCGGGTTCCTCCTCGCCCGCGCCCTCGAGCCGCACATCTTCAACGACGAGCCGAGCCTCTACATCGAGGCCCTCTACGTCTCGCAGGACGCGCGCCGTCGTGGGGTCGGGCACGCGCTGCTCACCGCGACGGCCGAGCTCGCGGCCCAGACCGGCGCGGTCGACGTCTTCTCCGTGCCCATCCCGGGCTCGCGCGGCGTCCAGCGCTTCCTCGCCCGGCTCGGGTTCGCGCCGGCCGCCGGTCACCGTGTGGTCTCCACGTCGGTGCTCCAGCGCCGCCTCGCGGCGGACTCGGGCACCTCGCGTCGCGGGACCCGTGGTCTCGAGGACCTCATCGCCCGCCGCCGCAAGGCCCGGACCGAGGGGCAGACCGGCCCCGTCGACCTGCGTGCCTTCCAGGAGGACCTCCGCGAGTCGACGGCCCCGCTCGTGAGCGAGACCGCGGCCCGCTGACCCAGCCGGAGACCACGAGAGGCCCGGCGCGAAGGACGAACTTCGCGCCGGGCCTCTCTCGTTGCAGTGGTCAGCGGCCGTCGAGCACCATGCACGTGAGCCGGGCCGTGCAGACGCGCCGGGCTTCGTCGTCGACCACGACGATCTCGTAGCTCGCGGTCGTCCGCCCCAGGTGCAGAGCCGTCGCGACGCCGTGCACCGCCCCTGAACGCACCCCCCGGTGGTGCGTGGCGTTGATCTCGATGCCCACGGCCGCGCGCCCCTCGCCCGCGTGGATCTGCGCCGCGATCGACCCGAGGGTCTCGGCGAGGACCACGGAGGCGCCGCCGTGCAGGAGCCCCGCCGGCTGGGTGTTTCCCGCGACCGGCATGCTGCCGGTGACGCGGTCGGGCGCGACCTCGACGAGCGTGATGCCCATGCGTTCGATGAGTGTGCCCGCGGTGCTGGCCCGCAGCGCCGCGAGTGCCGCGTCGTCGGGGAAGGTGGTCGGGCTCTCGGCTCCGTGCGTGTCAGTCATAGCGGATAGGTTTGCACTCGTGACCACCACTTCGCGACCTCGCCTCCTGCTGATCGACGGACACTCGATGGCCTACCGGGCCTATTTCGCCCTGCCGGTCGAGAAGTTCTCGACGACCACGGGGCAGTCGACGAACGCCGTCTACGGGTTCGTCTCGATGCTGACGAACCTGCTGCGCGACGAGAAGCCGACGCACGTCGCAGTCGCGTTCGACGCCGGGCGCGCCTCGTTCCGCACCGAGGTCCTGCCGACCTACAAGGGCACGCGCGACGCGAGCCCCGAGCCCTTCAAGGGGCAGGTCCCGCTCATCAAGGACATCCTCGCGACGCTCAACATCCCGGTCCTGCAGAAGGAGAACTACGAGGCGGACGACATCTTCGCGACCCTCGCGACGCAGGCGGCGGCTGCGGGAATGGAGGTCCTGGTCTGCTCGGGCGACCGGGACTCGTTCCAGCTCGTCGACGAGAACGTGACCGTGCTCTACCCCAAGGTCGGCGTCTCGACCCTGGCGCGCATGACCCCGGACGCGGTTCTCGAGAAGTACGGCGTCCCCCCCGAGCGCTACCCGGACCTCGCGGCCCTCGTCGGTGAGACGAGCGACAACCTTCCGGGCATCCCGGGCGTGGGCCCCAAGACGGCCGCCAAGTGGATCAATGCGTACGACGGCCTGGACGGCGTGCTCGAGTCGGCCGACAAGATCACGGGCAAGGCGGGGGAGAACCTGCGGGCCAACCTCGACCAGGTGCGGCTCAACCGTCAGCTCAACGCGCTGCTGACGGACATGGAGCTCCCGCTGGGCCCCGACGACCTGCTGGTCCAGCCGTGGGACCGCGAGGCCATGCACCGCGTGTTCGACGCCCTGGAGTTCACGGCCCTGCGCGAGCGCCTGTTCGCGCTCGCCCCGGAGGGCGAGGAGGACGTCGAGGAGGGCTTCGACGTCTCGCTCGCCGTGCTCGCGCAGGGCGAGCTCGGCGGCTGGCTCACGTCCCGCAAGGAGCGCCCCGTGGGCCTCGTGGTCGCTGGCAAGGCCGCCCCGGTGGGCGGGGACGCGTGGTCGCTCGCGGTCGCGGACGACGGCGCCGCAGCGGTCGCGGTGGACCTCGCCGACGTCGCGGTCGTCGACGAGCAGGCCCTGTCCGCGTGGCTCGCGGACACCGACGCACCCAAGGTGGTCCACGGGGCCAAGGCCACGTGGCACGAGCTCGCGGCACGCGGGTTCGACCTGCAGGGCGTGGTCTTCGACACCGAGCTCGCGGCGTACCTGTGCCACCCGGACCAGAGGGGCTACGACCTGGGCGACCTCGCGATCCGTCACCTCAAGCGCGAGCTGCGGGTCGAGGCGGTCGACGACGAGCCCCAGGGAGCGCTCGACCTCTCGCTCGACGGCTCGGGCGAGGACAAGCGGGACGCGGTGCGCGCAGCAGGAGTCCTCGACCTCTCGGAGGTGCTCGTGGGCGAGCTGCGGGACCGCGGCGCGGACCACCTGCTCAAGGACCTCGAGCTGCCCCTCGTCGACGTGCTCGCCCGCATGGAGTCGCGCGGCATCGCCGCGGACGTCGAGTACCTGACCGAGCTCGAGAAGCACTTCAGCGAGCTCGTCGCGACCGCCGCGACCGAGGCGTACGACGTGATCGGGCGTGAGGTGAACCTGGGCTCGCCCAAGCAGCTCCAGGAGGTTCTGTTCGACCAGCTGGGCATGCCCAAGACCAAGAAGATCAAGACCGGCTACACCACGGACGCGGCAGCCCTCGCGGACCTGTTCGCCAAGACGGGCCACCCGTTCCTCGAGCACCTGCTCGCGCACCGCGACGCCACGCGCCTGCGCCAGACGGTCGAGGGGCTGCTCAAGTCGGTCGCCCCCGACGGGCGCATCCACACGACGTTCCAGCAGACCATCGCGGCGACCGGGCGGCTCAGCTCGACCGACCCGAACCTGCAGAACATCCCCATCCGCACCGAGGCCGGCCGGCGGATCCGCCGGGCGTTCGTGGTGGGTGAGGGCTACGAGACCCTGCTGACCGCGGACTACAGCCAGATCGAGATGCGGATCATGGCGCACCTTTCGGGAGACGAGGGCCTCATCGAGGCGTTCCGCTCCGGCGAGGACCTGCACAGCTACGTGGGCTCGCGCGTGTTCGACGTCCCGACGGACCAGGTCACCCCCGCCATGCGCTCCAAGATCAAGGCCATGTCGTACGGCCTCGCCTACGGTCTGTCCTCGTTCGGCCTCTCGCAGCAGCTCAACATCTCGGTGGGTGAGGCCGCGGGCCTCATGGACGACTACTTCAAGCGCTTCGGCGGCGTGCGCGACTACCTCACGGGCGTCGTCGACGAGGCCCGGGTCACGGGCTACACCGCGACCATCCTGGGGCGTCGCCGCTATCTGCCGGACCTCACGAGCGACAACCGTCAGCGCCGCGACATGGCCGAGCGCATGGCGCTCAACGCCCCCATCCAGGGCAGCGCCGCCGACATCATCAAGGTCGCGATGCTGGGCGTCCAGCGCGCGATCGACGAGCAGGACCTCCGTTCGCGCCTGCTGCTCCAGGTCCACGACGAGCTCGTGGTCGAGGTCGCACCGGGGGAGCGGGACACCGTCGAGGAGCTCCTGCGCCGCGAGATGGGCGCCGCAGCCGAGCTCTCGGTGCCGCTCGACGTCTCGGTGGGCGCAGGGCGCACCTGGCACGACGCCGGCCACTGACACCCGGTCCGCCGTCGGCGGGAGAGCGCAGGGCCGTCCGCTGTCAGCGGGCGGCCCTGCGCCGTCGGATGCTCAGGACCGCGTGAAGCGCGAGCCGCCGTACTTCTTGTGGACGGCCTGGCGGCTGACCCCGAGGATTGTCGCGATCGCCGCCCAGGGGATACCGCGGGACCTCGCGCGGCGGACGACGAGCGCCTCGCGCCGGTCGGCCTCGTCCCGGAGGTCGCGGAGCGCCGCGAGCGCACGCAGCGGGTCGTCGTCGTCGGCCGCGCGGACGAGCATCGTCATGTCGGGCTCCTTCATCGGTTCCTCCGGTGGCGGGTCTCCCCGGTCCAGGTGGCGAGCAGCCGCCACCTTGTCAACATAGGTTGACGTCCGACGAGTCGTCAACCCTGGTTGACGCCCCTCGCTGCGACGGCCGCCCGTGGGTCAGCCTGCGCTGCGGGTCCGGAAGATCGCGGTACCGGGCAGGTACGCGCCCCGCACCGGCCCCCAGCCGCCCCAGACCTGCTGGTTGTCGGCCGGCCACTCGGGCTCCACGACGTCCTCGATCAGGAGTCCGGCGGCGACGACCTCGCGGACGTGGTCGCCGAACGTGCGGTGGTACTCGGCGTAGGCGACGCGCCCGGCGGTGTCGGTCTCGACGTAGGGGCGACGGTCGAAGTACGAGCGGTTCGCCGTCAGCCCGTGCGTGCTCGGGTCGTCGGGGAAGGCCCAGCGCAGCGGATGGGTCACCGAGAAGACCCACGAACCCCCGGGACGCAGGACGCGAGCGACCTCGCGGTGGATCGCGCCGGCGTCGGGCACGAAGGGGATGGCGCCGAACGAGGTGAAGGCGACGTCGAAGCTCGCGTCGGCGAACGGGAGACGCCGGGCGTCCGCCTGGGCCAGCGGGACCGGGACCCCGGTCGAGGCGTTGAGCGCGGCCCCTCTGCCCAGCATGCCGCCCGACACGTCGGTCGCGACGACCGCGACACCGCGCGCGGCGAGCCAGCGCGAGCACTGCGCGGCGCCCGCGCCCACCTCGAGCACTCGGCGCCCGTCGAGGTCTCCCAGGAGGTGCGCGTCGGCCTCGCGGAGCCCCTCGGGGCACCAGCAGAAGTCGACCGCCCCCAGGAAGTCCCCGTGCTCGTCGAGGTACTCCTCGGCGTTGGCGTCCCACCAGGTGCGACCCGCGGCGCCGCCCTGCTCCGCCGGGACGTCCCGGTACCCGACCGATCCGATCGTCTCATCCGTCATGCATCTATCGTCTCGCGACGAGGGGCGCGCGTCAGCATCCGCCCAGGTGGTCGATAGGGTAGGGGCTGGTCGGTCGAGCGATGGCGCTGGTCCGCCTTCCGACGATCACTCATCACGAGACGAGGTTCGAGTTGCGCATCGGTCTGCTCACAGGTGGCGGGGACTGCCCCGGTTTGAACGCGGCCATCAGGGCCGTCGTCAAGCAGGGGATGGGCGAGTACGGACACACGATCATCGGGTTCCGGAACGGGTGGAAGGGTGTCGTCGACGGCGACATCATCCCGCTCGGGCGCCAGGACATCCGCAACGTGCTCCCGGTCGGCGGGACCCTCCTGGGTACGGCGCGTTTTCACCCGCACGCCTCCGACGGCGGGATCGACGCGGTCCTGGCCACGGTCGAGGCCGAGCGCCTCGACGCCATGATCTGCATCGGGGGCGACGGCACGCTGCACGCGGCGAGCAAGGTCGCCGACGCGGGTGTGAACATCGTCGCGATCCCCAAGACGATCGACAACGACGTGGAGGGCACCGACCTGTCGATCGGGTTCCACACGGCCGTCAACATCGCGACCGAGGCGATCGACCGTGTGCACACGACCGCGGAGAGCCACAACCGTGTCATGGTCGTCGAGGTCATGGGCCGGCACGCGGGCTGGATCGCGGTGAACGCGGGCATCGCCGGTGGCGCCGAGGTCGTGCTTGCGCCCGAGGACCCGTTCGACATGGACGCCATCGAGAAGTTCCTGCGTCACCGCCACCGTGCTCACGCCAACTTCTCGATCGTGGTCGTCGCCGAGGGGGCCGTGCCGCGCGAGGGCAGCAGCATGAACTTCACGCAGGAGCTCGGCAAGTACGGCGAGATCATCGCGGGGTCGATCGGCGAGCGCGTCTCGGCGGAGATCGCCAAGCGGACGGGGTTCGACACGCGCCTGACGGTCCTCGGGCACGTCCAGCGCGGCGGGGAGCCGACGCCGACGGACCGCATCCTCGGCAGCCGCTTCGGTGTGGCCGCGGTCGACGCCATCTCGCGCGGCGAGTCGAAGGTCATGACCGCGCTGCGCGGGGAGAGCGTCGTCCTGGTGCCGCTCGACGAGATCGCCGGCAAGGTCAAGCACGTCCCGGCGGAGCTGCTGCGGGTCGCGCACGCGCTGTCCTGACCGGCGCACGCGCACTGCACGACGGCCGTCCGTGGGACCACGGGCGGCCGTCGTGCGTCGTCGGGCGGGCGTGTTCCCGCGCTCGGGGGTGAACGCGAGAATCTCCCTTTGACCCCTGCGCCATTCCGTCGATAAGATGTCTGACGGTGCAGTGCGCCTACCGCCCTACCTTCTACCTGAGACGTGACGCCGATCCGTGTCCGTCGTGGTGGGACCGTTCCGTGCTCGGAGCGGAGGTCACCGGTGGTGACCACCACAGCAGCATCCCTATCCGAACTACTTCCTGTCCGCATCGGAGCATCGAACTCAATGACCATCTCCACCCCCGCGAAGTCCGCACCTCAGGTTGCCATCAACGACATCGGCACCGAAGAGGACTTCCTTGCCGCCATCGACGCCACCATCAAGTACTTCAATGACGGTGACATTGTCGAAGGCACGATCGTCAAGGTCGACCGCGACGAGGTTCTCCTCGACATCGGCTACAAGACCGAGGGCGTCATCCCCTCCCGCGAGCTGTCCATCAAGCACGACGTGGACCCCGGGGACGTCGTCAAGGTCGGTGACGCAGTCGAGGCCCTCGTCCTCCAGAAGGAGGACAAGGAAGGTCGCCTGATCCTCTCCAAGAAGCGCGCTCAGTACGAGCGTGCCTGGGGCACGATCGAGAAGATCAAGGAAGAGGACGGCGTCGTCACCGGCACCGTCATCGAGGTCGTCAAGGGCGGCCTCATCCTCGACATCGGCCTGCGCGGCTTCCTGCCCGCGTCGCTGGTGGAGATGCGTCGCGTCCGCGACCTCCAGCCGTACGTCGGCAAGGAGATCGAGGCGAAGATCATCGAGCTCGACAAGAACCGCAACAACGTCGTCCTGTCGCGTCGTGCGTGGCTCGAGCAGACGCAGTCCGAGGTTCGCTCGACCTTCCTGCAGACGCTGCAGAAGGGCCAGGTCCGCCCCGGTGTCGTCTCCTCGATCGTCAACTTCGGTGCGTTCGTGGACCTCGGCGGCGTCGACGGTCTGGTGCACGTCTCCGAGCTGTCCTGGAAGCACATCGACCACCCCTCCGAGGTCGTCGAGGTGGGCCAGGAGGTCACGGTCGAGGTCCTGGACGTCGACTTCGACCGCGAGCGCGTCTCCCTGTCGCTGAAGGCGACGCAGGAGGACCCGTGGCAGACCTTCGCTCGCACGCACGCCATCGGTCAGGTCGTGCCGGGCAAGGTCACGAAGCTCGTTCCGTTCGGTGCGTTCGTCCGCGTCGAGGACGGCATCGAGGGCCTCGTGCACATCTCCGAGCTGGCTGTCCGCCACGTCGAGCTGCCCGAGCAGGTCGTCAACGTCGGTGACGAGGTCTTCGTCAAGGTCATCGACATCGACCTCGAGCGTCGTCGCATCTCGCTGTCGCTCAAGCAGGCCAACGAGGGCGTGGACCCGGAGTCGGACGACTTCGACCCCGCGCTGTACGGCATGGCTGCCGAGTACGACGAGCAGGGGAACTACAAGTACCCCGAGGGCTTCGACCCCGAGACCAACGAGTGGCTCGAGGGCTTCGAGGCTCAGCGCGAGACGTGGGAGTCGCAGTACGCGAAGGCCCACGAGCGCTGGGAGGCTCACCGCAAGCAGGTCGCCGAGGCTCTCAAGGCCGACGACGAGGCCGTCACCTCGGGCGAGTCCACCAGCTCTGCAGCGACCTACTCCTCGACCCCGGTCCAGGACGAGGCTGCCGGCACGCTGGCCTCGGACGAGGCGCTCGCCGCTCTGCGCGAGAAGCTCACGGGTAACTGATCTCCTCCTGGCCTCGCGGCCAGGGTGATCTTCTGACAGGACCCGCCACCTTCGGGTGGCGGGTCCTGTCGTGTCTGGGGCTCCTGGGCGCCGCGCGCCAGGTCGCCTAGGGTGTGACGATGCCGTGGACCACCCAGAGCACCAGGACCGTGTACGAGAACCCGTGGATCAGGGTTCGGGAGGACCAGGTCGTCCGTCCGGACGGGGCGCCCGGGATCTATGGGGTGGTCGAGATGCGGTGGCCGTCGGTCTTCGTCGTGGCCCTCACCGACGCCGACGAGGTCGTGCTCGTGACCCAGCACCGATATGCGACCGGAGCCGTCTCGACCGAGGTCCCGGCCGGAGCGACCGACGGCGAGGACCCCTTGGTCGCGGCCCGGCGCGAGCTCCTCGAGGAGACCGGGCTCCGGGCCGGCGAGTGGGTGCGCGTCGGAGGCATGGACGCCCTCAACGGGGTGGCGAAGGCCCCCGAGCACGTGTTCGTGGCTCGAGGGCTGACGGGCTTCCCGCCCGTGCCGGACGCCGCCCACGGCTCCGACGGGGCCGTGCTCGGGCAACAGGGGAGCGCCCCCTCGACCGACCAGGCCGAGGAGGGGATCTCTCGCGTCGAGGCCCTGCCCTTCGGTCAGGTCCTCGGGATGGTCGCCGACGGGACGATCCGCGACGGCGAGACCATCGCGGCCCTCGCACTGGCAGGACTGTGGCTCGGCCGGTTCGCGTGAGTCCTCGGGCGGTCCGCCCGAGGGTGCGTCAGGCGACCACGTTCTCCTCGTGCGCAGAGATCGAGAGACCGTCGGGACGGACGGTCCCGGCCGCCCCGACGCGCGCAGAACCGTCGCCGTCCGTCGCGAACTGCGTCCGGTACAGCTCGGCGTAGAGCCCGCCGTGCGCCAGGAGCTCGGCGTGGGTCCCGGTGCTCACGACGCGTCCCTGGTCGAGCACGACGATCATGTCGGCCTGCCGGACCGTCGAGAGCCTGTGCGCGATCACGAGCGAGGTGCGTCCCTGCAGCGCCGCGTCCAGGGCGAGCTGGACGGCGGCCTCGGACTCGGAGTCGAGGTGCGCCGTCGCCTCGTCGAGGACGACGAGCGAGGGGGCCTTGAGGAACAGCCGGGCGATGGCCAGGCGCTGGCGCTCGCCACCCGAGAGGCGGTAGCCGCGGTCCCCGACCACGGTCTCGAGGCCGGCCGGGAGCGACTCGACGAGGTCGGCGACGTGCGCCTGCCGCAGGGCGGTCCACAGCTCGGCGTCCGTGGCCGCGGGCCTCGCGTACCGGAGGTTGCCGGCGATGGTGTCGTGGAACAGGTGCGCCTCCTGGGAGACGACTCCCACGGTGTCCTGCAGCGACCGCTGCGTCACGTCGCGCAGGTCGCGGCCCGCGATGCGCACGGACCCGCCCGTCGGGTCGTACATGCGCGTGACGAGCTGCGAGATCGTGGTCTTGCCCGCCCCTGAAGGGCCGACGATCGCGACCATCGCGCCCGCGGGCACGGCGAACGAGACGTCGGTGAGCGTGTCGGTCGTCGGGTCCGAGGACTCGGTCGCCACGGCCTCGAGCGACGCGAGCGAGACGTCCGCGGCGCCCGGGTAGCGGAAGGTGACGTGCTCGAGGGCGAGCGTCGCGCCGTGGAGAGCGACGTCGTCGGACAGGTCGCCCGCGTCCGGGGCGTCCGTGACGGACGGCTCGAGGTCGAGGACCTCGAGCACCCGCTCGAAGCTGACGAGTGCGGTCATGACGTCCACCTGCACGTTGGACAGCGCGGTGAGCGGGCCGTAGAGGCGTGCGAGGTACGCGGTCAGGGCCACGACCACGCCGACGGTGAGCGTCCCCCGGATGGCCATGACGCCACCGAGCCCGTAGACGATCGCGACGGCGACCGAGGCGACGGTCGTCAGGGCCACGCGGAAGACCGTCGCGTACATGGCCGAGGTCACGCCGATGTCGCGCACGCGTCCGGCCTGCTCGGCGTAGGTCGCGGACTCCTGCTCGGGGCGGCCGAAGATCTTCACGAGGTGGGCGCCCGCGACGTTGAAGCGCTCGTTCATCATCTGCGCGGCGTCGGCGTTGAGGGCGTAGCTCTCGCGCGTGATGCCCGCGAGCCTGCGGCCGACCCAGCGCGCCGGCAGGACGAACACGGGCAGGAGCGCGAGCGCGATGAGGGTGAGCTCCCACGACATGGAGAGCATCGCCGCGAGCACGAACACCACGGTCAGCAGGTTCGAGAAGACGTTGGACAACGTCGAGGTGAAGGCCTGCTGGGCTCCGAGGACGTCCCCGTTGAGGCGCTGGACCAGGGCTCCGGTGCGGGTGCGGCTGAAGAACGCGAGCGGCATGCGCTGGACGTGGTCGAACACCGCGGTCCGCAGGTCGAAGATGAGGCCTTCGCCCACGCGCGCCGAGTACCAGCGCTCGCCGACGCTCAGGACTCCTGAGACGAGGGCGAGGAGCGCGACGACGAGAGCGATCCGGACGACCACGTCCACCCTGCCCGCAGTGATGCCGTCGTCGATGAGGGCCTTGAAGAGGAGCGGGGTGACCGCGCCCGCCGCGGCGTTGAGCGCGATGAGCACGAGGAACACGGCGAGCTGCGCCTTGTAGGGGCGGGCGAAGCCGAGGATCCGCCGGACGGTCCCGCGGTGCAGGCGCTGCTTGGTGATCGAGGAGTCCTGGCGGAAGGTGCGCATGCCGGAGCCGCCGCCGAAGGGTGAGGGGAAGGACACGTGGCCTCCAGAGGGTCGGAGGGAGCGGCGGAGGAGGAGCCTCGACGCCGGTAGTGAGCCTACCTCACCATGAGTTGGTTCACAATATGTCGCACGACGGCTAGTCTCGTGCCTGTGACGACAGACTTCGACGCCGAGAACGCCGAGTTCCTCACCCTCCTGCACGCCGCGATGCGCAGCGTACGCCGCGAGGCAGGGGAGCGGCTGGGGCGTGCTCGGACGACCCCGGGGCAGTTCCGCATGCTGCGCGCGCTCGCGCACAGCGACGGACCCCAGCGCCCCAGCGCGCTCGCGGGCATGCTCGACGTCGCCCCGCGCTCCGTGACGTCCAAGGTCGACGACGCCGAGGCGGCCGGCCTCGTACGCAGGCTCCCCGACCCGACCGACCGTCGCGCCACGCTCGTCGAGCTCACCGAGGCGGGCCGCCAGACGCTCGCGCAGGTCGCCGCCGAGCGTGAGACCAGCGCAGGGACCCTCCTGGCCCGCCTGGGCGAGGACGACCGGCACGAGCTGCTGCGCCTGCTCCGCGCGGTGGCCGGTGAGGCGGACCAGGTCTCAGGGCGTGCGCACCGGCCATGACTGGCAGGATGGACCCATGTTTCGCGTAGGCCTGACCGGCGGGATCGCAGCAGGAAAGTCCGTGGCCCTCGACCGTTTCGCCGAGCTCGGGGCGTGCGTCATCGACTCCGACGTGCTCGCGCGTGACGCGGTCGCACCCGGGACCGTGGGCCTCGCCGAGGTCGTCGATGCGTTCGGCGAGACCGTGCTCGCGCCGGACGGCACGCTCGACCGCGCTCACCTGGGGACGATCGTCTTCAGCGACGACGCGGCGCGGGCCCGGCTCAACGCGATCGTGCACCCCGAGGTGCGTCGCCTGTCGGCCGAGCGCGAGGCGCTCGTGGCCGCGCGCGACCCCCGCGCCGTCGTCGTGCACGCGATCCCTCTGCTCGTCGAGACCGGTCAGGCCGAGTCCTTCCACCTCGTGGCCGTGGTCGTCGCCCCCGAGGACGTCCGCGTCCGACGCCTCGTCGAGTCCCGCGGCATGAGCGAGGACGAGGTGCGCGCACGCATCGCCGCGCAGGCCACCGACGGGGAGCGGCTCGCTGCGGCCGACGTGACGCTCGACGGCAGCGGAGCGCCCGAGACGCTGCGGGCCGAGGTCGACGCGCTGTGGGAGCGGATCGTCCAGGAGACCGCGGAGGAGCTCGCGTGACGATCCTGCTCTCGGGGTTCGAGCCGTTCGACGGCGCCTCGACCAACGCCTCCTGGCAGGCCGTGAGCGCGTTGCGCGACGCGTGGGACGGTGACGAGCCACTGGTCGCCGTGGAGCTGCCCTGCACGTTCGACGGGGCGTGGCCCGCCCTCCGGGCCGCGATCGAGCGGTACGAGCCCCGGGTCGTGATCGCGGTCGGGCTCGCGGGCGGGACGAACGCGGTCCGCCTCGAGCGAGTCGCGATCAACGTGATCGACGCACGGATCCCGGACAACGCGGGCTCCGCCCCGGTGGACGAGCCGGTCGTCGCGGACGGGCCCGCGGCCTGGTTCACGGGGCTCCCGCTCAAGGCGAGCCTGGTCGCGGTGCGTGCGGCCGGGATACCCGTGGAGGTGTCCAGCACCGCCGGGACCTACGTCTGCAACGCGACCTTCGCTGCGCTCATGCACGGGACGTCGGGTCGGGAGGGGGTGCGGTCGGGGTTCGTGCACGTGCCCGACGGCGAGTCCCTGCCGCTGGCCTCGACCGTCACGGCCCTGCGGGTCGTCGTCGAGACCGCCCGGGCAGACCTCGACGGGTCGCTCGGGGTGGGCGACGACGTGGTGCGTGTCGCGGCGGGCGCCGAGCACTGAGCGCGCTGAAGGCTGGCGGTTCCGGACCTCGACGGCTCCGGCGTCGACGAGCCGTCCGCGCTGTCGAGCGGCTGTGCCGACGGACACGCCACGGGCCCCAGGGATCACCCTGGGGCCCGTGGCGTGTCAGGTGCCGAACGGCAGAGCGGTGCTCAGCTCGTGGCGCGGCGGCGAGCCATCACGACGAGGCCGGCACCGGCGCCGAGGAGCGCGACGGAGATCGCGACGACGAGCGCTGTGCGAGCCCCCGTGCTCGCGAGCCCGCCTTCCTCCTTCGCCTCGGCCGCGGCCGGGGGAGTGGTGGACCCCGCCGTCCCCGAGGTGGGGGTCTCGCCCGGCGCGGCGACCTTCTCGGCGGGCGTGGTGGTCTTCTCCTCCGAGGGGACGCTCTCGGACGGTGCGGGGGCCGGCGTCTCCTCGGCGTCCGGGACCTCGGGGATCGTGGGCTCGTCCGGTGCCGGGGGCACGACGAGGTTCGTCGGCGGCTCGGGGTCGCACCCGAGCGACGTCAGGCCGATCCACGGGTAGTTGTGGTGCTCGAGCCCGCTGCCGCCGTTCCCGCCGAACGTCAGGTCACCGCCGACCCAGAGCCGGCCGTTGGTGTTGGTGCTCTGGACGACCTTGACCGAGGACTTCGGGGCGAGGATCGATCCGACGGTCTGGCTGTTGCCCGAGAGGGCGAGCGACGTGGCGTCGGGGAAGTTCCACAGGATGCGGGGCGCCCACGCCCCCAAGGCGGCGAAGGTGTCGATCCGCTGGCCGATCGACTCTGCCGCGGTGTGGACCATCGTGAAGTCGACGCTGCTGCCCGAGACGTTGACGACGATCGGAGCCGAGGCGCCGACGTTCGCGAAGACGAGCGTGCCGTTCGTCTTCTTGAGCTCCTGGGCCGACAGGGAGAAGACCTGCGTGGCGCTGGTCCCGTCGCCCGTGAGCGAGGCGTAGCCGTCCTTCGTCCCGAGCGAACCCGTCGCGGGGAGGGCGGCGAGGTCGGCCGAGGTCGAGCTGAGCAGGGAGCTCGTGGCCGCGACGCTCTGCGCGGGCGCCGAGCTGTTCGGCTTCCGGGCGCCGCCGTTGAGCTCCATGGTCCCGTCGATCGAGCGCGTGGCCGTGACGTTGCCCCCCTTGGCGATGCCGTGCCCGACGTCGATGCGGCCGCTCGAGACCGAGACGCCGGCGCCCGCGACGATCATGTCGCTCCCGCCGGGCGGGACGATCTGCGATCCGCCGCCTGCGCGGCCGAAGTTCATCAGTCCGCCCGTGGCGATGTCGACCGTTCCTCCCGCGAGGAGCACACCCTCGGACTCAGCCGCTCCCGCGCGGGCCGCGTAGTCGCCCCCGACGAAGACCGCGACGCCCTCGTCGGTGAAGGCGGGGCCACCGGTCGTGATTCCCGGGAGGGTGCTCGACGGCGTGCACAAGGGGGTCGTCGCCAGAGGCGCGGCGACGGCGGCCGGCATCCCGGCGACACCGATCAGTCCGGTGGCCAGTGCGCCCGTGGCGAGCGCGCTGAGAAGGGTGCGCCGGGGGGTCCGGCGCGTCGTGCTGAGGAACATCGATGTCTCCGGGGTGGGGTCGAGGACGTGAAAGTAAGTTCTGTGTACGAATCCAGCTCGGACGAATCCGCCGACGTCCGTTTTGTCGGGGGATAGCACGAGATAGCAAGGATTACGGGCACCCTAGGGCGCTCTGCTGCGACACGCCAAATCCCCTGTCGGGTGAAAGTCCGGCCTCGGGTCGCGGCGCGGATCGCGGCACGGCACGGAGCCGTCAGGTCCGTGTGGGTGGTTCGCCGTACCGTGGAGACATGCGACCCGTCACCGATCTTCAGCGCACCGTCGCTCCTTTCGAGGTCATCTCCGACTACACACCCTCGGGCGACCAGCCGACAGCCATCGCCGAGCTCTCCGAGCGCCTGCGGGCGGGGGAGAAGGACGTCGTGCTGCTCGGTGCGACCGGGACCGGCAAGTCTGCGACGACGGCATGGCTGATCGAGGAGCTGCAGCGTCCGACGCTCGTCATGGCGCCGAACAAGACCCTGGCTGCGCAGCTCGCCACCGAGTTCCGCGAGCTGCTGCCCAACAACGCGGTCGAGTACTTCGTGTCGTACTACGACTACTACCAGCCCGAGGCGTACATCGCGCAGACGGACACCTACATCGAGAAGGACTCGTCGATCAACGACGAGGTCGAGCGTCTGCGGCACTCTGCGACGTCCTCGTTGCTGACCCGCAGGGACGTCGTGGTCGTGGCGTCGGTGTCGTGCATCTACGGCCTGGGGACGCCGCAGGAGTACGTCGACCGCATGGTCCGTCTCGACGTCGGCGACCAGGTCGAGCGCGACGTGATGCTGCGCCAGTTCGTCACCATGCAGTACACGCGCAACGACATGGCCTTCACGCGCGGCACGTTCCGGGTCCGGGGGGACACGGTCGAGATCATCCCGGTCTACGAGGAGCTCGCGATCCGTATCGAGTTCTTCGGCGACGAGATCGAGGCCATCCACCTTCTGCACCCGCTCACGGGCGACGTGGTGCGCTCCGAGCAGAGCGTCAACCTCTTCCCGGCCACGCACTACGTCGCCGGGCCGGAGCGCATGGAGCGGGCCATCACCTCGATCGAGTCCGAGCTCGAGCAGCGTCTGGCCGAGCTCGAGCGGCAGAACAAGCTTCTCGAGGCCCAGCGTCTGCGCATGCGCACCACGTACGACATCGAGATGATGCGCCAGATCGGGTCGTGCTCGGGCATCGAGAACTACTCGCGGCACATCGACGGCCGTGAGGCCGGGACGGCGCCGCACACGCTCCTCGACTACTTCCCCGAGGACTTCCTCCTCGTGATCGACGAGTCGCACGTGACCGTGCCCCAGATCGGGGCCATGTTCGAGGGCGACATGTCGCGCAAGCGCAACCTCGTCGACCACGGGTTCCGCCTGCCCAGCGCCATGGACAACCGGCCGTTGCGCTGGGAGGAGTTCGTCGAACGGATCGGGCAGACGGTCTACCTGTCGGCGACGCCGGGCAAGTACGAGCTCTCGATGTCGGACGGGGTCGTCGAGCAGATCATCCGGCCCACCGGGCTGGTCGACCCGGAGATCGTGGTCAAGCCGACCACGGGTCAGATCGACGACCTGCTCCACGAGATCCGTGAACGGGTCGAGCGCAACGAGCGCGTCCTGGTCACGACGCTCACCAAGAAGATGTCCGAGGACCTCACGGACTACTTCCTGGAGCGGGACGTGCGCGTCCGCTACCTGCACTCCGAGGTGGACACCTTGCGCCGCGTCGAGCTGCTCCGCGAGCTCCGCCTGGGCGAGTACGACGTCCTGGTCGGCATCAACCTGCTCCGCGAGGGGCTGGACCTCCCCGAGGTCTCGCTCGTCGCGATCCTGGACGCGGACAAGGAGGGGTTCCTGCGGTCGGGGACGTCGCTCATCCAGACGATCGGGCGCGCGGCCCGCAACGTCTCGGGCCAGGTGCACATGTACGCCGACAAGATCACCCCGGCCATGGCGCAGGCGATCGAGGAGACCACCCGACGTCGCGAGAAGCAGGTGGCGTACAACCTCGAGCACGGCGTGGACCCCACGCCGCTGCGCAAGAAGATCGCCGACGTCACGGACATGCTGGCGCGCGAGGACATCGACACGCAGGAGCTCCTCGCGGGTGGCTACCGCCAGCCGGGCAAGGGGAAGGCCCCCGTGCCGGGTGGGACCAAGGCGGGTGCGGCCACCAACCGGCTCGCCGGGGTCGCTGCGGGCGAGCTCGCCGACCTGATCCAGGAGCTGAGCGACCAGATGCACGGGGCGGCCGCCGAGCTCCAGTTCGAGCTCGCGGCGCGCCTGCGCGACGAGATCTCGGGTCTCAAGAAGGAGCTGCGTCAGATGCACTCCGCGACCGCCTGACGGGGATCCGCGTGCCGGCCCCAGGAGCGGGCCGGCACGCGCGGCGGGATGATCCCGCCGCCCATGACGGTTGTGGAAGGCGTGGGCGACTCGCGGCTGCGATGGCCTATGCTTGCTCGGTTGAAGGGGAGTATTCCCGAACACGGTGATGTCGTCATCACGGTCGACGCAATCGTCGGCCCGGTGTCACCGGTCCAGCACGGCTACCTCTCGCGACCGCCCTCGGGCCGGTCGGTGGTCGTCTACGGGCGGAAGAGACCTTCGGTACTCAGTGCTACGTACCGGAGGTATGTGTGATGGATGTTCCTGTCTGGATGTGGGCCGCGACGATCGGCATCATCGTCGCGATGCTGGCCTTCGACTTCGTGGGTCATGTCCGTACCCCCCACGCCCCGACCCTCAAGGAAGCCTCGTGGTGGTCGGCCGGCTACGTCGGCATCGCGATCCTCTTCGGCGTCGGGATCTGGGCCTACTTCGGCTCGGTCTACGGCGGGGAGTACTTCGCCGGGTACATCACCGAGAAGAGCCTGTCGGTCGACAACCTCTTCGTGTTCGTCCTGATCATGACGAGCTTCCGGGTCCCGCGGCTGTACCAGCAGAAGGTCCTGCTGATCGGCATCACGATCGCCCTGGTCCTGCGCACGATCTTCATCTTCCTGGGCGCCGCGCTCATCGAGAACTTCAGCTGGGTCTTCTACATCTTCGGTGCCTTCCTCATCTACACGGCCTACGCGCAGATCAAGAGCGCGCGGTCGCACGACGAGGAGGAGTACCAGGAGAACGCGGTCCTGCGCCTCACGCGTCGCCTCTTCCCGACGACGGACGCGTACGTCGAGGACAAGATGTTCACGACCATCTCCGGCAAGCGCTACATCACGCCCATGCTCATCGTGATGATCGCGATCGGCAGCGCCGACCTCCTGTTCGCGGTCGACTCGATCCCCGCGATCTTCGGCCTGACGCAGGAGACCTTCCTGGTCTTCGCGGCCAACGCGTTCTCGCTCCTGGGGCTGCGCCAGCTCTACTTCCTCATCGACGGCCTGCTGGACCGTCTCGTCTACCTCGCGTGGGGCCTGGCCGCGATCCTCGGCTTCATCGGGATCAAGCTCCTCATCCACGCGATGCACACCAACGAGATCCCCTTCATCAACGGTGGCGAGCACATCACCTTCCTGCCGGAGATCTCGACCGCCGTCTCGCTCGGCTTCATCGTGGTGACCCTCGCGATCACGACGATCGCGAGCCTCGCGAAGGACCGTAGCGACCGTCGTCGCCTGGAGAAGGAAACCTACTGATGCAGCACGAGCTCCCGTTCTGGTTCGAGGCGGCGTCGCTGACGTCTCTCGTCGTCCTCCTGCTCGTCGACCTGGTGATCGTGGGCCGTCGCCCGCACGTGCCGTCGATGAAGGAGAGCGGCCTGTGGGTGGCGTTCTACGTCGCCCTGGCACTGGTCTTCGGTGGGCTCGTCGCTCTCGTGGGCGGGAGCGCCCCGGCGGTCGAGTTCTACGCGGGCTGGCTCACCGAGTACAGCCTGTCGGTGGACAACCTCTTCGTGTTCGTCATCATCATGACGAGGTTCGCCGTACCCCGTGAGCACCAGCAGAAGGTCCTCATGGTGGGGATCATCGTGGCGCTCGTGCTGCGCGGCGCCTTCATCCTGGCGGGTGCGGCGATCATCGCGCAGTTCGTGTGGGTGTTCTACCTGTTCGGCGCGTTCCTGATCTACACCGCGATCAAGCTCGTCGCGGGCGGGGACGAACCGGAGGAGTACCAGGAGAACCGGATGATCCGCTCGCTGCGGCGGGTGCTTCCCCTGTCGCAGACGTACGACGGCGGCAGGCTGCGGACCGTGGTCGACGGCAAGAGGCTCTTCACGCCCATGCTCATCGTGTTCCTCGCGATCGGCAGCACGGACCTGCTGTTCGCGTTCGACTCGATCCCCGCGATCTTCGGCCTGACGCAGGACCCGTTCATCGTGTTCACGACGAACGTGTTCGCACTCATGGGGCTCCGTCAGCTCTACTTCCTGCTGGGTGGTCTCCTGGAGCGCCTGGTCTACCTGCCGATCGGCCTGGCGGTGATCCTGGGCTTCATCGGGGTCAAGCTGATCCTCGAGGCGCTCCACGAGAACACGCTGCCGTTCATCAACGGCGGGCACCACATCGAGGCCGTCCCCACGGTCCCGATCTGGCTCTCGCTCGTGGTGATCGTGGGAGCGCTCGGGGTCACGACGGTCGCGAGCCTGCTGCGCACGCGCGGCCAGGACAAGGCGGAGACCGTGCCCGACGACGTCGACGTGGCCTCCTAGTCGGCTCACCCGGCGCACGCTCGGCCCGGTAGGCCACGGCCCGCCTCCCCTCGGGGAGGCGGGCCGTCGTGCTGGGCGGGCTGAGTCGGGTGGCGGGCCCGGTCGTGCCGGGCAGGTCAGGGCGGCGCAGGCAGAGCCGCGGGCCGTCCCGGGTCAGACGCGGTCGGACCAGGGGCCGAGCACGGGAACCCAGGGACGGACCGTGCGACGCGTGATGACGTTCTCCCGGGCGAACGGGTCGGCGTCGAGCGTCTGGGCCACGCCCGCCTCGTCGGTGGCCTCGACCAGGAGGAGCGCCCCTGCGGGGTTGGCGACGTCCTGGGCGAGGGGACCGGACGCGAGCAGGGTGCCCTGCTCGAGCAGGTCGCCCAGGAAGGCACGGTGCTCGGGGCGGAACGCGTCGAGGACGGCGGGCTTGTCGGCGTACGTGTAGGTCACGGCGAAGATCGGCATGTCGCTCATTCAAGCACCTCGAACGGCACGGGCCGCCCGTGGTCCGCAGCCGCTGCTACCAGCCTCGTGCGCGCCACTCCTCGAGGTGGGGACGCTCGGTGCCGAGCGTCGTGTCCGCGCCGTGCCCGGGGTAGACCCACGTCGCGTCGTCGAACCTGTCGAAGAGCCTCTCGGTGACGTCGGCGTAGAGGAGTGCGAAGCGTCCAGGGTCCTGCTCGGTGTTGCCCACCCCGCCCGGGAAGAGCGAGTCTCCCGTGAACAGGTGTGCGCGCCCGGGGACGGCCCCGGGTGCGGTGGCGTGCTCGGGCTCGCGGTACGCGAGCGCGACCGACCCAGGTGTGTGGCCGCGCAGGGCGACGACCCCGAGGGTGAGGTGCCCGACGACGAGCGTGTCGCCGTCGTGCAGGGATCTGCCGACGCCGACCCCCGTGGCACGGGTGACGGCATCGGCGTCGGGTTCGCCGACCGCGACCGTGGCTCCCGTGACCGCCACGAGGGACGCGAGCGCGGCGATGTGGTCGCGGTGACGGTGCGTCGTGACGACCATGTCGAGGCGGGCCGAAGGCGAGCCCTCACGGACGAGCTCGGCGAGCCGGTCCGGTTCCGCAGCAGCATCCACCAGGAGCTGGGCTCCGCTCCTCCGGCAGGTCAGGAGGTAGGCGTTGTTGTGCGACGGCCCGACGGCGAGCTTGCGGACCTCGATCTCGTCCAGGACCCGCAGGTCGCTCGGACCTCCGACCGCGACGTCTCCGGTGTATCCCACGAGCCCTCCAGGTTGTTCCGGTCGGTAGCCGGCGGGGTGGCTGAACCGACGGCGCTCGGCTGGTCGTGTGACGAGCCTCTCGTCGAAGTCTGGCACGGCGAGCAGATGGCTCGGAGTGCTGGTCAGGGGCATGGCGCACGCGCCGTCGGCTCGCCGGTCGGGGCGACGCCGGTCGTCCGCGTCTCGAACAGGTGTGCGAATGTCAGGGGCGAGGCATACGATGCTTCGGTGAGCAATCGCCTTGTCATCGCTGGTGCCCGTGAGCACAACCTCCGCAACGTCGACCTCGACCTGCCGAGGGACCAGCTCATCGTCTTCACGGGGCTGTCGGGGTCCGGCAAGTCCTCTCTCGCGTTCGACACGATCTTCGCGGAGGGGCAGCGTCGGTACGTCGAGTCGTTGTCCGCCTACGCCCGTCAGTTCCTGGGGCAGATGGACAAGCCGGACGTCGACTTCATCGAGGGCCTCTCGCCCGCGGTATCGATCGACCAGAAGTCGACCAACCGCAACCCTCGCTCGACGGTCGGGACCATCACCGAGGTCTACGACTACCTCCGCCTGCTGTTCGCACGCGCCGGGACCCAGCACTGCCCCGTCTGCGGAGAGAAGGTCCAGGCCCAGACACCGCAGCAGATCGTCGACCGTCTCCTCGAGCTGCCGGAGGGGACTCGCTACCAGGTCCTCGCCCCCGTCGTGCGTGGCCGCAAGGGCGAGTACAGCGAGCTCTTCAAGGAGCTCCAGTCCAAGGGGTTCGCGCGTGCCCGCGTCGACGGCGAGGTCGTCCAGCTCACGGACCCGCCTGCGCTCGAGAAGAAGCTCAAGCACGACATCGAGGTCGTGATCGACCGCCTCGTCTCGCGCGAGGGCGTCCAGCGCCGGCTCACGGACTCCGTGGAGACTGCTCTCGGCCTCGCAGGTGGCCTCGTCGTGGTCGAGCTCGTGGACGCGGACGCCGACGACCCGCAGCGCGAGCGCCGGTTCTCCGAGAAGCGTGCGTGCCCCAACGACCACGAGCTCACGCTCGACGAGATCGAGCCGCGTACCTTCTCGTTCAACGCGCCCTACGGCGCGTGCCCCGAGTGCACGGGCATCGGGTTCCGGCTCGAGGTGGACCCGGACCTCGTGATCCCGGACGACGAGAAGTCGCTCGCCGAGGGAGCCGTCGCTCCCTGGGCCCAGATCTCCTCCGAGTACTTCAACCGCGTCCTGACCGCTCTCGCCTCGGACCTCGGATTCTCCATGGACGTGCCCTGGCGCGCCCTGCCGCAGCGCGCGCAGCAGGCCGTCCTCTACGGCCAGAACCACGAGGTCCACGTCCGCTACAAGAACCGCTGGGGCCGTGAGCGTCAGTACTCGACCGGCTTCGAGGGCGTCGTGACCTTCCTGGAGCGCCGTCACGGCGAGACCGAGTCGGAGTGGTCCAAGGAGAAGTACGAGGCGTACATGCGCGAGACGCCGTGCCCCGTCTGCCAGGGCACGCGACTCAAGCCTGAGGTCCTCGCGGTCAAGGTCGGCGACAAGTCGATCGCCGAGGTCTGCCGTCTGCCGCTGCGCGAGGCCGCGGCCTTCCTCGGCTCGCTCGAGCTCGGTACACGCCAGAAGGCCATCGCGACCGAGGTGCTCAAGGAGATCGACGCCCGCCTGGGCTTCCTGCTCGACGTGGGCCTCGACTACCTCTCGCTCGAGCGCCCCGCCGGGACCCTCTCGGGCGGTGAGGCGCAGCGCATCCGCCTCGCGACGCAGATCGGCTCGGGGCTCGTCGGCGTGCTGTACGTCCTCGACGAGCCGAGCATCGGTCTGCACCAGCGGGACAACCGGCGGCTCATCGACACGCTCACCCGGCTGCGCGACCTGGGCAACACGCTCATCGTCGTCGAGCACGACGAGGACACCATCCGTGCCGCCGACTGGATCGTGGACATCGGCCCCGGGGCGGGGGAGCACGGCGGGCGCGTGATCCACTCGGGCGACTACGCGGGACTCCTCGAGGCCCCCGAGTCCGTCACGGGTGCCTACCTCGCCGGGCGCCGCAGCATCCCCCTGCCGGCGACGCGTCGTCCCGTGGACAAGAGCCGTCAGGTCACGGTCATCGGTGCGCGCGAGCACAACCTCGAGGGCATCGACGTGAGCTTCCCGCTCGGCACGCTGACCGCGGTCACGGGGGTCTCTGGCTCGGGCAAGTCCACGCTCGTCAACTCGATCCTCTACACGGTGCTCGCGAACGAGCTCAACGGGGCACGGCAGGTCGCCGGCCGGCACCGGCGCATCACCGGGCTCGAGAACCTCGACAAGGTGGTCCACGTCGACCAGGGGCCCATCGGGCGCACGCCGCGGTCCAACCCTGCGACGTACACGGGGGTCTGGGACCACGTCCGCAAGCTCTTCGCGGAGACCAGCGAGGCCAAGGTGCGGGGTTACACACCCGGCCGGTTCTCGTTCAACGTCAAGGGCGGGCGCTGCGAGGCGTGCTCGGGCGACGGGACCATCAAGATCGAGATGAACTTCCTGCCGGACGTCTACGTCCCGTGCGAGGTCTGCCACGGTGCCCGCTACAACCGCGAGACGCTCGAGGTGCACTTCAAGGGCAAGACCGTCGCCGACGTGCTCGACATGCCCATCGAGGAGGCGTCGGAGTTCTTCGCCGCGGTGCCCACGATCTCGCGGCATCTCAAGACGCTCTCCGAGGTCGGTCTGGGGTACGTGCGCCTGGGACAGCCCGCGCCTACGCTCTCGGGCGGCGAGGCGCAGCGCGTCAAGCTGGCCAGCGAGCTGCAGAAGCGCTCGACGGGCCGCACCATCTACGTGCTGGACGAGCCCACGACGGGACTGCACTTCGAGGACATCCGCAAGCTCCTCGCGGTGCTCCAGTCGCTCGTGGACAAGGGCAACTCGGTGCTCGTGATCGAGCACAACCTGGACGTCATCAAGAACGCCGACTGGGTCATCGACATGGGTCCTGAGGGCGGATCGGGCGGAGGCCGGGTCATCGCCGAGGGCACGCCCGAGCAGGTGGCGGCCGTCGCCGCGAGCCACACGGGCCGCTTCCTCGCCGAGGTGCTCCCGGGGGACCCGATCCCGGTCGCGCCGCTGCCCAAGAAGGCCGCGGCAGCCAAGGCGCCCGCTGCCAAGGCGCCTCGGAAGACTCCGGTGCGCAAGGCAACGGCCGCGGCCTCGAAGTCCTCGGCGGCCGTGAAGGCGTCGGTGGATGCATCCGACGACGACGCACGCGAGAGCGCCTGACGCGCGGCGTCGCGCTCACGCAGCCGGGCGGTCAGGCTGCGTGCGTGCGCAGCGGCGCGGGTTCGAGCAGCACCGGGAAGTTCACGGACCGGGCCAGGAAGCAGTGGTCGTGAGCCCGGCGGTGGACCTCGGCGACGGCCTCGTCGGTGACCTGGGGCCCGTCGTCGACGACGACGTGCGGGTGCAGCGTGACGTCGGTGAACTGACCGGCCCCCGCCGACTCGACGCGCATGGTGCCGGTGACCTCGTCCGAGTACTCGCGCACCACGATCCCCGCGGCCGAGGCGAGGTGCAGGAACCACAGCATGTGGCACTGCGAGAGGCTCGCGACGAACAGTTCCTCGGGGCTGTACCGACCGGGGTCTCCGCGGAACGCCGGGTCGGCGGACCCCGGGAGCGTCGGGCGACCCGCGAGGTCTATCTCGTGGTCGCGGCTGTACGCGGTGTAGGTCGTGGTTCCGGTCTGGCCTGCGCCGGTCCAGCGGACGGTCGCGGCATAGGAGTGAAGGGCGCCCATGCGGTCACCCTAGCGCCACGGGCCGTCGCATGTGTGACGGGCGTCACGGTGGACGGGTCCGGTCGCGGGGCACCCGGGGTGTGGGTGGGCTGACCTAGGCTGGCGGACATGGCAGATCCGTCCTCGTACCGCCCCGCCCCGGGAGAGATCCCCACGTCGCCCGGTGTCTACCGGTTCCGCGACGAGCACGGTCGCGTGATCTACGTGGGCAAGGCCAAGAACCTGCGGGCACGTCTCGGGAGCTACTTCCAGGACCTGACGAACCTCCACTACCGCACCCAGACCATGGTGACCACGGCCGCGTCGGTCGAGTGGACGGTGGTCGGGACCGAGGTCGAGGCGCTCGCGCTCGAGTACTCGTGGATCAAGGAGTTCGACCCGCGCTTCAACGTCAAGTACCGGGACGACAAGTCCTACCCCTACCTGGCCGTGACGCTGGGCGAGCAGTTCCCCCGGGCACAGGTCATGCGCGGCGCCAAGCGCCCCGGGACGCGGTATTTCGGCCCCTACGGGCACGCCTGGGCGATCCGCGAGACCCTCGACCTCCTGCTGCGGGTCTTCCCGGTGCGCACGTGCTCCGCAGGGGTCTTCAAGCGGGCCCAGCAGACCGGGCGCCCGTGCCTGCTCGGGTACATCGACAAGTGCTCGGCGCCGTGCGTGGGACGCATCAGCCCCGAGGACCATCACGCGCTCGCCGAGGACTTCTGCGACTTCATGGCCGGCGACACGGCCAAGTTCATCCGCCGGGTCGAGGCGAAGATGAAGGAGGCAGCTGCCGCGATGGAGTACGAGCAGGCGGCACGCCTGCGCGACGACATCATCGCGCTCGAGCGCGCCATGGAGAAGAACGCCGTGGTGCTCGGGGACGCGACCGACGCGGACATCTTCGCCCTGGCCGGCGACGAGCTCGAGGCCGCGGTCCAGGTCTTCCACGTCCGCGGCGGGCGCATCCGTGGTCAGCGTGGCTGGATCGTCGAGAAGGTCGAGGACGTGACGGACGCGGAGCTCGTCGAGCACCTCCTCCAGCAGGTCTACGGCTCGGCCGACGAGTCGTTGGGCGACTCCTCCACGCCGTCGTCGAGCGTCGTGCCCCGCGAGGTGCTCGTGCCGGTCCTTCCTCCGGACACCGAGCAGGTCGTGTCCTGGCTCACGGGGCTCCGCGGCGCCAAGGTGGACGTCCGGGTGCCCCAGCGCGGGGACAAGCGCGAGCTCGCCGCCACGGTGCACAAGAACGCGGAGCACGCCCTCGCGCTGCACCGCACGCGCCGAGCCGGCGACCTGACCACGCGCAGCCAGGCGCTGCGGGAGATCCAGGAGGCCCTGGGCCTCGAGACCGCGCCGCTGCGCATCGAGTGCTACGACGTGTCCACGACGCAGGGAACCCACCAGGTCGCGTCGATGGTCGTGTTCGAGGACGGGCTCGCGCGCAAGAGCGAGTACCGGCACTTCGCGATCCGTGGGCCCGAGGGCCTGGGAGCGCGCGACGACACGGCCGCGATGCACGAGGTCATCACGCGCCGCTTCAAGCGCTATCTCGCGGACCGGTCGCAGGCGAGCGACGTGGAGATGGACCTGGGGGCTGACGAGGACACTGCGCAGGACGCGGACGCCGTGGCCGCAGGCTACGTCCCCCGGTCGGGCGAGGTCGGGGCCGACGCCCCGGCGGGCCGCGCAGCACGCTTCGCGTACCCGCCCAACCTCGTCGTGGTCGACGGTGGTCCGCCCCAGGTCGCGGCCGCCGCCCGGGCGCTCGCCGAGCTCGGGATCGACGACGTCGCCCTGTGCGGGCTCGCGAAGCGCCTCGAGGAGGTGTGGCTGCCCGGCGAGGACTACCCTGTGATCCTGCAGCGCAGCTCCGAGGGCCTCTACCTGCTCCAGCGCGTGCGCGACGAGGCGCACCGGTTCGCGATCTCCTACCACCGCAAGAAGCGTGGCAAGGCCATGACCGTCTCGGTCCTGGACGACGTGCCCGGCCTCGGGCCCGCGCGCAAGAAGTCCCTCCTCACGCACTTCGGTTCGCTCAAGCGGCTGCGGGCCGCGTCCGCCGAGGAGATCGCGACCGTGCCTGGCATGGGGGCCGCGACGGCCGCAGCCGTCGTCGCCGCGCTCGGCCCCGACCCGCAGCCGGCCCCGCCCGCCCCCGAAGGGGAGAGCGGGTCACCGACCGTCGGGCAGCCGACCACCGCGACGACCGCGAGCCGGTCCGGGACGGCGAGCGACGCCGTCGGGCGCGAGGAACGGAGCGGATCGGACACGCCCGGGGCGCCCCCCGCGACGAGCGGGGCCGTCCCCGCATGACCGGCTGGCATGCTGGGAGCATGAGCACCGAACCCTCGCCGACGACCGTCCCCCAGGGAATCCCCGCGATCGAGGCGACCACCCCCGCGCCCGAGCGCTCGGACGCCGAGGTCCTCGTCATCACCGGTATGTCCGGGGCAGGGCGCACGCGTGCTGCCGCGGTCCTCGAGGACCTCGACTGGTACGTCGTGGACAACATGCCGCCCAAGATGCTCGTGCCGCTCGTCGACATGATGACGCGCGCGGGGTCGAGCGTGCAGCGCATCGCCGCGGTCGTCGACGTCCGCGGAGGCGGGTTCTTCACCGATCTGCTCGACGTCCTCAAGCACCTGCGGGACGCCGGCGTCTTCTACCGGATCCTGTTCCTCGACGCGTCCGACGAGGTGCTCGTCCGACGGTACGAGCAGGTCCGTCGTCCCCACCCCCTCCAGGGCGGGGGCCGGATCCTCGACGGGATCGCCGAGGAGCGACGGCTCGTCGCGAGCGTCGAGGAGCGCGCCGACGTCGTCATCGACACCTCGGACCTCAACGTCCACGACCTGGCGCGGGAGGTCCGCGCAGCCGTGGCCGAAGGCACGCCGGACGCGCTGCGGATCAACATCGTCTCGTTCGGCTTCAAGTACGGGATCCCGCTCGACGCGGACCACGTCGTCGACATGCGGTTCCTCGCGAACCCCTACTGGATCACCGAGCTCCGCCACCTGACGGGCCGCGACAAGCCCGTCCGCGACTACGTCCTGGCGCGCCCGGGGGCCCTCGAGTTCATCGACCGGTACGTGAGCGCGCTCGAGCCCGTCCTGTCCGGCTACCTCGCCGAGGAGAAGCGCTACGTGACGATCGCCGTCGGCTGCACGGGTGGCAAGCACCGCTCGGTCGCGGTCTCGGAGGAGCTCGCCAAGAAGCTCCGGGCGCTGGGCCAGCGCGTGACCGTGACCGCCCGAGACCTCGGCAAGGAGTAGGCGTGTCCCTCATCAACCCCGCGGTCGTGGCGCTCGGTGGAGGACACGGGCTGTCGGCGACGCTGTCCTCGCTGCGGCTCATGACGGACCGCATCACCGCGGTCGTGACCGTCGCGGACGACGGCGGATCCTCCGGGAGGCTCCGCTCCGAGCTCGGCGTGCTGCCCCCGGGAGACCTCCGGATGGCGCTCGCGGCCCTGTGCGACGACTCCGAGTGGGGGCGGACCTGGAGCGCGGTCCTGCAGCACCGGTTCTCCTCGAGCGGCGACCTGGACCAGCACGCGGTCGGGAACCTGCTCATCGTGGCTCTCTGGGAGCTCCTGGAGGACCCCGTGGCCGGGCTCGACTGGGTCGGCAAGCTGCTCGGCGCCCGCGGCCGGGTGCTGCCCATGGCCGCCGTGCCGCTCGGCATCGAGGCGGACGTGCGCACGGGGGACGGGCTCTCGACGATCGTGGGCCAGAGCCAGGTCGCCGTGACGCACGAGCGGATCGAGCAGCTGCGCCTGGTCCCGCCGGACCCGCCCGCGTGCCCCGAGGCCGTCGAGGCGGTGATGGCGGCGGACTGGGTGATCCTCGGCCCGGGCTCCTGGTACTCCTCGGTCATGCCTCATCTGCTCGTCCCCGACCTCGCGCACGCGCTGCACGAGACCGCGGCCCGGCGCTGCGTCGTGCTCAACCTCTCGAGCGACTCGGGCGAGACCTACGGGCTCACGGCGACCGACCACCTGGAGGCTCTGCACAAGCACGCGCCCGGGCTGCGGATCGACGCCGTGGTCGCCGACCCGAGCGCGGTCGAGGACATCGGGCTGCTGGCCGACGAGTCGGCGCGCATGGGCGCGCGCCTCCTGCTCCGGCAGGTCGGGCGTTCCGACGGGACCCCGCGGCACGACGCGCTGCGCCTCGCCGCGGCCTTGCGGGACGTCTTCGACGGCTTCCTCGGCGACGTGGGGACGACGACGCACTGACGGCCCACCCTCGTGGGGGAGTGCGGTCACGATCGTTGCTCGTTGATGGGAGGATGTCGCCATGGCTTTGACGGCACAGGTGAAGGACGAGCTCGCGCGACTCAAGGTGGACAAGACCTCCTGCCGCAAGGCGGAGGTCTCGGCCATGCTGCGATTCTCCGGTGGGTTGCACATCATCTCCGGTCGCATCGTGATCGAGGCCGAGCTGGACACGGCGATCGCCGCGCGCCGCCTCCGGCAGACGATCAGCGACGTGTACGGGCACACGAGCGAGCTGATCGTGGTCTCGGCCGGCGGTCTGCGTCGGGGGAGCCGCTACGTGGTGCGGGTCGTCAAGGACGGCGAGTCGCTCGCCCGTCAGACGGGCCTGCTCGACAACCGTGGCCGGCCCGTGCGCGGGCTCCCGCCGCAGGTGGTGTCCGCGGGGGTCGGCGAGGCCGAGGCCGCGTGGCGCGGCGCGTTCCTCGCCCACGGCTCGCTGACCGAGCCCGGTCGTTCGTCCGCGCTCGAGGTCACGTGCCCTGGGCCCGAGGCGGCGCTCGCCCTGGTCGGCGCGGCGCGACGCCTGGGCATCTCCGCCAAGGCGCGCGAGGTCCGCGGGGTGGACCGGGTGGTCATCCGCGACGGCGAGGCCATCAGCGCGATGCTCACGCGGCTGGGCGCCCACGAGACCGTGGTCGTCTGGGAGGAGCGGCGCCAGCGGCGCGAGGTGCGCGGCACGGCCAACCGGCTCGCGAACTTCGACGACGCCAACCTCCGACGCTCGGCCCGCGCTGCCGTCGCGGCCGGGGCCCGTGTCGAGCGAGCCTTCGAGATCCTCGGGCCCGACCTGCCAGACCACCTGCGCGAGGCCGGCGAGCTGCGCCTCGCGCACAAGCAGGCGTCGCTCGAGGAGCTGGGCCAGCTCGCCGTGCCGCCGCTGACCAAGGACGCCGTGGCGGGCCGTATCCGACGCCTGCTCTCGACAGCCGACAAGCGCGCTGCGGAGCTGGGCATCCCCGACACCGAGGCGGGTCTGAGCCCCGACCTGCTCGACGTCTGAGCACCAGGCCCACCGGGCCGACGAGGGGCGCGCACCGCACGGTGCGCGCCCTTCGTCGCGCTGAGGGAGGCGAGCAGGCCGGGGCGCGGTCCGGTCGCTGCCGCCTTGCTGGTGTGACGTGCGTCTCGGGCCTTGATCACGTTCCCACGCTTCGTGCAAGGTCGTCTCAGATCAGGCCTCAGGTCACGTGTTGGGGCGCTTTGGGTATAGGCTCGGGGATGTCAGGTGACAAAGACGTGCTCCTTCACTGAGGTCTTCGGGACCCCGTTGAGTCGCAGCTGTCGCTGAGGCCCTCCGAGTTCCCGGGTATCACGCCGTCAGGCATTCAGTGGGGGAGTACTTCGCCGTTCACCACCTACGTACGCCGTAGTACGTGATCGTTCGGCATCAACCGTGTGCGTCGGGAACACCGGCGCGCCCTGAGGAGGGCATTGTGACCATCCGCGTCGGTATCAACGGCTTCGGTCGTATCGGACGTAACTTCTTCCGCGCCATCATTGCGTCGGGGGCGGACATCGAGATCGTGGGTGTCAACGACCTCACGGACAACAAGACGCTCGCGCACCTGCTGAAGTACGACACCGTCCTGGGTCGTTTCCCGCTGAGCGTCGACTTCGACGAGAACAACATCATCGTCGACGGCAAGGCCATCCGCGCCCTCGAAGAGCGCGACCCGGCGAACCTGCCCTGGGGCGAGCTCGGTGCTGACATCGTCATCGAGTCGACCGGCTTCTTCACCGACGCCACCAAGGCGAAGGCCCACATCGAGGCCGGCGCCAAGAAGGTCATCATCTCCGCTCCGGCGAAGAACGAGGACGGCACGTTCGTCGTCGGCGTGAACCACGAGCAGTACGACCCCGCGACGCAGCACATCATCTCCAACGCGTCGTGCACCACGAACTGCCTCGCCCCGATGGCCAAGGCCCTCAACGACGCGATCGGCATCGAGCGCGGTCTCATGACCACGATCCACGCGTACACGGGTGACCAGAACCTGCAGGACGGCCCCCACAAGGACCTGCGTCGCGCCCGTGCGGCCGCGCAGAACATCGTCCCCACCTCGACCGGTGCGGCCAAGGCCGTCGCTCTCGTGCTCCCCGAGCTCAAGGGCAAGCTCGACGGCTTCGCGATGCGCGTCCCCGTCATCACGGGCTCGGCCACCGACCTCACCTTCACCGCCTCGAAGGAGGTCACGGTCGAGGAGGTCAACGCCGCGGTCAAGGCTGCTGCCGAGGGCCCGCTCAAGGGCGTCCTCAAGTACGTCGACGACGACATCGTCTCGTCGGACATCGTCACGGACCCGCACACCTCGATCTTCGACTCGAAGCTCACCAAGGTGAGCGGCGACCTGGTCAAGGTCGTCGCCTGGTACGACAACGAGTGGGGCTACTCCAGCTCGCTCGTCTCGCTCACGCAGTACGTGGGTGCTCGTCTCTGATCTCCGTCCTTCGTGACGTGAGGTGAATTCTGCGTCCGCGTGCGTGGCCGGCCCTGTTGGCCGCCCATGCACGCGGACGCAGTCATGTGTGACGTGACCTGTTTCGACCTGTTCAGACCAGGAGTGTGCTCATGAAGACCATCGACTCTCTCGGCGACCTGCGCGGCAAGCGCGTGCTCGTCCGCTCGGACTTCAACGTCCCCCTCGACGGGACGACCATCACGGACGACGGCCGCATCCGCGCCGCGCTCCCCACGCTCAAGCGTCTGACCGACGCCGGTGCGAAGGTCGTCGTGACCGCGCACCTCGGGCGCCCCAAGGGTGAGCCGGACGCCAAGTACTCGCTCGCCCCCGTCGCGGCCCGCCTCGGTGAGCTCCTCGGCGCCCCGGTGACGCTCGCAGCCGACACGGTCGGCGAGTCCGCCCGCGCCACGGTCGCCGCGCTCGGCGATGGCGAGGTCGCGCTGCTCGAGAACATCCGCTTCGATGCTCGCGAGACCTCGAAGGTCGACGCCGAGCGCGAGGCGCTCGCCGCAGACCTCGCAGAGCTCGCGGACGCGTACGTCTCCGACGGCTTCGGCGTCGTGCACCGCAAGCAGGCCTCGGTCTACGACATCGCCAAGGTGCTGCCGTCCGCAGTGGGCGAGCTCGTCCTCAAGGAGGTCGACTCCCTGAAGAAGGCGACCGAGGACCCCGCGCGCCCCTACGTCGTCGTGCTCGGCGGCTCGAAGGTCTCCGACAAGCTCGGTGTCATCGCCAACCTGCTGACCAAGGCGGACCGCCTGCTCATCGGTGGCGGCATGGTCTTCACGTTCCTCGCGGCCAAGGGCTACTCGGTGGGCAACTCGCTCCTCGAGACGGACCAGATCGAGACGGTCAAGGGCTACCTCGCGGACGCCGAGAAGGCGGGCGTCGAGATCGTCCTGCCGACCGACATCCTCGCCGCGGACTCGTTCGCCGCCGACTCGCCCTACGAGGTCGTGCCCGCGGACGCGATCCCCGACGGCAAGATCGGCCTGGACATCGGCCCCGAGTCGGCCAAGCTCTTCGCGAGCAAGATCGTCGACGCCAAGACGGTCGTCTGGAACGGCCCCGCGGGCGTCTTCGAGTTCGAGGCGTTCTCGGGCGGCACGCGTGCCGTCGCGCAGGCTCTGGTCGACGCGACCGCGAACGGTGCGTTCACGATCGTCGGTGGTGGCGACTCCGCCGCAGCCGTGCGCATCCTCGGCTTCGACGAGGCCGGCTTCAGCCACATCTCGACCGGTGGCGGCGCGAGCCTGGAGTTCCTCGAGGGCAAGTCCCTCCCGGGGCTCGCAGTCCTCGAGGCCTGACCCCCACCACCGCAGCCTCACGGCTCACAGAAGGTAGACACACCATGACTGATGCACGTACCCCGCTCATCGCGGGCAACTGGAAGATGAACCTGGACCACCAGGAGGCCATCCACACGGTCCAGAAGCTCGCCTGGGCCCTCAAGGACGCCAAGCACGACTTCTCGGCCGTCGAGGTCACGGTGCTCGCACCGTTCACGGACCTCCGCAGCGTGCAGACGCTCGTCGACGCCGACAAGCTCGAGCTGACCTACGGCGCGCAGGACGTCTCGCAGCACGTCTCGGGCGCCTACACGGGCGAGATCTCGCCCGTGTTCCTGAGCAAGCTGGGCGTGACCTACGTCGCGATCGGCCACTCGGAGCGCCGCCAGTACCACGGCGAGGACGATGCGCTCGTCAACGCCAAGTCGAAGGCCGCGCTGGCCCACGGCCTGATCCCGATCATCTGCGTGGGCGAGGCGCTCGAGATCCGCAAGGCCGGCGAGCAGGTCTCATACACCCTCGCACAGGTCGACGGCGCCCTCGAGGGCCTCTCGGCCGAGGACGCCGCCAAGGTCGTCATCGCGTACGAGCCGGTCTGGGCCATCGGCACGGGCGAGGTCGCCACCCCGCAGGACGCTCAGGAGGTCGCGGGCGCGATCCGTGCCCGGCTCGCCGAGCTCTACTCGGCCGAGGTCGCCGACGCCGTGCGCGTCCTGTACGGCGGTTCGGTCAAGTCCTCGTCGATCGCCGAGCTCATGAAGGAGCAGGACGTCGACGGTGCACTGGTCGGTGGCGCGAGCCTCGACCCCGAGGAGTTCGCGAAGATCGCGCGCTTCCAGTCGCACCAGACCGGGGCCTGATTCCCCTCGCTGCCGGGTCGCGCCGCACGCGCGCCCCGGCAGCGCGGCCACCGCTGGTGCGGTGGTCGGAGCCGAGCGGACGAGCGCCGGTTCCCTGCACGACCGGGCGACGTGGCCCGCAGTGCGGAACGGTTCGTCGGAACGGCCCCTCGTCACCTACCCTTGTCCTCTGTGCCGCACCTGCACCCGCAGGTCGGTCCAGGACACCCGTGCGGTCCCTCTCGACTTCTCGACGTGGACCCAAAGAGCCAAGGACGTACTCGTGGACGCGCTGCGCATCATTCTTCAGATCCTGCTGGTCATCACCAGCGGCTTCTTGACCCTGCTCGTGCTCATGCACAAGGGCAAGGGCGGCGGCCTCTCGGACATGTTCGGTGGCGGCATCTCGAGCAGCGCCGGCAGCTCCGGCGTGGCCGAGCGCAACCTGAACCGCATCACGATCACGTTCGCGATCACCTGGACCGTCGTGATCATCCTCCTGGGGCTCATCCAGAAGGTCAGCTGACCCTCGCCGCTCCGGCGGCAGGGGAGTGGAACCGGCCCGGGTCACGGTCCGGTCGGAAGTCGGGGGAGTGAAGTCGTGGCTGGTGGCAGTGCTATCAAGGGGTCTCGCGTCGGGGCAGGCCCGCTCGGAGAGACGGAACGGGGCGACGTCGCCCCGCGCATCTGGGTCTCCTACTGGTGTGCCAACGGGCACGAGACGCGCCCCAGCTTCTCCTCCGAGGTGGAGATCGTCACCCCTGAGACCTGGGACTGCCCGCGCTGCGGTCTGCCCGGGGGGCAGGATCAGGCGAACCCGCCGAGCGCGCTGCGCAACGAGCCCTACAAGACGCACCTCGCGTACGTGAAGGAGCGCCGCAGCGACGAGGACGGCGTGGCCCTCCTCGACGAGGCGCTCGCCGCGCTGCGCGCCCGTCGTAGCCGCCGCTAGCCCTGCCGGTCCGGTGGTGGGCGCACGCGCCCCGGCAGTGACCGGAAGGTGCCCGTCCGGCGTCCGGCGTGCACGTCGTCATGAGCAGCACAGCACAGCGGGGCCCGTCCGGTCGTCGGACGGGCCCCGCTGTGCGTGGGCGATCGGGCCGCCCCCTTCCGATGGTCCGGGACCGCCGGGCCGCACCCGACGGTCCCGGACCTCAGGACGAGGTGCTGCTCGCCGCCAGGTCGACCAGCCACAGCGTGCGCCGCGTGCCGATCGCCCCCGCGGCGGGCGTGGTCTCGACGGGATCCCCGGCCAGGGCGGACGCCACGGCAGGAGCCTTCTCGGCGCCCGCGGCGACGACCCAGACCTCCTGCGCGGCCTGGATGGCGGAGAACGTCAGCGACACGCGCTCGGGCGGCGGCTTGGGGGAGTCGTGGACTCCCGTCGTGGCCCCCTGGGCCGCGAGCCCGGCGTTGCCCGGGAAGAGCGACGCGACGTGCCCGTCCGGCCCCATGCCCAGCAGGAGGACGTCGAACGCGAGGTGCGTGGCGCCGTCGGGCGTGAAGCGCGAGAGCTCGTCGGCGTAGAGCGCCGCCGACTCCTCGGGGGACCTGACGCCCTCGCCCGGCGCAGCCATGACGTGCACGTTCTGCGCGGGCAGGGTCGGGAGGTGGTCGAGGAGCGCCTCGCGCGCCTGCGTCTCGTTGCGCTCGGGGTCTCCGGTGGGCAGGAAGCGCTCGTCGCCCCACCAGAAGTGCACGCCGGTCCAGTCGACCGCGTCGCGCACGGGGTGCGCCGCGACGGCCGCGAGCGAACGGATCCCGACCGTGCCGCCCGTGAGGACGACGTGGACGGGGGTGCGCACGGACTGGATGTCGAGGATGCGCGTCAGCAGGCGCGAGGCGACGGCCTCGGCGAGCACGCCCGCGTCGGGGTGCACGACGACGAGGCGCGCCCCGTGCGCGCGGGTCTCGGTCTCCAGGTCGGTCGTCATTCGCCGATCCTCGCCAGGCCCTTGGTGAGGACCTCGCCGTAGACCTCGTCCGGGTCCAGCCGGCGCAGCTCCTCGGTGAGGCACTCCTCGAGCTGGCGCAGCGGCAGCGAGATGCGACGGTCCGGCTGGCCGGGCTGCGTCAGGGTCACGATGCGCCCGTCGGGCCGGGACAGCACGACGGCGCCGCCCTTGCGTTCGAGGGTCACCTTCGTGATCCCCTCGACGCCGCGCCGGCGGACGAGCCGGACCGGGCACCGGAGCTGCTGGGCCAACCACGCCGCGAGGATGTCGACCGAGGGGTGGTGCTCCTCGCCCTCGACCTCGACGGCCGTCACGGACTCGTAGGGCGGCTGGTCGAGCGCTGCCGCGATGAGCCCGCGCCACAGCGTGACGCGGGTCCACGCGAGGTCGGTGTCGCCCGGGTGGTGGCTCTTGCTCAGGTGCTGGAGCGTCTGGAGCGACTTTCCTGCGTTGACCGCGTCGGTGATGCGGCGGTGGGCCATCTGGCCGACCGGGTCCGCCGAGGGGTTGTCGGGCGTCTCACGGGGCCACCAGGCCACGATCGGGGCGTCGGGGAGCAGGAGCGGCATCACGAGGGTGTCGGTGTGCGCGACGAGCGGCCCCGAGGGGCGCAGGATGATGACCTCGCTGGCCCCCGCGTCGCCGCCGATACGGATCTGGGCGTCGAGGCGGGCCGTCGAGCGCTTGTTGGCCGGGGCGACGACCACGACACGGCAGGGGTGCTCGCGCGAGGCGCCGTTGGCCGCGGCGACCGCGTCCTCGACGTCGGCCTCCTCGGCCAGGACCACGAGGGTCAGGACACGTCCGAGGGCGACGGCGCCACCCTCGTCACGCAGCTTCACGAGGCGCTTGTTGACCGCATTGGTCGTCGTCTCGGGGAGATCGATGATCATGAGGTGGTGCTCCAGTTCGAGGTCCGGCCGGGGATCCGGGGCAGGCGGGAGATCGGTGCGGTCGCGGTCACGGACGCCGCCACGTGCGTCCGTCGCGAGCCATCATGTCGTCGGCCGAGGCCGGGCCCCACGTGCCGGAGCGGTACGGCTCCGGGGCGCCCTTGGACTCCCAGAACGCCGTGATCGGGTCGAGGATCTTCCAGGACAGCTCGACCTCCTCGTGGCTCGGGAAGAGCGGCGGGTCGCCCAGGAGGACGTCGAGGATGAGGCGCTCGTAGGCCTCGGGGGAGGACTCGGTGAAGGCGTGGCCGTACCCGAAGTCCATGGTGACGTCGCGGACCTCCATCGCGGTGCCGGGGACCTTGGCGCCGAAGCGGATCGTCACGCCCTCGTCGGGCTGGACGCGGATCACGAGCGCGTTCTTGCCGAGCTCGGACGTCGCCGAGGACTCGAACGGCAGGTGCGGCGCCGACTTGAAGACGACCGCGATCTCCGTCACGCGTCGGCCCAGGCGCTTGCCCGTGCGCAGGTAGAACGGCACCCCGGCCCAGCGGCGGTTGTCGATGTCGACGCGGATCGCGGCGAACGTCTCGGTCGTGGACTCGGGCGAGATGCCGTCCTCCTCGAGGTACCCGACGACCTCCTCGCCACCCTGCCACCCGGCCGAGTACTGGCCGCGCGAGGTGTGGCGTCCCAGGTCGCGCGGAAGACGCACGGCAGAGAGCACCTTGAGCTTCTCGGCGCGCAGCGACTCGGCGTCGAACGAGACGGGCTCCTCCATCGCGGTGAGCGCGAGGAGCTGGATGAGGTGGTTCTGGATGACGTCGCGCGCCGCGCCGATCCCGTCGTAGTACCCCGCGCGGCCACCGATGCCGATGTCCTCGGCCATGGTGATCTGGACGTGGTCGACGTAGTTCGCGTTCCAGATGGGCTCGTAGAGCTGGTTGGCGAACCGCAGTGCCAGCATGTTCTGGACGGTCTCCTTGCCCAGGTAGTGGTCGATGCGGAAGACCGAGTCCGGCGAGAAGACCTTGGAGACGACGTCGTTGAGCTCGCGTGCGCTGGTCAGGTCGTGGCCGAACGGCTTCTCGATGACCACGCGGCGCCATGCGTCCTCGCCCGAGCGCGAGAGCCCCGAGCGCGAGAGCTGCTCGCAGACCAGGGGGAACGCGCTCGGGGGGACCGAGAGGTAGAACGCGTGGTTGCCGCCCGTGCCGCGCTCCTTGTCGAGCTCCTCGACCGTGGTGCGCAGGCGCTCGAAGGCCTGCTCGTCGTCGAACTCGCCCTGGACGAACCGGATGCCCTCGGCGAGCTGCTTCCACGTGGCCTCGCGGAACGGGGTGCGCGCGTACTGCTCGACGGCGTCGCGCACGACCTTGGCGAAGTCCTGGTCCTCCCAGTCGCGGCGGGCGAAGCCCGTGAGCGCGAAGCCGGGCGGCAGGAGACCGCGGTTGGCGAGGTCGTACACGGCGGGCATGAGCTTCTTGCGGGCGAGGTCGCCCGTGACGCCGAAGATGACCAGGCCGCTGGGCCCGGCGATGCGGGGGAGTCGAAGGTCACGCGGGTCGCGCAGCGGGTTGTGCTCTGCGCTGATCTTTGCCGGTCTCAACTGATGTCACCGTTCTCGTCGGCGTGGGCTGGAATGGTCGAAAGGTCCGTCCTGCGGACCGAGGTGAAGCCTAGGTGGTGCGCGAGGGGCGGTCGCGGGGCGTCCATGATCGGTGCCGCAGGGGCGACGACAGCAGCGCCAGCACCCCCAGCACCCGCGGCGGTCCGGGAGCGTGCCCGCGTCATGCGGGTGCGCCGCCGGCCCGGGCGAGACCGTCAGCGACGGTCTGGAGGAGATCCGTCCAGCTGGTCTCGAACTTCTCGACGCCCTCGACCTCGAGCCGCTCGGTCACCTCGGCGAGCGAGACGCCGAACGACTCGACGGTCTCGAGGACCGAGCGCGAGGCCGTGTACGTGCCCGCGACGGTGTTCCCCAGGACGACGCCGTGGTCCGCGAACGCGTCGAGGGTCGCCTGGGGCATGGTGTTGACCACGTCGGGAGCGATGAGCTCGTCGACGTAGAGGGTGTCGCGGTACGCGGGGTTCTTGACGCCCGTCGAGGCCCACAGGGGGCGCTGGGGGTGGGCGCCGGTCGCGGCGAGGGCGCGCCAGCGGTCGCTCTGGAGGACCTGCTCGTAGGCCTCGTACGCGAGCCGCGCGTTGGCGACCGCGGTGCGTCCGCGCAGGTCGAGCGCCTCGGGGGAGCCGACCGCGGTGAGCGCGGTGTCGACCGCCGCGTCGACGCGCGAGACGAAGAACGACGCGACCGACGCGATGCGCGTCACGTCGTGGCCGGCGTCGCGCGCCTGCTCGATCCCGGACAGGAACGCGTCCATGACCCGGCGGTAGCGCTCGAGCGAGAAGATGAGCGTCACGTTGACGCTGATGCCCTGGGCCAGGGTGCGCTCGATCGCGTCGAGGCCCTCGACCGTGGCGGGGATCTTGATGAGGACGTTGGGGCGGTCGACCGTCTGCCACAGCCGGACGGCGGTCGCGACGGTCGCGTCGGCGTCGCGCGCCAGGCGGGGGTCGACCTCGATCGAGACCCGGCCGTCGACGCCGTCGGTCGCGTCGTAGACGGGGCGCAGGACGTCCGCCGCGGCCCGCACGTCGTCCGTGGTGATGCGCTCGACCGCGGCCTCGACGTCGGTGCCGGCCGCGGCCAGCTCGGCGAGCTGCGCGTCGTAGGCGTCGCCCTTCGAGAGCGCGCCCGCGAAGATCGTGGGGTTCGTCGTGACGCCGACGACGGCGCGCGAGCCGATCAGGTCGGCGAGGCCACCGCTGCGCAGGCGTTCTCGGGAGAGGTCGTCCAACCAGATGGAGACACCTGCCTCCGACAGCTCGCGGACGGGTGCTGGTGCTGCGCTGTGGTGCACGGACACGATTCTCCCTCTCGTCGTCTGGCGGCCGTCCTCACGGACGTCCCAGGAGGGGGCGGACGTGAGCCGCCCCCTCCTGGAATCTACGGATGGTCAGCGCTGGTCGCCAGTGCCGCCGACCGAGGGGATGGCCTCGCCACCCGGTGCGGCACCCGTACGGGCCGCCTCGATGGACTCCTTGGCGGCGGATGCGACGGCCTCGGACGTGATCCCGAACTCGCGGTAGAGGATCTTGTAGTCCGCGGACGCGCCGTAGTGCTCGAGGCTCACGGAACGGCCGGCGTCGCCGACCAGGTCGCGCCAGCCCTGGGCGATGCCCGCCTCGACCGAGACGCGGGCCTTGACGGCTGCCGGGAGCACGCTCTCGCGGTACTCGGGGCTCTGCGCGTCGAACCACTCGCGGCTGGGCAGCGAGACCACGCGGGCCGCGATGCCGTCGGCGGCGAGCTGCTCGCGCGCCTCGACCGCGAGCTGGACCTCGGAGCCCGTGCCGATGAGGATCACGTCGGGCGTGCCCTCGGTGTCGAGCAGCACGTAGCCGCCCTTCGCGGTGCCCGAGGCGTCCGCGAAGCCGTCCGTGCCGCGCGGGAACGTCGGGACGTTCTGACGGGTCAGGATGAGGCCCGCGGGGCGGTCGTCGTGCTCGAGGATCGTGCGCCAGGCCCACGCGGTCTCGTTGGCGTCCGCGGGGCGGACGACGTCGAGACCCGGGATCGCGCGCAGCGCGGCGAAGTGCTCGATGGGCTGGTGCGTGGGGCCGTCCTCGCCCAGGCCGATCGAGTCGTGCGTCCAGACGAACGTCGACGGGATCTCCATGAGCGCCGCGAGACGGACCGCGGGGCGCATGTAGTCGGAGAACGTGAGGAACGTGCCGCCGTAGGCACGCGTGCCGCCGTGCAGCACGATCCCGTTGAGGATCGAGCCCATGGCGTGCTCACGGATGCCGAAGTGCAGCGTGCGGCCGTACTCGTGGCCCGGGAACTTCTTGGTCGCGTGCTCGGCCGGGACGAACGAGGGCTCGCCGTCCATGGTCGTGTTGTTCGAGCCCGCGAGGTCGGCCGAACCGCCCCAGAGCTCGGGCAGGGTGTCGGCCAGGGCCGAGAGGACCTTGCCCGAGGCCGCGCGCGTCGCGACGTCCTTGCCGGCCTCGAACGTGGGGAGCGACTCGGTCCAGCCGGCCGGGAGCTCGCGGGCCGTGAGGCGCTCGAGGAGGGCGTCGCCCTCGGGGTTCGCGATCTTCCAGGCCTCGAACGCGGTGTCCCAGCGCTCGCGCAGCTCGGCACCGCGCTCGCCGACGGCGCGCGTGTAGGCGAGGACCTCGGGGGAGACGTCGAACGACTTCTCCGGGTCCAGGCCGAGCTCGACCTTGAGGCCGCGGATCTCGTCGGCGCCCATGGCCGAGCCGTGGATGCCACCGGTGTTCTGCTTGGTGGGCGAGGGCCAGCCGATGATCGTGCGCAGCGCGATGATCGAGGGCTTGCCGGTCTCGGCCTGGGCCGCGGCGACGGCCGCGGCGAGCTCGTCGACGTTCTCGGCGTAGCCCGTGCCGCCCTGGGTCCAGTCGACCTTCTGGGTGTGCCAGCCGTAGGCCGCGTAGCGCGCGAGGACGTCCTCGGTGAACGCGATGTCGGTGTCGTCCTCGATCGAGATCTTGTTGTCGTCCCAGATCACGATGAGGTTGCCGAGCTGCTGGTGGCCCGCGAGCGACGAGGCCTCGGAGGTCACGCCCTCCTGCAGGTCGCCGTCGGACGCGATGACGTAGACGTGGTGGTCGAACGGGCTCTCGCCCGGCGCGGTCGACGGGTCGAGCAGGCCGCGCTCGCGGCGGGCCGCCATGGCCATGCCGACCGAGGACGCGAGGCCCTGGCCGAGGGGGCCCGTGGTGATCTCCACACCGTTGGTGTGCTTGTACTCGGGGTGGCCGGGGGTCTTGGAGCCCCAGGTGCGCAGCGCCTCGATGTCCTCGATCTCCAGGCCGTAGCCGGCGAGGAAGAGCTGGAGGTAGATCGTCAGCGACGAGTGGCCCGCGGAGAGCACGAAGCGGTCGCGACCGACCCAGTGCGAGTCGGCCGGGTCGTGGCGCATGACCTTCTGGAAGAGCAGGTACGCGGCGGGGGCCAGCGAGATCGCCGTCCCGGGGTGGCCGTTGCCGACCTTCTCGACGGCGTCGGCTGCGAGAGCCTTGATGGTCTTGACAGCCTGGTCGTCCAGGGGGGACCACTCGAGGGGCTGGTTGGCAGGAACGAACGCGTTCACCGGACCTCTTTCCCGTCCGGAGTCTGCGCCCCGGATCTTCGTCGATTCAACTCGGATCAACCGTTGAACTATTCCTTCGCGCGCACCCGGTGACTCACAGGGGGACCGAGGGCGGAGCGGCGGACCGGCCGGTCGCGACGGCGCGCACCGCGAGGTCAGGTCGCCTCGGGTCGCACCGGGGCACCAGGCCGTCGGTTGCTCCGCCCAGCCTATACGTGCGCCCCGAGCGGGCACGTCGCGCGACCATCTCGTGGATTTCGGTCGGATCTCACACTTTTGTTCGGGCGAGCAGGGCAGCGGCGCGAGGGCGGGCGACGTAGCATGGGACGGATGTCCAGCGGGTCGGAGCAGACACGCACCGGCTGCCGGACGACGCCCCCCAGCATTCCTCGCCAGAACGGAACACCGAAGCGCGTGCACACCACGAGCCAGGCACCGATCGACGAGACGGGTATCCCGTCTCGCCCTGCCGCGACCTCCTCGGTCGCCGGGCAGGCCCGGGTCTCCACCGACGGCCATGCCGTCGCGCGGGTCCGCAGCACGATCGGCGCGTACGTCGCCCTGACGAAGCCGCGCATCATCGAGCTCCTGCTCGTGACGACGCTGCCCACCATGATCCTGGCCCAGGGTGGGCTCCCGGACCTGTGGCTCGTCGTCAAGACCCTCGTGGGCGGCACGCTGGCCGCCGCGTCGGCCAACGTCTTCAACTGCTACATCGACCGTGACATCGACGAGCTCATGAACCGCACCAAGCGGCGACCGCTCGTCACGGGGGAGATCACCCCGCGTGCCGCACTGGTCTTCGCGACCGCGCTCGGCGTGATCGCGCTCGTGTGGTTCGCGTGGCTCGTCAACGCCCCCTCGGCCTGGCTCACGTTCGCGGCCATCGCGATCTACGTCGTGGGCTACACCATGATCCTCAAGCGCCGCACGCCCCAGAACATCGTGTGGGGCGGCATCGCGGGCTGCATGCCGGTCTTCATCGGCTGGTCGGCGGTCACCGGTTCGCTCAGCTGGTCCGCGGTCGCGCTGTTCCTCGTGATCTTCTTCTGGACGCCGCCGCACTACTGGCCGCTGTCGATCAAGTTCAAGAAGGACTACGCGAACGCCGGGGTGCCGATGCTCCCGGTCGTCGCCGACAACCGCAAGGTCGCGCGCGAGATGATCGGCTACACCGTGGCGATGATCGCCTCGTCGCTCGCGCTGTGGTGGCTCGCTCCCATGACGTGGGTCTACGGCGTGGTCGCGATCGGCCTCGGCGCCTGGTTCCTGGCCCTGTGCATCACCATGCTGCGCCGGGCCAACGACCCGACCAAGGGCAAGCTCGGTGCCATGAAGGTGTTCCACGCCTCGATCACGTACCTGACCCTGCTGTTCGTCGCCGTCGCGGTCGACGTCTTCCTCCCCTTCTGACGGCCTGGCCGGGACGCACGGGATGACCGTCCGACGAGCGGCCGGCGCGCGATGACGCGCGTCGCCGCCGGTGAGCCCGCGCTCGCCGTCGGGCCCTCGGACGGTCCCCCCGGCCCGGAGGCCACGCCTCCCGCTCCGCCCCTGCCTGCCGCCCTCGAGCGCGCCGTGCGCGAGTACCTCGCACACCTCACGGTCGAGCGTGGGCTCTCCCCGAACACGGTCGCGGCCTACCGGCGCGACCTGGCCCGCTACGCCGCGTACCTCGCGGCGCGCGGCCGCACCGAGCCGGCCGAGGTGAGCGCGGCGGACGTCGCGGAGTACGTCACCACGGTCCGCACGGGGGCCGACGGCGCCGCGCTCCTCTCGCCGTCGTCGACGGCCCGGTCGGTGGCCGCGGTGCGCGGGTGGCACCGCTTCTGCGCGCTCGAGGGGCACACGGGGACCGACCCGTCGGCCGAGGTGCGTCCCCCCGCGCAGGGCAAGCGGCTGCCCAAGGCCATCTCCACCGACGAGGTCGAGGCGATCCTCGAGGCCGCCGGGGCGGGGGAGGGGCCGGCGCCGCTGCGCGACCGCGCGCTGCTCGAGCTCGTCTACTCCACGGGGGCCCGCATCTCCGAGGCCGTGAGCCTCGACGTCGACGACCTGGACCTCGAGACCGGTGCGGTGCGCCTGTTCGGCAAGGGCGGCAAGGAGCGCGTGGTGCCCGTCGGGTCGTACGCGGTGCGCGCGCTCGACGCCTACCTCGTGCGGTCACGTCCCGCGCTGGCCGCCACGGGCCGGGGCACGCCCGCGGTCTTCCTCAACACGCGCGGTGCCCGGCTGAGCCGCCAGAGCGCGTGGGCCGTCCTGCGGACCGCGGCCGAGCGGGCCGGGCTCGAGCACCCCGAGCGCATCTCGCCGCACACCCTGCGGCACTCGTTCGCGACCCACCTGCTCGCGGGCGGCGCCGACGTGCGCGTGGTCCAGGAGCTGCTGGGCCACGCCTCGGTCACGACGACCCAGATCTACACGCTCGTGACCCGGGACACGCTGCGCGAGGTGTACGCCTCGGCGCACCCGCGCGCGCTCGGCTGACGTCGCGCCGGATCGCGCCACTCCGGCGCGTGCTCGCGTCCTCGGGAGGACGCTGGGGTAGCGTGGCCGACGTGAGCAGCCAGGCCCCGAGCGAGACACAGGACGCCACCGAACCGTTCGACGCGCGCGTCGGTGCGGGACCCGGGGTCGTCGACGGCGGTGCGGACGTCGCGCCCGACAGCTTCCCGCGGGTCGATCCCGTGGGGCGCACGGTCCCCGACTTCCCCGTCCCGGCGGTGCTCCCCACGCACGGCCCCGGCCGCATCATCGCGATGTGCAACCAGAAGGGCGGGGTCGGCAAGACGACCACGACCATCAACCTGGGGGCCGCGCTGGCCGAGTACGGCCGCCGGGTCCTCCTGGTGGACTTCGACCCGCAGGGCGCCGCCTCGGTGGGCCTGGGCGTGAACCCGCACGAGCTCGACCGCACGGTCTACAACCTGCTCATGGAGCGTGGCGCGGACATCCGCGAGGTCATCGTCCCCACGAACGTCGAGAACCTGGACGTGCTCCCTGCGAACATCGACCTGTCGGCGGCCGAGGTCCAGCTCGTGGGCGAGGTCGCACGCGAGTCGGTCCTGGCGCGGGTCCTGCGTCCCGTGCTCGACGACTACGACGTGATCCTCGTCGACTGCCAGCCCTCGCTGGGCCTGCTCACGGTCAACGCGCTCACGGCCGCGCACGGCGTGCTCATCCCGCTCGAGTGCGAGTTCTTCGCGCTGCGCGGCGTGGCGCTGCTCGTCGAGACCATCGAGAAGGTGCGCGACCGGCTCAACCCGCGCCTCGAGATCGACGGCATCCTCGCGACCATGTTCGACTCGCGCACGCTGCACTCGCGCGAGGTCGTGGCCCGCGTCCACGAGGCCTTCGGCGACAAGCTGCTGCACACCGTGATCGGGCGCACCGTGAAGTTCCCGGACGCCTCCGTGGCTGCCGAGCCCATCACGGTGTACGCCCCGACCCACCCGGGGGCGACGGCGTACCGTCAGCTCGCCCGCGAGCTGGTCGCCCGTGGCGACGCTGCCTGACACCGCGCAGGCAGCCGCCCCGGTCGCTCACCTGCAGGAGCCCCCGGCACCCGCGCCGCCCAGCACGGACCGGTACGGCAACCCGGCCTTCGAGGTGCACCTCGAGAACTTCTCGGGTCCGTTCGACCTCCTCCTCTCGCTCATCGCCAAGCACAAGCTCGACATCACCGAGATCGCGCTCGCGCAGGTGACGGACGAGTTCATCGCGTACATCCGCACGGCCGAGCGCCTCGCGCGCGAGGCCGAGGCGGCGGAGCGCGCCCAGGCCTCGGAACTCCGCGGGCCCGACGACGGCGCGCCCGCGGGCGCCTCGACTCGCCGCCCGCGGGGGCGCGGCGGGCACCCCGGCTGGGACCTGGGCACCGCGAGCGAGTTCCTGCTCGTGGCCGCGACGCTCCTGGACCTCAAGGCCGCGCGACTGCTGCCCACGGGGGACGTCGAGAGCGCCGAGGACCTCGAGCTCCTCGAGGCCCGCGACCTGCTGTTCGCCCGGCTGCTGCAGTACCGCGCGTACAAGCAGGTCTCGGCGGTCATCGCCGAACGGCTCGCGACCGAGGGGCGGCGCTTCCCGCGCGTCGTCCAGCTCGAGCCCCACCTCGCGGCCCTGCTGCCCGAGCTCGTGTGGAAGCTCGGGCCCGATCAGCTCGCGGCGCTCGCGGCCAGGGCGCTCGAGCCCAAGGCGCCCCCGCCCGGGGTGTCGTTGACCCACCTGCACGCGCCCGCGGTGAGCGTGCGCGAGCAGGCGGGGATCGTCGTCGGGCTCCTGCGGCGTGAGGGCGCCGCGTCCTTCCGGACCCTCGTCGCCGACGCGGGCGAGACGATCGTCGTCGTCGCGCGCTTCCTCGCGCTGCTCGAGCTGTTCCGCGAGGGGCTCGTCGCGTTCGAGCAGGTCGAGGCGCTCGGCGAGCTCACGGTCCGGTGGACCGGTGCCACGGGCGACGACGACGGCGCCAGCAGCGGATCTCTCGACGCCGTGCTCGACGACGTGGGCGGCGAGTTCGACGAGCTCGACGAACTTGTCGGGGAGAACGGCGCCGTCGGTGCCGTTCGCCCGACCTACGACAGCCGTGATGTTGCCCAGCCGCCCCACGACGGGGCCGAGCCAGGGCAGGACCGGACCAGAGCATGAGCGAGGAGAGCATGACGTACAGCACCGTCGACAGTCCGGCCGCCCCCTCGGGCGACCAGGACGACGACCAGGCGGGACCCGGCTCCCCGACGGGCAGTCCCGCGGTCTCCGGCATCGAGGCGGACGAGACGACGCTCGACCTGGCCCACGTCCCGGGCGGGGCGCTCGCGGCCCTCGAGGCCGTCCTGATGGTCGCCGACGAGCCGATCCCCGCGGTGCAGCTCGCCACGGCGCTCGGGCTCCCGCAGCGCGAGGTCGAGGACCTGCTCGCCGAGCTGTCGGCCGAGTACCGTGGCGAGCTCGGCGGTCGCCCCCGCGGGTTCGAGCTGCGCCAGGCGGGCGGCGGGTGGCGCGTCTACTCGGCGCCCGTGTTCGCCGACGTCGTCGGGCGCTTCCTGCTCGAGGGCCAGACCGCGCGCCTGACGCAGGCCGCTTTGGAGACCCTCGCCGTCATCGCGTACCGTCAACCGGTCACGCGCGGCCAGATCTCGGCCGTGCGCGGCGTGAACGTGGACGGCGTCGTACGGACGCTGACGACCCGCGGGCTCGTCGCGGAGGTCGGCCAGGATCCCTCGACGGGTGCGGTCCTGTACGGAACCACGGGATACTTCATGGAGCGCATGGGCTTCTCGTCCCTCGACGAGCTCCCCGCCCTCGCGCCGCACCTGCCGGACGTCGACTCCATCCTCGACGCCGCCGACAGCACACTCGGAGCGTCCGAGGGTGGGAGCGACCGCGCACAGCCGCGGTCGCTGGCCCTGCCCGACGACGCTCGACCCAGCACGAACGACGAAGGAACATCATGAGCAGCGCACGCGAGGGTGGCCGTCCGGCCGCCCGAGGACAGCGGTCCGAGAACACCTCGGGCACCGGTCGACCGGGCGGTGGGCGGTCGGGAGGTCAGCGGTCCTCGGCCCCCCGCACCGGGGCGGGCCGCGGGTGGGCCGGTGACGCGCAGGCGGGCAAGAGCAAGCCCCCGCGCCGCCCGGTCGCACCCAAGGGCCCCCAGCGCGACGTGCACGTCGCCGACGGCGTGCGCCTCCAGAAGGTCCTCGCGACCGCAGGCCTGGGCTCGCGCCGCGCGTGCGAGGACCTGATTGCCGCGGGCCGCGTCGAGGTCGACGGCGTCCTGGTGCGCGAGCTCGGCGTCCGCGTCGACCCCGAGTCCGCGGTCATCCACGTCGACGGCATGCGCATCCAGCTCGACCAGTCGCTCGTGACGATCGCGCTCAACAAGCCGCTGGGCGTCGTCTCCACGATGCACGACCCCGAGGGGCGCCCCGCGCTCACGCAGTTCGTCGCGACGCGACCCGAGCGCCTGTTCCACGTCGGGCGTCTCGACGCCGACAGCGAGGGCCTGCTGCTCCTGACGAACGACGGCGAGCTCGCCAACCGGCTCTCGCACCCCAAGTACGAGGTCTCCAAGACCTACCTCGTGTCGGTCGAGGGCCGTGTCGCGGGCAACGTCGCGAACAAGCTGCTCCACGGCATCGAGCTCGAGGACGGCCCGGCCAAGGTCGACCGTTACCGCGTGGTCGACACGACCCCGCAGGCCAGCATGGTCGAGGTCGTCCTGCACGAGGGGCGTCACCGCATCGTGCGCCGCATGTTCGAGGAGATCGGTCACCCCGTGACCCGGCTCGTGCGCACCCGCATCGGGTCGATCCACCTGGGCAACCTGCGCCCCGGCGCGACGCGCGTCCTGGGCCGCACCGAGCTCGGCACCCTCATGAGCGAGGTCGGCCTCTAGCACGCCTCCCCGCCGTCCCGGGCGCCGCGTCACCGCGCGAGCCCGGGACGGCGGACTCCCGACCCGACCCTCCCGTACGAAGGAGTACCCATGCCCGTCCGGGCCATCCGGGGCGCCACGCAGCTCGACGTCGACGAGCGTGAGCACCTCTTCGAGCGCACGCGCGAGCTCGTTCAGGCCGTCCTCGACGCCAACGAGGTCGACACCGCGTCGCTCATCTCGATCTTCTTCACCTGCACGCCGGACCTCGTGGCCGACTTCCCGGCCGCGGCGGCGCGCGAGATGGGGCTCGGCGACGTGCCTCTCATGTGCGCGGTCGAGATCGGCGTACCGGGTGCGCTGCCCCGCGTCGTGCGCCTCATGGCCCACGCCGAGCTCGACGTGCCTCGGGCCGACGTCCAGCACGTGTACCTGCACGGGGCCACGTCGCTGCGCAAGGACCTGGCGCAGTGAGCGGGGAGCCGCAGGGCACCGCCGTCGCCCGCGGGCTGGTCGTCGCGATCGACGGCCCCTCGGGATCGGGCAAGTCGAGCGTCTCGCGCGCCGTCGCTCGCCGCCTCGGTACCGCCTACCTGGACACCGGTGCGATGTACCGCGCGGCGACCTGGTGGTGCCTCGAGGAGCGCGTCGACCTGGCCGACCAGGCCGCCGTGGCCGCGGCCGTCGACGTCATGCCGCTCGTCATGGGGATCGACCCCGCCGCGCCGAGCGTGCACGTCGACGGCACCGACGTGGGCGAGGCGATCCGGACCACCGAGATCTCGACGGCCGTGAGCGCGGTCGCGACCAACCTCGCGGTGCGCGCCGAGCTGCGTCGCCTGCAGCGCGCGATCATCGCCGCCGAGTCGTCGGCGTCCTCGGCCGAGGACGCCGAGGACGCCGGCACGAGCTTCTCCGGCGGGCGCGGCATCGTGGCCGAGGGGCGCGACATCACGACCGTCGTGGCCCCCGACGCCGACGTCCGCATCCTCCTGACCGCGAGCGAGGAAGCGCGCCTGGCGCGCCGCTCGCTCGAGGTCCACGGCGCCGCCGACGCGGCCGCCGTCGAGGCGACCAGGGACCAGGTCCTGCGCCGCGACCGCGACGACTCGACCGTCTCGCAGTTCCACGTCGCCGCCGACGGCGTCGTCACGGTCGACTCGTCCGACCTCGACTTCGAGCAGACGATCCAGGCCGTGCTCGACGTCGTCGAGCAGGTCATGGCCCCCGCCGCGACAAGGCCCGACGCCGTCACGGGGGGCGAGGGGCCCGCTCGGTGAGGACCCCGCACGTCCCCTCTCCCGCCGGGCCCGCCTGGTCCCGCTGGGTGGGGCGCTTCCTCGCGCGCGTGATCTGGAACACCCGGGTGGTCGGGGCGGACCGCGTCCCGACCACCGGACCCGTGCTCCTCGCGGCCAACCACACGGGCCTCGTCGACGGGCCGCTCGTCCTGGGCGTCGCGCCCCGGCCCCTGCACGTCCTCGTCAAGGAGGAGATGTTCGTCGGGCCCGTGGGCTGGGTCCTGCGCGCAGCCGGACAGATCCCCGTCGACCGGACCGGCGGGCGCGCGGCCCTCGTGACGGCGCTCGCGGTCCTGCGCCGCGACGGGGGAGTGGGGGTGTTCCCCGAGGGCAACCGCGGGCGCGGCGACGCGACCTCGGCGCGCGCGGGCGTGGCCTGGCTCGCGCTCAACGGCCACGCGCCTGTCGTGCCCGTCGCGGTGCTGGGCACGCGCCGCACGGGAGACCGGCTGAGCCGGATCCCGGGGTTCCGTCGCCGCCTGTACGTCGAGTTCGGTGCGCCCGTCGTCGTCGAGAAGCCCGACGGCGTGCGCGGCAAGGCGGCCATGGACGCCGCGAACGAGCAGATCCGGTCGGCTCTCGCGACGCTCGTGACGTCCGCCGTGGACCGCTCGGGCATCGCGCTGCCGGTCGACGGGCCCGAGCGCCCCGGACGCTGAGACGCCCCGTCCGCGTGACGTCGTGCACTCCGGGCGTGTCGCACGGGCTCCTCGTTCGGAGAACTGCCCGGTTGCTGGGAGAATGGTCCCCATGACCACACCCGACCACGCACAGCCCGATGCCCAGGCATCCCTCGACGAGGTGTCGCAGACCCCCGGTGAGACGATCGACCAGGCGAGCGACGTCGTCGGGCAGCCTGAAGACTCGACCGACCCCTACGTCCCCTCCGAGGACGACGAGCAGGACGACGACAGCCGCGAGCGCTCGCTGCGCGCCGGCCTCGCGGACTACGAGCTCGCCGACGAGGACCTCGCGCTCCTGTCCGCGGACGGCGAGGACCTGGACGGCGAAGCCCCTCCGGCGCCCCTGCCCGTCCTCGCGATCGTCGGACGCCCCAACGTGGGCAAGTCCACGCTCGTCAACCGCATCCTCGGCCGCCGCGAGGCCGTGACCGAGGACAAGCCCGGCGTCACGCGCGACCGCGTCTCCTACCCGGCCGAGTGGGCCGGGCGCCAGTTCACGCTCGTCGACACGGGCGGCTGGGAGGTCGACGTTGCCGGCATCGAGGCGCGCGTCGCCGAGCAGGCCGAGGTCGCGATCGCGCTCTCGGACGCCGTCGTGTTCGTCGTCGACGCGACCGTGGGCCCCACGGCCACGGACGAGCGTGTCGTGCGCCTGCTCCGCAAGTCCGGCAAGCCCGTCGTGCTGTGCGCCAACAAGGTCGACGGCGCGCGCGGCGAGTCCGACGCGACCGAGCTGTGGAGCCTGGGGCTCGGCGAGCCCCACCCCGTCTCGGCCCTGCACGGCCGTGGCACGGGCGACCTGCTCGACGCCGCCATGAAGGCCCTGCCGCTCGTGTCCGAGCACGCGGTCGTCCTGCCCTCGGGCCCGCGCCGCGTCGCGCTCGTCGGGCGCCCCAACGTGGGCAAGTCCTCGCTGCTGAACAAGGTCGCGGGCTCGGACCGCGTGGTCGTCGACTCGGTCGCCGGCACCACGCGCGACCCGGTCGACGAGCTCGTGCTCCTCAAGGGCATCCCGTGGTGGTTCGTCGACACCGCGGGCATCCGCCGCCGCGTGCACCAGACCAAGGGCGCAGACTTCTACGCCTCGCTGCGCACCCAGGCAGCGATCGAGAAGGCCGAGATCGCGGTCGTGCTCGTGGACGCGTCGGTGCCGCTCACCGAGCAGGACACGCGCGTCATCTCCCAGGTCGTCGACGCGGGCCGCGCCCTCGTCATCGCGTACAACAAGTGGGACCTCATGGACGAGGACCGTCGTCCGTTCCTCGAGCGCGAGATCGAGCAGGACCTCGTCCAGGTCCAGTGGGCACCGCGCGTCAACGTGTCGGCCCGCACCGGCTGGCACACCGACCGCCTGGTGCCCGCGCTCGAGCGCTCGCTCGAGTCCTGGGACAAGCGCATCCCCACGGGACGTCTCAACGCGTTCCTGGGCGAGCTCGTCGCAGCCCACCCGCACCCGCTGCGTGGCGGCAAGCAGCCGCGCATCCTGTTCGCGACCCAGGCCTCCACGCGCCCGCCGCGCTTCGTGATCTTCGCGACGGGCTTCCTCGAGGCCGGCTACCGCCGCTTCATCGAGCGTCGCCTGCGCGAGACCTTCGGGTTCGACGGGACGCCCATCGAGATCTCGGTGCGCGTGCGCGAGAAGCGCAAGCGCTGACGTCGACCGGCGGGGCTCCTGCCGGGCGCGTGAGGCGTCGAGAGATCCACGGGAGGGCCGTGCGTGCCGGAAGGCGCGTGCGGCCCTCCTGGGCGTTGTGGGGCGCTCAGAGGTGCTCCTTGGGAGCAGGGGGACCGGTCGCGGCTGACGCGCGGGGCGGAACCGCCGCTGGGAGTGGACCGACCGGCCGCTGAGAGCCTGCTGTCGGCGCGCTGGGCGACGGCTCGGGACGGGCTGTGCGGACGGTGGAAGCGGGCCGAGAACGCGTGATCCAGGCCACTCACCAGCGACGATGCACGGAGTGCGCCCAAAGTGGGGTATTGTTTCTCTCGGCCCTGAAGGGCTGGTGAAGCCCTCCGGGGCTCACGGGCTGTGGCGCAGCTTGGTAGCGCACTTGACTGGGGGTCAAGGGGTCGCAGGTTCAAATCCTGTCAGCCCGACAGTGAGAGGCTAGGAATCGCAACGATTCCTAGCCTCTCGTCGTATCCGGAGCCGGTCGAGGTACACACAGAGGTACACACATCCACCGGGTGAGCGCGATCTCGCTCCGCTGGCCACCCGGGCCCGCAGCTCGCGAGCGAGTCCAGCCGGGGTCGTCGCCGACGACCAGTGCCCGAGGTCGAGGCGGCCCTCCGCCGCCCACGTCCCGCACCCTGGGCAGATCAACAGGGTGTGCCCACCCGGCGTGCGCGAGCATTCCATGCGCTTCTCGCGCGGGCGCGCCTCGCCCGCGAACGGCTAGAACCGGTTGCACGTCGGGCACCGTGGTGGTGGGAAGCGCGCCCCCCGCCCTGGGTCTGTCTCCACTCCGTCACCCAGCCAGCGTCCGCGCAGGGTCTGACAACGACGAACGACCCCGCTCTCCGAAGAGGGCGGGGCCACGGTGAGGTGAACTCTCGTGCGGGGCCATGACATGGGCGGGACCCGCGCCCCAGACTGCCACTCATGGGCAAGGGAGCCAGACAGGAGAAGTCCCCGTGCGTCTTCTGTGGGTCGGACGCGAAGTACTCGGCGGAGCACGTGCTCGCGAAGCACTGGCGACAGCTTCGCGGCCCCGAGCGCGGGCCGGTCTTTCACCGGGGCTTCAGCCGCGACCCCGACGGGACGATCAGGACGCATGACAGCGTCAAAGAGGCGAAGTCCTTCGACATGCAGGCGAAGAGCGGGATCTGTGAGTCGTGCAACACCGGGTGGATGCCGAGGCTGGAGGTTGCGGTCAGGCCGAAGCTCGAGCACCTCGCCAAGCCCCTCGCCGAGGGATCGTTCACATTCCTGACTGCGAACACCTCCGCCCGGCTGGAATTCCATCGCTGGGGGTGAGATCCAGTATCGGCTGTGCTTGTTCGCCATCCACCGGGTCCTCACGATCACCGTGATGTGGGAGACCGATCTGACGGAGAAATACCTCAACGCCGTCAACCCAGATGTGTTCTTCGGACCCAGTCTCTTTCGAGCGCCGATGCTTCCATCGTTGGCCCCCATCCCGGGCCCTGAGCTGCAACCGATCAAGGACCAGTTCGACGAATGGATGAAGGCTCAACTCCTGGTCGAGGTCGAGCGGCGGTTCGTCGAAGGCAACGACGAGGATCGCACACGGACTAGTGCATGGATCCAGCGGCTACACGGAGAGTCGATAGCCAACCCAGATCTCGCTCACGATCCCGACTTCCCCTGATGTCCTTGGGCGAGTTCGTAGGAGCCGTGCACGAGGTCTTCGACGAGCCGTTTCGTGACTCCGGGGCCGGCACCGACGGAGATCCAGTGGTTCTTGTCGAGGTAGTGCCCTGCCGTGATCGAGTCGTGGTCGCGGCGCAGCGCGTCCCCGTGGTGGGGGTCGACCTTCACGGTGATGATCCGCAGCTGGGGGTCGTCCTCGGTGACGATGAGGAACACCTTGTCGTGCACCTTCCACACGTCCAGATGCGGCGTGAACGGGCGCCCGTGACTGACGTGCGCGAGCGACGCCGCGGTGTCGCGGGCGGTCTGCTGCAGCTGCGCTCCGGAGAGGGTCATTGCTCGCTCTTCCCGAACGTCGCGGGATCGACGGGCCGCTTGGCTCGGGGAAGGTGCTCGACGACGAGCAGGTAGGACTCGGTCACCAGGTCTTCCACGAGCTGCTTCTGCAGGTCTCCGCCGGGGTGCAGGGTGATCCAGTGCTGCTTGTTCATGTGGTAGCCAGGAGTGATGTCCTCGTGCTGCTCCCGGAGCGCCTTTCCGTCCTCCGGCGCGGCCTTGACGATGACCATCGGTTCCCCGGTGATCTCGGTCAGCAGCATGAACACCTTGTCCCGCACCTTGTACACGTCCCAGTCCGGGCCGAAGGGGTGTTCGACCTCTGCACCGGGAAGCTCTTCCACTCGGTCCCTGGCGTACTGCTGCAGCGTGTCGTCGTCCATGTGTCCTCCAAGATCGAAGTCGCGACGTGAAGTGCGTACCATGGTACGTACTTGGACTGACGGAGGGAGATCTCGGTGCGCAAGGGCAGGCCCAATGACCCAGAACGACGTGCGCGCATCCTGCGAGCCGCGCTCGAGGTGATCCGGGCGGAAGGGGCGCATGCCGCCTCTTACCGGCGCATCGCCGCGCAGGCGGGTGTCGGGCTCGGGTCGATGACGTACTACTTCCCCGACCTCGAGGGCCTGATCGTCACCGCGTTCCAGACGCTCCGAGGAGAGATGGAACCCCGGTACGCGGCGCCGATACGACGCGCGTCGACGGTCGAGGATGTGGTCGACGTACTCGCGTCGGCGACCGTCGGCGCCACGAGCCCGAGCGCGTCGGACGTGCGCCTCTACACCGAGCTGTACCACTACGCGGCCCGTAGTCCTCGCGCCGCCGACCTCATCCGCGCCTTGCAAGAGGAGTCGCTGACGGTGCTCCGCACTCGCCTGTCGGATGACGCGGCACGAGCTGTCGACGCGCTGATGTGGGGGTGGTGGAGCTACCGCTCGTTCCACCAGGACGTGCCCCTCGACGAAGACATGGTCCGCCGCGCCTACCGGGCGCTCCTCGACCTCCCTACGATCGTCGCCCCGCCTCGACAGGAGCTCCACCATGCCTGACACCATGCGCGCGATCCGACTCACCGGGCCGGTCGCGCTCGACGAGCTCACCGTCTCGCACGTGCCGATCCCCGACGTCGAACCAGGGCGCGTGCGCATCCGCGTGAGAGCGTTCGGCGTCAACGAATCCGAGGTCACCAGCCGCAAGGGAGAGTCCGGACCCGACTTCAGCTTTCCCCGGATCCTCGGCATCGAAGCCGTCGGCGTCGTCGACGCTGTCGGCGATGGCGTCGACATGGTCCCCGGGCAGAAGGTCGCCACGATGATGGGAGGCCTCGGCCGCTCCATCGACGGCAGCTACGCGCAGTACACCGTCGTCGACGCAGCGAACGCGATCCCCTTCGACACCGACCTGAGCTGGGACGTCGTCGGTGCGCTCCCGGAGATGCTGCAGACCGCGCACGGCTCGCTCACCAGGGGACTCCGGCTGCAGGCCGGCCAGCACGTACTCATCCATGGCGGCACGTCCACCGTGGGCCTCACCGCGATCGCGATCGCACACCAGCTTGGCGCTACCGTGACCGCAACCACACGCAACCCCACCCGGCTCGACCTTCTCAGGCAGGTGGGCGCCGACCACGCCGTGCTTGACGACAACAACCTCACGGACGCGGTCCGGGCGATCGCACCAGGCGGCCTCGACGGAGCCCTCGAGTTCGTCAGCGCATCCGCGCTTCCAGACACTCTCTCCCTCATCCAGCCCGGCGGGACCGTCTGCTTCGTCGGTGCACTCGACGGGCAGTGGACCATCAGCGAGTTCTCGCCGTTCACCATCCCCACAGGCGTGGCTCTCACGAGCTATGCCGGGGACGCGGATGACCTCCCTGTCGACGCGCTGAGCCGCTACCTCCGGTCGATCGAGGCCGGCACCCTGGACATCGTCATCGCCGGCGTCCACGAAGGCCTCGAGAAGGTAGCCGAAGCGCACCACGACCTCGAGTCCGGCCACCGCCCCGGCAAGCACGTCGTCACCCTCCCGGCAAACTGACGCACCGCCGCCCATCAGGTCACCGACCCGCAGTCATGAGACGAGAACCGAGCATCCAGGCGCCGTGCGAACCTGGCGGAGGCAGCTGTCCAGAGGCGTCCAGAACGATAGACACGGGACGGAGTCCACTCAAGGGGACCCACCCCCGCCACGACTCCTGGTACTTGGCGAGCGGGTCGGCATCCGAGTGCGGGTGTGCAGGTGCAGGCCAGGGGAGTCGGCGAGACTGCGATGTCCTGAAGATTGTGGCCCCGACCGATGCCGCCAATCTGATCGCGGGCAGAAGCGTAGGGTCCGTGCCAGGCGACGGCCTTCCCGGCTGATGGTCTGCCTCGACGAGTTCATGCGCGGGACAGCGACCGGGCCAGGACCCCCGCTGCGAGTGCGAGCGCGACGAGCACGGCGCCCACTTGGTGGAACGCGGCGAGTGCCGCACCGCTGTCTGCGCCGGTCGCGACCATCGACCCGAGGATGCCTACCCCGACCGCACCGCCGAGCCGCTGGGTGATGTTGTACAGGGTGTTGCCGTCGGCAAGCTCGTCCTCGCCGAGTGGCGCAAGGAAGGCGGCGAGCAGCGGCGTCGTGACGAATCCCGCGGCGAGGGCACGTCCGCACAGCATGATCGCCGTGACCCACAGCGGTGTGTCGTTCGTGAGCAGCAGCATCACGCCGCTTGACACGGCGAGCGCGGCGAACCCGAGCGTCACCAGGGTTCGCAGTGGGATGTGTGTCGAGATGCGCTGACCTAGTGCAGTTCCCAGGCCCATGACGACGCCCTGAGGGATCAGGGCTAGCCCCGTGGCGAGAGCGGTGTGCCCTTGCACCTGCTGGGTGAACACCGGAATCAGGAACACGGTCCCGAAGGCGATGACCGAGGCGAGCACCTGAAGTATCAGCGCGAGGAGCGACTGACTGCTACGGATGACGTCGAGGCGTACCGGAGGGTCCTTTCGACGGGACGAGGTTCTGACGTACGCGGCGAGCAGCCCGATCCCTGCGACGACCAGCGCGAGCGGTGCGGGGTTGCCCCATCCGCTGGCGGAGCCGCGCGTGGCCCCGAGGAGCGTGGTCACGAGACCGGCCGACAGCAAGAGGAACCCGATCGGGTCGAACCGGGAATCGGCCCTGGCCCGCGTTCCGAGGCGGCGCAGGCGCAGCGCGAGCAGCAGTCCGGCCGCGCCCACCGGTACGTTGACCAGGAAGACCCACCGCCACCCTCCGGCGCCGATCAGAAGGCCTCCGAGTGACGGTCCGAGGGCGGGAGCAAGGAACAGCACCACGGCGGCCGAGACGGGGACCTTGCCACCGCTCAGGCCGTCCTTGCCCATCAGGATGCTCAGCGCCAGCGGGACCAGGGGAGCGCCGACGAAGCCCTGCACGACCCGAGCGGTGACGAGCAGCTCGATGCTCGGGGCCAAGGCGCACACGGCAGAGGTGGCGACGAACAGCGCCATGCTGACCAGGTAGATGCGCATCGTGCCGAAGCGGCGTGAGGCGTACGCGGTCAGTGCCAGCCCTACGGCGAGGGACAGCAGGTACCCGGAGACGACCCAGTGGACCGTGTCGAGCCCGGCGCGGAGGTCTTGGGCGATGTCCGGGACCGCGACGTTGACGATGCTTGAGTCGAGCATGCTGAGGGAAGGGCCGATGAGCAGTCCATACCGTGCGGCTCGGCCGATCCTCGTGGCACCGGGGCGTGTGTCCGCGCCGTCGACGGTCACGACCGTTCCGCCTCGTTGCGCAGGTCGTCGAGCCAGCGCAGCTCCTGCGTGAGGCGATCGACCAGCTGTTCCTGTGCGCGGCGCCGCCATGGCAGGGCCGGGTCCCGCGGGGCCTCGGCCAGGAGGCCCTGTACCTGAGCGAGCGCGTGCTCGACGATCTGCCGTCGCACCCCCAGGACGCCGAGGCGCGACGATACCGGGAGCTCGTCGAAGAAGCTGACGCGGAGCAAGAACTCCTCATCGTCGCTCGCCAGCTCGCGCGGCAGTGTCGACACGAGGTCGTGCAGCATGCCGCGGCCGGTCTCGGTGATGGCGTAGACGTTGCGCGCCGGACGCCCTTCCTGCTGCTCAACAGACTTGGTCACCGCGCCGTCGCGCTCCAGCTGCTTGAGGGCCGGGTAGAGCGAGTTGTTGTTGACCGGCGCGATCGACGGGCGCCGTATCCGGCTCTTCAGCTCGTAACCATGCGCCGGGCCGCTCCGCAGGACACTCAGGGCGTAGATCTTGATCGTCACCCGTCCACCTTAACCTAGGTTAGGGTGGACGGTGCGCGCGAGATGCTTGCCTTTCTAGAACCTCTGGCCGCGCCCTGACTGCACCTCAAGCCTTCGGGTCGCCGGGACTACCGGTGCATATGTGTTCTGGGAAGAGGAAGTGCTCTCGCCGTGCTTTGTCCTGCGCCTCCGGTTTGATCGAGCGCTTCGAGAGATTGAAGCCACGGAAGGACGGATCGATCTCTTGCGCCCAACGGCAGTTGCTGTGCAGGATCGCGGGTCACCGGTGGGCCGTCTACCTTGACGTGGATCGATCGGTGGGAGCAGGCGAAGGAGACGTGTCCGGGAGGTGACACGGTGTCCGAGCGGTTACCACGGGACTGGCAGGGGCCGTGTGTCCAGTTGATTCGCGCTTGATCCTTCTCGCAAAGACCTGTAAATGGCTCCCGAGAGCCTCTCCCACAAGGTGTCCCAAGACCCCCGACGCACGCCGGCACAGGGTGCTCCGGGGCGGCACAGGGTGGCGCGGGACCGGAGAGCAAAGCAAGTGATCGCAGAAGGAAGGCCTAGCGATTCCGCGGAATTGGATCGTTCGGAGGGGCTACAAGGGGTCGCAGGTTCACATCCTGTCAGCCCGACCAGCGTTTACGCAGGTCAGAGGCCCTTTCCGAGAGATCGGGAACGGCCTCTTTTCGTTGTCCCCGTCGGCTTGACCGTTGTTCCGACCGCAGTTGCCATCGTTGGTGCCCGGTCGAAGCCGCCTGAGGGTGGTCATTCGGTGCCGTGCGTCGGTCGCACCCCTACGGACGCTCACGGACTGGTTCTGACGTGGTGGCGTAGGACCTGGTCGGTGAACGTCGCCTCTCTGGCATCGAAAGCTCCGGTCCCCCTCGGTGTTCGCGCAACGCCCTGACCTGCATCGCTGATCGCGGTCACCGGACCGGCCGCCTGTGCGACCCTTTGGCCCTGACCTCTCGGCGCAAGGCCGAGGGCCATCAGGCCGGCCCGGACGGCCTAGCGGTGTCGTGCTTGGACGAGTCCCGTCTCGTAGGCGAGCACCACGGCCTGCAGGCGGTCGCGCACGCAGCACGTCGACCTCTCGGGGTGTGAGTTCGGTCAGCAGAGGGTGTGGGGCGTTCGCGGCGGGCGCCTCGCCCGTCTCCGGGAACCTGTCCGCGAACAGATCGAGCATGCGGCGGGTCACCCGCGCAGACACGACGGCGTCCCCTGCCGCCACCGTGCGCACGGCACTGACCAGGTCGGACGGGCCCGCGTCCTTGAGCAGAAACCCGCTGGCGCCCGCGCGCAGCGCAGCGAACGCGTACTCGTCGAGGTCGAACGTCGTCAGGACCAGGACCCGCACCTCCGGGTGCGCCTGGACGACGGCCCGCGTGGCCTCGATACCGTTGACTCCTGGCATCCGGATGTCCATGACGACGACGTCCGGGCGCAGCGCCACGACCTGGTCGAGCGCGGTGCGCCCGTCACCGGCCTCGCCGACCACCTCGATGTCGCCCGCGCTCTCGAGGATGAGTCGAAAGCCCATCCGGACCAGGGCCTGGTCGTCGACCAGCAGGACCTTCATGTCTCTCCTTCGTCCCAAGGCAGAAGCGCACGGACGCGCCACCCCCGACCGTACCGCCCGGCCTCGACCACGCCGCCGAACACCGCGGCCCTCCTTGTTGTACGAGCTCATGACGGGCGCCTCGCCCGTCTCCGGGAACCTGTCCGCGAAGACCTTCATGTCTCTCCTTCGTCCCAAGGCAGAAGCGCACGGACGCGCCACCCCCGACCGTACCGCCCGGCCTCGACCACGCCGCCGAACACCGCGGCCCGTTCACGCATGCCCACGAGCCCTCGTTGCGAACCGGGACTCGCCTCGACCGGGAGTGTGGTCCCGCCGTCCATGACGACGACCTCGACACCGCCCGCGTCGCGGTGGATCTCGACCTCGACCCCGGGCGTACCGGGCGCATGACGCAAGGCGTTCGTGAGGGCCTCCTGCACGATGCTGAACGGCGACGCCATTCGTCATCTAGCGTAGTGGGCGNTGACGACGACCTCGACACCGCCCGCGTCGCGGTGGATCTCGACCTCGACCCCGGGCGTACCGGGCGCATGACGCAAGGCGTTCGTGAGGGCCTCCTGCAMGATGCGGTAGACGGCGAGCTGCAGGCTCGGGTCGAGATCCGTCAGTCCGCCCGTCGCCAGSCCTTGCGTCCGGACCGGGATCCCCGCAGTGCGGAACCGCTCGACCAGCGCGGCCAGCTCGATGCCGCCCGGCTGAGGGTCGAAGAGCGCGTCGTGACCCGTGGAGACCGGACCTGGGCTGGCCGGTCGTGTGTCCCCGACTGCACCGTCTCCGGCGACCTTGCCCGCCCCAAGGCCCTCACGCTCGTCCGCGCCCACCCCCTCGTGAAGGACACCCAGGACCCGCCGCATGTCTCCCAGGGCCGATCGGCCGGTTGCCACGAGCTCGCCGAGGGCGGTCCGCGCACGGTCCGGAGCCCAGTCGATCGCCGCCGACGCACCTCCGCCGAGCGCGACCATGACCGAGATGCTGTGCGCCACGACGTCGTGCATCTCGCGCGCGATCCGCGCCCGCTCACCCGCCTGGGCCAGCCGGGTCCGCTGCTCCTGGTCGCGCGCCAACGTGTTCGCGGCCTCCACGAAGGCCGCCACGTGCAGCCGCCGGTTGCGTACGCTCGTCCCAGCCGCGACCGCCAGCAGCCCAAGCAGCAGCACGGGGACCGCGGTCTGGTACCAGACCGCGCTCTGGAGGAAGCCCGTGGCCCGCGCGGACAGCGTGTCTGCCTCGACAGAGCCCGCAGCGCCCAGGCCCAGGGTGATGGCACCGACCCGCGCGGGCAGCGGGAACGCGAGCGCACCCACCAGCAGGGCGGCCACGGCCCCGGCGAACGCCGTCCATGTCACGAGCGGGCGCCGTTCGGTCGCGACGGCGTACAACGCGAGCGCCACCCCGACGTCGAACCCCCAGGCCAGACCCGTGGTCGCGAGGGCCGCGACGCCCAGGGCTGTCATGACCGCGGCCACGAGCAGTGGACTGCGGCGGCGCCACCACAACGCCATCGTTCCCACGAGCGTGAGCCCGAAGGACGCCCACTGCATCGCGGCCACCTTCTCACCGCCCAGGTATGCGTGCAGGACGTACATCGAGTCCGCACCGACACCCATGAGCAGCGCCCACGCGGCGAAGCCCAGCAGAACAAGCACGTCCATGACGGCCGGCCGGCGGACGAAGAAGCGCCGGACCGGACCGAGGCGGCGCGCCGACAGCTCGGTGAAGACCGGCGCTTGGCCCTCCTCGGGCTCGTTCGTTCTCTCCTCGACCATGGTGAGCACTCTCCCAGACGAGTCAGGCGTCCCTGCGGCGCAGCAGCACGGCGGCCACCCCGAGTGCCACCAGGACCCATCCGAGCATGACCGCAAACCCCTCCCAGGGGGACAGCATGGTGGTGCTCGATGTCGTGATGACCGATCCGACGGCGTCGGACTGGAGCAGCCGGGTGCCGGCGCTGCTGGGCAGGTGCGCGGCGAACGTCTGGAGCGGGGTCCACGGGATGGCGCCCAGCCCGTTCTCGACGACGACGAGCAGGCCCAGCACGGCCGCGACCCCCGCGGCCGAGTGCCGCACGACCGCTCCGATGCCGCACGCGAGAGCCGTCGCAGCGGCCAGATACAACGGGACGCCGAGGAGGATCCGCAGGTCCTCGGCCCGGGTCAGGTCGACCGACATCCCCGTCACCTCGAACCACCGGGCGCTCCCTGCCCAGGCCAGCGCGACCCCGACCATCGAGGCGGCCACGACCGTCCCGACCGTCATGAGGACCTTGGCCCCCAGCACGGGCAACCGGGTCGGGGCCGCCACGAGCGTCGCGCGGATTTGCCCCGAGCCGTACTCGGCCGTGACGGCCAGCACGCCGAGCGTGCAGAACACGAGCTGGGCGAGCGCCACGCCCGAGGTCACGTAGACCGCCCCGACCATCGAGGAGCTACCGACCGCCTCGGGGACCTGGGCGATGCTCGCCGTCCGGGACACCGCGAACAGCGGGAGGAAGAGCGTCCCGACGGCGAGCATCCACCAGGTCGACCGTAGCGAGCGGAGCTTGACCCACTCGGCGGCGACGAGCCGGCGGAACGTCGCAGGACGCACGATCACGCGCGGCAGCCCTGTCACGTCGGCGGGGGCGAACGTCGTCATCGGGAACCTCCGGCGGTGGGGATGGGAGCGAACGATCGGTACTCGACGGCCTCGGCGGTGAGCTGCATGTATGCGTCCTCGAGCGATTGCTCCACGGGTGTCAGTCCGTACAGGGCTATCCCGGCGGAGGCCGCGGCGTCCGCGATGTCCTGTGCGGAGAGGCCGGTCACGTCCAGCTCGTCCGCCTCGACGGACGTCACCTCGGTGCCCGGACGGCGTAGCAGTGCGGCGAGCGCGGCGACTGCGGGCGTCCGCACACGGACCGTCGTCGTCTGCGCCCCGGCCACGATCTCCTTCAACGGGGCGTCCGCGATCACGTGCCCGCGTCCCAGGACGATCAGATGGTCAGCCGTCAGCGCCATCTCGCTCATGAGATGCGAGGACAGCAGCACCGTGCGGCCCTCTGCGGCGAGTGCCCGCAGCAGGGTGCGGACCCACACCACCCCTTCGGGGTCGAGACCGTTCACGGGTTCGTCGAGGATCAAGGTGTGCGGGTCGCCCAGGAGCGCGTTTGCGATGCCGAGGCGCTGCCCCATCCCGAGCGAGAACGTGCCCGCCCGCTTGTGGGCCACGGATGCCAGTCCCGTGATCTCGATGACGTGGTCAACGCGGCGCGACCTGATTCCGTGGGTCGTGGCCTGGGCGACAAGGTGCTCCCGGGCGGTCCTGCCGGGGTGTACGCCCTTCGCGTCGAGCAGGACGCCGACCTCGCCCAGCGGCGCCCTGTGCTGCGCATAGGGCCTGCCATTGACGGCCACCGTCCCAGCGGTCGGCCGGTCCAGCCCGACGATCATCCGCATCGTCGTCGACTTCCCGGCGCCGTTGGGCCCCAGGAACCCGGTGACCACCCCGGGGCGCACGGTGAACGAGATGCCGTCGACGGCAGTCTTCTCCCCGTACTTCTTGGTCAGACCCATGGCCTCGATCATGAGAGCTCCTTCGTCGGTGTCCTCCAACGCTAGGTGCGGGGCTCCCCGCGCCAGGACCTCCACAAGGACGACATGCGTGGGCACCATGGGTCCTTCCTGAGGAGGACCCAGTCGTTCGGTGAAGCACGAGATGACCGGCTCGGACGCGCCCACTCCGCGGACGTCTACACCGACCATGTCGAAGGCTGCGGGGATGGTCGTGTCGTTCCAGCCGGTTGCCGCAGTGACGGTCTGGACGACCCCGAATCACCGGGCTCCCGGGGTTCAGCACGAGCGAGCCGATTCGGTCGCCGCCCGTCGCCGAGATGCGGCTCACTGCGAGGCGGATGGTCTGGCCGTCCGGGTCGTCGTAGCGGGCGAGCTCACGGGTGGTCGAGTGCTCGTGCTTCGAGGGGCCCGCGGCGGGGGGGGGAACCGGACATGGTCATGGCTCCGATCGCCGTGAGGAGAGCGCCGGCGGTCATTGGCCAGGTGGACGTCTTGCGTGTGGTCATGTGCCGATCCTTCGGGGGGAGGCGTGGGCGCTGGCGGCGGTGCGACGTCGTCGTTTGGGCGATCGCGCAGCAGATGGCTGCGTCGTGATGGGGAACGTCTGTGCGGTTCGCCGGTTCGCCGGAGCGCCCCCTGGCGCGCCCGTCCAGGCTGACCCGGGCCCGCCAGAGAGCGCCAACAGATTCGTGGGGTTGCGGCCCGCGGGCCACGCTTCCGTACTGTTCCGCCCTGCTAGAGCGGGCAGGTTGCGCCTTCCCGCGGGGCCTCGAGGTCGACGAGGTAGGTGTGGAGCGCATCCTGGATGCACCCGGAGTCGGCGAACACGACCCCGTGCTGGTTGCCCTCGACGGTCAGCAGGCTCCCGTCCAGCAGCTCCGCGAGGTTATCCGCACCCTTCATCGGGGTCATGGGGTCGCCGGTGGCGCCGATCGTCATGGTCTCCGGAAGGCCCTCGACGTCGGTCGCGTAGGGGATGCCGAGCGTCGGCTCGACCGGCCATTCGTGGCACAGGTCCTCGTACTCGACCGCCGGGCGACCCGTGTCCAAGAATGGTGCGGCCTCGAACAGCGCCTCGGTCAGCGCCGCGCTCTCTCGCACGCCGACCCGGTTCTCGTCGAGGCAGCTGATCGCCAGCGACGCCTCGAGGTCGTCCGCGTACGATCCGTCGGGCGTGCGGCCCTGGTACAGGTCCGCGAGGGCAAGGAGCGTCTCCCCGCGACCTTCCCGGAGCTCGGCGATGCCCGCGGTCACCGCGGGCCAGGAGACCTCGGAGTACATCCCGGTGATCACGCCACCGATCGCCGTGTTGAACGTGAGCTCACGGCCGTCGCCGACGGCGACCGGGGTGTCGATCAGCGGTCGCACGAGGGACTGGAACTCCTCGACCGTGCTCTCCGGGTCGTCCCCGAGCGGGCAGCCTGCCTGCTCGGTGCAGGCGGTGGCCATCCGCTCGAACGTCGCCTGCATGCCGGCCGCCTGTTGAAGGCGGCGCTCCTCGACCGATGCGAGCGGATCCATCGCGCCGTCGAGCACGAGCGCGCGGACGTTCTGTGGGAACATCTCGGCGTAGACGGCGCCGAGACGCGTGCCGTAGCTCGAGCCGACGAACGTCAGGCCCTCGTCACCGAGCGCTGCGCGCAGGACGTCGAGGTCCCGCGCTGCGTCGCGCGTCCCGAGGTGCTCCAGCGCCTCGGCACCGCCGGACCGGTCGGCACACTGCTCGAAGAGGCCCACACCGGCCGCCCCTCGCGCCTCCACGTCACCGTCGTCGAACGTGAGCAGCGTGGCACCCGCCTCCCGTTCTGCGTCCGTGTAGCAGTCGACGGCTGGCGTCGACCGCCCGACGCCGCGCGGGTCGAACCCGACGAGGTCGAACTTCTCCGTCAGCGGGCTCTGCGCCCACACCTGTGCGGCGAGCAACGCGTGCTCCGTGCCGGGGAACCCCGGGCCACCCGGGTTCAGGACGAGCGACCCGATCGGATCGCCACCGCGAGCCGGCACCCGCAGGAGCGCGATCTGCGCGGTCGGGCCGTCGGGGGCAGCGTGGTCCAGCGGGACCTCGAGGACGCCGCACTCGTGGTCGACGTCGGGCAGCTCCACGCCGGTCTCGGGAGCGGCCCGATCGCACGGTTCGAAGTCGACCTGCTGTTCGTGAAACCTCGTCGCGCTCTCGGGCGCGGACTCGCTCGGGTCCTGTTCCGGCGTCATGGGGCCCGTCGTGCCGCATCCGGCGAGCAGTGCGAGCGCGCCGACGGAGGCGGCGGCCCAGGATAGTGTTCGACGACTCGTCATCTTGCTCCTTCTGAGGGCCTCAGACCGGGAACGCCCGAAGGGCTCGTGGCGTCACGTCCGATCCGAGGCGGCTGCCGCAGGAGGGGCCGGCATCGACGTCGCGGAACCGGCATCCCCTACGCTGGTGGGCGTTCCCTCAGGACGCTAGCACACTGTACTAGCACGCTGTACTAGGAGGTAGTAATGGCACGTCCCACCGACGCGCCGCAGGGCACGCGCGATCGGATCCTCGTCGCCGCGGCGACGATGTTCGGCGAGGATCCCGCCATGCGCCTGAGCGTGCGCGCCGTCGCCGCGCGGGCCGGGGTGAGCACCGGATCGTTGCGACATCACTTCCCCACCCAGCAGGACCTCCAGGACGCCGTGCTCGCCGGCCTCTACGGGTTCGTCGCCCCGGATGACCCGTTCCTCGACACCACGGTGCCGGCGCGCGAACGGCTGCTCCGCGGGCTCCAGCACATCCTCGCCCTGGGGGGTGTCGGAAAGAAGGCGCGCGAGTCGCTGGCGCGGACGTACGAGGCGTTCGTCGCGACCGACCCGACCGAGGACGCGCACGAGGCGTATCTCGCCGTTGAGCAGGCAATGCGGCACCGGGTCGAGCAATGGCTCGCCACGCTCGTCGAGGAGGGTGCGCTCGCCGCCGGCGACGTCACCGAGCGCGCGCGGTTCCTGCTCACGGTCGTCAACGGGCTGGCGCTCGAACGCGCGCTCCCCGCGAGCGAGTCCGCGCTCTCTGCCGAGTCGACGACCCTCTCCATCGCCGTCGACGCCGTGTTCGCGACGTCGTCCATCAACTCTTCTAGGTGCCACGGCGCGGTCGCTAGCCATGCCACCGGCCGACCGGCCACAACTCGCCTCGGCGATGCTTGAGGGGGCAACCCGGAGCAGGGCCGTCTCGGGCTCTGTCGCCCCAGCACCATCGAGTCCGAAGCCCTTCGTGCCACCGCCTCCCGGGCGGCGTGGTCAACCAACCCAGCCCGCCCGGAGAGCCGGGTCGCGCACCCCAGCGATCTCGCCCGCGGTCGCCGCGTTCTCGGCGTCACTGGTCGAGCGTGCGGATTCGCCCGCAGGCGCGGTGCTGATCACGTGCTGCCGTTGGGCTCTCGCCGACGACCACTGAGGTGTGGCGACAGTCCCGACTACGCCTGTCGGTTGCTGTCGGCGCGTCCGATCGGATCGCTGCTGGTCGTGAGTGCGGCGTGGGCGGCCGGCCAGCTGGTCTCGTCGACGTGCAGAGCGGTCCGGAGGTAGGCGGTGCTCACCCGCTGGACGACTGCGACCCGTTCCGGATTCTCGACGGTGGTCTCAGCGACTTATCCGGCGATTCCACCGAGCGCGTGCTCTGCGCCGTAGAGGGTGAGGAGGTCTGTCCCGCCGGGGCTTCCGTTCTCGTACGACGACTCATCTCAGGCTTGCTGAGCTGAAGAGTTCACTGACTCAGGCGCATCGCCTCCTCGCGCGGAGCACGACAGGAAGCGCTGCGAGAATCACGCCACCTACCGCTGCGATTCACAGTCGGCGTGTCGAGGCCGCAGCCGAGGCGCCCGACGGTCGGTCGGTTCTGCGGTGCTGGACTACCGGTGGCGGTGTGCTGTCGGAGTGCGAGGCAGCGTTCATGGAACGGTCGAGTGGCCGATGGGACGCGTGGTAAAGGGGAGGCCGTGGAACGGTGATCTTGAGATCGTCGCGGTGATCGCCGACGCCGAGACCGCGGCTTCTCTTGCCCTGCACCAGCGGGCCGGGTTCACCCCGGCAGGGCGCCTTGAACGGGTGGGCCGCAAGTTCGACCGCTGGTTGGGCACCACGTTGCTGCAGAAGGCTCTGGCCACCGAGTGAACGCATGACGAAGGGCCGGACGAGTATGCGTCCGGCCCTTCGGTGCTCCTGGGGTCAGGCAGTGGCGGGGATCTCGACGGGCTCGACGCCGAGCTCGGTGAGCAGGGTCAGGATGCGGGTGCGGATCTCGTCGCGGATGGGACGCACGGACTCGATGCCTTGCCCTGCGGGGTCGTCGAGCTTCCAGTCCTCGTAGCGCTTGCCGGGGAAGATGGGGCACACGTCGCCGCAGCCCATGGTGATCACGACGTCGGAGGCCTGGACGGCTTCGGTGGTCAGGACCTTGGGGGTCTCGGTGCGGATGTCGATCCCGGCTTCGAGCATGGCTTCGACGGCGACGGGGTTGATCTGGTCGGCGGGCATGGACCCGGCCGAGCGGACCTCCACGGCCCCGCCGGACAGGGCGCGCAGGAACCCGGCGGCCATCTGGGAGCGGCCGGCGTTGTGGACGCAGACGAACAGGGCGGACGGCTTCTCGGCGGGGGTGTTCTGGGTGGTCATGAGGTTCTCCAGGAGGGTGGCGTGGTCAGGCGGGCAGGGTGAGGTCGGGCAGGAGGTCGGTGAGCAGGGCGCGGACCCGGGTGTCGAGCTCGGCGCGGATCGCGGCGACACCGGTGGGGGAGGCCAGGGCGGGGTCTCCGACGAGCCAGTCCTCGTAGCGCTTGCCGGGAAGGACCGGGCAGACGTCGCCGCAGCCCATGGTGATCACGACGTCGGCTGCGCGGACGGCGTCGTCGGTCAACGGCTTGGGGAACGCGTCGTGGGCGGTGCCTAGGTCGTCGAGGGCTTCGCGGACCCCGGCGTGGATCTCGGCGGCGGGGGTGGAGCCGGCGGAGCGGACGGTGACGCGGTCGCCGGCGTAGTGGCGCACGAGGGCCGCGGCGAGCTGGGAGCGGCCGGCGTTCGCGACGCACACGAACAGCACCTGAGGCTGGCCCGTCGGCTCGCGGGTGATGTCGGCCAGTCGTTGGCGGGCGAAGCGCTCGGTGAGGGTGACCAGGTGAGCGGAGACCTTCGCCGAGCGCGCCAGGTCGGTGTATGACTCGCGCACGACGCGTTGGACGACGTCGAAGCGCACGCCGGGGAACGTGGTCGCGAGCTCGGTGGCCAGGTGGTCCAGGGCCGGGTCGACGTCCTCGAGCCCGCGCAGCACCTCCTGGGTGACCGATGCCTCGAGGGCTGCGGGGGCGAAGGAGTCCAGCAGGGTGGTCACAGCGGCCTTGTAGCCGGGGGTGATGCGGTACCAGACCCAGGTGCCGCGCCGCTCGGAGGCGAGGACCCCGACGTCGCGCAGCACCTTGAGGTGGTGGGAGACGGTCGGTTGGGACACGTCGGTCAGGGCGGCCAGGTCGCAGACGCATGCCTCGCCGGCCGGGGCGGTGGCGATGAAGGACAGCATGCGCAGGCGCAGGGGTTCGGCCAGGGCCTTGAGCGCGGCCGCGACGGCGGTGGCGATGTCGGCGCCGATGGCGTGGGACTCGATCCGGGGGCCGCAGTCCGGGTCGCGCACCGTCAGGGGTAGGGGAGTGGTGGTCATGGGGTCACCTTCTCGGGTTCGGCCACCGGTGCGGTGGCGTAGGGGTCGACGGCGAACCAGCGGCGGGCGATCCACAAGGAGACGTAGACCAGGCCCACCAGGACCGGGACCTCGATGAGCGGACCGACCACCCCGGCCAGGGCCTGGCCAGAGGCGGCGCCGAACGTCGCGATGGCCACCGCGATCGCGAGCTCGAAGTTGTTCCCGGCCGCGGTGAAGGCCAGGGTCGTGGACTTCGCGTACCCGAGCTGCAGGGCCTTGCCGGTGACGATGCCCACGCCCCACATCACGGCGAAGTACACCAGCAGCGGCAGGGCGATGCGGGCGACGTCGAGCGGGTTGGAGGTCACGGCCTCGCCCTGCAGGGCGAAGAGCAGCACGATCGTGAACAGCAGCCCGTACAGGGCCCAGGGGCCGATCACGGGCAGGAACGTGTCCTCGTACCAGGTCCGGCCCTTGGTGCGTTCCCCGATCAGGCGCGAGGCGAACCCGGCTACGAGCGGGATCCCGAGGAAGACCAGGACGTTGAGCGCGATCTGCCCCATGGAGATGTCGAGCCCGGCGGTGTCCAGGCCCAGCCAACCGGGCAGGATCGTGAGGTAGAAGTAGCCCAGCAGCGAGAACGCGAGGACCTGGAAGACGGAGTTGATCGCGATCAGGACCGCCGCGGCCTCTCGGTCCCCGCAGGCCAGGTCGTTCCAGATGACCACCATCGCGATGCACCGGGCCAGGCCCACGATGATCAGGCCGGTGCGGAACTCGGGCAGGTCCGGCAGGAAGATCCACGCCAGGGCGAACATCAGCGCGGGGCCCACGAGCCAGTTCAGGACCAGGGACGAGATTAGGAGCTTCTTGTCCCCGGTGACCGAGGCGACCTTGTCGTAGCGGACCTTGGCCAGGACCGGGTACATCATCACGAGCAGGCCGATCGCGATCGGCACCGAGATTCCCCCGACCTCCATCGAGGCCAGCACGTCCGACAGGGCCGGGACGAACCGGCCCAGCAGCAGGCCGGCGACCATCGCGAGACCGATCCACACCGGCAGCCACCGGTCGAGCGTCGACAGACGTCCGGCGCCCTGGACGCTCGCGGTGGTGGCCGGAGCCGCGGTGCGGCTCATGCCAGGACCTCCTCGATCTCGGCGACCAGCACCGGCTTGGGGCGTCCGCCCACGATCGACTTCACGAGCTCGCCCCCTGAGTAGATGTTCAAGGTCGGGATCGAGACGACACCAGCTGCCGCCACGGTCGCCGGGTTCGCGTCCGCGTCGAGCTTGGCGATCGTGATCCGCCCCTCGTACTCGGTCGCGAGCTGCTCGAGGATCGGGGCGATCTGCAGGCAGGGCCCGCACCAGGTCGCCCAGATGTCGACCAGGACCGGGATCGGGGAGCCCCGCACCACCTGCTCGAAGGTCTCGTCGGTGACGGTCACGGTGCTCATCGAATCTTCTCCAGTGCGGCGGGCAGGTCGTCAGGCTTCGGGACGTCGGGGGTCCCGGCCACCTCGGCCAGGCCCACATCGTCGGCGAGCTCGGTGAGGTAGCGCTGGGCGTCGAGGGCCGCGGAGCAGCCGGAGCCGGCCGCGGTGATGGCCTGGCGGTAGGTGTGGTCGACGGCGTCGCCGCACGCGAACACGCCCTCGATGTTGGTCAGGGTCNGCCGCGGAGCAGCCGGAGCCGGCCGCGGTGATGGCCTGGCGGTAGGTGTGGTCGACGGCGTCGCCGCACGCGAACACGCCCTCGATGTTGGTCAGGGTCGTGCGGCCCTGGACCTGGATGTAGCCCTCGTCGTCCAGGTCGATCTGGTCCTTGACGAGCTCGGTGCGCGGGTCGTGCCCGATCGCGACGAACAGGCCGGTCGCGTCGAGCGAGCGCTCCTGGCCGGTGACCGTGTCGCGCAGCGTCAGGGACTCGACCTTGTTCTCGCCGTGGATGGCGACGATCTCGCTGTTCCAGGCGAACTCGATCTTGGGGTCGGCCTTGGCGCGGTCGGCCATGATCTTGGACGCACGGAGCTCGTCGCGCCGGTGGACCATGGTGACCTTGGACGCGAAGCGCGTCAGGAACCGTCCGGCTCAGACGCTCGGGATCCACGNGGGACTCGACCTTGTTCTCGCCGTGGATGGCGACGATCTCGCTGTTCCAGGCGAACTCGATCTTGGGGTCGGCCTTGGCGCGGTCGGCCATGATCTTGGACGCACGGAGCTCGTCGCGGCGGTGGACCATGGTGACCTTGGACGCGAAGCGCGTCAGGAASGTSGCTTCCTCGACCGCGGAGTCTCCGCCACCGACGACCACGATGTGCTGGTCGCGGAAGAAGAACCCGTCRCACGTCGCGCACCAGGACACGCCACGGCCGGAMAGCCGCTTCTCGTCGTCCAGGCCCAGCTCACGGTAGGCCGAGCCGGTCGCGAGGATCACGGCGCGAGCGGTGTAGGTCTCGCCGTTGCCCGTGACCACGGTCTTGACCGGGCCCTCGAGCCGCAGCTCGATCGCGTCGTCCCACTCCAGATGCCGGCCTCGGCCTGGGTCACGGTACGCCGAGCCCGTCGCGAGGATCACGGCGCGAGCGGTGTAGGTCTCGCCGTTGCCCGTGACCACGGTCTTGACCGGGCCCTCGAGCCGCAGCTCGATCGCGTCGTCCCACTCGACCTGCGCGCCGAACTTCTCGGCCTGCTTCTGCAGGTTCTCCATGAGCTCAGGACCCATGATCCCGTCGGGGAACCCGGGGAAGTTCTCGACCTCGGTCGTGTTCATCAGCGCGCCACCGGCCGTGATGGAACCGGCCAGGACCTCGGGAGCTCGTGCTGCATCAGNCGCCGAACTTCTCGGCCTGCTTCTGCAGGTTCTCCATGAGCTCAGGACCCATGATCCCGTCGGGGAACCCGGGGAAGTTCTCGACCTCGGTCGTGTTCATCAGGGCGCCACCGGCCGTGATGGAACCGGCCAGGACGAGGGGTTCGAGGCCCGCACGCGCGGCGTACACGGCGGCCGTGTACCCGGCGGGGCCCGAACCCACGATGATGACGTTCCGCACATCTTGTATCGACATGCTTCTATGTTGACATGCGTCGATATAGATCGGCAAAGTCAAGATCGATGAAGATCGATGCAGCACGGCGGGGCGATGAGCGCCGGGTGTACGTCTGAACGATGGTCCGGCACCGGCCGCGAATCGCTGCGCGATGTAGCGGGGTCAGTCGTGCTGCCGGGCGAGTGATACAGCCTTGCCCAGGTGGGCGCCCCAGTCCTTGGCGCGTGCGATCTCTCCGGCGGCCAGTGGGCCTTCCATGTCGGTGACGTAGAAGGAGCGGGGTTCGTCGATGAGGTGGAAGCCTCTCTCACGCATGAGGCGAGAGGCCGAGCCGGCGGCGCTTCCGGGTAGGTAGCGGAAGGACCTGGCGCGGGTGTCGAAGACGCAGGCGCTGCGTCCGCCGGCTTCGTCGGTCAGGGCTTCGAGCCACTCACGTAGGCCGCTGGCTTCGACGGGGTGGCCATGGCCTTGCCGGTGGGCTGCTTCTTCTCGGGTGCTGCGTCGGGACATGCCGAAGGCGTGGGTGGGGCCGCCGAGCACGACGAGATCGGCGGCGCCCACGTCGTCGGCCGGGGAGTGCGAGGGCAGCTGCACGGTGCGCACGGTCAGGTCCTGCGCGAGACCGTCCGCGATCGCTTGGGCGATCGCGCCGGTGTTGCCGAAGATCGACTCGTAGATGACGACGGCTTCCATGGTGCCCTCCTGGTTTGCTTCCAGCCTTGCTGGACCTGCGACTTCATGCCAGGTCCTTTCGGCGCGACCTGGTAGGGCTGTTCGGCTCTCGGGGCGGTCGGTGTGCGATGGTGCCTGGGTGTGAAGAGGAGTAGAACGGAGGCATGGAGCCGATCCGGGTCTACCTGCTGGATGACCACGAGATCGTGCGGCGCGGGCTCAAGGGCGTGCTCGAGGCGGACGGTCAGGTGGTCGTCGTGGGGGAGTCGGGGTCTGCCCGCGAGGCGATGCGCGTTCTTCCGAGCTTGTGCCCGGATGTCGCGGTGCTGGACGTCCGGCTCCCGGACGGCTCAGGGGTCGAGGTGTGTCGTGATCTGCACTCGTCGGCCCCGAAGGTGCGTTCGCTGATCTTGACCTCGTACGACGACGACGAGGCCCTGTTTGCGGCGATCATGGCCGGAGCGAGCGGGTACTTGTTGAAGGTCATCGCCGGTTCCGATGTGGTGGACGCGGTGCGACGCGTGGCGGACGGTCAGTCATTGATCGATCCTGCCTTGACTGCGAGGGTGCTGGAGCGTGTGCGGTCCGGACCGGTCGAGGAGCCGGCCCTCGCGTCGTTGAGCGAGCAGGAGCACAACGTCCTGACGTTGATCGCTGAGGGTATGACGAACAGGCAGATCGCATCCCAGATGGTCTTGTCGGAGAAGACGGTCAAGAACTATGTGTCGAGCATCCTGACGAAGCTGGGTCTGGAGTCGCGGACTCAGGCGGCTGTGCTGGCGACGAAGCTCCAGACCTAGGGCTCTCCGTCACGACGGTTCAGGGGGATCTGCCAGGCAAGACGGCACCCGCGCGGGGCATGGTCGGTGACCTCGAGCGTCCCGCCGAGTTCAGCGGCGCGTTCGGCGAGGTTGCGCAGCCCGCTGCGGATGTCGAACTGGTCCATCCCGGTGCCGTCGTCGGTGACGGTGCAGGTGAGTTCGGCTGTGGTGACGTCGAGGTTCAGCCAGACCCGGTCTGCTGCTGCGTGACGGGCACTGTTGGACAGCCCTTCGCGTAGGACGGCGAGGACGTGGTGGTGCAGGGCGGGGTCGACGAGGGTGTCCAAGGGCCCGGTGATGGTCAGCGACGGGGTGTATCCGAGGACGTGGGAGTACTCGGTGACCAGGGCTCGGATCTTGGAGCGCAACGAGTGCAGCCGGGTTGTGGGGCGAAGGTCGATGATCGAGCGTCGGATCTCGCCGATGGTGGCGTCGAGGTCATCGATGACGGTGTGCAGGCTCGTCCGGCTGGTGGGATCAGCGTGCGCAGCAAGGGCCTTGAGCTGGAGGCCGAGGGCGAACAGGCGTTGAATCACGACGTCGTGCAGATCGCGGGCGATGCGGTTGCGTTCGGCGAGGACGGCGAGCTGCTCTTGGACGGCGCGGGTGTGGTGGCGTTCGAGGGCCAGCGAGGCCTGGGATGCGTAGTTCTCGATGAGGTCGAAGTCCTCGGCGAGGTTCTCGACGTATCGGCGAGGGGGGACCGTGAGGACGAGCGCGCCACGGGTGAGCGGGTCGAGGGCGAGCCGGGTCATGATTGCCCCACCGACGGGGAGATCGCTCGAACGGGTCGTGTTGGTGGCCATCGCCAGCATCAACGCGGGGTGCAGGGCCTTGAGCGTCTCGGCGGGATCGATACTCCGGTCACCGACAGCGGCGAGTACGCCGAATCGATCCGAGTCGGCCGGGGTGATCGCGATGCAGGCGGTCCCGTCTGCGGCGTCGAGCGCTCCGCGGAGAACGGCCTCCAGCGCTTCGAGGGGGCGTTCGGCGCGCACGACGTCGGAGGACATCGTTGCGGTTGCTTCGAGCCACCGTGCGCGGCGCTCGGCCATGACCAGGAGGTTTGCGTGCTCGATGGCCAGTCCGGCCAGAGCGGCCATGGCGATGACGGCCTTTTCGTCCTGGGGAGTGAACACGGGCCCCGTGGACTTCTCGGTGAGATACAGGTTGCCGAACACGCGGCCGCGCACCCGGACAGGAACCCCGAGGAAGGTTGTCATGGGCGGGTGTCCTGGCGGGAAGCCGGTCGAGGCCGGGTGAGTGGTCAGGTCCTCGGCGCGGAGAGGCTCAGGATGGTCGATCAGGTGACCGAGGAGGCCGTGCCCGGTGGGCAGGTGCCCTATCCTCTCGCGCTCGGCGGGACTCATTCCTTCGGCGACGAACTCGACGAGGTGTCGGCGGGAGTGCCCGATGACGCCCAACGCGCCGTAGCGGGCGCCCGAGAGAGTACACGCGGCGCGCACCACGCCCACGAGCAGGTCACGCAGGTCGAAGTCGGAAGAGAAGCCACTGACGGCTTGAAGGATCGCGTCCTGAACCTCGGCCGAGGTCTTGTCCACGTCCTGAGCGTATGCCTGTTCCACGGTGGCCTCCTGGTCAACTCTGGCCGGGCGTAGGGCCCCGGGGTCTACGTCCGGCGCCCGGGGCCTCAGCTGTCGTCACACTGCGCTCAACTCTTCGTGCGGTGTGGCGAGCTTTGGTGGCTCAGGTGAGCCAGGGCCAGCGTTGGACGAGTCGGGTCTGCTGCCACCAGGTCCCGAGTCCGAGTGTCGCGCCTGCGTTGCCGAGGGCGAGGGCGACCAGGACCAGGGCGTAGATGAGGTGGTCGTCCATGAAGGGATTGTTGGCCGGCGGTAGGACCGCGGACCACATCAGGACGAGCATGATCGTTCCGGCGACCGCGGCGATCCGCATCCCGATCCCGAGGATCAGTGCGAGGCCGATGCCGAGGAGGCCGATCATGAAGACCCAGTCCACCCAGGTCTGGCCGGCCAGGTCCTGGTAGAAGCTGGCGAACGGGCCGGCGGTGGCGCCGCCGAGGAAGCCGGCGGTGGGGTGTCCGCCGTTGATCCACGCGCCATCGGCCGGTGTCTCGTGGCCGAGGCCGAACGTCTTGTCCAGGAATGCCCACAAGAAGACCCACCCCAGGCTGAGGCGGATCACGGCGCCGACGTAGCGCAGCGCGCGCTGGGCACGTGTCTCCGGTCGGACGAGCTCGGGGTGGATGAAGTCCGGGTCAGGCATGGAGGATCCCGATGCTCCCGACCGGCTGGTGGGGTGCGGTTCGTGGGTCGTGCTCATGATGTGCCTCCTGTGGGACGTGTCGTCCATCGGGACGACGGATGGGTGCTCAGTTCTCGGGTGCGTCAGCCTCGGCAGGGGTCCGCGCGTGGGAGGTGGCGGCGACGAGGTCGTCGGTGGAGTCGGCACGGGTGAGGACAGGGATGACCTCGAGCGGGCAGTGGGTGTGCTGCAGGACTGTACGAGTGACGCTGCCGGGGGCTGCCATGGCCACCCGTAGGCCGAGGCCGCCGTGGCCTTGACGGCCCATGACGAGCAGGTCGGTGTCCTTGGAGTAGCGCACGAGGGTGTCAGCTATGGGGGCGTACTCCAGTCGGCTCTCGACAGGTACGGCGGGGTAGCGTCCGGACCACTCGTCGATGAACCCTCTGATCATCCCGTGGGTCTGGGCGTCCCATTCCTGCTCGACGGACCATTCGTCCACCAGATAGCTGTAGAACGGGTCGAGGCGCCAGCAGTGCACGACCTCGAGTCGGGCGGAACGCTCGGAGGCCGCAGCGAAGGCGTAGGCCAGGACTGCCGAGGAGACCGATGAACCGTCGATCGCGGCGACGATCCGATGTTCTTCGCGGTTCTGGTCCCACTCGTGGGGGACGCTGACGACCGGGCATGCGGAGCGGGCGATGACGCCGAACGTGGTGCTGCCGGTGAACAGACGCTCGACGATCCCGGCCGACCTGTGGCCGAGGACGACCAAACGGGCCTTCTCGCTGGCTGTCGTCAGGATCTGTACCGCTGGACCGAGTGCCGTCTCCACCTCGACCGGCACCGTGGCGTGGGAGAGGTCTTCCACCACGAGCTGGGCGTCGTCGAGAAGCTCGTGCCCGACGTCGACGAGCGTGTCGCTCGTGAGCAGCGGCCACATCGGGGCGACAGGGACGATCTCGTGGATCGCATTGACGAGCCACAGTCCGCATCCGGCCCGCTGCGCCTCCTGCGCGGCGTAGCGCAGCGCGCGCGCTGAGTCAGGGGATCCGTCGAGGCCGACGACGATCGGTCGGTCGAGTCTGGTGCGCATGGTGACCTCCGTGGCGCGTAGGAACGAGCTTCCACTCCCACCCTTCTCCGGGGATCAACGCTGAGGCAGGGCCGGGAGGCCCCTTGAGTCCCGGGCCGTTCGGCCCGCTGCCTGCGGGGCTCTCGATCGACGACACCCTGCGCCGGGCTGCGGGGGACATGTGGCACCCCTGGGGTGGGGCCGTCCGGTCCTATCGGTGGGGGGGTGGTCTCATGCTGACGTGGGAGGTCTACACACGCGGAGGCAATCATGAGAGCACTGGTGTTCGACGGCCCGGGGCGACGCGCTTGGCGCGAGGTACCCGACCCTGCCGCGCAAGATCCGCAGGACGTGGTCGTCCACGTCGACGCGGTGACGATCTGCGGAACGGACCTGCACATCCTCAAGGGCGACGTCCCCGCGGTCGAGCCGGGACGGATCCTGGGGCACGAGGCTGTCGGCACGGTCGTCGAGGTCGGGGTCGGGGTGAGGACCTTGGCTGCAGGTGACCGGGTGCTCGTCTCGTGCATCACGTCGTGCGGCCGTTGTAGCTACTGCCGCCAGGGCCGGTACGGCCAGTGTCTGGGCGGGGGCGGCTGGATCCTGGGCCACCTGATCGACGGCACCCAGGCCCAGTACGTCCGGGTACCTTTCGCCGAGACCTCCACGCACCGACTGACCGACCAGATCACCGACGAGGAAGCGCTCATGGTCGCCGATATCCTGCCGACGGCGTACGAGGTAGGGGTACTTGCCGGACGTGTCGGGCCCGGACAGAGCGTTGTCGTCGTCGGTGCGGGACCGATCGGTCTCGCCGCCGTACTCACCGCTCGCCTGTTCAGCCCGGCGGTGCTCGCCGTCGTCGATCTGGCTGAATCGCGCCTGGCCGCCGCCCGCGGTGCTGGCGCAACGCACACGATCGACGCCCGTTCCGACGTCGTCGCGCAGGTCAAGGCGCTGACCGACGGGCTGGGAGCCGACGTCGCGATCGAAGCCGTCGGAATCGCGCCGACCTTCGAGACGTGCGTGGAGATGGTCCGCCCAGGGGGCCACGTGGCCAACGTCGGTGTGCACGGCAAGCCGGCGACGCTGCACCTGGAGAGGGACTGGATCCGGGACCTGACGATCACCACCGGTCTCGTGGACACCCGCACCACACCGACCCTGCTGCGCATGGTGGAACGGGGCCAACTCGACGTTGCCCAGCTCGTCACTCACCGGTTCGATCTCGAAGCGTTCGACGAAGCGTACGAGGTCTTCGCCGACGCAGGCCACAGCGGGGCCTTGAAGGTCGTCCTGACGGCAGGTACATGACAGGTGCCCTGACCACGCACGGTGCCGCGTCCAAGCCACTGGCCTCGCTCGGCCTGGACGCGGCGCCGGAGTTGTCTCACTCCGCGGCGGTCTCCGGTTCACCGGGTGCGACGATCTCCTCGATCGTGCGTCGGGGTGTGTGCGGGTGGGTCGCGCTGTAGCCCATGCGCATGAGCATCTGCGGCCACCCGTCCAAGGACAGGGCGCGTCGTAGGTCGTGCCGGGTGGTGGGGTTCTCCAGGACGGTGGTGGCGAAGGAGGCGTGCACGAAGTAGGTGGTCGCCACCAGCAGGAGGTGCTCGAGCGCCTCGCCGGCGGCGATCCAGTCCCGAGGGGTGTCGTCAGGTGTCGAGAGGACGGCCATGGTCGAGCGGTGCTCGAACTCCGCGTCACCGCCGCTGGCCAAGAAGTGCCGCACGGGCGCCTGCTCGTCCGTGGCAGATGGGCCGAGGAGATCCTGAGGGATGCCGTCATGCCGCGCGGCCGTCGTGGCGGTCCAGGCGGCCTCCTCACCTCGCGCCACAGCGTCTTCGCCCGCAAGGGCCTCGGCCCGACGCACGAGCGTCAGTACGTTCGATCGCGTCGGGTCCGAGGGGTGGATCAGGTGCAGGTCGGCGCCTTCGTCGCGGGCGGCCATCTGGATCTCCAGCAGCACGTCAGAATCCAGGGGTTGGTCGTCGAAGGGAGTGCGTGATGTGGCCCGTCGGTCGATCGCGACTGACAGCTCCAGCTCGTCCATGTCGGGCCCCAGGGCAGGGTCGAACCGGATCGAGGCGACGTGCAGCTTGTCATGGGGACTCGGCAGGATCGTGGCTTGGGCTGTCAGCGATTCACGCCGTGCGGACGTGCGGACGTTGAAGAGGAACGCTCCGCAGCTGATGTACATCTCGCGCCCTGCCGGGTCGCTGTGGCGCAGCTGCCGTGACGGATCGGCGTGAACGAGCATTCGGTTGCCTTCCAGCTCGACACGCCAGGGCTGAGTGTTGTGCACGCTGGGGGCATGCGCCGCAGCAGTGATGATTCGCTCGATGCGAGCGTCGATGACGTCCATGTCGCTCTTCCTTCCATCTGGCACCGGTATAAGCAGCTCCAACACGGGGCCCGTGTCTAGCCCATCAGTCCTTCCTCCCGCGAACCAGGGCGTGATGGCCCCTTGCCGGCCATCCGTTGGACCTGCGCTCACCAGTTGCCCGGCCAGCACATCGGGCAAAGACTCAAGATGAGATCCCTGTCCGATGTGGTGGATCACCCTCCACCGTTTCCTGCGTTCTGAGCATCGTGCGGGCCACCTGGAACGCGTGTCACGAGGGACGTGAACCATGACCGGAACAAGGGTCATCGTCGGGGTCGACGGGTCGACCAACAGCCGCTCTGCGCTGACCTGGGCCGCGCATGAAGCTTGCCTGCGAGGTGTTCCGTTGCTGATCGTGCATTCGCGATTCCGGCCCGCCTACGACCCGATCTTCGCCGGAGGCTTCTATCTGCCTCCCGTGGCCGCTGAGGGCAACGAGATCGACGAGGTTCTGCGCGTCTCCTCCGAGATGGCTCAGCAGGTCGAACCTGAACTGGAGGTGGAGACCACGGCCCGCCCAGGCCCAGCGGCTCTTGCGTTGTTGGACGCCGCGAGTGAGGGCGCGGGACTGGTCGTGGTGGGCTCGCGCGGGCTAGGAGCGTTTGGGGCTGTCTTTCTCGGCTCGGTCAGCGTTCAGCTGGCGGCCCAGTCGCCTGTACCGGTGGTCGTAGTTCCTGCGGAGATGACGTTCTCGACCGTGGGCCCGGTCGTGGTCGGCATCGACGGTTCTCCTGCGAGCAACGTCGCGCTCGTCGAGGCCGCGGGCGAAGCAGGCCGTCGGCATTCCCCGCTCGACATCGTCGTTGCCTACACGATTCCGGCAGACCCCCTTGTCACCTCGCTGACACCCTCGATCGACGAGTTCCGCACGGCCTTCCGGATTCGCGCGCAAGAGGCTGCGGCAACCGCCGCCGAGAATGCCGGACGCGTCAGCCAGACCTTGGCAGTACGTACCCACGTCCTGGAAGGGCCACCGGTTCGCGAGATCGCCCGCGCCGCGGTCGCCGCCTCTCTCGTGGTCGTCGGTTCGCGAGGTTATGGCGAGTTCAGGGGGCCCGTTCTGGGGTCAGTGAGCCAGGGCCTGCTCCGTCACGCCAAATGGCCCGTACTGGTCACGCACAGCCATTGAGGACGAGCATCAGCACGAGGGCACGGATGAGATTCCGCAGCATGCTGAGTACTTGATACCTGGTCAGCAGGGTCACTGGGAGAGATGGAACTCATGGTGCTCGATCTCTGCGATGTCGCATGTCTCGCTTGCAGAAGATGATCTGCGAGATCACGTAGCGCTCGAGCGGTCGCGAGCTCCTCACCGATCTCGGTGGCGGCCAGATAGTTCACAGGAGGAAGGCCAAGCGAATCCGCGGAATCGGATCGTTCGGAGGGGCTACAAGGGGTCGCAGGTTCACATCCTGTCAGCCCGACCGTGAGAGGCGATAGGGAATCGGAACGATTCCTAGCCTCTCGTTGTACCTGGGCCGGTCGAGCCGCACCCAGAGGTGTACCCATCGTCGGGTGACGGGCACCGCTCCGCGTGCCGCAGCTCGCGCGCCGGCCCGGGCCGGCGTCGTGGCCGACGACAAGGCCCGACGTCGAGGCGCTTCTCGGCCGCGTACCCCGCACCCGGGCAGATCCGCAGCGTCTGCCCACTCGCATGCCGCACGAGCGTTCCGTGTGCGTCGCGCACGGAGGTGGTTGTCGAGTTGAGCTGCGGTGTCTCTCGACGATCCAGTGTGCGGTGGCGTCGCCGCCCCTGTGGGGCTGGTGAGCCTGGTCTTCCGCACCCCGCGCGAATCTGTAGTCTCAGGGCACACACGGTCACGACGGGGGTGCGTTCATGCGAGGAAGCAAGACGGCCGGGGCTTCGGCTCTGGTGCTGGTGGCTCTGATGGTGGCCGGCTGCAGCGGGGAGAGCAGCGCCCTTCCGGAACCCACGGGCGAGGTGGTCCAGGCTGACGCACCCGTGGACGACGCGGCGCAGGACGCTGCCGCGTGCGCGGCTGTCTCCGACGTCATGTCGATCGTGGAGAACGCCGACATCGCCCTGAGCGAGGGCCGCGTGGCCGTCCAGGAGCAGCAGGGCTGGTACGAGGTCGCGACACATGTGCTGCACCGCATCCCCTCGAGCGGCGACAGCGCCGTCAGCCAAGGGGTCGCCGACCTGCAGGAGGCTGTCCCCGCGGTCGAGCTCTGGGCGAGGACCGAACCCACCGTCATCAGGTCGGACGCCTGGCGGGATGCCCTTTCCGCCCTCGACGAGCCTTGCCTGGCGGTCGATTCTGCGCTGACCATCTCCATGTTCACGGGCGGCTGAGGCTCGCTCGCGACGCCCGGAGCCGTCGTCCCTCCTGCGCTCCAGCAGGCGACCGGCCGTGACTGCCTTGACTTCCTGACGCTGACGTCAGGTCCAGGTGTGTGCGCCATGACCGCTCGCCGCAGACTGTGCTTGGGCGGATCAGTACTGGGTCGCTCGTTCACGTGCAAGAGCGCCCCCGACGGACTCAGCGTGCCGTCGTCGTCCGCCCCGCTTCCATGACCGCTCGGGACCAGCCTCTCCATCGGCCCGGTATGACCTGCTCGTGCATCCGCGTCGAGCGGGTCGGGCGGCACCGGTCGGACCACCAGGTGGGCGAGCAGCCCGCTCTCGCGACAGCGCTTCGCGCACCAGGAGGGTTGAGGGCGCCGCTGAGCGCCCTGGGTCCAGGTGGGCGCTGACGAGGCGCCGAGGTCGCGATGGCGTGCGGCGGAGTTCTCGATCGACGGCCGCCCTCACCCCTGGCCTTCGCACCAGGGGTGCCGACCGCCGCGTTGCGCGTGCCTGATGGCTCGAAACGAAAGCGCGACGTTTACATTCGGAACAACGCTGTGTACGTTTGGCGGCATGGACAGTGCCACCCGACAGCAGCGGATCGTCCAGCGCCTCCGCGAGACCGAACGACTCGAGGTCGCCGACCTGGCCCTCGAGCTCGATACCTCTGAGGTCACGGTCCGCCGTGACCTCGACGCCCTCGCGTCCGCGGGTGCGCTCCGCCGGGTCCACGGTGGCGCGGTCAGCCTGCTGCTGAGGGGGGAGGAGCTGCCGTTCGCGCTGCGCGAGATCGAGTCGACCCCGGCCAAGGAACGCATCGCGCAGACGGTCGCAGGGCTGCTCAGCGACGGCGAGGCCGTGATCGTGGACAGCGGGACCACGGGTCTCGCGATCGCCCGCGCCCTCGTCGGGCGGCGCCTGACCGTCGTGCCCCTGTCGATCCCCGCCGCTCACGTCCTCTCCGCGAGCGCCTCGACCACGCTCAAGGTCCCCGGGGGGACGTCCCGCTTCGGGGAGGGCTCGCTCGTCGGTCCCATGGCCGAGGCCTCGTTGCGCTCGCTGCGCGTGGACACCGCGATCATCAGCTGTTGCGGACTGTCTCCCACCGACGGCGTCACCGCGTTCGACGACGTCGAGGCCGCCACCAAGCGCGCCGCGATGTCCAGCGCGCGGCGCACGATCCTCGTCGGGGAGGCCGCGAAGTTCTCGCGCACGGCGCTCGCGGTCGTGTGCGAGGTGACCGACTTCGACGTGCTCGTGACCGACCCCGAGGCGCCCGCTGACGCGGTCGCCCAGATCCGTCAGGCCGGCGTCGACGTCCTGGGCGTCTGACCAGCTAGCCGACCGAGGCGACGCACGGCGGACGCCTCCCACCCACGACCCTGAGAGACCTCACCCATGACCGACACCACCGTGGCCCGCCCACGTCCACGCCTCGCCCGGGGCGCAGCCGTCCCGCGTGAGCTGCGCCGGGCCCGCGTCGCCGTCGCGGCGCTGTTCTTCACCAACGGCGCCATCTTCGCCAACCTGTTCCCCGAGTACCCCGCGATCAAGGCCGAGCTCGGTCTGAGCAACGCGCAGTACGGTCTGGCGATCGCGGCCTTCCCCACGGGAGCACTCGTCGCAGGCCTCGCCGCGGGCGTCCTGATCCGGCGTCTGCGTTCCTCGCGCGTCGCGGTGGTGGGCACGATCCTGACCGGCCTGGGGGTCCTGGCCGCCGGGTCGTCCTCGACGTGGACCATGCTCGCGGTCGGGCTCCTGCTCGCAGGGGCCATGGACGCGATCACCGACGTCGCCCAGAACGCGCACGGCCTGCGGGTCCAGCGACGCTACGGGCGGTCGATCCTCAACTCGTTCCACGCGGTGTGGAGCATCGGTGCCGTGACGGGCGGGCTCATGGGCGCTGGTGCGGTCGCGATCGGCATGTCGCGGGGGCTGCACCTGGGCCTGTCGGCCCTGGTCTTCGCGGCCGTCGCGCTCTCGTGCTACCGGTTCCTGCTGCCCGGCCCCGAGGATGCGGACCGCGTCGAGGCCGCCGACGGCGCGGGCGGGGCCGCCTCGGGCACGGGTTCCACGAGCGTGGCACCCGCCACGGACCGCGCGACGCATGGTTCCCGTGTCCCGGGCCTGCTCGTGCGCGTCGGGACGCTCGCGGCCCTGGTCCTCATCGCCGCGGCCGGCGCCGTGGTGGAGGACTCGGGCAGCACCTGGGCCGCCGTCTACCTCTCGCAGTCGCTGGGAGCACCGCTCTCGCTCGCGGCGTTCGGCTTCGTGGCGCTGACCGGCGCGCAGTTCGTCGGCCGTCTCGTCGGGGACCGCGTGGTCGACAGGTTCGGTCAGCGCGCCGTGGCCCGCACGGGCGGCGCCCTGGCCGCGGTCGGCATGGGACTCGCCCTGGCCTTCCCGACCGTGCCCGGCACGATCGCCGGGTTCGCCGCGGCGGGACTGGGCATCGCGACCCTCGTGCCCGCGGCGATGCACGGCGCGGACGAGCTGCCGGGCCTGCGCCCCGGGACCGGGCTGGCCGTCGTGAGCTGGCTCATGCGGATCGGCTTCCTGCTCTCCCCGCCGCTCGTCGGCCTCGTCGCCGACCATTCGTCGCTCCGGGCGGGCCTCCTGGTGGTCCCGGCGGCCGGACTGGTCGTCGTGCTGGCCTCCCAGGTCCTCGACACGCGTCGAACCCTCCGGGCCTGACCGTGGGCCGTGGGGCCGCCTGCCGGTCCGCTGCGCGCACCGCGCGAGGGTGCCCGACGCCGTCGGGCACCCTCGCGGCCTCCGGTCGTGGTGAGCGGCCGTCGCACCGCGTCCTAGGAGGCCCACAGCGCGGGGCCCCGTCTGCGACGGCGGCGGAGCGGGCTCGGCTGATCGATCGATCGCGCGTCCGATCGGGTCGTCCCGCCCCCGACGGCGGCGGGACGACCCGTTGCCCACCTGTCCTCAGCCCGTCGTCAGGTCGCGAGCCGCCTCCCACTGCCGGAACCCGTCAGCGATCTCCGGCGCGTGCGTGTGGTGGAGGTAGTGGTCGCCCGGAACAGGCACCACGGTGCCGTCCTCGACGCTCGCGGCCTGCCGCTCGTGCAGCGCGAGCCAGTCGGGGTTGGCCGCGTTGTCCGCCTCGGCGAACAGCAGGAGCGGCAGGTCGGCAGGGAACGTCGTCCCGAGCGCGCGCTCGAAGTTCGGGCCGATGTGCGCCATCTCGTCGAGATACGTGGGGCGCATCGAGTTCCGGTGGGTGAACATCGTCATCTGCTCGCGCGCGTGGTCGGAGTACACCGAGCCGTCGAGCCCGTCCCCGCCGACCGCGGCGAGGACGCGGACCAGGCCCAGGTTCTTCGCTGCGGCCATGAGGCCCGTGGGGAACGTCGTGTCCATGTTCGGCTGGCCGGGCACGCTCGTGTCGATCCCGACGAACGCCGCCACCTCGTCCGGGTACCGCGTGGCGAGCTCGAGACCGTAGATCCCGGCGATCGAGTGACCCATGAGGACGTAGCGGTCGACGTCGAGCTCCTGGAGCGCCGCGTGGACCTCGGTGACGATGTTCTCGGTCGTGCGCGCCCTGTCGGTGCCGTCGCTCAGGCCGTAGCCGAAGGGCTCGACGACGACGACCCGGTGGTCCTGGGCGAGATCGGTGACGAGCGGCTCGAAGTCGAGTGCGGGGGAGGACGTCCCGAACCCCGGCAGGAGCACGACGTCGACCGGACCGCTCCCGGTCACGACGACGTTCATCTGCCGCCCGTCGACGGTCACGGACCGGCCGTACGACTCGATCCGGTCGCTCTCCCGACCGGTCGCGACGGCGTTCACCACGCTCGTCGTGGCCAGGCCGACCGCGAGCACCGCGCCGATCGCCGTCACCGTCACGAGCGCTCTCTTCGCAGACTTCTTCACACGTCCCTCCCCGGGGAGCACCTGATGTGCTCCGCCCTCCGGTCCAGCATCGTCGGCCGGGTCGCCGCGCGCGTCAGCCCCGCGTGGTCACCTCGGTAACGCGTTCGCGGTACGCGCACCTCACCCTCGGGGGCGATCCGTCCGGACCGCTCGGCCGGGATACTGGGGGAGTGCCGTCACCTCGAGCTGCCGCAGTACCCCTGAGCGACGTCGTCGCGGTCGCCGCCGTCGTGCTCTTCGGCGTCCTGCCGTTCCCCGACGAGCTCTTCCGTGCCCGGGGGCTGCTGCTCGTGATCGCGCTCGTGCCCGTCGTGGTGATCCCGCTGCGTCGGCGGCTCCCGCTCGTCGCCCTCGGGGTGTCTCTGGCGTGCACCGTCGCGGTAGCGCTCGCGGGCACGCTGGCCCCGAGCGCGCTCGTCGCCGTCATGATCACGGCCTTCTCGGTCGCCGACCGGACGCGGCGGTCCCTCGGGCTCGTGTGCGTAGCCGCAGCGGCCCTCGTGGTGTTCTTCGTGAGCGCGGTGCCGCTCGACGGGGAGCTGTTCGACTCGCGTGCGGTCCAGTTCGTGACGTTCATCGTCCTGGCGGGAGCCCTGGGTGACGCGACGAGGTCGCGGCGCGAGGCGATCGCGGCCGTGACGGAGCGGGCAGAACGGGCCGAGCAGGGCCGCGAGGACGAGGCACGACGGCGCGTGGTCGAGGAGCGGGTTCGCATCGCCCGCGACCTGCACGACGTCGTCGCCCACCAGATCTCGGTGATCAGCCTGAGCGCGGGCGTCGCGTCGTCGTCGCTCGAGTCCCGGCCCGAACGGGCCCGCGAGGCCCTCACCACCATCCGGAGCGCGTCACGGACCGTCCTCGCGGACATCGGCGGGCTCATGGCGCTCCTGCGCGCCGACGACGACGGCGAACGGCCCGACCTCCGCCCGCAGGCGGGGCTGGACCAGCTCGACGCGCTCGTCCGCCGCTTCGCCGACGCGGGCCTGCACGTCGAGCTGCGGCGGGAACCGGTCCTCGTCGCGCTCTCGCCGGCCTGCGACCACGTCGCCTACCTCGCCGTCCAGGAGGGCCTCACGAACGCGCACAAGCACGGGGGTGGCGACCGGGCGGTCGTGGACGTCCGAGCCGGCGACGGTGCGCTCGCCCTGACGATCACGAGCCCGCTGCGCGCCGAGGACGCCGACGCGCCCTCGAGCGGTCACGGCCTGCGCGGGCTGCGCGAGCGGGTCGCGTCCGTGCGGGGGCGCGCGACGACGTCGGACACGGACGGCGAGTTCCGGCTCGAAATCACGCTGCCCGCCGAGACGAGCGTGCAGAGCGCCGGGGGAAGGGGACAGCGATGATCACGGTCCTCGTCGTCGACGACCAACCCTTGGTGCGCCAGGCCGTGCGCGACATCCTCACCGACAGCGGAGGGATCCGGGTCGTCGGCGACGCGTCGAACGGCCGCGAGGCCGTCCGCGCCGCCGCGGAGCTGGCTCCCGACGTCGTCCTCATGGACATCCGGATGCCCGAGCTCGACGGGATCGCCGCGACCGGGCAGATCTGCGCCGGTCCGACGGGGGCCACCACGCGCGTGCTCGTCCTGACGACGTTCGAGGAGGACGAGTACGTCGTCGCGGCGCTGCGCGCGGGGGCGAGCGGATTCATCGGCAAGGGCGCCGAGCCCGAGGACATCGTGCGCGCGGTCCACACGATCCACCTGGGCGAGGCGCTGCTGTCGTCGGCCGCGACGCGGGCGCTCGTCCAGCGTTTCGTGCGCCGGCAGAGCCCTCGAGCGGGAGCGTGGGAGGACGAGGGGCTCGACCGGCTCACCGAGCGCGAGCGCGAGGTGTTCCTGCTCGTGGCCCGCGGCCTGACCAACCAGGAGATCGCGGCCGAGCTCGTGATCTCCGCGCACACCGCCAAGACGCACGTCAACCGGATCATGGCCAAGGTGCACGCGCGCGACCGGGCTCATCTGGTGATCCTCGCCTACGAGTCGGGTCTGGTCACGGCGCGGCCGTGACGGCGGCTCAGCCTCGTGGAGGCCGACGTGATCGTGGCCGCCGCCGAGCCGCACCCCGGGCGGGGGATGGTTGGCGGCGCCACCTGGACGCGATCCGCGCCGACCACCTGTCCCAGGGTGGGCTGTCGGCCCAGTTCACGGCAAGCGTGTGCCACGCGAGCCGGAAGCGTCGGCGCACGGCGGCCACGGACTCGAAGGTGCGCCCTGAGACGCCGACGACGAGCCGGGGGTCGTAGCGGACACGGGCGGTGCTGCCGAGCTGGAAGCTGAGGTCGGTGTCGTCGTGCACGAGCGCGTCGTACCGGTGGACGTGGCGACGGACCCCGCGCCAGGCGTCGACGCGCATCGCCATGTTGGACCCCCACAGGGGGACGTTGCCGATGGCGGCGCGCATCCCCCCGTAGTAGCCCCACAGGTAGAAGATCCGGGCGAGGCGACCACGGACCGCCGGCAGGTCGTAGAAGAAGCCCGAACCGGTGAGGGCGGCCAGCCCTGGGTCGTCGGCGAAGGCTCGGTGCACCCGTTCGAGCCAGTCCTCGGGAGGAAGGGTGTCGGCGTCGCAGCGCACGATGATGCCGGTCAGGACGGCGTCGTACCCGGTGGACGCAGCCGCAGCGATGCCGGGCCGAGTCTCGCTGATCACGCGCGCGCCCGCGCGGCGCGCCACGGCCGCGCTGTCGTCCGAGGAGGCGTTGTCGACCACGATCACCTCGTGCGGGGGCCGGGTCTGTCGAGCGATCGCGGACAGGCAGCTCTCGAGGAGCACGGCGTCGTCCTTGACGGGGATGACGACCGTCAACGGGGTGGCGCAGCCCGAGGCCGCCCGGCTCACGGACGCCTCACCAGGAAGAGCCCGGCGAGGAGGGCGCCGACCCCGCCTGCGACGAGGTCGCCGAGCGTGTCCCGGTAGCCGACGTTGATCGACTCGTCGACGAAGGTGGCGCCAGCCCACTCGCCCACCTCCCACAGCAGCGAGAGGAGGACGCCGAGCGTCGTCGCCGTCACCACACCACCAAGACGTGGGCGGGAGAGGCCGGACCCGTCGTGGCGAGCGCCTGCCCCGGTCGATCGGGCGAGCATCGCACCGGGCACGGGAAGGGCCCCCAGGAACACGAGGAGGGCATAGGCGAGGACCGTGAGGACGGCGGTCGCCACCAGGTGCACGACGAGATCGAGCCAGGAGGCCAGGGCATAGAGGTCCAGGAGGCTGATCCAGGCCGCGGCCGACAGGGTCAGGCCGATGGCAGGGTCGACGGGCCCGTCGAGCCCGATCGCGCGGGGGAGTACGGTGCCGAGCAGCACGAGCGAGAGCAGGGCGATCCCGACCGGGCCGTAGAGCAGGCCGCCCACGGGGACCGCGATCCCGGCGAGGACCCGCACGAGGTCACCCGCGGCGGTCCACGCTGTGCTGCGTCCGCGGATCTCGCCGGTGGTCATCGGGCCAACCTAGCGACGCTCACGGTGACTCGCGCGGGAACGGGACAGCGCGGGTCGTCCGGCGGCGGCGCGGGCAACGGCGCTGGTACGGGCGCACACCTAGAGCTCGCGCGGGTCGTCCGTGACGTCGGTGATGGCGACGTGGACGGCGACCGCGCCGGCCAGGGGGGCGAGGTCACCGAGCACGATCCGCAGGCGGGAGGTCGCGGCGCGACGGACGGCGGCGGCGAGCGGGAGAAGCGGATCGTCGAACGCGGCGACGATCTCGATCGTGACGGCCACGAGCCGGTCGTGGTCGTCGGTCGAGCAGGTGATCGTGAGCGGCGCGGCGCTCGGCACCGCGGCGACGCTCTCGCGGAGCGCCGCGACCACGACGTCGGCCGCGACGAAGTAGTCCGCAGCGCCGGCGGGGGTGGCCGTGCGACCGCGGACCGGGGCAGAGGGGCGGAAGGCGGACAGTGCCCTGAGGAGTGCGTTCTCCCGCACGACGGTCCACCCTCGGTCGGTGTGACGCCGCAGTGCCTGCGTGGCGCGGTCGAGGACGGCTTCGTCGCTCATCGCCATCCCTCCATCGTCTCGGCCAGCGTGGAGCGGGCCCGGTGGAGGAGCCCGCGTACGGCGTCGTGGCTCGTGCCGAGGATCAGCGCGATCTCGGCGTAGTGCAGTCCTTCGATCTCGCGCAGCAGCCAGCACGACCTCTGCAACGGTGGCAGACCGAGCAGGGCGATGTCGAGGGCCTCGACGAGCGCGCTGTCCACGGCGTCCTGGTCGGGTCGGTGCGTCGCGGTCTCGACGAGGTCGTCGGGCAGGGGCCCGGGCTGCAGCGCGACGCGGCTCCGGTGCCGATAGGCCTGGCGGGTGGCGATCCCGAAGAGCCAGGTGCGCGGGGTGGACTCTCCGCGGAACTCGGCGAACCCGGTCCACGCGGCCACCAGGGTGTCCTGGAGGCAGTCGGCGGCGACCTCGGGATCGTGGACCATCCGCAGGACGTATCGGTAGAGCGCCGGGCCGTGCCGGTCGACGAGCTGGGTGAACGCGTCTCGGTCACGGAGCGCAGCCCGGCGTGCGAGCAACAGGTCCGAGGCCGTCCCCGAGCCGCCACCCGCGTCGAGGGGTTCCATCCGTCCGACGATATCGATCCTCGGCGGACTCGCCAGCCGCGGCGCACGTGTGACGCAGATCACACTCTCGAGCGCGTGACGTATCGGTCCCAGGTCAGCACTCACTGGGGAACGTCCAGACCGCCCGGACCGGGCGGGTCAGCCTGAGCACGAGGAGCCGACGATGAGCGAGCAGAGCACCCCCACCACGGGAACCCCGGCTGCGGGGGCCTCAGCACGACCCCGGGACAACAGCCTGGCACGTGCGCCGCGCGAGAGCTCGGAGCACGTGTCGGCCCTGGCCTCCGAGCACGGCACCACGACGATCGCGGACCAGGTGGTCGCCAAGATCGCGGGCATCGCGACCCGCAACGTCCAGGGCGTCTATGCCGTGGGCGGGGGAGCGGCCCGGGCGTTCGGCGCCCTCCGCGAGTACATCCCCGGGAGCGGCAGCGACACCACCTCCGGCGTCCACGTCGAGGTCGGCGAGCGACAGGCCGCAGTCGACCTGGACCTGGTCGCGGACTACGGGGTCTCGATCGCCGACCTGGCGCAGGCGGTCCGGCGGAGCGTCATCACCTCGATCGAACGCATGACCGGGCTCGAGGTCACCGAGGTCAACATCGATGTCAACGACGTCCATCTGCCCGACGACGACGCCGACTCGAGCTCGGGGCGGTCCTCGTCGCGGGAGCAGTCCTCGGCCGGCGGTGAGGGCGAGGAAGGTGGCGGGCGAGTGCGATGACCACCTCGTCACCGGGATCCTCCGGGCTTCCGACGTCCAGCCGGGACGCCGAGCCCGTCGCCCCGACACCCCTGGACGTCGCGGCAGCGTTCGACACCTCGCCCGTGGGGCGGCCTCTCGCCGCCTCTCCTCCTCGTCCACCTCGTGCCTCTGCGGGTGACGACGCGGACGTCGCCGACCAGGAGGACCTGGCGGACCGGGTGGTGGCGGCGGTGCTCGCCGTGCCGGGAGTCGTGCGCCTGCACGCCGGGGCGTTCGGGGAGGTCGCCACCTACCTGCCGGGTCGTGCCGTCACCGGGGTGAGGCTCCGGCCCGACGAGGCCGAGGTGCACCTGGTGGTCTCCGCCGGACGCCCCATCCCGGAGGTCGCCGGCAACGTCCACGAGGCCGTGCGCGCCCTGGTCTCGGAGCCGGTCCACGTCTTCGTCGAGGACGTCGAGCCCTCGCCGACATGATCGTCACCGCCCTGACCGGGCGCCGTCCAAGGAGTTCACATGTCTGTGTCCACGACCGGTCTTCTCACCGGCCTCCTGCTCGCCATCGCCGCGATCCTCGGGGGATTCTGGGGATTCCTCCTCGCCGTCGCCCTCGGGGGCGTCGGATGGCTCGTCGCAGCCCAGATCGAGGGCCGCATCGACCTCGGCGCAGCCTTCCGCAGCCGACGTCATGTCTGAGCCGGCTCGGGGCGGCGACGTCCTCCTCGACGACCCGCGGCCCGACGTCCGCGCCGAGGCGCTCGACGCCGCGGACCGCGGAGTGCTGCGGGTCGCCGACCGGGTGGTCGACAAGGTCACCCGCGCGGCGGTGCTCGGCGTCGCGGGTGTCGCGCCTGCTGCGGCCACGGCCGGGACGGTGGGGAGAGCCCTGGGCAGGAGCTATCCCCAGGTCGTGTGCTCACGAGCCGGCGACCGTGCCCGCGTCCTCCTCGAGATCGCCCTGGTCTGGCCCTACCCGGCCGCGCGCGTCGCTCGCGAGGTGTGCGAAGCCGTGACCGACCAGCTCCTCGTCCTTGCCGGGGTGCAGGTCGACGAGGTCCGTACGACCGTGGCCCGCATCATCGACCCGTCCGACGTCGCCGGTCCGCCCAAGGAGCAGCGAGTCCGATGAGCACACCCACGGCACCATCCACGCAGCACGTCCCCGCTCCGGCCAGGTCGCCTCGGGCCGGGCTCGCGCTGACCTCGTGGGCCTTCTTCCTGGCGGTCGTCCTGCTGGCCGTCGCGGTGCTCGCCGGACAGGCGTCGTTCGTGGCGTTGCGGGGCGCCGGCACCAGCTGGATCGCCTCGCTCGCGGACTCCCTGGACGGCCTGCAGCCCGAGACGTGGGTGGGGGCGGCCGGCGTGGTGCTCGCCCTGCTCGGCCTCTGGTTGGTGTGGCAGGCCGTCCGCCCCCGTCCGCGGACCACCCGGCGGATCGCCGCCACCAGCGGGATCCACGTGCGCTCCGCCGACGTCGCGCGCTGGGTGAACGCGACGGCACGCGACGTGCCCGGGGTGCTGGGCACCAGCACGTCGGTCTCCCGCACCGCGGTGCGGGTCACGGTCCGCTCGACCGGGTCCGCGGACATCCTCGACGACGTCCGTGCCGAGGTCTCCCACCAGCTCTCGGCGTTCGAGCAACCGCCGCGCCTGACCGTGCGACCCGGCGAAGGGCAACGATCATGAACCGCACCGTCCTGCGACTCGACCGCGCCCTGCTCGCCCTCGCCGGCCTCGTGCTCGTCGTCGTCGGTGCCACCGCCCTGCTGTGGACCACGGGAACCCTGGCCGAGCTCTTCGAGGGCGTCCCTGACGCGATCGACACGACAGCCACCCAGGATGCCGTGACTCAGCCGTGGTGGCCCTACGCGACCGGTGCGGTCGCCGTCCTCCTCGCGGTCGTCTCGCTGTGGTGGATGCTTGCCCACCTGCCGGCCCGTTCCGTCCCCGAACAGGACCTGCCCGGCTCCACCCGGACCATGCGCCTGCGGATCTCCCGAGACGCCGTGGCGAACGCGACGGCCCACGCGGCTCAGCAGATCCCTTCCGTCCACCGAGCGACCGCCACCTTGCACGACGAGGGGCCCGAGCTCGTCCTGAGCCTGGTCGTCACCGTCGACCCGGCGACCGACCTGCCCGCTCTCGCCGCCCGGCTGGACCGCCTCCTCACCGACGCCGCGACCGTCCTGCCCGACGACAGGCTCCGCTCCCGCACCACCCTGAGGATCAGGAGCAGCCGCCGCCCAGACCGTGCGGCTCGCGTCGCCTGACCGCCGCGGCGTCGCCGGGCCTTCGCGGTGCGTCGCGGCCCGAGGCCGGTCGGCAGACGACGTCCCGGCCGGGGCCTCTACCCTTGAGTCCCGTGAAGGTCACCATCACGACGCTCCAGATGCTCCAGCCGCCCGTGGCCACGCCGCGCGCCCTGCCCGACGAGGTACGCCTCGAGCGGACCGTCGACGTCGCTCCCGAGTACGCCCGCTTCCTCTACGGCCTGGTGGGCGGACCGTGGTTCTGGACCGAGCGGCTCGGCTGGACGCGCGAGCAGTGGGTCCAGGAGCTCGAGGTGCCGGGGACGGAGTTCTGGGTCCTCTACGGCGAGGGCGGTCCCTGGGGCTACGTCCATCTCCAGCCCCTCGTGGATGCGAGCGGGACGCACGTCGAGATCCGGTACTTCGGCCTGGCCGAGCGGGCGCTCGGCCGCGGCCTGGGTGGCCGGCTCCTCGAGCACGGCATCGCGGCTGCCTGGTCTCTGGCCGAGCGGGCCGACCTCCCGCCAGCCGCCCGCGTCTGGGTCCATACCTGCACGCTCGACGGTCCCGCCGCGCTGGCGAACTACCAGGCGCGGGGCCTGGTGGTCTGCGGGACCGAGCAGACCGACGAGGACGTGCCTGACGAACCCTTCGGCTCCTGGGTCTCCACGGGCGGCCCGGCCCCGGCCGGCGCGCGCTCGAACGAGTAGCGCGTCCGTCGGGGCGTCGAGATCGGGCTGTCAGCCGGTCCCGTCAGCGGAGGCGATCTCAGCCTCATGGGCGGTCCAGTCCGACGTGCTGAGGATGCACTGGACGAGGCGGTCGTCGTCGGTTCTCTCGGCCCCCGTGGCGCGGTCGAGCTCCTCGCGGACGTCGACGCACACCGCCCAGGGTGAGGGTCGGGACTCCCCGGCGAGTTCTGCCCTGGCAACGGCGTCCTCGATGGCGCTCGCGACAGTCAGGCGCTGCGCCCGTGCCACGCCCTGGGGGCCGTCGTTCGGGAAGGCGGTCGAGGTCTCGTCGGTGAAGATGGCAGGGCAGTCACCCAGGCAGCCGTCCAGGCCGAACCCGTTGCGGTAGGCGCTGATCGAGTAGAAGCCACCGAACGCGGGGATGGCGCCGTCGACGCTGCTGAGCGAGAGGACGTCGAGAGGTAGGCCCGCCGCGTCCTTGAGCCGCGAGCCGGGCAGGACCACCGAGGAGACGAGGGTGCCGTCCGCGGCGGGGAACAGGTCCCAGGAGATCAGACGCCGCTCGTTCCGGCCGGGCGGCCCGCCGACGGAGGCCTCGGCGGGGATTCCCCGGCCGATGACGACCTGGCGGTCGCCGTCGGGCGAGGTAGCCGATGCCGCGGTCGCGTCCGAGCTCAGCAGCAGCGTGCCGGCGGTGTTCCCGGCCCGGAGCTCTCGGAGGTCGGCGTCGTCCCCCTCGTACACGGCGTTGACGGCTCGATCTTGGGTGCTGAGTCTGCTGACGACGAAGAGTCGCGTGCCGGCTGTCCAGCCGGGCACCCTGGTGTCGACGACCAGCCCCCCGCCGGTGCGCGCGGACGTCGTCGGGTCGGCGGGTACCTCGATCCCGGGCGCGAGCTGTGTCGAGGACGCCGGCGCCATCGTGGCGATCCCGACACGCGGCAGGGCTATGGCGCCCAGGGCGATCAGTGCTCCGCACATGACGGACACCAGAGCGACCCGCGCCGAGCGTCTGCGCGAGCGGCGCTTGACCAGGGCGAGAGTCGGCGGGCCGGACATGTGCCCGACGGGGATCGCTTCATCGGCGAGAGTGCGGAGGTCCGCTGCGAAGTCGTCGTCGTCAGTCATGGCTTGCTCCCGCCGTCGGGGTGGTCGTGCTGGTCAGCTCTGCGCGGAGCCGGGCGAGCCCCCGCGAGGCGTTGGACTTCACCGTCCCGTGCGGCAGGCCCAGCTCGCGGGCGACCTCGGCCTCGGACAGGTCGAGCAGGTGGCGCAGGACGACCACGCGTCTCTGCCGGACCGGCAGGAGCAGCAAGGCGCGCACGAGCTCGTCCCGCACGGTGATCTCAGCCGTGTGATCCGGGACCCCACCCGAGGCGCGGCCCTCGGGCTCGAGCAGGACCTCACGCCGGGTGCGTCTCCACGTGTCGATCTTGAGGTTCGTCAAGATCTTTCGCGCGTAGACGAAGGGGTCGCCGTCCCGCGCGCGCGCCCAGGACCGATATGTCCGTTCGAGCGTGGCCTGGCACAGCTCCTCGGCCCGGTGGTGGTCGCCGCTGATCAGGAACGCGATCCTCTCCAGGCGGCCGCCGTGCGTCTCCACGAAGTCGACGAACTCCGCGTCGCGGTTCACCTTCCCGGCAGCCAGGTACCGGTCCGCGGCGCCGTCTGCCCACAGGATCTCGTCCTCCGTCACGCCCGCCTCAGTGCTCGTCATCTGACCCACGACATCCCTGCATACCCTTCCACCACGCACGAGCCCACCGATCGGTTCCCTCTCGGCTCGATCGGGTTTCGAGGTTTCTTCGCAGGGTCCGTTCGCCCCAGCACGTGCCCGCGGCCGCGCGTCGTCAGCCTCGACCTCTCGACCGTGTCCCCCTGTCGAGAACGCTCGCCCGTCGACCGTGTCCCCCTGTCGAGAACGCTCGCCCGTCGACCGTGTCCCCCTGTCGAGAACGCTCGCCCGGTTCCGACCACGGGGTGAGCGTGCCACGCTGGGCACGACGGACGTGAGGAGAGACCGATGGCCAGATACCTGGTGGGCGTGGACTTCCGGTCGGGGGTCGACGAGACGCCGATGGACGAGTGGACGCCCGAGGAGGTGACGGCGCACCTCGCGTACTACGGGGCGCTCAACGCCGAGCTCGTCGCGAGCGGGGAGCTCGTCGAGACCGTGGTCCTCACGGGCCCCGACCTCGCGAAGGTGGTGCGGTCGGACGGTTCGGCACCGGTCGTGACCGACGGGCCGTTCGCCGAGTTCAAGGAGTGGCTCGCCGGCTACCAGATCGTCGACGTGGAGTCCGAGGCGCGGGCGCTCGAGATCGCCGCGCGGGTCTCGGCCGTGCCCGGGCGCGGGGGGCGGCCCACGCAGCAGCCGATCCAGGTGCGACGGATCATGGACGACTCGCCGTCGGACGCTGCCGAGATGGCGGCGTTCCTCGACACGGCGAAGGGAGCCCGTTGACGTCCGACGCTGCCGTCGAGGACCTGCTGCGCGAGCTCGCGCCGCAGGTCCTCGGCACGCTCGCGCGCCGCTCGGGCGACTTCGCCGGGGCCGAGGACGCCGTCCAGGAGGCCCTCCTCGCGGCCGTGACGAGCTGGGCCGCGCAGGGCTTCCCGGAGCACCCCCGTGCGTGGCTGCAGCAGGTCGCCTCGCGGCGCCTGGTCGACGCCCAGCGCAGCGAGATCGCTCGCCGCCGGCGCGAGCGGGCGCTCGCGGCGAGCGAGGTGCCGGGCGCCGAGCCCTCCGCGCGCGACGACTCGCTCGCGCTCCTCTTCGCCTGCTGCCACCCGGCGCTCACCCCGCCGTCGGCCGTCGCTCTCACGCTGCGAGCGGTCGGCGGCCTCACCACGCTCGAGATCGCCCGGGCATTCGGCGTCCCCGAGGCGACCATGGCCCAACGCATCAGCCGCGCCAAGCAGAAGGTGGCGTCGTCGGGCGAGCCGCTGACCGTGCCGGGCCCCGAGGAGCGGCCCGCGCGTCTGCGGTCGGTCCTGCACGTGCTGTACGTCGTCTTCACCGAGGGGCACACGGCCTCGGCCGGCCCCGTGCTCCAGCGCGTGGACCTGACCGACGAGGCGATCCGCCTGACCCGTCGGCTCCACCAGGAGGTCCCCGAGGACCCCGAGGTGAGCGGCCTGCTGGCCCTCATGCTCCTCACGGACGCCCGACGACGGGCCCGGACCGACGCGGCCGGCGACGTCGTGCCGCTCGCCCAGCAGGACCGCGCGCGCTGGGACGCCACCCTGCTCACCGAGGGGCTGGCGCTGCTCGACCGGGCGCTCGCGCGCGGCGACGTCGGCGAGTACCAGCTCCAGGCCGCGATCGCCGCGGCGCACGACCGGGCGCACCGGGCGGAGGACACGGACTGGCCGCAGATCGTCGGCCTCTACGGGCTGCTCGAGCGCATGACGGGCAGCCCCGTGGTCACGCTCAACCGCGCGGTCGCGGTCGCCATGGTCGAAGGACCGGTCGCGGGGCTCGTGGTCCTCGACGGGCTCGGCCCGGTCCCGGGCGACCCGCACCGGGTCGACGTCGTCCGCGCGCACCTCCTGGAACGCGCCGGGCGCCCGACGGCGGCGCTCGAGCACTACCGTCGGGCGGGGGCCCGCGCGACGAGCCTTCCCGAGCAGCGGCACCTGGCCGCCCAGGTCGCGCGCCTGGTGGGGGCCGCGGGCTGACCCGCCGCGCACGACGTCCTCGGTGTCCCTAGGCTGGCCCCAGGGCGCCCTCGACCGTCACCCGGACGCCGCCCGCACGAGCGGGCGAGGCACCCGGAGCCGAGGCGGTCACATGAGCACCACACCGGAGGGCGCCGCTCCCGAGTCCACGGGGAGCCGTCGGCTCATGCTGCTGCTCGCGGCGGCGATGTTCGTCCTGGTCGTCGACACGTCGCTCATGAACGTGTCGATCTCGGCGGTCGTCGACGACCTGGGCACCACCGCGAGCGGGGTGCAGTCCGCGATCGCCCTCGAGGCGCTGGTCTCCGCGGCGTTCATCCTCATCAACAGCAAGGTGGGCGACCTGATCGGCCGCAAGCGGGCCTACGTCCTGGGCCTGCTCGCGTACGCGACCGGTGCGCTGGCCATGACGCTCGCGCAGAGCCTCACGGCGATCGTCGTGTTCTGGGCGATCGTGGGTGGGCTGGGCGCGTCGTTGCTGCTGCCCGCGATGCAGTCGCTGATCCACGGCAACTTCTCCGGCATGGACCAGAAGAAGGCGTACGCGCTGGTCGGGGCGTCGGCCGCGATCGCCGCAGCGGTCGGCCCGCTCCTCGGCGGGTTCGTCACGACCTACCTCTCGTGGCGGGTCGGGTTCGCGCTCGAGGTGGTCATCATCGCGGTCGTCCTGAGCCAGATCGGCCTGGTCCGGGACGTCCCGTTCACGGGCTCCCGACAGGTCGACGTCGTGGGCGCGGTGCTGTCCGTGATCGGCATGGGTGGTGTGGTGCTCGGGATCCTCGTCTGGCAGGAGGGCGGCGAGCTCGTGGGCGTGCTCATGGCCGTCGGGGTCGTCGCGCTCGTGCTGCTCGCGCGATGGCTGCAACGCCGCAAGCGTGAGCGCCGGGTCCCGCTCCTCGACCCGGACCTGTTCCGCCACCCGCACTTCACGACGGGCGTCACGGGGCAGATGCTGCAGCAGATCACGCTGGGCGGCGCAATGATCGCGCTTCCGCTCTTCTTCCAGATGACCCTCGAGTACGACGCGCTCCAGGCCGGGCTGTCCCTCGCCCCCCTGTCCCTGACGATGTTCGCGGCAGCGGTCGTGGCGGGCAGGCGTTCGGGAGCCCGTCGTCCCGCGGCGATCATCCGCACGGGCTTCCTCCTGGCGAGCATCGGGATCGGGCTCGTCATCCCGTTCGTTCCCCGCGTGGACAGCGGGTGGTACCTCGTCCTCCCGCTCGCGATCACCGGCTGCGGACTGGGCCTGCTGGTGTCGCAGCTCAACAACTACACGCTCGCGCCCGTCGAGGAGGAGCGTGTCAGCGAGGCGGCAGGCGTCAACTCGGCCGCGGGGTCGTTCGGTCTGTCGTTCGGTCTCGCCATGGCCGGGGGCATCATGCTCGCCTCGCTCTCGCTGGGGTTCACGCAGATGACGCAGAGCAGCGAGGTCATCCCGGCCGCCGAGCAGCAGCAGATCGCCGCCACGCTCGAGGAGGACGCGGAGGTCATGAGCACGTCCCGGCTCGCCGAGCAGATCACGGGGCAGCCCCCCGAGGTCGAGGCCGAGGTGCTGGCCATCAACGACCGCGCCCGCAACCGGTCGCTGCAGGTGGCCCTGCTGGTCCCGCTCCTCGCCGGGCTGCTCGGGCTGGCCAACTCGTTCCGCATGCTGCGCCTGCCGGACCAGACGCCCCGCTCGTCGCTCGACGGCCTGGACCTGGGCTGACCGGGCGGGCCTGTCCCCGTGCCGTCACGGTCGCGCCGGGCCGGGGAACCCCGTCCAGCGCAGATCGCTCGGCAGGTGGGCCATGTCGTTGAGCACCACGAGGGTGGGGGGCAGCCCGGCCCGGTACTCGACGAGCGTGAGCGCGGCGTTGGCGCTGCTCAGGCCGAGCCAGCGCGCGGGCGGCGCGTCCAGGGCGTGCCGCACGAGCCACGCGATCGGGTAGTCGTGCGTGACGAGCACCTCGTGGACGTCGTCGCTGCCGTGGACCGCCGGGTCGGGCGCCGACGCGAAGCGTGCGACCAGCGCGTCGGCGGTCCGGCGCCCCGCGCTCGCCTCGGCCTCGTCCCAGCCGTCGAAGAACCCGGCCCAGGACCGGGGCATCTCGTCGGGCGGCGGGACGTAGGGGACGTGGTCGACGAGCTCGGCAGCCTCGCTCGTGCGCGCCTGCGGCAGATACCTAGCCAGCTCGCGCGCGCTCGCGGCGGCGCGGGGGAGAGGGGAGTGCCAGACGGCCGTCACGGGCACCCGGGCGAGGCGCTCGCCCACCAGCCGCGACTGCCGGCGACCGACGGCGGTGAGCTCGCCGAACGCGTCGGCCGCGCCGTGCCGGACGAGGTAGAGACGACGTGCTCCCACGGACGGTCCTCTCAGGGGTCAGGTGTTCGCGGGAGGTGCAGGAGGCGTCGACGTGCTCGCCCCGTCGTGACCGTGCCGCTCGAACCGTCGACCGTGACGATGCTGCCGTCGGGGATCGACGTGGTCGCCCCGGGGACGCCCAGGACCGCGGGGATGCGGCGCTCGCGGGCCACGATCGCCGCGTGCGACAGCACGCCCCCGGTCTCGGTGACGACCCCTGCGGCGACGTGCAGCAGGGGAGTCCACGCGGGGTCGGTGAACGGGCAGACCAGGATGTCGCCCGGACGCACCCGCGAGAAGTCGGACGCGTCGCGGACGATCCGCGCGGGCCCGGTCGCCGCGCCACGACTTCCCGGGATGCCGGTCAGGACCCCGGCCCCCGGGTCCTGATCCGGCGGAGCGGGCGCCGGTGACCACGAAGGGAGGTCCGCAGTGACGGGCCGGGCCTGCAGGATCCAGAGAGTCTCCCCGGCCAGGGCCCACTCGACGTCCTGGGCACCGCCGAGCGCCTCGACGACGCGCTGCCCCAGGTGGGCGAGCCGTCGGGTGGTCGCGTCGTCGAGCACGGGGCGGTCCCGGTCGTCCGCGCTCACCGGGGTCGCGACGACCCCCGGGCCCCTCCGGTCGAGCCGGGTCCCCTTGCGGCCGACGGTGAGCTCGACGGCACCGTCGCCCCGGACCCGGTAGGAGTCCGGGGCGACCCTGCCCTCGACGACGCTGGGCCCGAGTCCCCACGAGGCCTCGATCTCGGTCACGCCGCCCGGCGCGGCGGGGGCGAACAGGACCCCGGAGGCGTCGGCGTCCACGAGGCGCTGGACCAGGACTGCCATGGATGCGCCGTCCTCCGGAGCGTCCTGCGCGCTGCCTCGGCGGTAGGCGTTCGCCCGCGGCGAGTGCAGCGAGGCCCAGCAGGTGCGCACGGCGTGCGCGACGGCGTCGGGACCCTGGACTGCGAGGACCGACTCGTGCTGCCCCGCGGCCGACGCGCGCGCCGTGTCCTCGCCGGCCGCCGACGAGCGCACGGCGACGGGCGGGTCGCCCAGCGCACGGAGCCCCCGTGCCAGCGCGTCGACCAGGGAAGTGGGGAGCGGGACGTCGGCGTCCGACCGGCCGGGCTCTGCTGCGGGACGCGGCTCCACGAGGCCGTGCACGTCGAGCGGCACGCCGAAGGGGACGACGAACCCGTCGGGCACCGCGAACCCCGCGCGCGCGAGCATCCCGAGCGTGCCTGCCTTGCCTCCGCACGTCTCCCGCTCCGCCTGTGCGAGGGGGATGATCATCCGTACCGCCTTCAACAGATTGTTGACAACAATCTGTTGATTGTGCAGGATCGTCGCATGTCACGCAAGAAGGACCTGGCCAGTGCAGGGCACGAGACGGCGGGTGCCGACCAGGACCAGGCGCGCCGCGAGCACGACGCGCGCACCCACCTCCTGGGCCTCGGTGCGGACACGCTCGCGGACCGCCCGTGGCAGCCTGCCCCCGTGCCGCCGTCGGCCGTGGACCTCGCGCGCTTCGCGCTCTGGCGCTCGTCCGAGCTGGCTCCGACCGACCTGCTCAGCGCGCTCGCGCTCCTGCCCGCGGCCCGGGCGGAGGTGGCCGGGCTCGAGGACGCGCTGTTGTTCACGGCCCGCAGCGCGGGACTGACCTGGGCCCAGATCGCCGACGCGATGGGATTCAACTCGCCGCAGGCGTGCCAGCAGCACTACCAGCGGCTCGCGGCCAAGCAGGAGGAGCGCACGTGACCCAGGACTCGCCCGTCGACCTGCTCGTCCTGCACGCCGTGCGCGTCGTCGGGTTCGCCGACGTCCCGTGGCTCGCCCGCCGGTTCGGGACAGACCAGGACGAGACGGGGGAGCTGCTCGAGGACGCCGAGGCGCGCGGCTGGGTCCAGCGGTCGGCCTTCGCGGGCCTCGCGGGGTGGTCGCTCACGGTCGCGGGGCGCGCCGAGAACGAGCGGCAGCTCGCGGCCGAGCTCACGCGCACGGGGCGCGCCGAGGACGTGAGGGAGGTCCACCGCGACTTCCTCCCGCTCAACGCGCGGTTGCAGCAGGCGTGCACGGCCTGGCAGCTGCGGCCCACGCCCGGCGACCGTCTCGCCGCCAACGACCACACCGACCCGGCGTGGGACGCCGAGGTGCTGGGCGAGCTCGCCGCGCTCGACCGCGCGCTCGCACCGCTCGTGCGACGGCTCGGCGACGTGCTCTCCCGGTTCTCGGGCTATGACGTGCGGTTCGCCGCCGCGCTCCGCCGGGTGCAGGCGGGTGACGGCGGCTGGGTCGACCGCACCGACGTCGAGTCGTGCCACCGGGTGTGGTTCGAGCTCCACGAGGACCTCGTCGCGACGCTCGGCGTCGATCGAGGTCTAGGGGGCTGAGACGGCCGCGCGCCCCGCATGTCCGACCAGGTCACCACCCCGCCCCGCTCGGTCGGTCGAGCGGCGGTATGGCGGCCGGTCGGGGGCCGCTGTGCGCGCCGCGTCCGTGACAGGACGGTCCTCTGACGACCGTAGACGGTGGTGGGGCGACTCGCAGTCCCCAGGGCTGTCCGGGCGCCCCAGAGGCCGGCGGTGCACGTGGAGCGCACGGTGGACGGATCCACAGCGGTTTCACCGAGGAGGCTCGAGATGTATCTGCACGTGCAGCGACTGATCAACGACATCGTGGCGGACGAACCCGACCCGGCGGCCGCGAACGCCCTCCAGGAAGGCCTGGGTGGCCAGTTCGGCGAGATGCGGACGATGATGCAGTACCTGTTCCAGAGCATCAACTTCCGCGGCCCGACGGGCAAGCCGTACCGGGACCTGCTCCAGGGGATCGGGACCGAGGAGATCAGCCACGTCGAGCTGATCGGCACGACGATCGCTCGACTCCTCGACGGTTCACCGCGCTACAACGGGAAGAAGACCGACCCCCTGGACACGCCCGGAGCCGGCGGGAAGACACCGCTCGACCTGGCCCTGGGGGAGGGCAACATCCATCACTACCTGGTCGCCGCTCAAGGTGCCCTGCCCGTCGACGCAGCCGGCAACCCGTGGAGCGGCAGCTACGTCTACAACTCGGGGAACCTCGTCCTGGACCTGCTCTACAACCTGATGCTCGAGTCCACGGGACGTCTGCAGAAGTGCCGGATCTACGAGATGACCGACAACAAGACCGCCCGGTCGACGATCTCCTACCTGATCGTCAGGGACCAGGCGCACGAGAACGCCTATGCCCGTGCCCTCGAGACGCTGGGTGTCGACTGGGGCAAGCTGCTGCCCATACCCAAGACGAACGCTGAGAAGTTCCCCGAGGTCAAGAAGCTCGTCGACCTGGGGCTTCAGTCCAAGCAGTACACGTTCGACCTCGAGGGTGCCTCGGAGGCCGGGCGGATCTTCCAGGGGATGTCGCCCTCGAACGACGGGACGGAGCTCGACGCGACCGAGCAGGCCCCGCCCGGCGTGCCGTCGACCATCGCCCGGGAACGGTACGAGGAGTTCTCTCCCGGTCTCGATCCCGAGCTCCTCGCGCTCATCCAGGCGACGGCCGACCTCGAGATGGCCACGGCTGCAGAACCCCTGTTCGCACCGACCAGCAAGGCCTAGCGCACGGGGGACGTGGCGCGTCTCACCACGGCTCGCGCTGCGAGGCCTCTGCCACGCGGCCACGATGGAGGAAGCGCACTGCGCTGAAGGAAGCTGAAGGAACGAGCATCGAGGAGGACTACATGGCTGTCCGCAAGGAGCTGCCCGAGTACACCGTCCCGTCGCTGACCCTGGAGGACGGGGGGAAGGTCGCCGCGATCCTGCAGGGGCGTCTCCACGCGCTCAACGATCTGGCGCTGACGCTCAAGCACATCCACTGGAACGTGGTGGGTCCGCACTTCATCGCGGTCCACGAGATGATCGACCCGCAGGTCGATGCCGTCCGCGAGATGGTGGACAGCACGGCCGAGCGCATCGCCACGCTGGGCGTCCCGCCGCGCGGCACGCCGGGTGCGATCGTCGCCGAGCGCACCTGGGAGGACTACAGCCTGGGCCGTGCGTCGACGATCGCCCATCTCGGTGCCCTCGACGAGGTCTACCGGGGCGTCATCGCCGACCACCGCCAGGCCGCCGCCGACACCGAGGACCTCGACACCGTGACCAACGACCTCCTGGTCGGTCACCTGCGCGACCTCGAGCTGTTCCACTGGTTCGTCCGCGCGCACCTCGAGTCCGCGGGCGGAGAACTCTCGACCTCGGGCGCGACGACCGAGACCGGTGCCGCTCGCAAGGCGGAGGCCGCAGCCAAGAAGGAAGCCTGACCGACGACGCGCCGTCCCCCTGCTCGCACCTGCGGGCAGGGGGACGTGTCGTCCCTGGACCCGTGCGATGGTGACGGGGCCGGCGCGTCCGGGAGGCGCCGTCGGCCCGGTACGCGGCCGGCTCAACCGACCCGAGATGCCGGCACGAGATCCTCCCGCAGGTGCCGCGCGTACCCGCCGGGAGTGCGACCCGTCGAGCGGCCCGACGTCAGGACGCAGCCCGCGTCCGAGGCGACGACACGGGCGCCCGCGAGCCGGGCGCGCTCCACCAGGCCCACGTCCTCGTGCTCGGCGACCCCCGGAAACCCGCCCGCCGCGAGATAGACGTCCGCGCGGATCCCCAGGTTGGCGCCGTGCACGTGCCCGTTCGCGTGGCCCGGGGCGTGGGTCGCGACCCACGCCTCGCGCTGCTCCGCAGAGAGGTCCGCGAAGTCCGGGCGCACCGTGCCGATCACCACGTCCGCGCCGTCCTCGGCCAGATCGAGCTGGTGGGTCAACCACCGTGCGGGGACAGCAGAGTCCGCATCGGTGCTGACGACCCAGGAGCCTGACCCACCCGGGCCCAGTCGCTCGAGCGCTGCGGCGACGCCCGAGGCGCGTGCGGCTCCGACCCTGCGGTGGCACGTCTCGATCACGGTGAACGGTGCAGCTCTCGCGATCCTCGCCGAGCCGTCCACGCAGTCGTCGAGGACGATCACGACCTCGACCCGGACCGTGGGCCGCGCGCTCCTCAACGCTCCGACGGCCACCCCCAGCGCGGCGAGGCACCGGGGCAGCAGCAATTCCTCGTCGTTCACCGGGACGACGACGGCGAGCCCCGTCACCCGGTCCGCCGGGGTCATGCGAGCCCCTCCGCGGTGGCCACGGACACGACAGGAGGGCGGACGAGGACGTCGAGCACGAAGTCCTGCTCGAGGTGACGTGCGAGCCGGGCGAGCCCAGGTCGGGCGGCCAGGGCGGCGTGCACCTCGTCCCCGCCGAGCGGGTACCCGGCGACCGGGTGCCGCCAGTGGCAGGCGACCAGCACGCCGTCGTCGCTCATGGACTCCAGGGCCCGGTCGATCACCGTTTCCAGGTCGGTTGCGCTGAAGTAGTAGCCGACCTCGGAGAGGACCACGAGGTCGAACCGCCCCGGGGGCCACTCTCGCGGCACCTCGAGGCGCAAGAGCTCCACGGCCTGCCCGAGACGCCTGCGGGCCGCGTCGAGCGGAGCCTGCGCGAGGTCGACACCCGTCATCCGGTCGCACCGGGCGGCCAGGGAGGCCGTCAGGACCCCGGTCGAGCAACCGATCTCCACCCCGGCCCGGAAGCGAGGCCGAGGCAGCGCGGCGAGCGTCAGATCCCGCTTCCTCCTCTCGTACCACCGGGTCTCGAACCCCCACGGATCGCTCCGCCCCCGGTAGAAGTCGTCGAAGAAGGCCACCGGAAGAGTCTCCGCCGTGGTCCTGGCGGCAGCCTGGCCGGGGGCGGCGCCCCGCGGCTCGTCCGCGACGAAGACCTCCACCTCACGCTCGGCGCGCAGGAGCATCTCGGGGCCGACCACCGCGGCGTCTCGGGGGTCGGGCGAGAGGGGACTCACCTGGGACCGGTACGCCGACACGGCCCGGGACTTGGCGGCCCTCTCGTCCGGCGTGAGCGTCAGCCGTCTCATCGTCACCTGGTCGCTGACGTCATCGGGAGAGGCCCAGTGCCACCACCAGATCGGGTACTGCACCAGCTGCGCATCCTGTTCCGCAGCGACCGCGGCCGCTACCTCGCCCGCGATGCGGTGGTCGCGGTGTCCGTCCCCGCGCCACGGCGCGCACAGCAGCAGCCGGCCCGGTGGGGCCACGGTGGGCGGTCCGTCGCTCGGTCCGACCGAGACCAGCACCTTGCTCAGCTCCTGGTGCAGCGCGGCCCGATGCTCGCGCAGGCCGCCGTCGGGCAGGCCCAGGAAGCGCACGTCGGCGTCTGGTGCCATGCAGGCGACCGCCTCGACAAGCTCGAGGCGACGCCGTGCTGCGAGGTCCGCCGGAGAGTGGGTCGGGGAGCCGGGGTGCGACCCCTCGCCGTCCGTCGCGACGACCACGGTGACAGGAGTTCCTTGGCGCGAGGACCGTACCAGGAGGCCCGCGGCCCCGAGCGCCTCGTCGTCGGGGTGCGCAGCGAGCACGACGAGGTGCGGGGTGGCCGCGGACACCACGAGTGGGGGCAGACGGTCGAGGAACCCGCTGGCGCGCCACGCGGCCTCGGTGGTCCCGGCGTCCCGGTGGTCGAACCTCACCACGGTGCGCTCGTGCGGGCGACGAGATCACGTCCGAGCGAGGCGTCGTCGCGCTCGGCATGGTGCTGGCGCACGTAGAGCGTGAGGTCGGCGAGCCGGCGCGCGTAGCCCTCGTCGACGGTCATCGGCCCTGGACCCAGAGCGTGGGAGCAGTGCTTCACCGTCTCGTCCACGGCCCGGACCACGACACCTCGCGCTCGACGGGCGAGCACCCCCGGCGCGAGGGCCTCGGTCGTGGCCTCGTCGACGAGTCGGCTCACCTCTGCGAGCGAGGCCCGGGCGCCCGAGAGAGCGACGTCGACCGCGCCCAGGTGGGCGAGCGCGAGCTGATCAGGGTCTCGACGCTGCGTCGACGCGAAGAGCTCGCGTGCCAGGCCCACGGCCCCACCCCACCAGCAGGCGGCGACACCGATGCCGCCCCACGCAAAGCCCGGCCGCTCGAGGTACCACCCCGGGCCGCCGACAGGCACCGCGCGGGCCGCCCGCAGACGCACGGGCGCACTGACGATCTCCGGGAGCCCTCGAGCCACCCATGGTCCTGGGTCGGGGCTGACCTCCGGTGCCCGGAGGTCGAGGGCGAACAGCCGACGTCCGTCCCCGGCCCATGCGGTCACGAGTGCGTGGGAGAGGGAGGCGGCGAGCGAGCACCACGGCTTGGTGCCGGTCAGCTGCCAGCCTTCCGTCGACCGCGCCGCCTCGAGGCGTACCCCGGGCCCCTCGGCGGCGAAGACCCCCCAGGTGCTGTCCTCGTCGGCGCCGATCGAGGCCAGGTCGACGCCACCGGGGACCTGGGCAAGGATCGAGAGGGCGTCGAGGTGCGGCTCGAGCACGCGGGCCACCCCGACGTCCACCGCTGCGGTCGAGGCGAGCAGCTCCCAGGGCTCGAGCACCCCTCCGGTGCTGGCGACGGGGACGGTCCGCCCGACGCGGGCCGCCCAGGCGAGGGCCGGGCCGACGTCTCCCCGCAGGACGGGGACGTCGGCGAGTGCCGCCGTCAGTCGGAGAGCCCGCCCGGCGTCCGGGCGGGAGGGGTCGAGCACGACGGCGGTGGGCCGCGCCGTGGTGGGCAGTGCGGTCAAGGCGACTCCAGAAGGGTTCGAGGTCTCCGCACCGTAGGCCGGGTCGCGACGGCTCGCACGCGGCAGGGACATGTCCTGCGTCGCCGAGAGGGCGACCTTGACACCCTGCCGTGTGTGAGCGCTAACATGCAGCAGACCGGACGGGGGAGATACCCGGGGCAGGCCACCATGCGCACGGCGCGCCGTCGGGTTGTCGGACGTTCATGCACGGGGCTCGAACGCTCCCGCACTGCACATCGCGGGCATGCCCGAGCCCGCACGCTCGACCGGTCAGAGCTCGTGACCTGCACCAGCGGGACCTGCGAGCTCCCCGCAACGTCCGGCCCGTCAGCTGTCGACGGGCCGGTTCCGAACACTGTCGTTCGAACGGAAGAGAGCACGATGAGCACGCACAGAGAAGCGGTCGTCACGCGCCGACCGAGACCGCACCCGGGAGCACGTGCCGTCGCGGCGCTCCTCGGGGCCGCACTGGTCCTCACGGGCTGGGCGCCCATCGCCGCAGCCGCCGACGCCGGCCTGCCCGCCCCGGTCCTGGACCTGCGTTTCGAGGGGGACCTCGCCGACGTCTCGCTCGCGGCGCACCCGGTCGTGGCCAAGGGGCACGCGGGCTCGACGACGACGAACCTGGGCTGGGTCCCGGGGGTCGCCGAGGGGTCGCAGGCCGTCGAGCTGGGAGGCAGCACGTTCCTCGACCTCGGGGCGTCGACCGACCTGCAGCCCGAGGACCTGACGCTGTCGTTCTGGCTGCGACCCACGGGGAAGATGACCGGTGAGCAGGTCGTGAGCTGGAACAAGGGCGCGTACAACTCGGACGGCTGGTACCTGTCCTCGGAGTCGGACACGTCGCCGCTCGCGCTGTCGATCGGCCCGGCGTCGGGCCAGCCGTACAAGGTCCGGGTGGCCTCGGCCGACCGCGCGTCGTTCCTCCCCGCGGACGAGTGGACGCACCTCGTGGTCACGTACGACGCGGCGACCAAGGACGTGGCGTTCTACCGCAACGGTGAACAGGTCCCGGTGACCGTCGCGAGCCCGATCGGCTCGGGCGGCGCGACAGGTGTCCTGGGCTCGTCGCCCACGCTGCCCAAGACGATCGGGTTCAACGGTCCGTCCTACAACGGGTCCTACCTGCGGGCGGGGCTGGACCAGTACCGCCTGTACGACGGCGTCGCGTCGCTCGCCGACGTCGTCGGGCTCTACGAGGAGTCCGGACGGGTGATCGACCGCGAGGCGGTCGCGCAGGCCGACGCCGACGGGCTCTCGCTGCCCGAGCGGGTCACGGTCGCGCTCGTCCTCGCGGCAAGGGGCTCGCGCGGCTCGACCATCACGTGGGAGTCGTCGGCTCCCGACGCCGTCGCGACCGACGGCACCGTGACCCGGCCCGCCGAGGGCCAGGACGACGCCGAGGTCACGCTGACCGCCACGGCGCGGTACCTCGACGGGCCGCCCGTGACCCGCGAGCTCCACGTGGTGGTCCCCGCACTGGTGTCGATGGACCCTCTCGAGAACAGCGGCCTGCCCACGGTCCTGCTGTCCGACGACTTCTTGAGCAACGCCGCGTCCAAGGAGCAGGACTACCTCCTGAGCCTGAGCTCGGAGAAGTTCCTCTACGAGTTCTACAAGGTCGCCGGTCTCGAGCCCACGACCCCCCAGGGGTACGGCGGCTGGGAGCGCAGCGACGCCGTGAACTTCCGCGGCCACGCGTTCGGGCACTACATGTCGGCCCTCGCGATGTCTTACTCGGGCACGCCCGACGGGGCCACCAAGGACGCGCTGTCGGCCGAGATCGTCGCGGCCGTCGACGGCCTCGAGCGGGTGCAGGACGCCTACGGGGCGGCCCATCCGGGCAGCGCGGGCTACGTCTCGGCGTTCCGCGAGAGCGTCCTGGACCAGGTCCAGGGCACCGGGCCCTCGGACGAGAACGTGATCGTGCCCTGGTACAACCTGCACAAGGTGCTGGCGGGCCTGCTCGACGTCGCGGAGTACGTCGACGGGCCCACGGGGGACAAGGCGCGCGAGATCGCGACCGGGTTCGGCCTCTACGTGTCCGGTCGGGTCGCGAAGCTACCGAGCACCGACGTGCTGCTGCGCACCGAGTACGGCGGCATGAACGAGGCGCTCTACGAGCTGTTCGACCTCACGGGTGACGTCCGCATCAAGGACGCCGCCGAGGCGTTCGACGAGGTGACGCTCTTCCGACAGCTCGCGTCGGGCCAGGACGTCCTGGCGGGCAAGCACGCCAACACGACGATCCCCAAGCTCATCGGTGCGCTCAAGCGGTACACGGTGTTCACGCAGAACCCCGAGTACTACGACCTGCTGACCCCGCAGGAGAAGGAGGAGCTGCCGATGTACCTCGCGGCGGCCGAGAACTTCTTCGACATCGTGGTCGAGCACCACACCTACGTGACCGGGGCCAACAGCCAGTCGGAGCACTTCCACGCGGCGGACTCGTTGTTCGACCGGGCCGCGAACCAGGGGACCCGCGCCAACGCGGAGACGTCCGAGACCTGCAACGAGTACAACATGCTCAAGCTGTCGCGCGAGCTCTTCCGGCTGAGCAAGGACGTGCGGTACGCGGACTACTACGAGAACACGTTCATCAACACGATCCTCGCCTCGCAGAACCCCGAGACAGGCACCACGACGTACTTCAACCCCATGGCGCCGGGGTACCACAAGGTGTTCAACCTGCCCTTCACCGAGTTCTGGTGCTGCACGGGCACGGGCATGGAGAACTTCTCCAAGCTCGGTGACTCGATCTACTTCACGGGCGAGGGGTCGGTCTACGTCAACATGTTCTTCAGCTCGACGTTCGAGCACGCGGAGCAGAACCTGGTGCTGACCCAGACCGCGAACCTCCCCAACGAGGACACGGTCCGGTTCACGGTCGGGGCGCTCGACGGCGGAGCGGTCGCCGAGGGCACCACGCTGCGCCTGCGCGTGCCCGACTGGATCGCGGGCGAGCCGGCCGTGACCGTCAACGGCGCCGCGGTCACCCCGACGCTCTCGCGCGGGTACGTGGTCCTGACGGACGTGCGCGCAGGCGACGTGATCGAGTACACGATGCCGCTCGACGTCACGCTGCACAGCACGGCCGACAACGAGAGCTTCGTGGCCTTCAAGTACGGGCCCGTGGTGCTCAGCGCGGGGCTGGGCACCCGGGACCAGGGGGGCTCGGTGGGCACGGGGATCCTCGTGCGCATCTCGACGTTCGACCCGGACGCGCAGACGACCATCACCACGGCGGGCATGGACGCGGCCACCTGGAAGGAGCGCCTCGCGGAGAACGTCGTGCGCATCGAGGACTCGGCGGCCGGCGACGTCCAGTTCGTCCTGAAGAACACCTCGGACGCGGGCGACCTGGTGTACGCCCCGCACACCTCGCGCTGGGACGAGCGGTACGGGATCTACATGAACCTCGAGGAGCCCGACGGCCAGGCCGCGCAGGACCGGATCCTGCGGGCCAAGCAGGAGGAACGCGCGAAGGACCTGACGATCGACAGCCTCACGAGCTTCGACAACAACAACTTCGAGAACGCGAAGAACCTGCGCTCGAGCGCGTCGGGCGTCGGGGTCTTCGCGGGGCGCCAGTACCGCGACGCCCAGGCGGGCGGGTGGTTCAGCTACGACCTGGTGATCGACCCGGGCGCGGACGAGAACTACCTGGGGGCGACGTTCTACTCGGGCGACCGCGGGCGCAGCTTCGACGTGTACGTCGACGACGTGCGGCTCAAGACCGTCACCGTGACCGACAAGGCCGAGAACAAGGACGAGCAGGGCTTCTACGTCGACTCGACCGAGATCCCGGCCCGGTTCCTCGAGCTCGGCCCGGACACCCGCTACAAGAAGGACAGCAGCGGGAACCTCGTCCTGGACGAGGACGGCCAGAAGATCCCCGTCGTCACGGTGCGCTTCCAGTCGACGGGCGGGCTCGTGGGCGGTTTGTTCGGGGTCAGGACGGACCGCTCGGCGGTGTTCGACAGCGCCCCGGAGCTCTCGGCGCTCTCGTTCGACACGGGGGTCCTCGCGCCGGAGTTCTCGCCCGCGCGTGCGCAGTACGAGCTGCGCGTCGCACCGGGGACGACGGCGGTCACGCTCGACGCCGACCCGCACGTGGCGAGCGGACTGGTCAGGGTCGACGGGATCCTGGTCGACGACACGATCGGGCGCCGGGTCGCCCTCGCGAGCGACGGTGGCCCGACGACGCTCGAGATCACGGCGGTCGCGCAGGACCACACCACGTCGATGACGTACACGGTGACGATCGTCGCGGCCGACGAGCCGGCCGAGACGGTCGAGGTCGCGGTCGACGTCACGCCGCGCTGCGTCGCGGGCAGGGCCCAGCTCGCGGTGCGGGCCGTCAACGGTGAGGCGGTGCCGGTCGACGTGAAGTTCACGACGGCGTCGGGCGCGAAGTCCTTCACCGGGGTCGCGCCGGGCAAGAGCGCGTCCCAGACGTTCGCCGTGCGGACCGCGAGCCTGGCCGCGGGCAGCGTGAGCGTCACGGTGAGCGTGGTCCTCGACGGCTCGGCCGTGACGAGCGTCGTCGAGGTCGAGCACGACGCGCTCACCTGCGGCTGACGGCCGGGCGCGTCGGTGCGGCCGGGCAGACGTCCCGGCCGCACCGGCGCGCGGCCGTCGGTTCCGATCCAAAGCCACGGCCCGACGGCGTGCCCCGGCACCCCGCGTCCGTCCGGGGACCGTGGACCGGGGGTACCCGCGCGCCTCGCGGCCCGTGCCCGGACGAGTCAGGACGCGGGCGACATGCCCGCGGTCGGGTCCTGCGCCGTCGGCTCCTGCGCCCGCCCGGGCGCCTGCTCGGAGGCGGTGTGCCCGACGTCCGCGTGCCGGCGCGTCGGCCACCAGAACGCGCGCCCCTCGAGCGCGGACAACGCCGGGACCAGCAGCGGGGCCATGAGGAACGCCGCGACGACGATCCCCACCGCGACCCCGAACCCGAGCTCGGCCAGGTTCGCGATGCCCGTGAGCATGAGCGAGGCGAACGTGCAGGCCAGGATGATCCCGGCCGCCGCGGCCGTGGGCGCGTCGTGCGTGATCGCGGTGCGCGCGGCCTCGCGCGCGCCGGCCCCGGCCCGGTACTCCTCGTGCATGCGCGCGGCGATCAGGATGTTGTAGTCGGTGCCGATCGCGACGACGAACAGGTACAGCACGATCGGGATCGAGAAGTCGATGCCCCCGTACCCCAGGGCGTGCAGGTAGAGCAGGACCACGGCGCCGAGCGTCGCGGTGAAGGTCAGGGCCACGCACACCAGCAGGTTGACCGCCCCGAGCAGCGCGGTCAGGAGCAGGCCGAGGATCACCACGATGATGACCGCGGCGATCGGGAAGACGCGCCCGGTGTCGGCGCGGAGCTGGTCGCGCACGTCGACGAACGCGGACGTCTGGCCGCCCACGTAGACCTCGGCCCCCGGGACCGACCCGTGCGCGGCCTCGCGCAACGGGCCCTCGACGGTCGCCATGGCCGCGCCGGAGTACGGGTCGTCCGCGAGCACCACGGTCACCAGGGCGGCCGTGCCGTCGGTCGTGACGGAGGGCGGGGCGACGGTCGAGACGCCGGGCACCGCGGCGAGGTTCGTGGCGAGGGTCGTCAGTGCGGTCGGGTCCAGCGGAGCGGACCCCACGACGTAGACCTGCGTGGGGCTCAGGGCACCGGCCGGGAACGACGCGTCGAGCGTCGTGTAGGCCTGGCGCGAGGCGGTGCTCGCGGGGAGCTCGTCGAGCGTGTCGTACGTCGCCTGGTAGCCCGAGGCGAACAGCGTCAGGACCACGAGCACGGCGCCCACCCCGAGCGCGGGCACGACGGGGCGGCGCGCCGTGAACCTTCCCACCGCCGCGAACGGGCTGCGCGCGGGCTCGCGGCCAGGACCGAGCGGCCAGAACAGCGACCGGCCGAGCAGCGCGAACAGGGCGGGGATCAGCGTCAGCGCGGTGAGCAGCATGACGGCCACGGCCACGATCAGCCCCGGCGCCAGCGTGCTCAAGGACTCGAGCCGCGCGAACAGCAGCGCCGCGAACGCGCCGATCACGGTCAGTGCCGACGAGGCCACGACGCGCCCGACGACCCCCACCGAGACCTCGAGCGCCTCGCGGTGCGTCTCGCCGCGGCGCAGGTGCTCGCGGTAGCGGAACAGGACGAACACGATGTAGTCGGTGCCGACGCCGAACAGGACCACCACGAGGATGGGCTGCAGGGTGTCGCTCACCTGGAAGTCGAGCAGGTCGGCCAGCAGGGCCGTGAGGCCCGTGACGACCGAGAGCACGACGCCGATCACGACGATCGGGATCACCGCGATCAGGGGGCTGCGGAAGACGAGTCCCAGGAGCAGGACGATGAGCAGCACGGTCGCGATCGTGATCGTCCGCTCGGCGCTCGCGTAGGCCGAGGTCGTGTCGACCTGGATCGCGGCGTTGCCCGTGAGCGCGCTCGTGAGCCCGGTCCCCGCGAGCGCCTCGTCGGAAGCGGTCCGCAGCGCCGGGACGGCGTCGTCGACGGCCTCGTCGCCCGGCTGTCCGTCGAACGCGACCGACAGTGCCGCGGTCAGCCCGTCCGTCGAGAGGGACTGCGGGGTCTCCTGCACCGAGACGACGCCGGGGATCGCGTCGGTGCCCAGCGTGGTCGCGAGTCCCGCGACGGTGGTCTGGTCTGCGGCGGTCAGGGCCGCGCCGTCGTCGCGGACGACGACCAGGCTGCCGGTGGCCCCGGACTGCGCCGGGAAGCTCGCATCGCCCGCGGCCTGGGCCTCGACCGACTCGAAGGTGCTCGGCAGGAACGACTGCTGGTTGCCCGTGGTGTAGTCGTCGAGGCTCGGCGCGAACACGATGACTGCGGCCGCCAGGACGATCCAGCCGATGACGCGCCACGGGTGAGCGATCACCGTTCGAGCGATGCTGCCGAACATGGGCGTGCCTTCCCCTCGGGAGGATCCCGGGTACTCGACCTCTCAAGGGTGGCACCGGCGGATGGGCACGACAACCGGGGGAGCCCGGGGACCCCCGGGGCCCCCGGGCGCCCCCCGGGTCAGGGTCCGGCGGGCCCCTCGAGGAGCGCCGCACGGATCGCCTCGACGCCGATCCGCACCTCCTCGAAGCTCGTGGACAGCGGGGACAGGCCGAGCCGCAGCCCGTCGGGTCGGCGGAAGTCCGGGACGACGCCCTGCTGCCACAGCCGCGGGACCACGCGCTCGAACTCCGCATGGTCGATCGTGACGTGGCTGCCGCGCCGGTCCGCGTCGCGGGGTGAGGCGACGGCGACCCCGAGCGGGACCAGCAGCTCGTCCACGAGGTCGAGCGCGAGCTCGGTGAGCCGGACCGACTTGGCCCGCACACGCTCCGTCCCGGCGTGGGCGAGCAGGTCGAGCATGTCCTGCATCGCGAGCATCCCCACGACCGCGGGCGTCCCGCTCAGGAACCGCCGCACCCCCGGGTGGGGTGCGTACTCGGGGCCCATCTCGAACGGCGCGGCGCTGCCCATCCAGCCCTGGATCGGCTGGGTCAGCGTCGCCTGCAGGTCCGCGCGGACGTAGCCGAACGCGGGGGACCCGGGGCCACCGTTCAGGTACTTGTAGGTGCAGCCCGCGGCGAGGTCGACGTCCCAGGCGTCGAGCTCGACCGGGACGGCCCCCGCCGAGTGGCACAGGTCCCACAGCACGAGCGCCCCGGCGTCGTGGGCGAGGCGCGTGATCGTCGCGGCGTCCGCGAGGTGCCCGGAGCGGTAGGCGACGTGGCTGAGCAGCACGAGCGCGGTGCGCGGCCCGACGGCGTCCGCGACCTGCTCGGCGGTCACGCCGCCGTCGTGGGCCGGTGCGATCCAGCGCAGGGTCGCGCCCCGCTCGGCCGCGACGCCCTGGAGGACGAAGCGGTCGGTCGGGAAGTTCCCGCTGTCGAGCACGATCTCGGTGCGGTCCGGGCGGGCCTCGAGCGCCGCGCGCACGAGCTTGTAGAGGATCACGGTCGTCGAGTCGCCCACGAACGTCTGGCCGGGCGCGGCCCCGAGCACGGTCGCCCCGATCCGGTCGCCGACGCTCAGCGGCAGCTCGTACCAGGACTCGTCCCAGCCGCGGATCAAGCGGGCTCCCCACTGCTCGGTCGCGAAGCGCGCCAGTCGGTCGGCGCTCGCGTGCGTCGGGCGCCCGAGCGAGTTGCCGTCGAGGTAGGCCACGACGTCGTCGGACGCGACGAACGCGTCCCGGAAGTGCGCGAGCGGGTCCGAGGCGTCGAGCAGGGCGGCGCGCTGCGCGGGAGTGCTCGTGCGTGCCTGCGGGGAGGCGGCGGGGGAGTCGGTCACGGGTGGGTCCTCCGGGGGGTCTCGAGGGCGAGCCCGGCGGAGCCGGGCCGGTGCGTGAGGTCGTCGGGGACGAGGACCGTGGCGCGTGCGAGCCAGGCGACGAGGTCCTCGGGGGAGGCGTCCGGACCGGGGGCTTCGCCGGGCACGTAGGTGAACGCCGCCCCCGTCGGGGTCGACGTCAGGGCGCGTAGCTGGCCGTCGGCCGTGAGGCCTGCGGCACCGAGCGCGAGCAGCTCGCGCGGGTCGATCCCCGCCGGGAGCGGGCCGTTGCCCTGGTCGGTGCCGTAGACGACCGTCCCGCCGGCCGCGGCGAACCGCGTCAGGTTGTCGATCGCGACGTCCTGCTCGCGGGTCGGGCTCGCCCAGCCGTGGACGTCGAGCGTGCTGATCCACTGCTGCGTGCGAGCCATCGCGCCGACCAGGTCGTCGGGCAGGCGTTCGCTGTACGGCGCGTGGGCCAGCCGGTCGATCCCGGCCTCGTGCGCGCGCCGGGCCTGCCCCTCGCCCTCGACGTGCGCGACGACGGGCCGACCGTGCGCGCGGGCCCGGGTGAGGATCGCGCCGAGGGTCTCGTCGTCGAGCTCGGGACCTGCGCCCGGGTGCAGCACGACCTTGAGGAAGCTCGCTCCCGCCGCGACCTGGCGGTCGACCGCGGCCACGGCACGTTCGGGGCCCGTGACCTCCTCGACCGCGCCGGGCGGGGCCCAGGACCGGTCGGACGGATACCCGCCGGGGGCCGTGAGGAAGGCTCCGGCGTAGCGGACGGCGGGCAGTCCCGGTGTCCCGGTCAGCCTCGCGAGGACCCGGGGGTCCCCGCCCAGGTCGTCGACCGCGGCCAGGCCACCCCGGCGCAGGGCCGCAGGGTCGACCAGGGCCAGGTGGACGTGCGCGTCGGTCAGACCCGGGAGCACCGTGCCCGCAAGGTGAAGGTCCGGCGCCGGATCCGCACCCCTCGCGGTCCGCAGGCCGCGCGCGGTGGCGACGAGCGCCGTCGGGCCCGACCACCCCTCGCCCCGCTCCCAGCGGGCGTCGACGGTGAGCCCGACGGCGCTCGCGGTGCTGTCGGCTCCGCCGGACCCCGCGCGGCCGCCCGTCACCGCGGGCCGATCTCGGTACGGACCGCGAAGAGCTCGGGGAAGAACGTCAGGTCGAGGGCCTTCTCGAGGAAGCCCACGCCGCTCGACCCTCCCGTGCCGCGCTTGGTGCCGATGATGCGCAGCACGGTCTTCATGTGCCGGAAGCGCCAGAGCTGGAAGTTGTCCTCGAGGTCGACGAGCTCCTCGCAGCTCTCGTAGGCGAGCCAGTCGGCCTCGGGGTCCTCGTAGATCGCGCGGAAGGTCTCGACGAGGTCCTCGTCCAGGGAGTGCGCCTGCGTGACGTCCCGCTCGAGGACCCTGGCGGGCACGTCGTGCCCGTGGCGCGCGAGGTAGCGCAGGAACTCGTCGTAGACGCTCGTCTCGTGCAGGAGCCGCTCGAGCAGGTCGTGCGCGGCCGGGTCCGAGGCGAACACCGTCAGCATGCGTGCGTTCTTGTTGCCCAGCAGGAACTCGACCGCGCGGTACTGGTGGGACTGGAACCCCGACGAGCTGCCCAGGAAGCCCCGGAACTGCGCGTACTCGCTCGGGGTGAGCGTCGCGAGGACCGACCACTGCTCGGTCAGCGTGCGCTGGACGTGCTTGACCCGGGCGATGCGCTTGAGCGCGGACTGCAGGTCGTCGGCCGCGATGAGCTCGCGGGCCGACGCCAGCTCGTGCAGGACCAGCTTGAGCCACAGCTCGGTCGTCTGGTGCTGGACGATGAAGAGCATCTCGTCGTGGTGGACGGGCGCGCTGACCGGGACCTGGGCGTCCAGGAGCGTGTCCAGGTGCAGGTACGAGCCGTAGGTCATGCGGTCGTGCAGGTCGGTCACGATGCTCGGCTCGAGGGGTCGCTCGTTGCTGGACGACGGCGTTGTCATGGATCGAGACTAGGGGGCCGCGGCGCCAGCGTCAGCGTTTCGTGCAGGCAGTCGTGCCGACGTAGGGTCGCCGGGTGACGAGCGGAACCGGGCGGGCGACGAACATCGAGGTCGCGTTCCTCGACGACCTCGCGGACGACGCGCCCTCGCGCGCAGAGCTGCTGCGCGCTCTGCGCGACGTCACGGGCGCTCCTGGTCAGGACGTGTTCTCGGCGTCCGCCGACCAGATCCTCACGCTCGCCGAGGCCGACCCCGACCGGCACGTGCTGGTCGTCCGGCGCGACGGCCAGGTCGCCGGGGTCGGCGTCCTGCACCCGGGTGGCGCGTCGGACGAGATGCTCGACCGGCTCGACGGCGCCCGCCCGCAGGACGTCGTCGTCTTCCGCGGCTTCCTCGTCGACCGGCACCACCAGGGGGTCGGGGTCGGGTCCTCGGTGGCCGCGGCGCTCCCGGCGCTCGTGGCCCGCCTGGCCGAGCGGCTCGGCAGGGGACCTTTTGCGTCGGTCGTCCTGGTCGTCGACGCGGACAACGCCGCCGGGCTGCGCGCCTACGCCCGTGCCGGGTTCGTCGACCGCGGCGCGTACCTCGACGCGGCCGGCCGGACTCAGCACGTCATGGCGCTCGCGGTCGTCTAAGCGGCGCTCGGGGCGTCGCCGTCGTCGCCTTCGTCGGGCGACCGGCTCCGACGGGACCGGGCGAGCGCGGCGTGACGGTGCTCACGTGGAGCCCTTTCGTGAAGCGCATCCGGTACGCCTGTCTTAGCCTGCACCCAGGGTCGGGCAGACGCCGTAGGAACCGTGACGGGAGTGCCTCATGACACGAGCAGTGGTGACCGGGGTCGGTGCGGTGACACCGCTGTCGTCGACCGCGCCGGGGACGTGGGGCGCACTGCTCCGCGGTGAGCAGGGGATCGGTGCCCTCGACGACGTGTGGGCCCGGGATCTGCCCGTGCGCATCGCGGCCCGCGTGGACGACGCGTTCGCCGACACCCTGAGCGTGCGGATCAGACGACGCACCGACCGCGCCGAGCAGCTCGCGCTCGTCGCGGGGCGCGAGGCCTGGGAGGACGCGGGTCGCCCCGACGTCGACCCCACGCGCCTGGCGGTGGCCGTCGGCTCGGCCAACGGCGGGATCGCCACGACGCTCGAGCAGAGCCGCGTGCTCCAGACCCAGGGGCACCGACGGGTCTCGCCGCACGCAGTGACCATGCTCATGGCCAACGGGCCCGCGGCATGGCTCTCGATCGACCTGGGAGCCCAGGCAGGGGCGCGGGCCCCTGTCAGCGCGTGCGCGGCGGGGCTCGAGGCGATCCTCATGGGCCGCGAGATGATCCTCGCGGGCACCGCCGACGTGGTCGTGTGCGGGGGCGTCGAGGCGGGGGTCCAGGAGTTCTCGATCGCCGCGTTCGCCCAGGCGCGCGCGATGTCGACGCGCAACGACGAGCCGGGGCGGGCGTCGCGCCCGTTCGACGCGGCCCGCGACGGGTTCGTCATGGGCGAGGGCGCGTCGATCGTCGTCCTGGAGAGCGAGGAGCACGCCCGCGCCCGCGGCGCGAGGGTCCTGGGCGCGGTCTCCGGCGCCGCGCTCACGTCCGACGCATTCGACATCGTGGGCGGCGACCCCGCCAACCAGGCGCGCACCGTCTCGCTCGCGCTGCGCTCGGCCGGTCTGGCGCCCGGCGACCTGGGCCTGGTCCACGCCCACGCCACCTCGACGCCCGTCGGCGACCTCAACGAGGCGGCCGCGCTGCGGGCCGCGCTGACCGACCCACCTCCCGTGACGTCGACCAAGGGGGCGACGGGGCACCTCCTGGGCGCCTCGGGATCGCTCGGGGTCGTCGTGGCGCTGCTCGCGCTGCGCGAGGGCGCCGTCCCGCCCACGCTCAACGTCGACGAGCTGGACCCCGCGGTCGACCTCGACGTGGTCCACGGCGTGGCGCGCCCGACGACGGCGCGCCACGCCCTGGTCAACGCGTTCGGGTTCGGCGGCCACAGCGCGAGCGTCGTGGTCTCGCGCGACTGAGCGGCGAGACGGGGTGAGCTGTGCCGGCCCGCGGGGACCGATGAGTTCGCGCACCGGGCGCGGTCCCCACCGCCGGAACCATCCGCGCAACAGCAGCAGCAGGAGGTCGGCCATGGGTCGGGTAGTCGTCGTGAGCTTCATCAGCATCGACGGGGTGGTCCAGGCGCCCCTGTCGCCCGACGAGGACCGCGACGGCGGCTTCGACCGCGGCGGCTGGGTCCCCCCGCTGAGTGACGACACGGTCGATGCGTTCATGCAGGCGGCGACGGTCGGCGCCGCGGGCATGCTGCTGGGGCGCCGGTCCTACGAGATCCTCCGGGACGCCTGGGCGCAGGCGGACGACTCCGAGCCGGCGATCGCTGCCATGAACCGCATGCCGAAGCACGTCGTCTCGTCGGCGCTCTCGCCCGCCGACCTCACCTGGCGAAACTCTCACCTGGTCGGCGCCGACCTGCCCCGCGTCGTCACGGACCTCACGGGCCGCTCCGAGGACGGCGATCTCGTCGTCCTCGGAGCGGCGACCCTGGTCCGCGCCCTGGCCGAGCACGACCTCGTCGACGAGTACCGCCTGCTGGTCTTCCCGATCGTCCTGGGGTCCGGGAAGCGCATGTTCGACGAGCGCGCCCGCCGGGCCCGCTTCACGCTGACCGAGAGCGTCGTCTCGCCTCGCGGGGTCGTCATCCTCACCTACGTGCGGGGTGCCTCCGACTGAGCAGCGGCTCGCCCGGCACCGAGCAGGTGTTCCGGGCGGCAGGCCTCACGCCCGGCGTCCCTTCCGCGTCGTGCCCCGACGCGGCTGCGGCCGCTGACCTCCGGCGCGCGGTGCCGCAGCGGGGCCTGCGGGCCCGTTCGGCTCGGTGCGCTCTGCCGCCGAGGTCCCCGGTGCGGGGCTGCCCGGCGCAGGGGCGCGGCGCGACCGCGACCCTTCCTGCCCGCCCGACGTCACGAGGCGTCCGATCACGAGCTGCTGCCCGAGCCCCCACAGCGACGACGTGGCCCAGTACAGGACGACGCCGACGGGGAAGCCCACGGCCACCACGGCCGAGACCGCCGGCAGCACGAACGCGAGCGTCCCCTGCTGCCGCGCGAGCGGGTTCGTGGGGTCGGCGGGCGGGTTGTTGCGTGCGCTGAACCGCTGGGTCAGGACCTGCGCGGCGTACATGAGGACGATCAGGACGGCGGGCACCAGGACCCCGGCCAGGCCGCCGGAACCGCCCAGCGCACCGGTCAACGTGCCGGACAGCGGGGCGCCGAGGAGCGTGGCGGCGTCGGCCTGGCGGACCAGGTCGCCCGTGAGAGCGCCGACGGGCGTCTGACGCCCGATCCCGGAGAGCACCGAGTACAGCGCGAACAGGACCGGCGCCTGGACCAGGAGGGGCAGGCAGCCCGCGAGCGGGTTCGCCCCGGTACGGGCCATGAGCTCCTGCTGCTCGCGTCGGGCCGCGTCGCGGCTCGCCGCGTCGGTCCTGCCGCGGTACTTCTCCTGGATGCGGCGGATCTCGGGGGAGGCCAGCCGCATGGCGCGCATGCCTCGGACCTGGGTCACCACGAGCGGGACGAGCAGGAGCTTGACGACCACGACGAGGCCGACGATCGCGAGGCTCCAGCCGGCGCCCCCGGCGGGGTCGAGGCCCAGGGCGGTCAGGGCGCTGTGGAGGTGGACGAGGATCCAGGCGACCACGAGCTGGAGCGGGTGGACGAGGGTGGAGAGGGCATGGGTGAGGGTGTCGAGGACGGGCACGGCGGACTCCTGCGGGACGGAGGGGAGGGGAGCGTGGAGCTCCCGCGCCGCGTCCGCAGCACCCGGGCCGGTGGACGGCTCAGGAAGGCTGGGGGGTCAGGCGGTGCGCGGGAGCGCGAGGGCTCCCGGTGCCCGCGGCCGTGGCCGTCCGGGCGTGGTGGGGCTGTGCTGGCGCACCGGTGCCGGCAGCGGCAGCGGCTCGGCCGCGACGGGGACCGTGAGGAGCAGCAGGACCGCCACGGCGACGCACGCGAGCGCGACGCCCAGGGCGCCCGCGGTCGCGGCGAGGGTCGCCGCACCGAGCAGGGAGAGCACGGCGCCGAGCGACGTGGTGCCCAGCGAGTGCCCGACGACGAGCGCCAGCACGAGCACGAGCGGCACCGTCGCGAGGGTCCGGGCCGCGGACGCGGCGGTCAGGTGGTCGTAGCGCTCACGCAGCGCCTGGGCCGTCCGCACGTCTCCACCTCCGACCCTCGTGACCTGGCGGGTGCCGTCCCGCGCGTCCGCCCAGACTAGCGCCCCACGGGGACGCGAGGGCGCCGGGGCAGGGCGCGCACCGTCCGGGCCCGGGGCTCGCGTGCTCCGATGTCGCACTGGCCAATCCCGTGCGATGCTCGCACAGACCGGAGACGTCCGTGGCGCGCTCGTCGCACCCACGGGAGCCGGTCGGCTCCAGAGCAGTCTCGCGCGTCGCCGTGCGGAAGGACGCGCCCGCAGCCTCGGGGTGCCAGGAGGCGCCCCGAGCCGTTCTCCGGGAGGTCTCATGTCCGAGCTGGTGATCGACAGCGGCGACACCGTCTGGGTGCTCGTCTCGGCGGCCCTCGTCCTGTTCATGATGCCGGGGCTCGCGCTGTTCTACGCGGGACTGGTCCGGCGCGGCAACGTGCTCGCCATCATGCAGCAGAACCTGGTGCCCATCGCCGTGATCACGCTGACGTGGATCCTGGTGGGCTACAGCATCGCGTTCAGCGACGACATCGGGAACGGGTTCATGGGCGACCTCGGGCTGTTCGGCCTCACGGGGCTCGACACGGCCCCGACGCCCGCGCTGCACGCCGTCGACGGCGACGTGGCCATCCCGACGCTCGCGTTCGTGGCATTCCAGATGATGTTCGCGATCATCACCCCGGCGCTCCTGACCGGCGCGACCGTCGGGCGGCTCAAGACCGTCGGCTGGGTCGTCACGCTCGCGCTGTGGTCGGTGCTCGTCTACCCGTTCGTCGCGCACTGGCTGTTCAACCCCGACGGCTGGCTCGTCGGGATCGGCGCCCAGGACTGGGCCGGCGGGATCGTGGTGCACGCCGCAGCCGGGGCCGCGGCGCTCGCGGTCCTCGTGGTCGTGGGGCGCCGGCAGGGCTGGCCGAGGGCCGGCTCGATCCCGCACTCGATCCCGCTCGCCGTCGCGGGTGCCGGGATCCTGTGGTTCGGCTGGTTCGGCTTCAACGGCGGCGGCTCGCTCCAGGGCAACGGCGTCGCGGCCCAGGCGCTGCTCAACACGCACGTGGCAGGGGCCGCGGCCATGGCCGCCTGGCTGGTCATGGAGCGTCTGCGCACGGGCAAGGGGACCGTGATCGGCGCGGTCACGGGCGGCGTCGCCGGGCTCGCGACGATCACGCCGTGCGCGGGCTACGTCAGCACGCTCTCCGCGCTGGTCATCGGCCTCGCCGCGGGGGTCGTGTGCACGTTCGCGCTCGGCCTCAAGACGGTCTTCCGGTTCGACGACGCCCTGGACGTCATCGCCGTGCACTTCGTGGGCGGCATCCTCGGTTCGCTGCTGCTGGGGCTGTTCGGGTCGCACGCGATCAACGCCGCGGGGGTCGACGGGCTGTTCTTCGGCGGGGGCGCCGACCTCCTGGTCGCCCAGGTGATCGCCCTGGTCGTCGTGATCGCGTTCTCGTTCGTCGTGACGCTCCTCATCGCGCTCGCGGTCCAGAAGACCGTCGGTCTCAAGGTGGCCCCGGGGCACGAGTTCGGGATGGACGAGGTCGAGCAGGGCGCGAACGCCTACACGCTGGGCCAGGTCTCGGGGCTGTCGGCAGCGGGCTCCGCAGGTGGGCCGGGCGGCTCCGGGACGCTCGCCGCGTCCGAGCCCCCGGCCCCCGGGGAGCCCGGCACCGCCGCACCGACGGGGGCTCCCGGCGCGGTCGTCCTCACCGCGACCTTCGACTCGGCGGACCTCGACACCCTCACGACCGCGCTCGAGGCCGAGGGAGCGTGGGCGATCCAGGTCACCGAGGTCGACGAGGTCGTCGCCGACCCGCCGTCGCTGCGGTTCCGCGAGTCCTCGCAGCGCCCGCGCTTCGCGCGCCGCCTGCGCGTCGAGCTCTGCGTGGCCCAGGCCGCGTCCCCGGCGGTCGTCGAGCTCCTGTCTCGCCAGACCGTGGGCCTGCGCACGCCCCTGCTCCACACGCTGGTCGAGGCCCCGCGAGCCTGACCTACGAGGTCGCGGGACGCCGCGAGCAGGACCGGCGGGACGACGTCCCGGCAGGGGACAATGTCCCCGTGGACCCGGACCCGATCGCACGCCTGCTCGCCTCCCCGCCCGACCTCCCGGTCCGCCACCACCTGGCCGAGCTCCTCGACGCGGTGCGCACGCGCGGCGTCGCGGTGCTCCAGGCCCCGCCCGGCACGGGAAAGACGACCCTGGTCCCGCCGGCGCTCGCGGGCATGGGTGTGGGCACGGCGTCCCACGACGCCGCCGGGGGCACCGCGGCCCACGGCGCCACCGGGGGCGCCGGCCTCGCCCCGCGTGCCGGGACGGCCCGCGTGGTCGTGACCCAGCCGCGACGGATCGCGGCCCGCGCCGCGGCGCGTCGCCTCGCGCACCTGCTGGGCGAGCCCGTGGGCCGCACGGTCGGCTTCTCGGTGCGCGGCGAGTCGCGCACGGGTCCCGAGACCCGCATCGAGGTGGTCACGACGGGCGTGCTCCTGCGTCGCCTGCAGCGCGACCCGGAGCTGGTCGGGGTCGACGTCGTGGTCCTCGACGAGGTCCACGAGCGTCACCTCGACGCGGACCTGACGCTCGCGCTGCTCGTCGACGTCCGGGCAACCCTGCGCCCCGACCTGGCCCTCGTCGCGATGTCCGCGACGATCGAGGCCGAGCGCACCGCGAGCCTGCTGGGCGACGGGTCGCCGGCCCCGGTCGTGGTCGCCGACGGCAGCCTCTTCCCGGTCCAGGAGGTGTGGGCCCCGGCGCCCGGGCCGCGGCTCGACGAGCGGGGAGTCCCGCGAGCCTTCCTCGACCACGTCGCGGCGACCGCACGTCGTGCGCTGGTCGAGCAGCCGGGCGACGTGCTGGTCTTCGTCCCGGGAGCCGGGGAGGTCGACGGCGTCGCGCGCCGGCTCGCGGGCGTCCCGGCCGACGTGCGGCCGCTCCACGGGCGGTTGCCCGCGCGCGAGCAGGACCTGGCGCTGACCCCCGGGCCACGTCGTCGGGTCGTGGTCTCCACGGCCGTCGCGGAGTCCTCGCTCACGGTGCCCGGTGTGCGCGTGGTCGTCGACGCGGGGCTCTCGCGCGAGCCGCGCACCGACCACCGTCGCGGGCTCGCCGGCCTGGTGACAGTGCGCGTGAGCCGGGCGGCGGCCGAGCAGCGCGCGGGGCGCGCCGGGCGCGAGGGGCCGGGCGCGGTCTACCGGTGCTGGTCGCCGGGCGAGCACGCCCAGCTCGTGGCGCACCCCGTCCCAGAGATCCTCACCGCGGACCTGGTCGCGTTCGCGCTCGAGCTCGCGTGCTGGGGCAGCCCCGACGGCTCCGACCTCGCGCTCCTGGACCCACCTCCCGCGGCCGCGATGGCGGTCGCGCGCGCGACCCTCGAGTCGCTCGGCGCGGTCGACCACGACGGAGCCGTCACGATCCGGGGGCGCGAGATCGCGCGCGTCCCGGCCGACCCGCGGCTCGCGCGCGCCCTGCTGGACGCGAGCGACGTCGTCGGGCCGCGGCTCGCCGCCGAGGTGGTCGCCCTCCTGTCCGACGACGTGCGCGCGCCCGGGGCGGACCTCGTCGCGGCCCTGCGGGACGCGCGCCGCGGTGGTCCCGCGAGCGGGTCCTGGCGGTCCCAGGCCGAGCGGCTCCAGGGTCTGGTGCCCGGAGGGGGCGCGCGCGGGGCGGGTCGGGGGCGTGCGGACCTGAGCCTCGACCTCGCCGTCGGGCTCGTGGTCGCGCTCGCGCACCCCGACAGGGTCGCGCGCCGACGCCCGAACGGGTCCACGTACCTCATGGCGTCGGGCACCGGCGCCGCGCTCCCGCCTGGCTCCCCGCTCGCGGGCTACGACTGGCTCGCGGTCGCCGACGCCGACCGCGGCGCGGGCCGGCGCGACGCGACGATCCGCTCGGCCGCACCGATCGACGAGGACCTCGCCTACGAGGCAGCGTCGGCGGCGCTGCGCGAGGACGAGCACGTGACCTGGACGGGCGGGAGGATCCAGGCCCGGCGCACCACGCGGCTGGGCGCGATCGAGATCGCCTCGCAGAGGATCGCCGACCCGCCTGCCGACCAGGTCGTCGCGGCGCTGCGGACCGGGCTCGAGCGCGAGGGACTGGACGTCCTGCCGTGGCGCGAGTCCGCGCACGAGCTGCGCCGCCGCCTCGACTTCCTGCACCGCGCCCTGGGAGCCCCCTGGCCCGACGTGTCCGACGACGCGCTCCTCGCGAGCCTCGACTCGTGGCTCGGGCCCGACCTCGCGCGGGTCCGCACGGCCGCCGACCTCCAGCGCCTCGACCTGACCAGCGCGTTGCGCAGGCTGCTGCCCTGGCCCGCGGCGGGCCGGCTCGACGAGCTCGCCCCGGTGCGCGTGGACCTGCCCGGCGGCAGGAGCGCGCGCCTGGACTACGCGGGCGACCAGCCCGTGCTCGCGGTCAAGGTCCAGGACGCGTTCGGCTGGCGCGCCACACCGCGCATCGCCGACGGCCGGGTGCCCGTGCTGCTGCACCTGCTGTCCCCGGCCCGGCGCCCCGCGGCGATCACCGCGGACCTCGAGTCGTTCTGGCGCACCGGGTACGCCCAGGTCCGCGCCGAGCTGCGGAGGCGCTACCCCAAGCACGACTGGCCCGAGGTCCCGGGCGCGTGAGCCGGTGCCCGTCCAGGACGTGAGGACCCGCGGCGGCGGCCCGTTCCTGCGGGCGGCCCGATGCCCGCCCGGCGGCCCCGGAGTACGCTGAGAGGGCGCGAGAGCAAGGAGGGGACCATGTCCGGCCCGAGCGAACCCAGACCCGTCGGGAACGTGCTCTGGCTCGCGCTCGGCTCGTTCGTCCTGGCCGTGCTCCTCGTCACGACCGGCGCCCCGGTCCTGCCGTTCCTGCTGCTCCTGCTCGCGGTGCTCTTCGCGGTGGTCGGCGGCACCCGCTACGTGCGGACCCGGCACACCCCCCGCCACCACGCGCCGCCCCGCGACGCGCCCCCGGGCCGAGCCTAGGCGGCCCCCACCGAGGAGGAACCGTGGGACTGCTGACCTACACGAGCAACACCTCGCTCGACGGCTTCGTGGCCGACGCGTCGGGCTCGTTCGCCTTCAGCTTCCCCGACGAGGAGGTGCTCGCGTTCATCAACGACCTCGAGCGACCCGTCGGGACCTACCTGTTCGGGCGACGCCTCTACGAGGTCATGGCCGTCTGGGACGACCCGGCCATGCTCGACGACCCGTCGCCCGGGACGCGCGACTTCGCGGCCCAGTGGCGCGAGACGGACAAGGTCGTCTACTCGACCACGCTCGCCGAGGTCTCGGCCCCCCGCACGCGCCTCGAGCGGACCTTCGACCCCCAGGCGGTCCGCGACCTCGTGCAGGGCGCCGACACCGAGGTCGGCCTCGGGGGCCCGACCCTCGCCGGCGCGGCGCTCGCGGCCGGGCTCGTCGACGAGGTCCGGCTCCTGGTACGCCCGGTCCTGCTGGGCGGTGGGCTCGCGAACTTCCCGCTCGGGGTGCGCACCGACCTCGAGCTCGTCGACGAGCGGCGCTTCGCGAGCGGGGTCGTGCACGTGCACTACCGCGTGCGCCGCTGAACCAGGTCCGCTCACCGCGGCGCACCCGTCGACCCGTGGCCTCCTCGCCGCGAGCCCCGCGGCCCGGCGCTCTCGGGCAGGCCCGCGCGCGGCGAAAGGGATCGAGAGCGACGGTCGGCGCTCTCCTCGACGGGCCGCCCCGGCCGGTCCCCTGAGAGGGTGGTGCCATGCGTGCACACCCCGAGGCCCGGACCGAGCGACCCCACGACCTGGAGGACCTCCAGCACCGCATCGCGAGCATGGACACCCAGGAGGTCGTCGACGAGCTGGGGCGGCTGGGCGACGAGCGGCGCGCGGTCGCGTTCCGGCTGCTGCCCAAGGGCCGGGCGGTCGAGGTGTTCGAGGACCTCGACCCGGCGATCCAGGCCGAGCTCGTCGAGGCGCTGCGGGCCGACTCGACCGCGGAGATCTTCGCGGCGCTCGACCCCGACGACCGGGCCTCGCTGCTCGACGAGCTGCCCGCCGGTGTCGCTGCCCGGCTCCTGGAAGGGCTCGGGCCCGACGAGCGGGCGCTGACGACCGCGCTGCTCGGGTACCCCGAGGACAGCGCGGGTCGGCGCATGTCGCCCCGGGTCGCCTCGGTGCGCCGCGGCACGACGGTCGAGGGTGCGCTCGACGCGCTGCGCCGGGCGGGGGACGACGTCGAGACCATCTACACCGTGCCCGTCCTGGGCCCCGGGCGCGTGGTCGAGGGCGTGGTCTCGCTGCGCCGGCTGCTCGTGAGCGACCCCGGCACCCCGGTCGAGGACGTCATGTCCCCGGCCGTGACGGTCGAGGCCACCGACGACCAGGAGCACGCAGCGAACGTCGTGCGCGACGGCGGGTACGTCGCGGTGCCCGTGGTCGACCACGAGGACCGCCTCCTCGGGGTCCTCACGGTCGACGACGCGATGCGCATCCTCGAGGCAGAGGACGACGAGGACTCGGCGCGCGTGGGCGGCTCCGAGCCCCTGCGCCGCCCGTACCTGTCGGTCTCGGTCCTCGGGCTCGTGCGCTCGCGCGTGGTCTGGCTCCTGCTGCTGATCGTCGCGGCGAGCCTGACGGTCGGCGTCCAGAGCTACTTCGAGGCCGAGCTCGACACGGTCGTGGCCCTGGCCCTGTTCATCCCGCTGCTCATCGGCACGGGCGGCAACGCGGGCTCCCAGGCCGCCACGACCGTGGTCCGCGCCCTGGCCGTGGGGGACATCCGGCGCGGGGACCTGCTGCGCGTCGTGGGCCGCGAGATGCTCACGGGCCTGCTGCTCGGCACGGTGCTCGCCGCGGTCGGGTTCGGCCCCGCGGCCTGGGTCGCGGGCGTCTCGATCGCGCAGGTCCTCGCCATCACGGTCGTGGGGGTGTGCGTGCTCGCCACGACGGTCGGGTCGAGCATCCCGATCCTGGCGCGCCGCGTGGGCATCGACCCCGCGATCGTCGCGGCGCCCTTCATCTCGACGTTCGTCGACACCCTGGGCCTGATCATCTACTTCTCGGTCGCCAAGGTGGTCCTGGGCATCTAGCCCGGACGGCCGCACGCGCGGCGTGGCCCCAGCGCGAGGCGAGCGGCGCCGTCGGGCCCCCGTTCCTTCCTGATGCCGAGCGCGGCCCGCGCGGATACGTTCACCCGTGAGGCGCGCGCGGCGCCTCCGGGAGAGAGGCGGGCGCATGCCGCACAGCACCAGTCCACGCACAACGAGCACCCGACCCCGCCTCCTGTTCGCGTCCCTCCAGGGGTACCGCGGGGCCTGGCTGCGCGGCGACGTGGTCGCGGGGCTGACGGTGTGGGCCGTGCTCGTGCCCGAGTCGCTCGCGTACGCGACGATCGCGGGGGTCTCGCCCGTGGTCGGGCTCTACGCGGCCGTGCCCTCGCTGATCCTCTACGCGGCGTTCGGCAGCTCGCGCCACCTGATCGTGGGGCCCATGTCCGCGACCGCGGCGCTGTCCGCGAGCGTGGTCGCGGCGTTCCGCCCGGGCGACGACGCGACGTTCGTCGCGCTGACGACCGCGGTCGCGCTCGTGACCGGTGTGCTGTGCCTGGTGGCGGGCATCGCCCGCCTCGGCTTCCTGGCCTCGTTCATCTCCGAGCCCGTGCTCAAGGGCTTCATCGTGGGCCTGGCCCTGACGATCGTCATCGGGCAGGTGCCCGCGCTGCTGGGCGTCGACAAGGGCGAGGGCAACTTCTTCGAGAAGCTCTGGGCGATCCTCACCGAGCTCGGCACCGCGCACCCGCTGACCGTGGTCCTCGGCGTGGGGTCGCTCGCCGCGGTGCTGGCCGTCAAGCGGTGGCTGCCCAAGGTGCCGGGCTCGCTCGTCGTGGTCGGGATCGGGATAGCGCTCGTCCTGCTGCTCGGGCTCGACGACGACGGCGTCGACATCGTGGGCCCCATCCAGGCGGGCCTGCCCGCGCTCGGCCTGCCCACGGGCATCGACTGGAACACCTACACCGACCTGATCGGCCCGGCTGCGGGCGTCATGCTCGTGGGCTTCGCCGAGGCGCTGGGCGCCGCCAAGACCTACGCCTCGCGCGAGGGCTACGACATCGACGCCAACCGCGAGCTGCTCGGCATGGGCGCCGCGAACCTCGGCTCGGGCCTCGCGTCCGGCATGGTCGTCAACGGCAGCCTGTCCAAGACCGCGGTGAACGGCGGCGCGGGGGCCCGGAGCGAGGTCTCGGGCCTGGTCGCGGCGGCGCTGACCGTCCTGACCCTGCTGTTCCTCACGCCCGTGTTCGAGTCCCTGCCCGAGGCCACGCTCGCGGCCGTCGTCATCGCGGCGGTGATCGAGCTCGTCGACGTCAAGGCTCTGCGCCGCCTGTTCGACCTCGCGACCCCGCGCAGCAAGGACCTGTACGGCGGGGCGGCCCGCCACGACTTCTGGGCGGCGCTCGCGGCCATGGTCGGCGTGCTGGTGCTCGACACGCTGCCGGGCCTCGTGCTCGGGATCGTGCTCTCGCTGTTCCTGCTGCTCGGGCGGGCCTCGCGCCCGCACGTGGCCGTGCTCGTGCGCAGCCCGCACGGGGTGTGGGTCGACCGCGCACGCCGGGTCGCCACGGGCAAGGACGGGGGCACGGGCGTCGAGGGGGTGCTCGTGGTGCGCGTCGAGTCGGGCCTGTTCTTCGCCAACGCCGACACGGTGCGCGCGGCCGTGCGTCGCCTGGCCGCCGACGCCTCGCCCCGGGTCGTGGTCCTGGACGCCGAGACGGTGCCGTTCGTCGACGTCGAGGCCGCCGACATGCTCGGGACCCTGCGCCGCGACCTGGACCGCGTCGGCGCCCGCCTGGTGCTGGCGCGGGACGTGGGCCAGGTGCGCGACGTGCTGCGCGGCGCCGTCGGGCCGGACGAGCTGCCGCCCACCTACCCCGACGTCGACACCGCGGTGGCCGCGGCTCTCGCCGACGGCCCGGGGGCAGGGCGCGGCTCGGCGGGCGACGCGCCCGCGGGAGCGCCCGCCTCCTGAGGCCCGACGGCGCCCTCTTGAGGCCCGACGGCGCCGCGCACCTGCCGGGGGGCGGGGGATCCTTCCCGCGCGGCGCGAGGGGCGCGGCACTACGGTCGGGGTGACCGGTGCGGCGGGGCGCTACCCGACACGGCCGAACCGGTCCGGACCGGGCGCGTGCGCCCGGGTCGAGAGCAGGACCACGAACGCGGCGCGGCGTCCCGGCGCCCGCCGCACGACGAGAGGAAGTGCCGTGGGCGCAGCCATCGGTCAGTCCCTGCCCATCGCGGTGGGTGTTCTCATCAGCCCCATGCCGATCGTGGCGGTCGTGCTGATGCTCGTCAGCAGGAAGGCCACGGCGAACGGGTTCTCGTTCCTGCTGGGGTGGATCGTCGGGATCGCGGTGCTGGGGTCGATCGTGCTGCTCGTGGCCGGGGCCGCGACGCCCTCGGAGTCCGGGCCGCCCGCGTGGGCCAGCGTCGTCAAGATCGTCCTGGGTGTCCTGCTCCTGCTGCTCGCGATCAAGCAGTGGGGCGGGCGTCCGCGCGCGGGCGCGACCCCGGAGACGCCGAAGTGGATGAGCGCGATCGACGCCTTCACGCCCGTCAAGGCGTTCGGGCTCGCGGTCCTGCTCGGCGCGGTCAACCCCAAGAACCTCCTCCTCGTGGTCTCGGGGGCCGCGGCCATCGCGGCGGCGACGTCCGAGACCGGTGAGCAGCTCGGGGCCCTCGCGGTCTTCGTGGTCGTGGCGAGCATCGGGGTCGCGGCCCCGGTGGTGATCTACCTCGCGATGGGCGCGCGCGCCGCGACCATGCTCGAGGAGCTCAAGACCTGGATGATCCAGAACAACGCGGTCATCATGGCCGTGCTGCTCCTGGTGCTGGGCGCCAAGATGGTCGGTGACGGGATCACGGCGCTGTGAGCGGGCAGGGGCACGAGCACCAGCACCTGGCCGCTGCCGGTCCGGGTCCGGAGACCGACCCCGTCGAGGCCGCGCTGGACCGGCTGCGGGCAGGCGGGCACCGCGTGACCGAGGCGCGACGGGCGGTCCTCGAGGTCCTGGCCACGGGCGAGGGGCACCCGAGCGCCGACGAGCTCTCGGCCCGGGTCCAGGACCGGCACCCGGGCATCCATCGCGCGACGATCTACCGGACCGTGGACCGGCTCACGATCCTTGGCGTCGTGACGCACGTGCACATCGGGGGAGGGGCCACGGCCTACCACCTGGCCCCGGGCGAGCCGTCCCGGGAGCACCTGCACGCGATCTGCAGCTCGTGCGGACGCATCATCGACCTGCCCGGAGACCTGCTCGACCCGGTCACGACGTGGCTCGCGACGGCGGCCGACTTCACGCTCGCCCCCGCGCACGTGGCGCTGTCCGGGGTCTGCGGGACCTGCCGGGCCTAGGCCGGGCGTGGGGGAGGGCACGCCGGCGTCAGGAGCGGGTCCCGGCGGCCCTCGGCACGGCGTCCGCGGAGCTCCTGCGCGATCCCTCCCCGAAAAGCCCTTGCCGTGGCCCCGGGGGCGGAGGCTACTGTGGTGATCGTCCGGTCAGGAGGCCGGCGTCGTACGGGGCAGCCCGGACGTCACCGCTCCTGACCCGTTCTCATGAGGTGCCGCCCCGGCGGCCCGCACGAGCTGACGCACACGAGACCGCGCCGGAGTGGTAGCGCGGCGAGCCAGGCACATGAACCTGGTCACGACGGGGAACCGTGGTGTGCGTGGAGTTCCCAAGTCGCCCGGTCTGCAGTCGGGCGGCTACCCCTGGAGAGGCATGTGCCAAGGACGGCGACGGGACGCACCAGCGTCCCGTGGGGCGGGTTCGATTCCCGCCCTCTCCGCACGCAGCGCGAGCGCTCGTGGCGTCGAGGACCTCGACGCCACGGGACGCAGACGGGAGTCGGTCGATGAGCGAGGTCCTCATCTACAACCTGGGGGGCGGGCAGGTCCTGGGCCGTGTCTCGCTGGGGCACGCGATCCGCATGCTGCACCGGCGGGTCGCCGCGGTGCGCGAGGCCGTCGAGGGCGAGACCTTCGGCCCCTACCAGCGCCCCGTCTCGGTCGAGCTGGTCCGCTACGTCCACACCCGCTGGGTCTACGAGCGCACGGGACGCGTGCCCTACTCGCGCGCGGCGCTCCTGCGCCGGGACCGGCACCGCTGCGGCTACTGCGGGGCCCCGGCCACGACCATGGACCACGTGGTGCCCCGGTGCCAGGGCGGCCCCACGACCTGGTTGAACGCGGTGGCGGCGTGCGAGGCGTGCAACAGCGCCAAGGCCGGGCGGACGCCCCTCGAGGCGGGCATGACGCTGCGTTCGCGCCCCTTCGAGCCCGTGCTCGCGGACGTCTACCCGCACGGCAGGGTCTAGCCCTCAGGGCTGCGGGGCGTTCTCCACGCGGATCGTGCCGTCCTCCTCCAGGACGAGGCGCCGGGGGTCTCCCTCGGCGAGGTCCAGGGCGTGCTCGAGCGCGAGCCGGGGCACGTCGAGCGCCCAGTCGGGCAGGAAGCGGTGCGTGCGCAACGCCTGCAGGATGGGGCCGGGCGGGATGCGACGGGACGTCAGGTCGGACACGGCTCCAGGATCCCACGACCGAGCCGCCCCGGGCCGATTGGTTGCATAGTTGCATCACTGCGCAAGCAGGCAGGATGATGGGGGCATGCTCTCCGCCCTGTCCCACCCGGTCTACCGGCGCCTGTTCACCGCGCAGGTCGTCGCCCTCGCCGGCACGGGGATCGCGACCGTCGCCCTCGGGCTGCTCGCCTACGACCTCGCGGGTCCGCGCGCGGGCGCGGTGCTCGGGACCGTCCTCACGGTCAAGATGGTCGCCTACGTGGTCCTGGCCCCGCTCGCCGCGGCGCTCCTCGCCCGGGCCCCGCGCCGCGCGGTGCTCGTCGGGGCGGACCTCGTGCGCCTGGGCGTCGCGCTCGCGCTGCCGTTCGTGGGCGAGGTCTGGCAGGTGCTGGTCCTGGTCGTGGTGCTGCAGTGCGCCTCGGCCACGTTCACCCCCACGTTCCAGTCCGTCCTGCCCGACGTCCTGCCCGCCGAACGCGACTACACCTCGGCCCTGTCGCTCTCGCGCCTGGCGTACGACCTCGAGGCCGTCGCGTCCCCGGCGCTCGCGGCCGTCCTCCTGCTGGTCCTGACCCCGTCCCAGCTCTTCTGGGGGACCGCGGTGGGGTTCGCGGCCTCGGCGCTGCTCGTCGTCTCGGTCGTGCTCCCGCGGCGGGCGCCCGAGGCCGGGGCTGCCCCCTCGAGGCCGGACGGCTCGTTCGGGTGGCGCCTGCGCCGGGGAGCGGTGCTGTTCGTGCGCACGCCGGCCCTGCGCCCCGTGCTCGCGCTCGACCTCGCGGTCGCGGCGGGGGTCTCGTTCGTGCTGGTCCAGAGTGTGGTGGTCGCGCGGGTGGGACTGGGGCTCGGGCCCGACGGCGTCGCGGTCCTCCTGGCGGTGTGCGGCGGCGGGTCGGTGGTCGCGGCGCTCACCCTGCCCCGGCTGCTGCGCACGCTGCCCGAGCGACGCGTGATGCTCGGGGGAGCCGTCCTCGTGACGGTGGGCTGCGCCGTCGTGCCCCTGGTCCTCGCCCTCCCGCAGCGCGGCGCGCTGGTCGGGGTGGTCCTCGCGTGGGCGGTGATCGGCGCAGGATGGTCCGCGGTCGAGACGCCCGTGGGGCGCGTGGTGCGCCGGTCGGTCGGCCCCGACGACCTGCACGCTGCGTTCGCCGCGCAGTTCTCGCTGTCCCACGCGTGCTGGTTGCTGACCTACCCGCTCGCGGGGCTGCTGGGGGCGCTCAGCCTGTCCTGGGCCGCGGGCGTGCTCGCCCTGGTCGCGGCCACGGCGACCCTGGCCGCGCGGGCGCTGTGGCCGGTCCCCGGCGCCGGGAGCGACGCGCCCAGCGCGGACGCGCCGCCTGCCGTGCGGGCGCACGCCCAGGTGGGAGCATGAGGGGGATGGCCACCACGCAGCGCGACGTCCGACCCGCCGCCCCTCCCGAGGCCGACCTCGACCGGGCGGTCGAGGTGTTGCGCCTGCTCGCCGACCGCACGCGCCTGGCCGTGCTGCAGATGCTGTCCGGCACCGAGATGTCGGTCACGGCCATCGCCGAGGCCCTCGACCGGCCCGTGCCCGCGGTCTCCCAGCACCTGGCCAAGCTCCGTGCGGGCCACCTGGTGACCTCGCGGCGGGAGGGCACGAGCGTCTACTACGCGCAGGCCACCGAGCACGTGGGGGCGCTCGTGACGAACGTCCTGCACCACACCGAGCACACGCTCTACCCGCTGCCGCCGCACCACGCGCTCGAGGAGTGAGGCGGGCGCCCGCGGCATCAGGAGGTCACCGTGGGGCCGCCGGGACGCGAGGGCATGCTGGCTCTCCTGCTCGCCGGGGCCTAAGGTGGGGCACCTAGGAGTCAGGAAGCGGCCCCTCGACACTTTGTGCTGAGAGCGAGACCTCATGACGACCGAACGAACCCCCCGCCGTCGCCGGCGCGACCCTCTGGCCGAGGCGCTGAGCATCGGGCGCGCGCACCCCACCGCGCAGTACCGCGTGGACCTGCGCACGGGCGAGTGGTGGTGGTCCGACGAGATGTACCTGCTGCACGGGCTGGCACCGGGATCGGTCGCGCCCACGGCCGCGCTGCTGGCCTCGCACAAGCACCCCGACGACCGTGACGCGGTCCTGCGCGAGATCGCGATGCTGCGGACCACGGGGCGTCCTTTCAGCTGCAGCCACCGGATCGTCGACGCCCGGGGCCGGACCAGGACGGTCACCGTCACGGGTCAGGGGCGCCGGGACGCGTCGGGGGCCGTCGTGGAGGTCGTGGGCCTGGTCGTGGACAGCACCGCGGCCCACGAGGACGCGCTGCGCCGGGAGGTGACCCGCCAGGTCGCGGTGGGGCTCGCGGACCGCGCCGTCGTCGACCAGGCCAAGGGCGTGCTCATGGCCACGCACGGGCTGGACTCCGACGGGGCCCTGGACCTGCTCGTGGTGCACGCGAGCGAGAGCAGCCGTCGCCTGCCCGACGTGGCCCGCGAGCTGCTCGACGCGCTGTCCGTCGCGGGCGGGCTGGGCGAGGACGCGAAGGACCGCGCCGACGCGTGCCTCGCGGCGCTCGAGCCCGGCAGCGTGAGCCGCGTGGGCGGGGCGCAGCTCTTCCGGCGCAAGGGCGCGGCCGCGGGCTGAGCCGGCCCGCGCCGCGCCGCTGCGTGGCGCGGTGGTGCGGTGGTGGACCGAAGGTCCCGCGGCGCCCGGGCCCCTAGTCGGCGCTGGGGCGCTGGGGCAGGACCCGGGTCTCGACGACCTGGCGCGCGAGGTCGTAGAGCTTGACGTTGGAGTCCTGCGAGACACGGCTCAGGACCCCGAACGCGCGCTGCGCGGAGAGCTGGTAGCGCTCCATGAGGATCCCCTGGGCCTGCCCGATCACGGTGCGCGTCTGCACCGCGCTCGTGAGCTGCTCCTCGGTGCGGGCCGCGGTCAGGGCCGCCGCGGCGACCGCGGCGAACGTCGAGACCATCGAGAGCGTCGTGGCGGGGAACGCGGCCACGGACCGCGAGTAGAGGTTGAGGGCGCCGTGCGAGGTCTCGCTCGTGAAGAGCTGGACGCACAGCATCGAGCGCACGCCCAGCTCGTCCTGGACCTGGTCGGCCCAGCGCTGCCAGCGGGGCTCGGTGGCCAGGTCGTCGGTGCGCACCAGGTCGGTCTCGCGGATCGCGTCCAGGCACGGCCCCTCGTTGAGGGCGTACTGGAGCTCGTCGCCGCGTCGGGCGAGCGCGTGGGACGCCGCCGGGGTCTCGATCTGCCCCTTGCGGGTCACGAGCGAGATCCCGGCCGCGTCGCAGCCGTCGACCATGGCGACCGCGAGCTCGACGATCCGGTCGAGAGTCTCCTGGAGGCTCGGCTCCTCGGCCAGGGCGCGGGCAGCCGCCGCGACGGAGGACTCGACGGCCGAGGCCGGGCTCACCCCGGTGCCGTACTCGACCGTCGAGGGGGCGGTGGTGGTGGTCTGCTGCAGCTCCTGCGTCATCCTGCGTACCCGTTCGTGCTCGGGGGTGTCCGGTGTCCGGTGCACAGCGCGCCGGTCCTCCACCTCTCGGGGACTACGCTACGCGCCCGCACGCGAAAGTCCGGGCCTGGGCCGCCCCGGGGCACCCCACGCGGGCTCGGCTCAGGCGCCCTCCAGGCTCCCGGCGCCCTGGGTCTCGGTCACGGTGACGAGCCCGCGCTCGATCGCGGTCACGAGGTCGGAGAGCCGCACGATCCCCACGAGCTCGGCCCCGACCATCACGGGCAGGCGCAGCAGGGCGTGGCGCTCCATGATCCGCACGGCCTCCCGGGCGGGGTCCTGGGGGCTGAGGACCACGAGGTCCTCGGTGCACAGCCCGCCCACGGGATGGTCGGGCGAGGCGTCGGCCGCCAGGGCGCGCACGATGCTGCGGTCGGTGAGGATGCCCACGACGTCCCCGTCGTCGAGCACGACCGCGTCGCCGGCGTCCTCGTCGATCATCGCGCGCGCGACGCTCGCGACCGTCGCGCTCTGCTCGACCGTGCAGAACGTCGTGGACATGAGCTGGGCGATGGTCGTGGGCATCGTCGGCCTCCGAGGGACCCTTTGCGGTGCGTGCGGGCCACTTCTCGACCCGCGTCCAGGCTAGCCCGAGACCGCCGCCCCGGCCGGGCGGGGCGGCGGGGCGACCTCAGAAGACGGGCTTGCCGCCCGTGACCCCCAGCACGGTCCCCGAGACGTAGCCCGCGTCGGTGGGCGAGGCCAGGAACACGAAGGCCGGGGCGACCTCGGCGGGCTGCCCCGCACGACCGAGCGGGGTGTCCGCACCGAACGCCTCGATCTTCTCGGGCGGCTGGGTCGCGGGCTGCAACGGCGTCCAGATCGGTCCGGGGGCCACGGCGTTGACGCGGATCCCCCGCGCGCCGACCTCCGCGGCGAGGTTGACCGTGAAGTTGTTGATCGCGGCCTTGGTCGAGGCGTAGTCGAGCAACGACGTGGACGGCTGGTAGGCCTGGATCGAGGAGACGTTGACGATCGAGCCCCCCTCGCCCAGGTGCTCGAGCGCGGCCTGCGTGACCCAGAACAGCGCGTAGAGGTTGGTCTTGAGCACGCGGTCGAGGTCGTCCGTGGTGACGTCCGCGATCGACGACCTGCGCGCCATCTGGAAGCCCGCGTTGTTGACGAGCACGTCCAGACCGCCCAGGCGGGCGACCGCGTCGGCGACCGTGTCGCGCGCCACCTGCTCCTCGCGCAGGTCCCCGGGCAGCAGGACGACCTCGCGGCCCGCCTGACGCACCCAGCGCGCGGTCTCCTCGGCGTCCTGCTGCTCCTCGGGCAGGTAGCCGATCGCGACGTCGGCGCCCTCCCGCGCGAAGGCGATCGCGACGGCCCGGCCGATGCCCGAGTCACCGCCCGTGATCAGGGCGCGCAGGCCCGCGAGACGGCCCGAACCGCGGTAGGAGGTCTCCCCGTGGTCGGGAGCCGGGTCCATCGGTGCGGTGAGCCCCGGGGGCTCCTGCTGCTGGGCGGGGAAGGCGGGGGCGTCGTCGGGCATGGTGTTCCTCCGTCGGGGTGTCGAGGGACGCGTCGAACCGGTCCCTCCCCACGCTAGGTCGGCGCTCGCGGACTCGCAGGAGGTGCGTGCGCCCCGCCCCGTGGCTGGTGGCAGGATGAGCACCTGCCGGGCGCGACGGGGCGCCCGCACGTGCGACGAGGTGACCACGACCATGACCGACGACGTCTCTGCGGACCAGGACCGCACCGCGACCCGTGACGTCGACGTGCTGGTCGTCGGCTCGGGCTTCGGCGGGTCCGTCGCGGCCCTGCGGCTGACCGAGAAGGGGTACCGGGTCGCGGTCCTCGAGGCCGGTCGCCGCTTCGCCGACGAGGACTTCGCCGCGACCTCCTGGCACCTGCGCGACTTCCTGTGGGCGCCGCGCCTCGGCTGCCTCGGCATCCAGCGGGTGCACCGACTGCGGGACGTGCTCGTCCTGGCCGGCGCCGGGGTCGGTGGCGGGTCCCTCGTCTACGCCAACACCCTCTACGAGCCGCTCGACGCGTTCTACACCGACCCCTCGTGGGGCCACCTGACCGACTGGAAGGCCGAGCTCGCGCCCTACTACGACCAGGCCCGGCGCATGCTCGGCGTCGTCACCTACGCGGGCCGCACGCCCGCCGACGAGGCCGTGCACCAGGTCGCGCGCGAGATGGGCGTGGAGGGCACGTTCACGCCCGCCCCCGTGGGCGTGCTGTTCGGCGCCCCCGGGGTGCCCGTGCCCGACCCGTTCTTCGGCGGCGCGGGACCCGCACGGCGCGGGTGCCTCGAGTGCGGCCAGTGCATGACCGGGTGCCGCCACGGCGCCAAGAACACGCTCGTCAAGAACTACCTGCACCTCGCCGAGGCCGCCGGGGCGCGGATCCACCCCCTGACGACCGTGACACGCATCGCCCCGCTCCCGGACGGGGGCTACGAGGTCACCTCGCGGCGCACCGACCGACCGTTCGCCCGGCGCACCCGCTGGACCGCCCAGCACGTCGTCCTCGCGGCCGGCGCGCACGGGACCCAGCAGCTCCTGCACGCCCAGCGCGACGCGGGCACCCTGCCGCACCTCTCCGAGCGCCTCGGCATGCTCACCCGCACCAACTCCGAGGCCCTGCTGGGCGCCACGGCCGACCGGCGCCCCCCGGGGGGAACCGCGCCCGACTACACGCGCGGCGTCGCGATCACCTCCTCGTTCCACCCCGACGCCCACACGCACGTCGAACCCGTGCGCTACGGCCGCGGCTCGAACGCCATGGCCCTCCTGCAGACCGTCCTCGTCACGCCCCGCGGCGCTCGCGGCCCGCGCACTCAGGGCGAGGGGACCGCGCCCGACGACGGAGCCCGCCCCGGGATCGCGCCCTCGCCGGGGGAGTGGGTGCGCGAGCTGTGGGCCCAGCGCCGCCGGCTGCCCGCCATGCTCGACCTGCGCGGCTGGTCCGAGCGCACCGTGATCGCCCTGGTCATGCAGAGCCACGACAACTCGCTGACGACGTACACGCGGCGCACGTGGACGGGGCGGCGCCGGATGACCTCGCGCCAGGGGCACGGCGCCCCGAACCCCGGGTGGATCCCCGCCGCGCACGAGGCGGCCAGGCGCCTGGCCCGGGTCATGGGCGGAGCGCCCGGCGGGAGCATCGGCGAACCGTTCGGGATGCCCCTCACAGCCCACTTCCTGGGCGGTTGCGCGATCGGCGCCTCACCCGAGTCCGGGGTGCTCGACGCGTACCAGCGCGTGTTCGGGCACCCGGGGCTGCACGTCCTGGACGGGGCCGCGGTGAGCGCGAACCTGGGCGTCAACCCGTCGCTGACGATCACGGCCCAGGCCGAGCGGGCCGTCGCGATGTGGCCCCGACGCGGTGAGGAGGACCCGCGTCCCCCGCTCGGCAGCGCCTACCGGCGCGTGGCCCCGGTCGAGCCGCTGCGCCCCGCCGTGCCTGCCGGGGCGCCCGGTGCGCTGCGCCTGCCCGTCGTGCGCATCACGCACGGCACGTCGGCCTGAACCGGGGGAGAAGTGCCCCTGCCCCACGGGCGGGCGAAGAGATAGAACACCTGTTCGAAGGAATCGGGACACTTTCGAAGCGGTGGTCGAACAAGTGTTCTATCCGTGGGTGCGATGCGGGACGACGACGTCGAACTCCTGTTCGAACAGTGCCGGTGGGCCAGCGGCCGCGACTCAGCCGAGAGGCTCGATCTCCACGTCCACCACGAGCGCCCGATGGTCCGAGAGCCCCGTGTCGACCGACCGTCCCGGCGACGTCGGGCGCACCGACCCGTCGGCCAGGACGTGATCGATCTGCAACGTCGGGTGCGCGACCGGGTACGACCGGGCCACCACCAACGGGCTCCAGCCCGTGACCGCCGCCGGGATCTCCGACCGCAGGTTCATGTCCCCCAGGACCACCAAGGGGCGCGGGGCGTCCGCAAGACCCGCCGCCAGGTGGTCGAGCTGGTGCTCGCCCCAGCCGTCCAGGAAGCTCAGGTGCGTCGCGACCACGGTCAACGGGCCCTGCGGAGCCAGGACGACGGCGGCGAGAGCCGTGCGCGGCTCGTCCAGGCGCCACCGCGGACGACGCACGTCGTTCCCCCGCGGGAGCGGGCGCCACCACGGGCGACGAGGAAGGGGCAGGACCCGCCACTCGTGGACCGGGAAGCGTGAGAGCAGCGCCACGCCGTACTGCGCACGCCCCCCAGCGCCCCGCCGATCGATCGTCGCCGCGAACCGGTGGTCGACCGCACCCATGGCCTCGGCCGCCACCCGGGCGAGATCCACGTGCCCCGAGCGCCGCTGGTTGCGATCCACCTCCTGCAACGCCAGCACGTCCGCACCCAGGTCCGCCACCGCACGCGCGAACCGGTCGACGTCCACCAGGTCGTCGACCGTGGACCGCCCGTGCAGGATGTTGAAGGTCGCCAGTCGCATCCCACCGATTGTCCTCCCACCCCGGCGCGCGGCACGCCGAGCCGCGCTGACCTAGGCTCGGTCCATGGCGAAGTACTTCGACGTGCACCCCGTCGACCCCCAGCCCCGCGCGATCGACCAGATCGTCACGCTCCTGCGCGACGACGCCCTCATCGCCTACCCCACCGACTCCTGCTACGCCCTCGGCGCGCGGCTCGACTCCCACAGCGCCACCCAACGCATCCGCGACATCCGCCACCTCGGCGACAAGCACCACTTCACGCTCGTGTGCGCCGACTTCGCACAGCTCGGACAGCTCGTCAAGATCGACAACGCCGCCTTCCGCGCCATCAAGGCCTCCACGCCCGGCAGCTACACCTTCATCCTGCCCGCGACCTCCGAGGTGCCCCGGCGCCTCGCGCACCCCAAGAAGAAGACCGTCGGCGTCCGCATCCCCGACCACGCCGTGACCCAGGCCATCCTGCGCGCCCTCGGCGAACCCCTGCTGTCCAGCACCCTCCTGCTCCCCGGCGAGGACGAACCCATGACCCAGGGGTGGGAGATCAAGGAAGCCCTCGACCACCAGGTCGACGCCGTCGTCGACTCCGGCGACTGCGGCACCGAACCCACCACCGTCGTCGACTTCTCCTCCGGCACGGCCGAGGTCGTGCGCGTCGGCGCAGGAGACCCCTCCCGCTTCGAGTAGCACCGGCCCCCCGCGCGCCGCGTGTGACCGGCACACCACGAACCACCCAGCGCGATCCCGCCCACCAGCCCTAGCATCGACACCATGAGCAGCCAGGGCCTCACCCATTCCCAGCACAAGATGACCGACGCCGGCGTCCACCCCACCGCGATCGACGTCTTCAGCCGCTTCTACGCACTCCTCCAGGACGGCGCCACCGGCACCGTCCCCGAGGCCGACATCGAACCCCTCACCGACGTCACCCACCGCGACGACCTCGACGTCACCCCCCAGGACGCCGCCGACGCGCTCTCCCGCACCGTCCTCATCAAGCTCAACGGAGGCCTCGGCACCTCCATGGGCATGGACCGCGCCAAGTCGCTCCTCACCGTGCGCGACACGGGCAGCACCGACGGCTCCGACGCCACCCCCCTGACCTTCCTCGACATCATCGCCCGCCAGGTCCGCGCCGCCCGCGCCACCACCGGCGCCCAGCTCCCCCTGCTCTTCATGAACAGCTTCCGCACCCGTGACGACACCCTCGCGGCGCTCGCGGCCTACCCCGACCTCGCGGTCGACGGGCTACCCCTGGACTTCCTGCAGAACCGTGAGCCCAAGCTGCGCGCAGACGACCTCGAGCCCGTCGAGTGGCCTGCGGACCCGGACCTCGAGTGGTGCCCGCCGGGGCACGGCGACCTGTACACGGCCCTCGTGGCGTCGGGGGCGCTCCAGGCCCTGCTGGACGCCGGCTACCTGTACGCGAGCGTGTCCAACTCGGACAACCTCGGGGCTGCTCCGGACGCGGCGATGGCCGGCTGGTTCGCGGCGTCGGGCGCTCCGTTCGCGGCCGAGGTGGCTCGGAGGACGCCCGCGGACCGCAAGGGCGGCCATCTCGTCGTGCGGCGCTCGGACGGCCGGCTCGTGCTGCGTGAGACCGCGCAGACCCCCGAGGAGGACCTGGCGGCCGCGGGGGACATCGAGCGTCACAAGTTCTTCAACACCAACAACCTGTGGCTCGACCTGCGGGCGCTGGCGACCGAGCTCGAGCGGACCGGGGGAGTCCTCGAGCTGCCGCTCATCGTCAACCCCAAGACCGTCGACCCGACCGACCCGTCGTCGACGCCCGTGATCCAGATGGAGTCGGCCATGGGCGCCGCGATCGAGGTCTTCGAGGGCTCGACCGTGATCGAGGTCAACCGCAGCCGCTTCCTGCCCGTCAAGGCGACGAGCGACCTGCTCCTGCTCCGCTCGGACGTCTACGAGCTCGCCGAGGACTTCACGCTCCGGGCCCGGGTCGAGGCGCCGCTGATCGACCTCGACAGCGCGTACTACAAGCTCGTGGGCGACTTCGACACGCGGTTCGCGCAGGGTGTGCCGTCGCTGCGGGGAGCGACCGGGCTCGCGGTGCGGGGCGACTGGACGTTCGGCCGGGACGTCGTGGCCGAGGGTGACGCGGTCCTGGAGGACGCTGGCGCACCGTCGAGCGTCCCGGACGGTGCGCACGTGGGCCCTGCAGGGATCGTCGCGGGCTCCTGAATCACTGCACCGTGCTCGCGGGCGAACGTCATGGCGCCGTGACTTCTGCAGAAGTCACGGCGCCATGACATCTGCACGGTTCATGGCACCGTGAACAGATGGCGAGACCGCTCTCGACCGAGACCGAGCCGCGTGCGGAGGTGCCGCAAGGTACCGTTCGAGCTCGTCGTCAGTCGATGGCCTGGTAGAGCGTGGTCCAGAAGTCGCTCATGGCACGCGGCGAATCCGGGGTGGACAGTCCGACCTGGGTGAGCAGGACTCCGGTGAGCTGGTTGGTCCTGTCTGCGTAGGCGGTGGTGCCGGTGCCGCCGAACCAGCCGAACTGGCCGATGGGCGCGTAGTCGCCGCGATAGGTGCGCACCGCCATCCCGAAGCCCCAGCCGCCGTTCGCCCCTTGGCCGGACGACAGGTGGGCGACGTTGCTGAACATCGTCTCCCTGGCGGCAAGCTGCTCGGGCGAGAGACGGTTGGTGGTCATCAGCTCGACGGCGGCCCGGGACAAGATCTGTTCACTTCCGTGCATCCCGTGGTCGAGCAGCATCTGGAAGTACGCGTGGTAGTCGTCGGCGGTCGAGACCAGCCCGCCGCCGGCGCCCTGGAACGCGGGAGGCGCGCTGGACCTTCCTCCTGCCGCCTCGTCCCACACGAGGAACTCGCCGGTCTGCGGGTCGGGCCCGAGCAGCGGCGGCAGTCGGTCGATCTTGTCGGCAGGCACGTGGAAGGCGGTGTCCTTCATCCCCAGCGGATCGAGGATGCGTGTCCGCAGGAACGTCTCCAACGACTGTCCCGTGACCCGGGAGACGAGCACGCCGACCACCTCGTTGCTGAGGTCGTACTGCCACCGCACTCCGGGCTGGTACTGCAGCGGCAGCTCGCCGAGGCGACGCATCCACTCGTCCGGCTCCGGGGCCGGACCGGATGCCACGCTGTAGTCGAGACGCTCGAAGGTCGCGGCCCTGATCGGGGAAGCCATCGACTCGAAGTCCACCCCGAGCCCGAACGTGGACGTCAGAAGGTCCCGTACGGTGATCGGCCGGTGCGCCGGCACGGTGTCGTCCAGGGGCCCGTCGGGCCGCGTCAGCACCTGCCGGTCGGCGAGCTCGGGCAGCCACTGGTCCACGGGGTCGTCCAGCCGCAGCCGGCACTCGTCGAGCAGGATCATCGCCGCCGCCATCGTGACCGGCTTGGACGTGGACGCCATCCGGAAGATCGTGTCCCGGCGCATCGGCGCGCCACCGTCATGACGCATCGTCCCGATCGCTTCGACGTGCGTCTGGCCGCCGCGGCTGACGAGGGCGACAAGGCCGGGAATCTTCGTGGACTCGACGTGCTGTGCCAGCACCTCGCGCAGCCGACGCAGCCCTGCGTCGGAGAAGCCGCTGTTGCTCGTTCCCATGATGGATCTCCCCTTGACGGTGTGGTTCTCACGGCGGCCCTGGTGGCTGCCTGGCCCTTCGAACGGCCATGCGCAGAGCCTGCAGCCATGACCCAAGGTCAAGGTCAACCCCCCTGTGTCGATCAAGGGGGAGGCGCCCATCGCGAGGGCCCTGTCCCTCGTGCCAGCGGGGGCATGGAACGGGTGCGCGCTATCCTCGACGGTGATCGTCCGGGCTTCCGGGCCGTCGAACCGGCACGGTGCGCAAGGCCGCCGCCGCCGCGATCCGGAGGTGCACTGAGCCGATGACAGACGGGCTCACGATCGGTCAGGCGGCGGCGTTCGTCGATGTCACGATCAAGACCGTGCGGCACTATCACCGGCTCGGCCTGGTCGCCGAGCCGGAACGCGACGGCTCCGGCTACCGCCGCTACCGGTCGGACGACCTGTACCGGCTGGTCCAGGTTCGGACCCTGGCCGCGGCAGGCGTGCCATTGGTCGAGATCGGTGCCCTGCTCGACGCCGATCCCGCGACGTTCGCCGCCACCCTGGACGACGTCCACCACCGACTCACCGAACGGATCGAAGACCTCGTCGCCCGACGCGACAGGCTGCACCGTCTCGACCACGGTGACCGCGCCCTGCTGCCCGACCGGGCCTGCGCGGTCCTGGAGCGGCTCGCCGAGCTCGGCTTCGGTCCCGGCTACATCGCCGGTCAACGGGAGGCCCTGGTGCTGGCCCGGGTAGTGGTCCCGGAGATCTTCGACGGCTTCCTGGACCGGCTCGAACACTCCCTGGGCGACCCCGAGTTCGTCGAGCTGACCAAGCGCTGTTGGGATGCGAGGTCGTGGGATCCGGACGACCTGCGGATCGAGGAGCTGGCGTCCACGCTGGCCGACAAGCTGCTGACCCAGCGGGCGCTGTTGGCGATGCCGACCGGGTTTCAGGACCAGTCCGACGCCGCCTCCCGCTACGCGGTGGTCAACCACCACCGGGAAGACCAGGCACCCTCCATCGCCCGGTTGAACACGCTGGTCGAGGCGAAGCTGCGCGCGGCCGGCATCACTGTTCCGCGTCAGTGACGGTCGCCCGGCAGACCGGGCACTGCTGCGAGGCGCCGCCTCGTGCCGGGCGGCGGGTGCGGACGTCGGGTTCCCGGGGGACCGGGCCCACGAGGGCGCTGAGGCTCCCTGAGAGGCGCTTGGCGCCGTCGGGCGGGTTCCTCGTGCCCGACGGCGCCACGCGGCCGGGAGAGAGCCCCTCGCCCTCGTCGTGGTCTCAGGCCGGGACGTCGACGACCCGGCGGTCTCCCACGGCAGGCGACAGCGTCCCGCTGGACGCCGACGCGAGGTCGGCCTCGAGCGGCACGAGCTGCGCGGGCGGGACGAGCAGGCGGAAGACGGCGCGGGCGGCGTAGTCGGCGCCCTCGAGCACCGCGCCGTGGGTAGCGCACCACTCGTGCAGGACGTTGCCGATCCTGCCGGCCTCCGCGTGCGGGACCTCGACGGTGACCTCGACCATGACCTCGCGACGCAGGATCGGGGCGAGGTCGAGCGTCTCGCTCACGGCGTTCGAGTAGGCGCGGACGAGGCCTCCGGCTCCGAGCAGGACGCCGCCGAAGTAGCGCGTGACGACCGCGACGACGTCGGTCACGCGGCGGTGCCGCAGGACCTCGAGCATGGGGATGCCTGCCGTGCCCGAGGGCTCGCCGTCGTCGCTCGAGCGCTGCTGGTCGGCGTGCGTCCCCACGACGAGCGCCGTGCAGTGGTGCCGGGCGTCCCAGTGCTCCTTGCGGACGCGCGCGATGACGGCCTCGGCGGCCGCGACCGTCGTGACGGGGTGCAGGAGCGTGATGAACCGGGACTTCTTGACCACGAGCTCGTGCTCGACGGGGCGGGCGACGGTCGAGGGGAGCGATGGGTCGCCGCCGGCGGAGCCGGGGGAGCGGGCTGGGGAGGTCATCGTCGACCAGCGTAGCCAACCTGGACTTCCCGCTGGGCGCGTCAAGGTTAGAGGGCATAACCTTGATTCAAGGATGTCCACGGAAAGGTTGTCGATGACGGACGCGGCCACAGCGAGCAGCACGACGGACGAGCCGGACTGGCCGCGCCACACGAGCGAGGCGCGTCCCTGGCGTTCGATGACCCGAGGTCCGCGCGAGGACCGGATGCTGCGCGAGGTCACGGTCTCGCTGCCGCCCCTGATCGCCGAGGTCGCCTACGTGCCGACCGCCGAGGACGCCGCGCACATCGAGCGCGCAGCCGTGGACATCACGCGGCTCGACGCGGTCCACGGTCCGGTCCTGTCGTCCTTCGCCACGTTCCTGCTGCGCACCGAGGCTGTGGCCTCGTCGCGGATCGAGCGGCACGACGCGAGCCTCGCCGACCTGGCCAAGGCCACGATCGGTGTGCGCGCGAGCAAGGACGCGCAGGTCACGGTCGCGGCGGCCCGGGCCGTGTCGCGGCTGGTCGACGCCGCCGGCGGCTCGGGGGCGATCGGGCTCGACGACGTCCTCGCGGCCCACCGGACGCTGCTCAAGGACGACCCCCTGGACGGACCTGCGGCGGGGGCTCTCCGCACCGTGCAGAACTGGATCGGCGGGTCCGACTACTCGCCCCGTGGAGCCGTGCACGTCCCGCCGCCACCCGAGCTCGTGCCCGCGTACATGGACGACCTGGTCGCATTCCTGGGGCGCGACGACCTCCCTGCCGTGGCCCAGGCCGCGATCGCGCACGCCCAGTTCGAGTCGGTCCACCCGTTCACGGACGGCAACGGCCGCATCGGACGCGCCCTGATCGGCGCGGTGTGGCGTCGACGGGGGCTTGCGCCGACGCTCGTGGTCCCGGTCGCCTCGGCCATGCTCGCCGACACGGGGGAGTACTTCGCGCGGGTCAACGCCTACCGGGAGGGGCGGGCCGCGCAGTTCGTGCGCTACCTCGCCGTGAGCGCGTCGAGGGCTGCGCAGGAGGCGCGCGTCTCCGCCGACAACCTCGCGGAGCTGCCGGGGCTGTGGCGGGCCGAGGTGCGCCCGCGGGCGGGCTCGGCCGCGGCGTCGATCCTCGACGCGCTCCTGGACCACCCCGTGCTGGACGGGGATCTCGCGCGGCAGGTCGCAGGGACGTCCGGAGCGGCGGCCTACGAGGCGCTGGGGCGCCTCACGGAGGCGGGCGTCCTCTCGCGGATCTCGACGTCGCAGCGGCACGGGGTCTGGGCGGCCACGGAGGTGCTGGGCGAGATCGACGACCTCACGCGGCGGCTGCGCGAGGTGTGACCCGACGGGCGGCGGCCCGTGACACGCTGAGCGTCAGGGCGGAAAATAGTGTGCCAAGCGGATAGGGTGGTTTCATGGTCACCGACGCCGCCGACTCACCCCACGACGCCCCGACGGACCCGGTCGGGCAGGAGCATGCGCCCGACCCCGGCCCGTCGGGCGGTGAGGCCGCGCAGGCGCTCGCCCCGCGCTACCCGCGGCCGCCCGTGACGCGCGACGAGGCGGAGTGGGTGTGGCGCGAGCTCTCGGTCGCCGCGATGTACGCCTCGACCAAGCCGGAGATGGTGCGTCTGGCCGTCATCGTCGGGCTGACGCGTGCCACGGGCGCCCGGTACTCGGACCTGCTGCGCTGCACGGTCGACTCGCTCGACCTCGGTCCGACGGGCGCGCAGGCGGGGGAGGGGCGCGTCGTGGTGCAGCACGGCAAGCACCGCACGGTGCGCGAGCACCGCCTCGAACCGGGTGTCGTCCTGGTCCTGCGCCGCTGGATGGACGTCCGGGAGGACCTCTGCTCCGAGCTCGAGGGGTCGATCCCGCGAGCGCTGCTCCTGACCGTGCACCACACGCACGACAACGGCGTCACGGTCGCCAGCGGGCTGCCCATCACCAAGCAGGGCCTGGTGCTGTCGTGGCGCAGGTTCGTGCAGCGGACCAACGCGCGGTACGGCGGTGTGCGCCCGCCGCTCCCGACGCGCTTCGAGCAGGTCCGTCGGGCCTGGCACGCGGACTCGGAGGTCCTGGGCGAGCCCCTGGGAGCAGCGGGGGCGTAGGCCTTCGCCAGGCTCCAGGGGCCCGACGGCGGGGCTCAGGTCGTGCGGTCGTCGTCCGCGGGGGAGCGGGGCGCCTCGGCGCCGAGCTCCTGGAAGACCGTGATCTGCAGGCCGGCGGGCGCCTCGAGCCGCGCGTTGAGCGAGTTCCAGGGCGTACGGACGGGCGGAGCGACGAGGTGTGCTCCGCCGTCGACGAGGGCCGTCGTGACGGCGGCGGCGTCGGACACCTCGAACGCGACGCGCAGCGGGGGAGCGACCTGCCGTCCCACCTCGACGTCGTCGATCATGCGCTTCTGCGCGGGGTTGGCGATCTCCAGGGTGGCGTGCCCCGCGTCGAGGATCGCTACGCGCGCGTCCCCTTCGCCCGTGAAGGCGGCCTCCTGGGGGAGTCCGAGCAGGTCGCGGTAGAAAGCGAGAGCGACGTCGTAGTCCTCGGCCTCGACGACGAGGCGGAGCTGGCGCACGGGCGGGGCATCGGGTCGATCGGTCATGCGACCACGCTATGCCGCACTCTGCCCCATCGCTTGTTCGAAGCAAAATAGTGTGCCAAGCGTAGAGAACGCATCGACCCACCCAAGATCTCCGACTCACCACCAAGCCCGGACAGGCAGGGGCGGGCGCCGGCAGACGAAGTGCCCCCGGCCGAGGACCAGGGGCACTTCGTCTGTCGAGCCGACCGGTACGCGGTCGGGGGAGTCAGGCCTCGTTCTTGGCTGCGGACTCGGCCTTGCGGGCTGCACCACGTTCGGTCGACGCCCCCGAGGTCGAGAGCTCGCCGCCCGAGGACTCCAGGTGCGCGCGGACGAACCAGTGGAACAGCTCGAGCTCGTGCAGGTGCCCCACGAGGAGGTCGTTGCTCACGGTGTCGACCGTCTCGGTGTCGGCCGCAGCCTTGCGGTGCGAGGCGATCACTCCCTGGTAGACCTCGTCGAGGGCGCCCAGGTGGGCGATCGTCGAGGCTCGACCCAGGTGGTAGTCCTCCCAGGTGCGCTCGGCGACGATCGCGCCCGGCGTGCCACGCGGCGGTACCCCCAAGGTCGCGATGCGCTCGGCCGTCGCGTCGACCATGGCACGGACGGCATCCACCTGCGGGTCGATCATCTCGTGGACCGCGATGAAGTGCGGACCCACCACGTTCCAGTGGATGTGCTTGAGCGTGAGGGCGAGGTCGTTCAGCGAGTGCAGGCGCTCCTGCAGGATTGCCGCGACGTCCTTCCCCTCCTGGAGCGTGAGCGACGGGACGGTGTAGTCCGGCAGGTCCTTGTGGGCAGCCATGTGGTCCTCCTCGAGTCGGGGTGCAGGGTGGGCGACGTGCGCCTCGTCCCATCCTGGCCCGGTACCCGTGTGCTCGCAGGTCCAGCGATCACCCTCGACGCCACCAGGTCCTCGGGACCACGAGGACGGCGAGAGCACACAGCGCCAGCGCTGCCACGACGGTCAGGAACCCCTCACCCTCGATGCCCGAGGCGGCGAGCGCGACGAGCGCGAGCCCCTGGCAGGCCGTCTGGATCGCGGCGGCGCGACGCAGGTCGAGCACGAGCACGGTCCGTTCGACGGCGCCCGCCCAGGGGACCCGAGCCACCCACCAGGACGCCCGGAGCATCAGGTGCACCAGCGGGAGGAGGGCGAACACCACCGGGTCGAACGCCGCCGAGGCGCCGAGGAGCGCGGCACCTCCCGCGAGGACGATCGCGTGGGGGACAGGGGGCCGGGGGAACCGGGTGACCACCGCCGCGAGCGCAAGACCGATCGCCACGCTGCCGGCCATCGACGGGAGCAGGCTGTGCGCGGTCAGCGTGCCGAACACGATCGTGGCGCCGAACAGCGCGGCACGGAACGCGGGCCCCGGGACGGTCGGTCCGGTGTCCACCTCCGTCGAGGGCATGGCGTCTGCAGGAGCCGGGCGAACCGTACGGAGTGCGCTCATCGGGACGTCCCTTGCGTGGCGTGTCGTTGCTGCCGGGCTGCGAGCTCGAGCGCGGTCCGCGCCGATCGGGCCGAGCGGCCAGGCATTCCTGGGTCGTCGCCCCCGATCGGTGGCAGCCATCTGACCACGAGGATCCCTTCGCGGCGCAAGCTCTCGAGGCGCTGCTCACGCTCGATGTGCGTGATGCGCCAGGCGAGAGCGACGCCGGGGTCACCCCGCGGGACCTCGACCGTGGGCAGGATGTCGACCGCCACCACCGGATGACCGGTGCCGCGCCAGGTCTGGGCGATCGAGGCGCTCTCGTCGTCGAGGAACGTCGAGAACATGTACACGAGCGCCCCCGCCGGGATCTGCGGGGGACGCATGCGGCGGCCCGGGTCTCCGACGGGGTGGGCGAGCGCGAGCGCGTGGACGATCCGGCGGAGCTGACGCTTGCCGGCCGCGGGAGGCAGGGGGCGTCGGACCCACCCGAGGTCCTCGAAGCCGACCCGGTCTCCGCCGTCGAGCGCGGCCTGCGCGACCGAGGCCGCGGCGTTGCGTGCGACGTCGAGGGACGTCGCACGGTCCATGGGCAGCGGACCGTTCCCGCGCCAGGTCGTGACGTCCGGCCCGACCTCGTCGCGCGAGTCGAGCACGAGCACGACCGTCGCCTCCGCGGTCGCCTGGGTACGCCGCACGTAGAGGGTCTCGAGGCCCGGGGACCGCCGGGCCGTCGCGCGCCAGTCGATGCGCCGGAGCCGGTCGCCCGGCGCGAAGGGGTGGACGTCCCGCAGCTCGGTGCCGTCGCCGAGCCGCCGGGTCGTGTGCGGTCCGGTGAGCCCGACGAGCTGGTGCGGCAACGGGAGCCGACCGAGCGGCTGGGCCGTCGGCAGCACGAGGATCCCGGGGGCCTGCACGTCGTCGGGCCGCGACTCGAAGCCGCCCTCGACGCCTGCCGCGACGTGGTCGACGCGGAACGTCCGGTGCGGGCCGGTGCGGGCCGAGTGCGTCGTGAGGTCGAGCGTCCTGGTCCCGTCCACGAGGACCGTGACGTCTGCGTCGTCGTTCCCCGGGCTGGTGACCCGCAGGCGGACGGGAGCGGCGCCGTCGGGCACGTCGAGGCGCAGCCGCGCGCGCAGCTCTCCCGGACCGGTCCCGCCCGCCTCCGCCGGGACGAACGTCGCCCTGACCGCCCCGCCTCGCGGGCGAGCGGTCCAGGCCCATGCCGCGCTGAGCAGCGCGGGCGCCCCGAGGACCGCGATGTCGGCGCGGCCAGCGACGAGACCGGTGATCAGCAGGGCGAGACCGAGCACGACCCCGGCCGCGAGACTCGTCGTCTGCAGCCAGCCCGTCGGCTCTCCGCCCCCTGCGGGTGCCGTCATCGCGCTGCGCTGGCGACCGTCGCGGGGCCCGGGACACGGTCGAGGATGGCCCGGACGATGGTCTGCGGCTGGGCGTTCGACGCCCAGGCCGTGGGGGTCAGCGTGAGCCGGTGCGCGAGCACGGGGACCGCCACGCGCTTGACGTCCTCGGGGAGCACGTAGTCGCGGCCGTCGAGCGCCGCGACGGCGCGCGCGAGCAGGACGAGGGTCTGCGACCCGCGCGGCGAGGCGCCGACCTCGAGCTGGGTGTCGGCGCGCGTCGCGGCCACGAGGTCGACGCAGTACGTGACCACGTCCGGGTCGACGTCCGTCGCCTCGACCCCGGCCTGCATCGCGAGGACCGTGGCGGCGTCGACCACCTGGCGGACCTCGGCCTGCTCCTGCCGGCGGTCGAGCCTGCGGCGCAGGACCTCGCGCTCCTCGTCGCGGTCCGGGTACCCGACCGCGAGCCGCACCATGAAGCGGTCGAGCTGCGCCTCGGGCAGCGGGTAGGTGCCCTCGTACTCGACGGGGTTGGACGTCGCGAGGACGTGGAACGGACGCTGCAGCGGGTAGGTGCTGCCCTCGATCGACACCTGGCGCTCGGCCATGGCCTCGAGCAGCGCGGACTGCGTCTTGGGCGCGGTGCGGTTGATCTCGTCGGCCAGGAAGAGGCCCGTGAAGACCGGCCCGGGACGGAACACGAAGTCGGTCGTGGCCGGGTCGTAGACCGAGGACCCCGTGATGTCCGCGGGCAGGAGGTCGGGCGTGCACTGGAGACGGGCGAAGTCGAGCCCGAGCGCCGTGGCGAGGCTGCGGGCCGCGAGGGTCTTGCCGAGCCCGGGCACGTCCTCGAACAGCACGTGGCCGCCCGCGAGGATCGTGGCGAGCGCGAGCTCGAGCGGGTCCCGCATCCCGACGACGGCCGTGCCGACCTCGTCGAGGATGCGGCGGCCGAGCGCGGCCACCTCGGGGACGCTGAGCGCGGGGGCAGGGGAGTCCGTCATCGGGTTCGCCTCTCGGTGGTGGTGATGGAGGTGGTGCTGGTGCTGTGGTCCGAGCCGTCGGTCGTTCGGCCACCCGCCGTGCGGCGCTGCTCGGCCGACGCGCGTCCGGGGCCCGCGGAGATGCCGCTCACGCCTTCGACCGCAGTGACCCAGGCCCGCAGGACGGGCATGGTCGGCGGGCGTGGGTCGGTCGTCATCTGCTGGTGGACCTTGGGGCCGAGCAGGTCCGCGGCCGCGCGCTGCTGTGCCGGGTCCGTGCTGCGCAGGTCGATCCCCCGGTCGGCCAGAGCCGTGGCCGCGAGCGCCAGGACGCGTTTGTGTGCGCGTTCGCTGACTCGTCCGTCGTTGCCGTGCATGGCCCAGGTGAGCTCGGAGAGGTCGCGTCGGGCGCCGTGGCGGTTGCGGTCGGGCAGGGCGTGGTGCTCGGGGTCGGTGCCGGGTCGTGCGCGTCGGTGGAGGGCGAGGAGGACGAGGGCGCCGGCGGTGAGGACCAGGGCGTGGGGGATGTCGAGCCCGACGACGGCGAGGGCTGTGCCGGCGGTGAGGACGAGTGCTGCTTCGAGGAGGAGGCGTCGGGTGGTGGTGGGTCGTCGGCTCATGGGGTCGTGGCCTGTCCGGTGCCGTGCGGTGCCGTGCTGCGCTGCGCTGGGTCGGCGTCGGCGGGTTCCGGGGGTGGCGCGAAGGCGATGGTGAGCCGTTCGAGGCAGTCGCGTGCGGTCTCGACGTCGTGGTCGGTGAGGGGGCGGTCCGTGAAGCGGGCCCGCTGGTAGAGGCGGAGGAGGGTCGTGACGGCGTCGGGGTCGGCGGGGGTGGCGTCGAGGACGGTGGTGGTGAACTCGGTGGGGGTCTGGGCGGGGTGCCTGCGGTGTCCGGTGTCGGCGGTCGCGTCCTCGAGGGCGATCCAGGCGGCGGTGACGGCGTCGCGCGGGGTGCGGGCGGTGTCGAGGAGGTGGCGTGCGTGGGTGACGCCGCGTCGGAGGGCGGGGAGCTGGACCTCGGGGGGGAGGTCGGCTGTCACGGCGTCCTCGGCGGCGACGTGGTCGCGGTGGACCTCGCCGGGTTCGGCGGGTTCGCGGCTGCGGCGGCGCAGGTAGAGGATCGCGAGGACGATCAGGACGGCGGCGACGGCGAGTCCGAGGTAGGTCGTGTAGTCGCCGATGGTCATCCCGGCGGCTCGGTCGTCGAGGCCCGGCGGGAGGGTCTCGACGTAGGTGGGGCCGTCGACCGGGGCGGGGGCTTCGGGGGGTGGGGCGTCGGAGTCGTCGGGGGGCAGGAACCACGCCGGGCGTTCGTAGCTCCAGCGGGACCCGGCGGCGGCGCCGACCAGGACGAGAGCGATCAGGACGACGACACCCCCCAGTCGTGTCCGGTTGCTCATGCGGGTCGGTTCCTCTCGGCGTGGAGGCCGGCTGCTGCGGCGGTGAGGAAGGCTGCGGGGTCGTCGTCGAGTCCTCGACCCATGGTGGAGAGGCCGACGGGGGCGGCGCGGAGCGCGTCGAGGAGCGCGGTGTCGACGTCGGCGTGGGTGAGTCGGTGCGGCCCGTGGGGGGCGGCGAGCCGGGCGGCCTGCTCGGTGATGCGTGCGGTGAGCGCGGGTCCCCACCCGGGGAGGGCTTCGATCTCCGCGGCGGGTCGGGGCACGACGACGTCGGCGGCCGCGAGCGCCACGCGTCCGTAGGCGGTCAGGGAGTGGTGGGAGATGCCGAGGTGGCGGTCGCGGGGGTCGGCGCCGGAGACGCGCAGGGAGGCGACGGGCAGGGCGCCGAGGGTGGCGGCGGCGTTGAGGGCTTCGCCGGCGGCGACGCCGGAGAAGCCCCAGCGGGTGCCGGTGCCGAGGTTGCCGGGTCCTTGGGCGACGATGGTGAGGTCGGCTCCGGTGACGTGGCGGGCGGCGAGCAGGCCGGTGTGGACGGTGACGGCTTCGTGGTCGCCTCCGTAGGCCTGTCCGACGGTGAGGCAGGTGTGGATCCAGCCGGCGTCGCGGAGTCCGGAGACGGTGCGGGAGAACGCGGCGGGCAGGGCGCCGCCGTCGGTCATGACGTAGGCGATGCGGGGGGCGGGGCGTCCGTCCTGGGTTGCGGCGAGGCGTGCTCCGGCGACGATCGCGGGCAGCGCGGAGTGCAGGTCGGCCACGACGACGGGCATGCCGGCGAGGTCGTCGGCGTCGCGCAGGGTGTCGTGGTGGGGGGACTCCTGCTCGTCGACGCCCAGGACGAGGGCCTGCAGGGGGGTGTAGCGGGCCTTGACGAGGTGGCCGGGGCCTGCGGGCGGGTCGGCGGGGAGCGCGTCGGGCAGGGCGACGACGAGCGCGTACCCGCCGGTGCCGAGCCCTCGGGCGAGGGCGCTGACGTTGAGGAGCACGCGGTCGCCGACCTGGGGGTCGCCCACGAGCTGCGGGTAGGCGAGCGCGCGCACGGTCCGGGGGCGTTCCTGGTCGCCCGGTCCCGCGGTCGCGGGCAGCGGTTCGTCGAGCTCGACGGTCAGTTCCTGCGCGCCCTGCCAGCCTCGGCCGCGCGACATCACCCTTGCAGATCGCCACGTCATCACACGGGTGAGGCTACCGTTCGTTAGCGTGGGTGCCGATGCCTGATCAGACGAGCCAACCAGTCAACCCTGCGACGAGGCTGTTGAACCTCGTGATCGCCCTCGTGAACACGAGCGTGTCGATGACGAAGCAGCAGATCCGCACGAGCGTGGCGGGGTATGCCGACGCGCCCTCGCCCGAGGCGTTCGAGCGCATGTTCGAGCGCGACAAGGACTCCTTGCGAGACCTGGGGATCCCCATCGTGACGGTCGACGCCGGGGGCCACAGCGACGACGTGGGGTACCGGATCGACCAGGACGCGTACGCGCTGCCTGCGGTGGACCTGACCCCGGCCGAGTTCGGTGTCCTGTCGCTGGCGGCCCAGTTCTGGCAGGACAAGACGCTGCGGACCGACATCTCCCGGGCGCTGACGAAGCTGCGGGCGGCGGGGGCGGGGGAGATCGCGAACGACGCGGTCGCGGGCCTGGCCCCTCGGGTGCGGGCCGTGGGCGACGCGTACGGCCCGCTGCTCGACGCGATCGAGGCGCTGCGTGCGGTGTCGTTCACGTACCGGGCGGCGTCCACGGGCGAGGTGCTCACGCGCACGGTCGAGCCGTGGCGCATCGCGGCCCGCCGGGGCGGCTGGTACCTGCTGGGCTTCGACCGCGAGCGCCGTGCGCCGCGGGCGTACCGGTTGAGCCGGATCGAGGGCAGGGTGCGCCTGCTGGGGCGTGGTGGGGCGTTCACCATCCCCGAGGGGGTGGACGTCGACGCGCTGCTGGGCGCGAGGGCGGGCAGCGAGCACGAGGCGCGCCTGGCGATCGGGCCGGAGCGGGCCGAGGCGCTGCGCGCACGGGGGCGCAGCGACGGGGACGGCACGGGCGAGGGTGCGGGGCCACGGCAGGACGGGCGCGACGTCGTGCACGTGGCCTACACGAACGCGCACACGTTCGCGGACGAGATCGCGGGGTACGGTGACGCGGTCGTGGTGCTGAGCCCGCCCGAGCTGCGCGACGCCGTCGTGCGCCGGTTGCGCGCCGCCGCGCGCCTGGGGTCCGCTGTGCACCTGGGTGCCGCTGTGCACCTGGGTGCCGGAGCCGCGGCGGGCGAGCCGACCCCTTCCCCGACCGACCGGTCCACCGACCGGGACGGGACGAGCACGACGACGACCGAGGAGCAGCGTGGCTGAGCGCGCGGACGACCGGCTGGTGCGCCTGCTGGGCATCGTCAGCTATCTGGACGGGGCGGGCGGTGTGCCCGTCGAGGAGCTCGCGTCCCGGTTCGGGGTCACGACCCGTCAGATCGTGGAGGACGTCGACGCCCTGTGGGTGTCCGGCACCCCCGGGTACTGGCCCGACGACCTGATCGACTTCGACGCCGACTCGCTCGAGCGCGGCGTGGTGCGCCTGACCGAGGCGCGCGGCATGACGCGGCCCCTGCGCCTGGGCACGCGTGAGGCGGTCGCGCTCATCGCGGCGCTGCGCGCGATGGGGGAGACGGGCGCGGTCCGCTCGGACCGGGCGCGCTCCGACGTCGTCGCCTCGGTCCTGGACAAGCTGACCGGCGCGACGGGCGAGGCCGCGGCGGCGCTGGACGTGCGCCTGCCCACCGACGGCGACCCCGCGGTCGTGGCGGCCGTGTCCTCGGCCCTGGCGAACCGGCACCGGTTGCGCGTGCGGTACGTGACGAGCGCCGACGTGGTCTCCGAGCGGGAGATCGACCCCGTGGCCCTGCACACCCAGGACGCCTGGTCGTACCTCCTCGCGTGGTGCTACCGCGCGCAGGGTCAGCGCACGTTCCGCCTCGACCGGCTCCTGGCCGCGACCGAGCTCGACGTGCCCGCCGCCGAGCACGACCTGCCGACCGAGGTCGACTTCACGCCCACGGGCGACGCGCCCCTGGCCACGATCACGTTCGCGAGCCCCGCACGCTGGGTCGCCGAGCAGGTCCCGGTGGAGAAGGTCCGCAACCTGCCCGGCGGCGCGTTCGAGGTGTCGTTGCGGGTGACGAACCCCGTGTGGCTGCGCCGGCTGCTGCTCGAGCACGCCCGCCACGTCCTGGCCGTCACGCCCCAGGCCGTTGCCGACGACGTCGCGCAGGCCGCGAGCGCCGCCCTGGCCGCGTACGGGGAGTCCGCGGTCGGCGGCGGTGCGGTCGACGAGGGGCCCGACCCGGCCCCGAGCGTGCCGTCCGCGAACTAGGCTGGTCGGTATGTGGTTCACCATCTGGTCGGTCCTGGTCGTCGGCACGCTCGTCGGCGCGTTCTTCCTGGGGCGCGACCTGTGGCGCAAGGCCAAGGCGCTCCTGCGGCAGATGTCGGAGTCGTCGCAGGTCATGGACCGCTTCGCCCGGCGCACCGACGAGCTGACCGCGGCGGTGGCGGCCGCGCAGCCCAGCACCGCGCCCACCCTGTTCGACGACCCGGTGCTGCTGCACGAGCGCGTGGAGGAGCTGCGCGCCGAGCGGGCCGAGCGCCGGTCCCAGCGCAGGACCCGCAACAAAGTGACGTGGGACCGCTGGCGCCGATTCAACGCGTAGGATCTGCGACAACAAGACTCGCGTCCGACTCCAAGGGAGCCATCTCATGGGCATGCTGAAGCCCTGGCACATCATCGTTCTTGTCGTCGTCGTCCTGCTCCTGTTCGGGGCGAAGCGACTTCCCGACCTGGCCCGCAGCGTCGGCCAGTCGCTCAAGATCTTCAAGAGCGAGGTCAAGGACCTGCGCGACGACGACAAGCCCGCGGAGCCTGCCGTCAAGGATGACGACGCCCCCAAGGCCTGACCCGTGTCCAGCTCGACCAAGACGTCCGAAGGACGCATGCCGCTGCGCGAGCACCTGCTCGAGATCCGCAAGCGACTCTTCCTGGTCTCGTGCGGACTGGTCGCGGGCGCGATCCTGGGGTGGTTCCTGTACCAGCCGCTCCTGGACGCGTTGCAGGCCCCGCTCGAGAAGGCTGCCGCGGAGCAGGGCAAGGTCATCAACCTGAACTTCTCGGGCATGGCGACCGCGCTCGACATGAAGATCAAGGTCTCCCTGTTCCTCGGGGTCATCGTGTCCTGCCCGTGGTGGCTGTACCAGCTGTGGGCGTTCATCACCCCGGGGCTCACGTCGAAGGAACGCCGCTACGCCATGGGCTTCCTGGGGGCATCGGTGCCCCTGTTCCTCGGCGGGGCGTTCCTCGCGTGGTGGGTCCTGCCGCACGCGGTCGACATCCTGGCGGGCTTCGTCCCCGAGGGCGCGACCAACCTCACCGACGCCCAGGGCTACCTGAGCTTCGTGATGCGACTCGTCCTGGCCTTCGGGCTCGCGTTCGTGCTGCCCGTGGTCCTGGTCGCCCTGAACTTCGCGGGGCTCGTGCGGGCCACGGCCCTGTTCGCCGGATGGCGCTGGGCGGTGCTCATCGCGTTCGTGTTCGCGGCCGTCATGACCCCCACCCCGGACGCGCTCACGATGATCCTCGTGGCCCTGCCGATCTGCCTGCTGTACTTCGGTGCCGTCGGGATCGCGTTCCTGCGCGACCGCAGCACGGACAAGCGCAACGCCGCAGCACTCGCCGGTGCCTGAGGCACCACCGCGCCCGGCCCGCCTCGGAGTCGTCGTCAACCCGACGGCCGACCGTGGGCGCGGCCGGGGCGACGGCGCCCGCACGATCGAGCTCCTGCGCCAGGCCGGGCACGACGTCCTGGACCTCAGCGCCCCCAACGCACCCCTCGCACTCGAGAACGCCCGCGACGCGGTCGCGGGCCGCGGCACGGGCGGCCCGCTCGACGCGCTCGTCGTCGTTGGCGGGGACGGCATGGTCCACCTCGGCGTCAACGCGGTCGCCGGGACCGGGGTCCCGCTCGGGATCGTCGCGGCCGGGACGGGCAACGACTTCGCCTCGGCCCTCGAGCTGCCCGTGCACGCCGTCGACGCGGCGGTCACCCTGCTCCTCGACGCCCTGGGAGCCCGCGCGGCCGGCACGGGCGGGACGCGCCGGGTGGACGCGGCCCGTGCCGAGCCTCTCGACGCCCACCTGGACCCCCGGCCCGGGCGCGAGCGCTGGTTCTGCGGGGTCCTGTCCGCGGGCCTCGACGCCGCGGTCAACGCGCGCGCCAACGCCCTGACCTGGCCGCGCGGCAGCGCCAAGTACGTGCGCGCCGTCGCGAGCGAGCTCGCCCGCTTCCGCCCCTACGGGTACCGCATCACGGCACAGCTCGTCGGCGCGCCGGGCGCCTCGGACACCGCGGGCGCCGGCGGCGCCGCCGGGAGCACGGCCGCCTCGACCGTGCGCCCCTCGCCGTCGGGCACGGCGGCCCCGGGGGAGCGTGCACCCCGGACGCCCGACGACGCCACGCACCCCTTCGTGTGGGAGTCGCCCGGGACCGTGGTCGCCGTGGCCAACGGGCCGCGCTTCGGCGGGGGCGTCCGGGTCGCCCCGGACGCCTCGATCGACGACGGCCTGCTCGACCTCGTGACCGCCGGCCCCCTGACGCGCCTCGGCGTGGCCCGCGTCTTCCCGGGCATGTACCGCGGCAAGCACGTGCACCACCCGGCCGTCGACCTCTACCAGGCACGCTCGGTCGTCCTGGAGGCCACCGACGCCGGCGGCCCGCCCCCGCCCGCGTTCGCGGACGGGGAACGGATCTCTCGCCTGCCCGTGCGCGTCACGGTCGTCCCCGGCGCGCTCCTGGTCCTCGACCCCCGCGACCACACCATCACGCAGGGCTGACCGAGGCGCCAGGCCGGGGCCTCCGGGCTCGGGGACGCCGCCGTCGCTCGAGCGTCGTCGGCGGCGCCTGGCGCGGCCCCGTCACCGGCGGACCGTAGGGTGGAGGCATGACCGCAGCACCCCGCACCGCCGGGACCGACGAGACCCAGAGCCCCGCGGAACGCTACGCGGCATCGCGCGCGCTCCAGGCAGCCGCCCGCACCCAGCTCGCCGCCTTCCGTGAGGTCGTCGGCTTCCCGTTCGACGACTTCCAGGTCCGGGCCTGCCAGGCCCTCGAGGAGGGGCGCGGCGTGCTCGTGGCAGCACCCACGGGTGCGGGCAAGACCGTCGTGGGGGAGTTCGCGGTGCACCTGGCCCTGGCGGGGGGACGCAAGGCCTTCTACACCACGCCCATCAAGGCCCTGTCCAACCAGAAGTACGCCGACCTCGCGCGCCGCCACGGCGCCGACCAGGTCGGGCTCCTGACAGGCGACACGTCGATCAACGGAGACGCCCCGATCGTCGTCATGACGACCGAGGTCCTGCGCAACATGCTCTACGCGGGCTCGCGCGCCCTCGACGGGCTCGCGTTCGTCGTCATGGACGAGGTCCACTACCTCGCCGACCGGTTCCGCGGACCCGTCTGGGAAGAGGTCATCATCCACCTCTCCGACGACGTCCAGCTCGTGTCGCTCTCCGCGACCGTGTCCAACGCCGAGGAGTTCGGCGACTGGCTCGAGATGGTCCGCGGCGACACCGCCGTGATCGTCAGCGAGCGCCGACCGGTCCCGTTGTGGCAGCACGTCCTGGTGGGCTCGCGCGACCGGTCGCGCACCCCGGGAGAGGCGCTGCGCCCGGGCACGGGGGCCGAGCTGATCGACCTGTACGCAGGGCACGTGGACCCGACGGACCCCGGGGTCAACCCGCCCATCAACCCGGACCTGCTCGCGGCGTTCCGCAGCGGGGCGCGCGACGGCGGGTACCCGGGGCGTGGCGGGGGACGCGGCGACCGCGGATACCGTGGCCGGGTCGGGCGGCCTGGCGGGTCGGGCGGCTACGGGAACCGGGAGGGGTCGACACGCCGGTCGCCGCCACGGTTCGCGGTCGTCGACGCCCTGGACGCCGACGGGCTGCTGCCCGCGATCTTCTTCATCTTCTCGCGGGCCGGGTGCGAGGCCGCGGTGACCCAGTGCCTGGCCGCGGGCCTGCGCCTGACCACACCCGCCCAGGAGGCGCAGATCCGTGCCGTGGTCGAGGAGCGCAGCGCGACACTGCCCGCCGAGGACCTCGACGTCCTGGGGTACTGGACCTGGAGCGAGTCGCTCGCGCGCGGCATCGCGGCCCACCACGCCGGGATGCTGCCCATCTTCAAGGAGATCGTCGAGGACCTGTTCAGCCGCGGCCTGGTCAAGGTCGTGTTCGCGACCGAGACCCTGGCCCTGGGCATCAACATGCCCGCCCGCTCGGTCGTGCTCGAGAAGCTCGTCAAGTGGGACGGCACCTCCCACGTCGACATGACCCCCGGGGAGTACACCCAGCTCACGGGGCGTGCCGGGCGCCGGGGCATCGACGTCGAGGGGCACGCCGTCGTCGTCGACCATCCAGGGCTGGACCCCGTGGCCCTCGCTGGCCTGGCGTCCAAGCGCCTGTACCCGCTCAAGTCCTCGTTCCGGCCCACCTACAACATGGCCGTCAACCTCGTGGCGCAGGTCGGGCGCGAGCGCGCCCGCGACGTCCTGGAGACGTCGTTCGCCCAGTTCCAGGCCGACCGCGGCGTGGTGGGCCTGGCCAAGCAGGCCCAGGCCCACGCCGAGGCCCTCGAGGGCTACGCCCAAGCCATGACGTGCGACCGCGGGGACTTCTCCGAGTACGCCCGGCTCCGGCGCGCGATCGCGACCCGCGAGGCGGACCTGTCGAAGTCCGCGCAGCGGGCCCGCCGCGCCCAGGTGGTCGCGGACTTCGAGAACCTGCGCGTCGGGGACGTCGTCGAGCTGCCCTCGGGGCGCCGCGCCGGCTACGTCGTGGTCCTCGACCCCGGCAAGGACGGCGGGTTCGACGGCCCGCGCCCCACGGTCCTGACCGAGGACAAGCAGGTCAAGAAGCTCACGGTCGCCGACGCCCCCTCGGGCATCCGCACGGTCGGCAAGGTCCGCATCCCCAAGACGTTCAACCCGCGCGTGCCCGCGGCCCGCCGCGACCTCGCGTCGTCGCTGCGCAACGCGCTCGGCGCGTTCGTCGACGTCCCCGGTGCCCCGGCGCGCGGCGGCGGTCCGCGGGTACGGTCCGCCGCGGCCGACGACAAGGAGCTCACGCGCCTGCGGGCCGCCCTGCGCGCACACCCGTGCCACGACTGCCCCGAGCGGGAGGACCACGCCCGCTGGGCCGAACGGTGGGCCAAGCTCAAGAAGGAGCACGACGCCCTGGTCCGCCGCGTCGAGGGGCGCACCGGGTCGATCGCCCGGGTCTTCGACCGCATCTGCGACATCCTGACCCGGCTCGGGTACCTCGAGGTCGACACGCACCCGGCGGGCGGGGGCCCCCTCGACCGCGATGCCCCCGGCGGCACGGTGGACACCGGGGCCGTCGGCCAGGACCAGGCCGTCGCGACCCGCCCCGGGACCGGGCGCCGGCCCGCCCCCGAGGTCAAGGTCACCGACGCGGGCAACTGGCTGCGCCGGCTCTACGCCGAGAACGACCTCCTCCTGGCCGAGTGCCTGCGCCGCGGCGTCTGGGACGAGCTGGACCCCGCCGGGCTCGCCGCGGTCGTCTCGACCCTGGTGTTCTCCGCCCGCCGCGAGGAACCGGGAGAGCCCTACGTCCCCGGCGGGCCCGACGGCAAGCTCGCCCGCGCCCTCGACGGCACGGTCGTGGTGTGGTCCGAGGTCGACGACCTCGAGGAGGCGCACCACATCGACGCGAGCGGCACGCTCGACCTGGGGCTCGTCGCGGCGGTCCACCGGTGGGCCAACGGCCGCAGCCTCGACGCCGTCCTGCGCGGGTCCGAGCTCGCCGCGGGCGACTTCGTGCGCTGGTGCAAGCAGATCATCGACGTGCTCGACCAGCTCGCGACCGCTGCCCCCACGCCCGCGATGCGCAAGACCGCGATCCGGGCGATCGAGGCCGTCCGGCGAGGGGTCGTGGCCTACTCGAGCGTGTGACCTTGGCGTCACGCGGGCCGCGAGCGCCCCTCGACGAGGCGCGAGGGGCGCCGGGTGGCCTATCGTGTGGTTTCGTGGCCTCCACCCTGTACCGCAACGGTGTCATTCATTCCTCGACCGACCCCTTCGCCGAGGCGATGCTCGTCGACGGCGGGGTGATCACCTGGATCGGCGCGAACGACACGGCCGCCGGGCTCGCCGCCCGCGCCGACCGGGTCATCGACCTCGACGGGGCCCTCGTGGCGCCCGGGTTCGTCGACTCCCACGTCCACGTCCTGGAGACGGGCCTGGCCCTGGCCGGGGTGGACCTGTCCGCGAGCGCCGGTGTCACGTCCCTGGCGGGCGCGCTCGAGGCCCTGCACGCCGCGGTCGCCGCGCGCCCGGCGGCCCAGGCCGACGAGGTGCTCCTCGCGTTCGGGTGGGACGAGCAGGAGTGGCCCGAGCACCGGGCGCCCACGCGCGAGGAGCTCGACGCGGCCTGCGGGGGAGCGCTCGTGTACGCGGCCCGGGTCGACGTGCACTCCGCGGTCGTCTCGACGTCCCTCGCCCGCGCGGCCGGGCTCGAGGGGCAGCGCGGGTGGACCGAGACCGGGTGGGTCACCGAGGACGCGCACCACAGCGCCCGGGACGCCGCGCGCGACCTGAGCCCCGAGCGTCGCACGGCCCTGTACCGCACGGCCCTGGACGCGGCCGCGCGCCGGGGCATCGTGTCCCTGCACGAGAACAGCGCCCCCTCGATCGACACGCGTGAGGGGCTGCGCGAGCTCATGGCGCTCACCGCCGACCCGGCGGGCGCCCTGCCGCACCTGGTCGCCTACCGCGGCGAACTGTGCACCACGCCCGACGACGCCCGTGCGCTGCTCGCGGACCTGCCCGGGCTCGCGGGCATCGCGGGCGACCTGAACGTCGACGGGTCGCTCGGCTCGCGCACCGCTGCCCTGCGGCACCGGTACTCCGACCTGACGGGGGCACCGGGGGAGGCCGGTCCCGACGGGCGCGGCAACCAGTACCTGAGCGCCGAGCAGATCGCGGCGCACCTGTCCGCGGTCGCCGCGGCCGGCACCCAGGGCGGGTTCCACGTCATCGGCGACCGGGCCATGGACGCGTTCCTGGTGGGGCTGCGTGCGGCGGCCGACGCGGACGGGGCCGCGGCGCACCGCCGGGCCGCGCACCGTGTCGAGCACGCCCTGTTCGTCGACACCAACGCGCTGTCCACGCTCCTGCTGTTCGGGGTGTCGTTGAGCATCCAGCCGGTGTTCGACTCCGCGTGGGGCGGCCCGGACGGCATGTACTCCTCACGGCTGGGTCCCACGCGCGTCGCGGGCCTGTCCCCGTTCGCCGACCTCGCGGGGGCCGGGGTGCCTCTCGCGTTCGGGTCCGACTCGCCGGTGACGCCCCTGGACCCGTGGTCGGCCGTCCGTGCCGCCATGTCCCACGCGGACCCCGACCAGCGCATCTCCGCCCGGGCGGCGTTCCGGGCGCACACCCGCGGCGGCTGGCGCATCGCCGGCCTGGACCACACGGGTGCGGGTCAGCTGCGCGTAGGGTCCCCGGCCCACCTCGCGGTGTGGCGTGCCGAGCACCTCGCGGTCCAGGGCACGGGCACCACGGTCTCCTCGTGGAGCACCGACGCGCGCTCCGGCACCCCCCTGCTGCCGGACCTGACCGACGGCGCCCCCGACCCGACGTGCCTGCAGACCGTGCGCGACGGCGTCGTGCTGTTCGACACGTTCGACTGAGCCCTCCGACGCCCTCGCGGGCCTGCGGGGCGGTCCGCCGTCCCGCAGGCGCCCGCTCGGATTGACACCACCGTGAGGACCGGTAAGTTCGTTGACGTGTTCCGGCCTTCAGCGCCGCGGGGGAGCGAGCCACCATCTCACCGTTCTCCCCGTGCGCCCTGATGCGCATCGGCTCGACCCGCGCGTTCAGTAGACAACACGGCCTCACCGGTGGCGGTGCGACGTGGTCCGAAGGACGCGCGGGTCGGCCCACATCCACCGCCTGACCTGCAGGTGCGTGGCGTAGTCTGCACGGGTGTCGACCCGTGAGCCGAGCCGCTGGCTGCTGATCCTTCTCGCCGCCGGTGGCGGCCTCCTGACCAACGCCGCCTTCCCGGACCGCGGGTGGTGGCCCCTCGCCTTCGTGGGCGTCGCCGCCTTCTTCCTGGCCCTGCGCCGCGACGGCGCCTGGTGGAACGCCCTGGTCGGGTTCGTCTGGGGCCTGGCCTTCTTCCTCCCGCACATCCAGTGGGCGCAGATCGCGACCGACACCGTCCCGTGGCTCGCCCTGAGCGTCCTGGAGTCGGTGTTCCTGGCGCTGCTGGGCGCGATGTGGACGTGGGTGCGACGCATCGGGTTCGTCGGCCGCAACCTGGCCTGGCAGGTCGTGACGTTCTCGGTCCTGTGGGTCGCGGTCGAGCAGTGGCGCTCGGAGTTCCCCTTCGGCGGGTTCCCCTGGGGCCGGCTCGCGTTCTCCCAGGTCGACTCCCTGCTGGGGCGCACGGCCTGGCTCGGAGGGGGACTGCTCGTCTCGCTGCTCACGGCCGCGATCGGTGTCCTGCTGGCCGTGTTCCTGCTCGAGTCGCGCCGCCTCAAGGTCTTCCCCGCCCTGTGCTCGCTCGCGACCGCGGCCGTGCTGCTGGGGGTCGGGCTCGTCGTCCCGCTCGACGTGCGCGCCGAGACCGGGACGCTCGCGATCGGCGCCGTCCAGGGCAACGTCGACGAACCAGGGCTCGGGTCCTTCGCCAACCGTGGAGTGGTGCTGCAGAACCACGTCGACGGGACCCTCGCGCTGCTCGACGAGGTCGAGCCCGGCGAGCTGGACGTGGTCCTGTGGCCCGAGAACGGCTCCGACCTGGACCCCCAGACCACGCCCGACGTCGCCGCCGACATCGACGAGGCCGCGAGCGCCGTCGGCGCACCGATCCTCGTGGGCGCCCAGGAGTTCCCCGAGACCGGCGGGCGGTACAACGTGTCGCTGCTTTGGGTTCCCGGCGAGGGGGTCGTCGACCGGTACGCCAAGCAGCACCCCGCCCCGTTCGGCGAGTACATCCCGATGCGCAGCTTCGTGCGGATCTTCTCCGACCAGGTCGACCGGGTGAGCACCGACATGATCGCGGGCGACGAGGTCGCCGTGATCGACCTGCCCTCGGAGCGGCTCGGGCGTACCGTGCGGCTCGGCAACGTCATCTGCTTCGAGGTGGCGTACGAGGAGCTGATCCGCGACGCCGTGAACGCCGGTGCCGAGCTCCTCGTCGTCCCGACCAACAACGCGTCGTTCGGGTACAGCGCCGAGTCGACCCAGCAGCTGGCCATGTCGCGCCTGCGAGCGATCGAGACCGGTCGCGCGACCGTGCAGATCTCGACGGTCGGCGTCAGCGGCATCATCGCCCCCAACGGGGCCCTGCTGCAGAGCACCGAGCTCTTCACGCCCGACCAGCTGATCGCCACGCTTCCCCTGCGTGACTCGCTGACCCCGGCCGTGCGCGCGGGCTACTGGCCCGGGTGGATCGCCGGGGGACTGACGGTCCTGCTCGTGGTCGCCGGAGTCGCGGCCCACGTCCGGCGCGCGCCGGCAGCGAGCGTCAAGGGCGGCACCAAGCGACCGGCGGCGAAGAAGACCGCGCGCCGGTAGGTGCGCGTCGGGTCGGTCGGGCTGCTCCGCGGGAGGAAGCTCGTGCCCGACGGCGGCACGCGCCCGGGGCGGGACGCTCGCCCGGGGCGGTGACGTCGTCGGGCCGGCAGCGCGTGCACGAGGTGCGGTGGAGCGCCAGGAGCGCACGCGAAGGTGACCGTGACGAACACAGCGTCAGAAACGCTCAGTTGTCAGAGGTGGCCCGGGCTCGGGCCCGGGCCACCTCTGACAACACGGCGCACGCCGGACGATGGAACGACGAAGGGCCCGGAACTCCGAGGAGTTCCGGGCCCTTCGAGGCAGTCGATCAGGCGCTGCGACGCAGCTTGCCGGCACGCAGGAGGCCGAGGCGCTCGTCGAGCAGCTCTTCGAGCTCCTTGATGGTGCGACGCTCCAGCAGCATGTCCCAGTGGGTGCGGGCAGGCTTGCCGGCCTTGGGCTCGGGGCGCTCTGCGTCACGCAGGAGGGCCTCCTCGCCACAACGACACTCCCAGACCGCCGGCACCTCGGCCTCGGTCGAGAACGGCAGGATGATCGTGTGCCCGTTGGGGCAGTCGTAGTGAGCCTGGAAGCGGGGGGCGAAGTCGACGCCCGCGTCGGACTCCATGCTCTTCGCGCCGATGCTCATTCCACGTAGGGACCGGTCGGCCATGGTGTCCTCCAAGGGGTAGCGGCAGGGTTGTCTATGGGGGTCAACGTCCGGCCGGCTGCGAGTGTTCCGGTCGGACGTGAAGGTCCGGTGAAGCAGGAGGCGCGCCGAACCCACCCGTCGAGGCTGCCCAGCAGACCGTGCGCATCGGGTGGGACACGCACTCCCGCGAGACCACCGACCAGGTTTCCGGTTTTCGAGGGCGGGCGCAACTTCAAGCGCCGAATCGGGGTGTGACGTTGCTCCGGCGAGGCCACGCCAGGGCGGCTCCCAGGTGCGCGACACCTTGCCCCGGCTGAGAGATGGGCGAGGAATCCTCCTCGACGCCAGGCCCTGACCGGTGCGCCGAGGTGATGCAGGCGCGCCACCCGGGGATCACGGCTGGCCTGTCCGGATAGTCGTCAATGCCACGATCGCGGTACGGTTCGTCGTGTGAGGCACCAGGGAGACGGCGAGCGGCGGGCGGTCGATCATGGCGACCGTTGAGGCCTACGAGACGACCGCCGGACGGCGGTACATGGTTCGCTACCGCACCCCCGAACGCAAGCAGACCAAGAAGCGGGGCTTCAAGACCAAGCGGAGCGCCGAGGCCTTCGCGTCCTCGCTCGAGGTCTCGATGCTGCGCGGCGAGTTCATCGACCCCGCGGCGGCCCGGTCGACGGTCCTCGAGCTCGGGGGAGCGTGGCTCCAGCGCCAGACGCACCTCAAGCCGTCGACCGCCCGAGCGATCGAGAGCTCGTGGCGCCTGCACGTCACGCCCCGGTGGGGGAGCGTCCCGGTCGCCGAGATCCGGCGCACCGCTGTCCAGGCGTGGGTCTCCGAGCTGAGCGCTGCCTACAGCCCCACGACGGTCGCGCGCGCCCACGGCGCCCTGGCGTCCTTGCTCGACGACGCGGTCGACGACCGCAGGATCCTGACGAACCCCGCCCGCGGCGTGAACCTGCCGCGCAAGGTCCGGCGCGAGCACACCTACCTCGACCACCAGCAGGTCGCGGCGCTGGCCGCGGCCGCCGGACGGCACGAGACCCTGGTCCTCGTCTTCGCGTACTGCGGGCTGCGCTGGGGCGAGGCCGCGGGCCTGCGCGTCAGGGACCTCGACATGCTCCGGCACCGGCTGCGCGTCAACCAGAACGCGGTCGAGGTCGGCTCGGACATCGTGATCGGCACCCCCAAGACGCACGAGCGACGCTCGGTCCCGTTCCCGGCGTTCCTGTCCATGCGCCTCGCCGCGGCGTGCGAGGGCAAGGGGCGCGACGACGTCGTCTTCCACGGCGACCGCGGCGACTACCTCAAGCGCTCGAAGTCCGGCACCGGATGGTTCTGGCGCGCGGCTCGCGACGCGGGCATCGACGACCACCTGACCCCGCACGACCTGAGACACACTGCGGCGAGCCTCGCCGTGTCGGCCGGGGCGAACGTCAAGGCGGTCCAGCGCATGCTGGGACACGCCTCCGCGAGCATGACGCTGGACGTCTATGCGGACCTCTTCGACAACGATCTCGACGGCGTCGCGGTCGCCCTGGAGTCCGCGAGACTGCGCGCAGTCTCGCCTGGCTAGTGCCCGTGGTGTGCCCACGGGGCGCGCGACGCCCTGCGATTGGCCCGCAGAAAGGGCGGAATGTCAACGATTCTGCCGGGGCGAGAGCCCTGCGCCCCGTGGGTATAGAACTCACGGGGTAGGCGCATCCGAGGGCAAAACGGGCATCACTCATCGAACGGCGAACTGTCCAGATCGCACCGGCGGCAGATCTGGCGCCGACGCTCTCAGGGCTTCCTGACGAAGTCTGTCGACATCAAGATATCTCGGTGGTTCTTCGATGCAGCAGCACGCGGGTCGGGGCGGCCGGCGTGCAGGCGGTGCAGTCCGCGCCGACCTGCGGCGCGTGCCGAGCGGCCCGTCCTTGCCGCTCGATAGTGTCGAGCATCAGGGCGCTGCTGGAGGAGCGGTGCTGACGATCGACGAAGGAGTCACCCGGTGAGTAGCTCTCCAGGTCCGATGGACGTCTCGTTCTCTGCTCCGATCGGAGTGACCGTGCGCGGCGACGTGTGGTCGTGCGTCGAGGTCCCCGACTCGGTCGAGCTCTTGGGAACCGGCAAGGCCGTGCGAGTGGTCGCGACGGTGGACGGCCATGACGTGACGGCCGGGCTGATGCCGACCGGGTCCGGCGGCCACATGCTCTCGATCAGCGCCAAGCTGCGCAAGAAGCTCGGGAAAGACATCGGAGATACCGTCACCGTTCACCTGACCGAACGATTGACGTGAGCCTCAGAGTGTTTCTCCCTTTTCCCGTCGGCCGCGCGTCGCGGTTGCGTGCCGCGCGGCCGACGGGAAAGGGGAAGGAGCCCTCCGGGGATTCAGCGCCAGAAGGCGATCAGCGCGTCGGCCAGGGCCATTCCTTGGGCATGTCCGGCTCGAGCGGCCAGGGGGCGCAGAGACAGGTCCATCGCGTTCGCGCCGAACAGGTGCTCGGAAGCGCTGTCCGGGAAGATCGTCTCTACCTCGCTGCCCAGCGCTCGGAGCTCGTCCACCTGCGCGGCGAGCTGCAGACCCCAAGCCGGCGGCGTGAACGACCGGCCGCCGAACGGTGAGAGCACCAGCACCCGCTTGCACCCGGCGGCAAGGTCGGCGTTCTCGTTGCGCCGGTAGCCGCCGTCGATGTAGCGACGGTCGCCGATCCTGTAGGGCAGACCGCTCGAACAGCTCGCGGCCACGGCGTCCACCAGGTCGACCTCGCTGAGGTGGTCGAACACGACCGGCTCACCGGACTCGGCGTCGACGGCCGTGAGGAGCACCTTTCGTTGCGGCCAGTGCTGACTCGGGAACCGAGAAGCGACGGTGGCGCGCCACTGAGCGCGCCAGGAGCCGTCCGACGCGGCTTCCCGGTCGAGGGCTGCGGTGCCCACCTTTCTTCGCAGGTCAGCAGCGTCGCCGGCGGAGGCGATGAGAGCGTTCATCCGCTCCAGGTGGTCCACGACCGCGCCGTTCGCGGCACGTCCTCGGTCTCCACCGGGGGCGCCGTTCGGACGCGGGGGAGCAGCCGCAAGGATCGCGGCGAGCAGCTCGGTCGGGGACGCGCCGGCCAGCTGGGCGGCGGCGGTCGAGCCGGCCGACGTCCCGACAGTGAGGTCCGCTGCGGTCACGTCGAGCCCGGCATCGAACAAACCGGCGACGACGCCGATCAGCCAGGCGTTACCTGTGGACCCGCCGCCCCCGAGGACGAGTGCCCGTTCGCCGACAGGGAACGGCGGCACGCTCTGATCACTGTTCGAGGAGTCGGGTGCTGGGGAGGAATCAGGGGAGATGTTCATGGGAGTCGCCTTTCGCGAAGCGCCTGGCGAGCGCTCCCGATGGCGACTAGCTCAGTCGCGCGATCGTGGACTGCGGGGGAGCGCCCGGTACGGATACTGCGTTCACGGGTCTCACCTCCTTCCGACGGATCACGATCACCGTGACGCTAGCACGTCGAATACGCGATTGACCACGGCAATGTGTCGCGGACTGCTGTGCGACACAGGGAGCCGAGACACCCGGCATGGTCCGACGGGGGTACCGATAATTCCCGGTGGGAACAGCAGTCGACATTGTCGGGGGTTTTCGTACCGCATCCGATGGAATTCTCCGAGAGATCCTCGAATTGAGGATCGTCGGACGAGTCCGACGATCCGGTGCCATTCCCTGAGAGTTGATCAGGCTCGCCGGCTGTCGGGATCGAGCAGTTCTGGAGAAGCGTCTCGCGCACGCCCTCAGTAACGTCGTTCCTGACGACAGGCCCACCGAGAAGGGGAACCATGATGACCGGCACCGCGAAGACCGCCAAGAGCAGCAAGGCCTACGAGGGGTTCTCGGCCGAGGAACGTGCGGCGATGAAGGAGCGCGCCAAGGAGCTCAAGGCGTCCGCGAACCGGGCCGAGGCGGAGAAGGCCCAGCTCGAGAAGATCGCGGAGCTGTCCGAACCGGATCGCTCCATGGCTTCTCGGCTCCACGAGCTCGTCGCGGAGCACGCGCCCTCGCTCGCACCGAAGACCTGGTACGGGATGCCCGGGTGGGCCAAGGACGGCAAGATCCTGTGCTTCTTCCAGCCTGCGGAGAAGTTCGGCGCACGCTACCCGACCTTCGGCTTCAACGACGTGGCCCAGCTCGACGACGGCACGCTGTGGCCCGTCGCGTACGCCCTCACGGAGCTGACGAAGGAGAACGAGGCGACGATCGTCGAGCTCGTGAAGCGGGCGGCCGGCTGACCGAGGCCAGGAGAAGCCACGTCGTCACCTCGCAGGTCAGAGGCCCATAAATGGCCTCTGACCTGCGAGGATGCTGTTTCACGGCATGAAACCCGGGGGAGTGGCGGGGCGGGGATCTCCTGGCCGCGGCGCCAGGAGCCGTCTGGCAGGATGCTCACCATGCCCCTCGACATCCTGCTGGTCGCCGTCTCGCAGCGAGGCACGAGCTCTCGTCGTCGCACACTGAGGACCTTGGCGGCCACCTGCGACACCGAGGGCGAGCTCGTCCGGCTTGCCGCAGCGAGCGGGCGGCCGTTGCTGGCGAAGATCGACCCGTACAGAGATCTCGTGCTGACGTCGTCGGAGGTGGATCAGCTCGTCGCCGAGCTGCGATCCGTCGACGGCGCGGCATCCGGGGCCGCTGCACGCATCGTCGACGAGGCCGTCGGCCTGGCCGAGCGGTGCGCCGTCGACGCGACCACGGAACTACACGTGATCGGTGACTAACGGTCCGGTCCGCAGATCGTTGGAACGGCGCCCCTTCTATCCCCTCTCGACCGCCATCACGCAACGCCGATAATGTACATTATGTCATTATGGTCGAACGAGACCACCCCTCTCGGGCGCACGGGCGGGCATCGAGGGCCCCTGTGCGCCCCAGAACGCGCGTCCGGTTCGGCCGATCGAGCCCGCCGGCCGCGTCGGGTGCATCAGGAGCGCGCACCACTGACTCTCTCCTTCGCAAGGGCGTCGAGCAGCGGCGCCAGCAGCCTCTGGAGTCGACGATGAGCTCAGGACCGTTCGTGGCGACGCAACACGATGGGCCGAGCATCACCGAGCTGTCGACCTCGTCCAGAACCCCGCTGGCGCCGATCGGCCGACGGGTCGCGGTCCAGTGCGTGCGCACGTTGCTCGTGGCGATGCTCCTGGTGGCGACGCTCGCCGTGGCAGCCCTGACGGCCGCGCTCAGCGCGATCGTCGCGATCCTCGCCGCCCCCTGGTGGATCTATCGGTTGTGGCTCAGCCCCGCACGCCACCGGTCCCCCTCAGGCGCGGGCGTCCTGCTGGGTGCCCGACCCAGGCGAGACGACGACGCGGCCGTCGCTGCGCCGTCGGGCATCTGAGGACGAGACCGCCCGTGCCTCTTTCGCGACGACACCACCTGCGGTAGCCTTCTTCAATTGGGACATACGAGACAAACCATTGTGTTTGTCACAACACCATGATCTGAGGGTCGAACGTGAGCACCGGTCCCCTCGAGGGTGTCAGTGGCGCCCCCTATGCTCCGGATGTCCGATGTCATCCCGTTCCCAGGAGCCGCACGGTGGTCGCACCTCCCCGCCTACGTCGCGTCACCGTCGCCGAGGCCGTCGCCACGTACCTCTCGTCGGTGTCCGCCGAGACGGTCAGAGGGGTCCTCTCCCCCACGACCCAACGCAACTACGAGCGCGACCTGCGTGAGCTCGCCTCCCTCGCCGGGCCCGAGACGATCCTCGACGACATCACGGGCGACGACATCGACGACTTCCTCCTGCGCTACCAGATCACCCCTGACGGCCGGTACGCAGACCCCCGGACCAAGCCCGACGGGCCCGGGCGGTCGGCCGCGACCGTGAACCGCTTCCGGCAGTCGATCTCCCGCTTCTTCACGCACGCCGCGCGCGACGGGTGGGTCCAGGCCGACCCCATGCAGTGGGCCTCTCCCCCGGCCAGGCTCCGCGGCGGCCTGCGCGTCGCGCGGACGGCGCTCTCGGCGACGGCAGCCCAGGCGCTCCTGGTCACCGCGAGCACCAAGCCCCGCGGGACGGCTCCCTCGGCGGTTCAGGGCCCGGCGGCCGCATCTCCTCCGCCGCGCGCCGACCACGACCTCGCGCTGCGCGACCGCCTCATCATCGCGCTCCTGCTCATCCTCGGTCCGCGTGTCTCTGAGGTTGCACGCGCGGACGTCGACGACTTCGTGCGCGAGCCCGACCAGACCCGCTGGCGCATCAAGGGCAAGGGAGGCACCGTCCGCACCGTCAGCCTGTCAGAACCGTTGTCGCGAGCCCTCGAGGAGTACCTCGCCGGCCTGCGTCCCCAGCTGCTCGCCCGGCGACCCGGCGACCCCGACGCGTCCCGCGCCCTCCTGCTCACCTGGCGCGGTCGCCGCATCGACGCCCAGGCGATCCGCGCGCTGCTCAACCGGTGCATCGCCCGCATGCCCGACGAGTACCGGCGCGCCGCGACGCCCCACGCCCTGCGGCACACGACCGCGACTCTCCTCGTCGCCCAGGGATGGGACGTCAAGGTCATCGCCGAGCTGCTGGGTCACGCCTCGATCGCGACCACGGGCGTCTACCTCGACCGGATCGAGGGCGAGCTCGCCGCGGCGATCCGGTCCCACCCGCTCTCGGCCGGCCTTCCCGCGGAGATGGGGAGCGAGCCCCTGCCGGAGCATGACAGAACGGGTGAAATCGACACGGCGCGTCCCTGATATCGCAGCGGTCGCGGTCGGTCCGACCAACGTCACCAGTTTTCTCCGGGTGCTCTCGGCGTCCTGCGGCTACGGTGAGCAGGTGCGCCCCTCGAAGACGTCTCCCGTCCAGCTCGCCCGAACGGTGATGGCCCGCGCAGCGGTTCTCGCGGTCGCCGTCCCCATGACCGTGGCCACGGGTCTCGTGATCGCCGACGCCATCCGCAAGCGGCGCGTCACGGACCCCAGCCGCTTCCCCCGCTCGGCCCCGGCCGAGGGGAGGATCGGCGAGACGGAGACCACGATCTTCACGTACGGCGACGACCTCTACCGCGAGATGCTCGCCGCCATCCGCGGGGCCCGGCGTCGCATCATGCTCGAGACGTACATCTGGAAGGGGGACGAGCTCGGGCAGGAGTTCAAGGACGCCCTGATCGAGGCCAGCGGACGCGGCGTCGAGGTCTTCGTGATCTACGACGGCTTCGCGAACCTCGTGGTGCACCGCGAGTTCCTGACGTTCCCCTCCCCCATCCACGTCATCCGGTACCCCGTCTTCCGCCCCGGCGTCCTGGTGCTCAACGTCCGCAAGTCCGGGCGTGACCACCGCAAGATCCTCGTGGTCGACGACGAGATCGGGTTCGTGGGCGGGTACAACATCGGTTCGATGTACGCGACCCAGTGGCGCGACACCCACATCCGGCTCGAAGGGCCGTCCGCCTGGGAGCTGCGCAACGCCTTCGTGGACTTCTGGAACTCGAACCGGAAGTCGGACCAGCCTCCCCTCGAGGACCCCGGTTCACGCCTGTGGCTCCCTGAGCTCCGCGCGGCACGCAACGCGCCTGCGCACCTCGTCTTCCCGATCCGCGGCATCTACCTCGACGCGATCGACCGGGCCTCGGACCACATCTACATCACGCAGGCCTACTTCATCCCCGACCGCGAGATCCTCGACGCCCTCCTCATGGCAGCACAACGAGGGGTGGACGTCCGGGTCCTCGTGCCCGAGCGTTCCAACCACGTCGTCGCCGACTGGCTCTCCCGCGGCCTCTACACCACGCTCCTGCGGGGCGGCGTCACGATCTGGCTCTACAAGGACGCCATGGTCCACGCCAAGACCGCGACGATCGACGGGCGCTGGACCACGATCGGCACCGCGAACATCGACCGCCTCAGCCTGACCGGCAACTACGAGGTCAACCTCGAGATCGTCGACGCCGGCATCGCCAGCCAGATGGAGAAGGTCTTCGAGGTCGACCTCAGCAACTGCCGGGAGCTCACGCTGACGGAGTGGTCGAGCAGGTCGATCGCCGCCAAGCTCGGAGAGGTCGCGCTGACCCCGCTGCGCCCGCTGCTGTAGCGTCGGGGTGCCGGGCATCGGCACCAGCGAGCGACCAAGGGGTCAGGGTAGGTCCAGCAGGACCGTCGGGACGCGTAGTCGACAGGCAGCTCGGTCGCTGAAGCCGTGCTCCAGCTCGAACTCACACTCACCGCACGCGGCGACCGGGTCGTCGACCACCTCTGGGTGCTCGCTCCACGGGTGGTCGCACGCCTCGCACGATCGCTTCAGGGCTCGGCGACGTGAGCGCCTCTCTGACCGAGAGACTCCCCTTGGGTCGGCTTCGGGTGCTTCCATCGCGCCAGACTACCGATCAGCGAAACGCCTACTCCCTCACCGCGTCCGCGATCTCCTCCTCCGGGCGCGGCGGGACGGTCTCGTCGATCTCGATGACGGGCACCTCGTCGAACTCCGGGTGCTCGCGCAGGAGCTCCTGCGCGACCGCCTCAGGATCACGGTGCGACTGCTGCTCGGTCATGGTCGGCTCCTCGGGGTGATGTCGAGGCGCTGGCCCACCTCGAGCGGACGGTAGTCGTAGGTCCCGCCGGTGCGGCCCACCCCGAACAAGCGATGGACGAGGCCGAGGCCCGCGGTCGAGAGGATCGCGTCGTGGATCGGCACCACGGCCCACGGGTCCAGGGCGCGGACGAAGTCGATGCCCTCCGCGACCTTCATCCACGGCGCCGCCACCGGAGCGAGCAGCACGTCCAGACGTCGGTCCGTCAGGGGCGGGCTGAGCGAGTCGCCCGGGTGATAGACGCTCGCGCCGTCCGCCGAGAACAGGTAGGTGACGTTCGCGACCCGGGGGATGTCGGGATGGATCACCGCGTGCTGACCGCCTCCGACCAGCACGGCGAACGGCCCCAGCTCGAGCACGTCGCCCGGCTCGACGACGCGGTACGTCTCGCCGTCGGGAGCCTCGCCCAGCAGGTCGAACGCCGCCTGCGGGCCGATCATCGCCAGCCCCGGACGCTCGTCGAGCGCTTTGCGGACCGCCGCGACGTCGAGGTGGTCCGGGTGCGCGTGCGTCACGAGGAGCGTCCCGGGATCCGCCAGCGCGGATGACGTGTCGGCGAAGGTCCCGGGGTCGACCGTGAGTGTGGTCCCGTCGTGATCGAGTGCGACGCAGGAGTGTCCGTGGAACGTGAGGTGCATGAGCCTTCCTTGGGCCGGGGTGTCTTCCTGCTTCCAGTGTGCCGTGAGCGGCCGCGGTCGTCGCGAGGTGGCTCCGACGTGTCCGGCCGCCCCCCCGCACCCGCGTGCGCTCCGTCGTCGGGCATGCGCCTCTCCCCGACGACGACGCGGGCCGGGTCAGCAGCCTGTCGCTGCCGACCCGGCCCGCGGGCAGTGGATCACGGGTGTCAGCCGACGACCAGGACCAGGTCCCCGCCCTCGAGCTGCTGGACCGCGCCGATCGCGACGCGCTGCACCGTGCCCCCGACGGGCGTCGTGATCGCGGCCTCCATCTTCATGGCCTCGACCGTCGCGACGGTCTGGCCTGCCTCGACCACCTCGCCCTCGTGGACCACGGGAGTCACCGCCCCCGCGAACGGCGCCGCGATCTGCCCCGGCGCTCCGGGGTCGGCCTTCTCGGCGAGCGACGAGTCGACCTCGATCGACCGGTCGCGCACCTGGAGCGGACGCAGCTGGCCGTTGAGGGTGAACATGACCGTCCGGCGCCCGCGCTCGTCGGGCTCACCGACGGCCTCGAGCCCCACCAGGAGCTTGACGCCACGGCCGAGAGAGACCTCGACCTCCTCGCCGGGCGTCAGGCCGTACAGGTACGCCTGCGTGCCCAGCACCGACACGTCACCGAACGCGGCACGCGACGCCTCGTACTCCTTGGTCGGGCCGGCGAAGAGCAGGTGGTTGAGCCGGTTGCGGCGCGCGTCCGAGTCGCCGTCGAGGTCCGCCTGGTCCTCGACGGTCAGAGGCGTGACGGCGTTGCGCACGACCCGGCCCGCGAGGGCCTTGGAGCGGAACGGCTCGGGCCACCCACCGGGCGGGTCGCCCAGCTCGCCGCCCAGGAACGCGATGACCGAGTCCGGGATGTCGAAGTCCTGCGGGTTCTCGGCGAAGTCGACCGGGTCGGCGCCGCGCGCCACGAGCTGCAGCGCCAGGTCACCCACGACCTTCGAGGACGGCGTCACCTTGACGAGCCGGCCGAGGATGCGGTCGGCCGCGGCGTAGGTCGCCTCGATCTGCTCGAACCGGTCCCCCAGGCCGAGCGCGATGGCCTGCTGGCGCAGGTTCGAGAGCTGCCCGCCCGGGATCTCGTGCTCGTACACGCGCCCGGTCGGGCTCGACAGCCCCGACTCGAACGGCGCGTAGAGGCGGCGCACGGCCTCCCAGTACGGCTCGAGGTCGCACACCGCGCGCAGCGAGAGGCCCGTGTCGCGATCGGTGTGCTCGAGCCCTGCGACCAGGGCGGACATCGAGGGCTGGCTCGTGGTGCCGGCCATCGCTGCGCTCGCGACGTCGACCGCGTCGACCCCCGCGGCGACCGCGGCCATGAGGGTCGCCATCTGCCCGCCCGAGGTGTCGTGCGTGTGCAGGTGCACGGGCAGGTCGAAGCGCTCGCGCAGGGCCGTCACGAGCCGGGCCGCGGCCGCAGGACGCAGCAGGCCGGCCATGTCCTTGATCGCCAGGACGTGCGCCCCGGCGTCGACGATGCGGTCGGCGAGCTCGAGGTAGTAGTCCAGCGTGTACAGGGACTCGGCCGGGTCGAGCAGGTTGCCCGTGTAGCACAGGGCGACCTCGGCGACCGCGGTCCCCGTCGCCCGCACCGCGTCGATAGCGGGCCGCATCTGCTCGACGTCGTTGAGCGCGTCGAAGATGCGGAAGATGTCGACGCCCGTGGCCGCGGCCTCGCGGACGAACGCCTCGGTCACCTCGGTGGGGTACGGCGTGTAGCCCACCGTGTTGCGGCCACGCAGGAGCATCTGCAGCGCGACGTTGGGCATGGCCTCGCGCAGCGCCGCGAGCCGGGCCCACGGGTCCTCGCCGAGGAAGCGCAGCGCGACGTCGTACGTCGCCCCGCCCCACGCCTCGACCGACAGGAGCTGCGGCGTCATGCGGGCCACGAAGGGGGCGACCGTGACCAGGTCGTGCGTGCGGACGCGCGTCGCGAGCAGCGACTGGTGCGCGTCACGGAACGTCGTGTCGGTGACCTTGACCGCGGTCTCGGCGCGCAGCGCACGGGCGAAGCCCTCGGGGCCCAGCTCCAGGAGCTGCTGACGGCTTCCCGGCACGGGAGCGATCGACAGGTCGATCTCGGGGAGCTTGGCGGCGGGGTCGATCCCGCCGGGGCCCGTCCCGTGCGGACGGTTGACGGTCACGTCACCCAGGTAGCTCAGGAGCTTGGTCCCGCGGTCCGCGCTCTCGCGCGCCGCGAGCAGCTCGGGGCGCTCGTCGATGAACGACGTCGACAGGTTGCCCGCGATGAACTCGGCGTCCGACAGGACGGCCTGCAGGAACGGGATGTTGGTGCGGATGCCGCGGATGCGGAACTCCGCGAGGGCGCGTCGTGCGCGCCGGACGGCCGTCGGGTAGTCCCGCCCGCGGCACGTGAGCTTGACCAGCATCGAGTCGAAGTGGCCCGAGATCTCCGACCCCGCGGTCGCCGTCGCGCCGTCGAGCCGTACGCCGGCGCCGCCCGGCGAGCGGTAGGCCACGATCCGGCCCGTGTCGGGACGGAACCCGTTCGCGGGGTCCTCGGTCGTGATGCGCGACTGGAGGGCCGCGCCGTTGACGTGGACGTCCTCCTGGCGGATGCCGAGGTCCTCGAGCGACTCCCCCGCGGCGATGCGCATCTGCGAGGAGACCAGGTCGATGTCCGTGACCTCCTCGGTCACGGTGTGCTCGACCTGGATGCGGGGGTTCATCTCGATGAAGACGTGCTGCCCCGCACGCTCCCCCACGGTGTCGAGCAGGAACTCGACCGTCCCGGCGTTCTGGTACCCGATCGACCGCGCGAACTTCACGGCGTCGGCGCAGAGCGCCTCGCGGACCGCAGGGTCCAGGTTGGGTGCGGGCGCGATCTCGATGACCTTCTGGTGGCGCCGCTGGACCGAGCAGTCACGCTCGTAGAGGTGCACGACGTTGCCCTGGCCGTCGGCCAGGATCTGCACCTCGATGTGACGCGGGCGCAGGACTGCCTGCTCGAGGAACATGGTCGGGTCACCGAACGCGCCGTCCGCCTCACGCATCGCGGCGGCCAGCGCCTCGGGCAGGTCCTCGCGGCGGTCGACGCGGCGCATGCCGCGCCCGCCGCCACCCGCGACGGCCTTGGCGAAGATGGGGAAGCCGATCTCGTCGGCGGCCGCGATGAGCTCGTCGATGTCCGACGAGGGCTCGCTCGACGCCAGGACCGGGATCCCGGCCTCACGGGCAGCCTTGAGCGCGCGGACCTTGTTGCCCGCGAGCTCGAGGACCTCGGCGGGCGGTCCCACGAACGCGATGCCCGCGTCCTTGCAGGCGCGTGCCAGGTCGGGGTTCTCCGAGAGGAACCCGTAGCCCGGGTAGATCGCGTCGGCGCCCGCGTCCTTGGCGACGCGCACGATCTCCTCGATGTCGAGGTACGCCCGGACGGGGTGGCCCTCCTCCCCGATCCGGTACGCCTCGTCGGCCTTCAGCCGGTGCTCGGAGTTCCGGTCCTCGTAGGGGAAGACGGCCACCGTCCGGGAGCCGAGCTCGTACGCTGCGCGAAACGCCCGGACCGCGATCTCCGCGCGGTTGGCGACCAGAACTTTCGAGAACACCAAGTACCCCATCCGTCATCGTGGGTCGGGTCCGGGACCGTCGCGAGAAGAGGTCCACGCACCCGCTCGTCACGGGCGTCGCTCCGGCACGAGCCGGGACGCCCACAGGCGATCTTCGCACGGGTTCTTCACGGTTCGGGCAACAGAACCCCGCGAGCGGCCGCGAATGTGGCCTGCGACACGCGCCGAGCCCCGCCCTGCGGAGGCAGGGCGGGGCTCGGCGGAAGGTGTGCGGGAGCGGGGTTCAGCCCGCGGTCCGTGCCCGACGGCGCAGCGCCAGCTCGTCCTGCGTGGGACCGCTGGGCGCGTCGTCGGTGTCCGCGAGCGACTCGGTGGGCATCTCGCTGAGCGTGCCCTCGACCTCGCGCCAGACCCGGCCGACAGCGATGCCGAAGACGCCCTGCCCGCCTTGGACGAGGTCGACGACCTCGTCCGGGGACGTGCACTCGTAGACGCTCGCCCCGTCGCTCATGAGCGTGATCTGCGCGAGGTCCTCGACGCCGCGCTCGCGCAGGTGGTCGACCGCCGTGCGGATCTGCTGCAGGGAGACACCCGTGTCCAGGAGTCGCTTGACGATCTTGAGGACGAGGATGTCGCGGAAGCCGTAGAGGCGGTGCGTCCCCGAGCCGCTGGCGGGGCGGACGGTCGGCTCGACCAGTCCGGTGCGCGCCCAGTAGTCGAGCTGTCGGTAGGTGATGCCGGCGACCCGGCAGGCCGTGGGCCCGCGGTACCCGGTGTTCGTGTCGTGCTCGGTGATGTCCTCACCGAACAGCAGGCCCTGTGCCGCATGGGGAACGGGAGCACCCGGCTCCGCGCTGGCTCCACCGCTGCTGTTCACTGTGCCTCCAAGGGTGATGTGGACTCCACGCTAGGCCCGTGACCGTGGGCCGTCAACGACTGACCCCCTGAAGCCGGGGCGTGTCGCGGGTGACCTCGAGGCCTCGAGGACTCCCCTGCGCCGGGGCCGCTTCCCCCGACCTCACGTCATGATTGAATGTCCAGAATATACGTTTGTGAGGCTATTGTCTCAGGTGGTACCTGAAAGTCATGCGTCCCTTTCAGGGCTTTCGGGTGTTTCCCCTTCCTCGGGAGGGCCGAAGTCCTCCGGCGTCACGTGATCCAAGAAGTCGCGGAAACGCTCCATCTCCCGCTGTTGCTCGCCGTCGACGAGCTCGACACCGGCCAGCGCCACGATCTCTGCCGAGCACAGGACGGGGCTCCCCGTCCGCACCGCGACGGCGATCGCGTCCGACGCCCGTGCGTCGACGCGCACCCCGGTCCCCAAGACCATCTCGGCGTAGAAGATCCCGTCGTCGAGCGCCACGATCTCGACGCGCGTGAGCTCGACACGCAGCGCGTCGAGGACGCTCCTCAGGAGGTCGTGGGTCATGGGCCGCGGGGCCGTGAGGTGCGCCTGAGCCATCGCGATCGCGCTCGCCTCTCGCGGCCCGATGATGATCGGCACCACGAGCTCTGCCGCCGGGTCGAGGAGGAGGACGACGATCTCCTGCCCTGCTCCCTGCTGCTGGCGCACGCCGAGGACCTCCACGGGGACCATCGGCACCTTGTCGCTCACGTCTCCACCGTACGACGCGCGGCCCGCTCCGTCAGGAGCAGGACCGTGCTGCGTCCCGGACGCACTGCGCCCCCGGTACGTGTGGACGTACCGGGGGCGCTGGTGAACGGTGGATCAGTTCGTGAGGTCGCCCACTCCCTGACGGACCCAGACGGTGTGCAGCTTGGCGAAGAGCTCGCCGACCTCACCGGCCAGGGTGCTCGCATGGGCGCGGGCCGAGGCGCTCTGCTGGCTGCGCCACGGTGCGACGACCTGCTCGACCAGACCGACGTGCCGATCGGCCGACGTGCGCAGGAGGCGCAGGTGGCGCGGCTCGATCCCGTACTCGGACAACGCGGCCGCGAGCTGGACGACCTCGAGCGACCACGCGTCCAGCTGCCCACCGGGCGCCTGGCGAAGCACTCCCGCGGAGATGAGCCCCTCGACGAGCGAGACGTCGACCTCTGCGGTCGAGGCCAGCGTCGCGACGGTGTACTTCTGCCGCGTCACCGCGCGCTCGGGCTCGCCCCCGCTCGTCGCCAGACGCGGCGCGGGATTCTCCACGACCTCGCCTTCGTCGAGGGCGGCCAGGTTCTCCTTGATGACCTTGAGCGGGAGGTAGCGGTCGCGCTGCTCGAGCAGCACGTACCGCAGACGCTCGACGTCGGCCGGGCTGTACTGCCGGTAGCCGGACGGGGTGCGCTCGGGATCGATCAGTCCCTGCTCCTCGAGGAAGCGCAGCTTGGAATGGCTGACTCCCGGGAACTCCGCGCGAAGAGCTCGCAGCACGTCGGAGATGCGCATGGTCGCGCGCCGAGAGATCCCGTGAGGCCATCTCTCGGTGGAGTCCTCGACCTCGTGGTCCGCCAGGGCCCGCGCGGCGTGCGCATCGGCCCCGCCGAACCGGTCTTCGTGTCCCCAGGGGGAACGTGCCGGTTGGTTCACGGGTGCTCTGCCGCGCCTTCCACCGGGCCCGCGGGCTCGTCCAGGACGGGGCTGGCGTAGAAGGTCAGGCGGTACTTGCCGATCTGGACCTCGTCACCGGTCACCAGGCCCACGGCGTCCACCCGGTTGCGGTTCACGTAGGTCCCGTTGAGGGAGCCGATGTCACGCACGACGAACTGTCCGCCCTCGCGCACGAACTCGGCGTGCTTGCGCGAGACCGTGACGTCGTCGAGGAAGATGTCCGCGTGCTCGCTGCGGCCTGCGACGACGCGGTCGGCGTCCAGCAGGAAGCGCGAGCCGACGGCAGGTCCCCGCTGCATGACGAGCAACGCAGAATGGCGCGGCAGGGCTGAGATGGCGGTCTGTTCCTCAGCAGTGAGGCTGCCCGGCTGCAGGCCGTCGTCGATCGGAAGCTCGATTCGTCCGAACGTGACGGTCGTATCGCTGCCTCCCCGGCGCGGCTCCGCAGATTCACCTGGAGTGGTCATCTCGCCTCCTCGGGAGTTTTTACGCATTCAGAGCAAAATACCTTGGGGGGAAGTTACTACACCTACCGGTCCCCCGGGTACAGGGAACGCGGTGAGGCGGAGAATGCCCACCAACGCGACCAACCTACCCCGACCGACGGGTCCGAGAGAAGAATCCGTGCACGTCAGGAGGCATGACGAGGGTCAGCTGCCGTCCTCGGCGGGGACCGGGGTCGCGAACCGCGGAGCCTGCGGCTCACGCGTCGCGTCGACCGTCACGAGCTCCTCCTGGGTGATCGTCGGCACTGCGCCGGCGGTCCGGACCGTGGCCATGGCCCCGCCAGGGATCTCGAGGGCCGTCTCGAGCGTCGACGGGTCGCCGATCACGGTCCACCGGTAGGGCGAGGTGATCTTCTGGCCGTCGACGACGATCCCGCCGTCCCTGTCCTCGAAGTAGCTGCTCGTGACGAGGCGGACGCCGTTGACCTCGACGACCTCGGCTCCCGCGTTGCGCAGCTCCTCGAGGATGTTGAACATCTTGGGAGCCGTGAGCGGCTGGCCGGGCTCGACGATCGACAGCTCGATCCCCGGGCCCTCGGCGGGCAGTCGGCCCGAGAGGATCCCCTGGGACTCGGACTGCTTCTGCGCCAGCTCGAGGGCCGCCTGCTGCTGCCCCGACCCCGACTTGAGCTCGTCACGCGTCGACTGGAGCGTCGCGACCCGCTCCTCGAGCTCGTTCGCACGCTGCGTGACCTCGTCGAGGAGGCGCACCAGGTCGCTCTGCCGCAACGACGAGAGCTGCTGCTCCTGCGTCTGGCTCACCTGGACGGCGAGCGCGAACCCGAGCAGCGCGCACAGCAGACCTGCGAGCAGCTTGGAGCGCGTGAGCTGGGGACGCATCGCGTGCCCGAGCTTGGACCACCCTCCCGGAGCGGCAGCAGAGGGCGACGCGGCCGCCTCGTGGCGACCGTGCGCCGTCGGGCGTGGTCGCGGGGCGGGCTGCGGCTCGACCGGGCCGTCCTGCCCGACGACGTCTCCCCCGCCCGGCGCTGCGGCCTCGGCGAGCGCACTGGTCGTCCTGGGCGCGACGGAGATCACCTCGGTGGCACCGGTGGTCGCCAGCGCCTCGTCGGCACCGCGGTCCGAGTCGGCAGACGGCCCTGCGGGGGCCTGCGCGACGACCTCGGCGGCCGTCTCCGGTGCCGGGGTCGCCGGAGCGGGGTCCGGCAGGTGGCCGATCGTGCCGGGGTCGTCGGTCGCGGCGTCTGCGCGAGCATCGTCCTGCGGCACGTCGGACGCGCCGACCGCGACGGGCGTCTCAGGCTCGCCCGGCTCGGACGCCTCGACGGGCACGGGCACCTCGTCCGGGGCCGCGGGCACGTCGTCCGGGGCCGCGGGGATGTCGGGCTCGATCTCGTCTGCGGAGTCCGCGTCCGCGTCTGCGGCGTCCGCGGCCGTGGCCTCGCCCGTGGCGGGCAAGGGCTCGGCGGGCTCTGCCACGCTGCCGTCCTGCGGGGTCGTCTCCTCGACCGGGGACTCCTCGGGCAGTGCCGCGTCGTCGGGTGTCGGGTTCTTCGCCATCGCTGGGCCTACGCCTTGAACAGGTGCCGGCGGATGGCAGCGGCGTTGGAGAAGATGCGGATGCCGAGGACGACCACGACGCCCGTCGAGAGCTGCGTGCCCACGCCGAGCTGGTCGCCGAGGAAGACGATGAGCGCCGCGACGACGACGTTGGACAGGAACGAGACGAGGAAGACCTTGTCGTCGAACAGACCGTCGAGCATGGCGCGCAGGCCGCCGAAGAGAGCGTCGAGCGCGGCGACCACCGCGATGGGCAGGTAGGGCTGGAGCGCTACGGGCACGGTGGGCTGGAGCACGAGCCCCGCCACGACGCCCAGGACCAGTCCGACGACTGCGATCATTCCGTGCTCTCCTGCTCTGCGGGTGAACTGTCGGTGCCCGCGGGCTCGTCGCCCCCGGTTGCGGTGGAGTCTACGGCGTGCGCGTAGTACAGGCGTTGCACCCCGTTCCCGGGGAGCGAGAGCTTGCTCTGCGCGACGCGGCTCTGCTGGATGCCCCAGGCCTGGCTGATGGTCATCAGGTAGTCCTGCGCGGCCGACCGGGCGAACGTGGTCTCGAGGGTGTCGGGATCTCCGATCGCCTCGACGCGGTACGGGCCGATCAGGGGCTGGAGGTCCACGAGGATCGCCTCGCCCGCGCTGCGCACGGCGCTGAGCGGGGTCAGACGCTGCCCGTTGATCGCGATCGCTTCTGCTCCCGAGGCCCAGAGGCCGTTGACGACGTGCTGGAGGTCCATGTCCTGGACCTTCTTCTGGAACGAGTCCTCGTCGGACGCCCCGAGCCCCGCCGGTGCGTCCTTGAGCGTCACGACGATCCCCGGTCCCGTCACGGCGATCGAACCGTTCGTCACGCCGTCGACCTTGAGCGACTCCAGGAGGGCGGGGTCGATGTCGGAGAGCGCCTGGGTCTGGAGGGCCTCGGTCTCCTCGCTGAGGGCCGTGGCGCGTGCGGCGAGGTCGTCGACGGCCTCCCGGCGGTCGGTGATCTCGTCCTCGAGGACCTGTCGGGCGGCGATCGCGGACCCCTGGGGAGCCCTGAGGTCGACCGTGGCCGTCGTCGTGACGAAGCCGAGCAGGACGCCCAGCGTCACGACCAGGAGCCAGGTGCGAGGGCCCTTCGACTGCTCCTGCCCGGTCGCGCGGCGCGCGGCGGCCTCGGCGTAGCCGGGGTCGAGCGGGCGGTCCATGACCTCGGTCAGCAAGGTCATCGAGGCGTCGACCCGCGGGGGGCGGCGGGGAGCGGGCGCGTCGTTGCGAGGTGCGTGGGTCATCCTGCGGCCGTGTCCTGAGGGTCGGGGCGGTGGCTGGGAGCGAGGAGCTGCCGGGTCTGGCGGACGTACTGGAACCCGGCGAGCCAGTAGAGACCGACTCCCCACCAGGTGAACGCCCAGCCGATGATCGAGGCCGTGGCCCCCAGGGCACCGGGACTCTCGGCGAGCAGGAGCAGAGGGAAGGCGTAGAGCAGCGCGAACGTCGCAGCCTTGCCGACGAAGCTCACGGGCAGCGGGCCGTAGCCGCGGCGTGTGAGCGCCGGCAGCAGAGCCAGCAGCGTCAGGTCCCTGGCCACGATGACGAGCACGAGCCACAGCGGCACGACGTCGCGCCAGGCGAGGCCGAGGAGGGTCACGAAGATGAAGAGCCGGTCGGCTGCCGGGTCGAGCATCTGCCCGAGCTTGGTGACCTGGTTCAGGCGGCGTGCGAGGACGCCGTCGAGCCAGTCCGACGCCCCGGAGATGGCCAGGACCGCGAGCGCCCAGGCGTCGTCGCCGCGGACGATGAGGACGGCGAAGAGGGGGACGAGGGCGAGCCGGAGGAAGCTGATGGCGTTGGGGATGGTGAGGATGCGCGAGCTGACCTCTTGCCCTGCTGCCACGCCCACCGTCCGTTGCTCACTGCGTCTTGCGCATCGCTTGTCCGCCTTCATCCTACGGGTGGTCATCCTAGGGGCGTGGGGGCGGTGTGGTGGGGCATTTACGGTGTTGCTCGGGGTGTTCTTCCGGGTTTGGCATGTTTTGTGTGGGACGTGGTGTGTGTGACAACGGCGATGTGGAACTCGGCGCGGGCACGGGGCGTTGTGCGTGTGCTGGTTTCGTCTGCGTCCGTTGGCGTTCCGGGGGCTTGTGGTGGAGGTCACCGGGCTCGGGCCCCTGCTGGGGACGGGCGTCGCGTAGACTGGCAGCACAATCTGGAGTTCGTCGCTGTTCCCGCGTGTTCGTGTGAGTGTGGCCCGCCGCTTCTTAGCGCGGGCGAGTCACCGGTGTGTGTTCGGGAGTGCGGCCAGTGGAGAGCCGACTTGGCAACCACGCGTAACTCCCACCCTCAGCGAAACGGTTGAACACATCTCTATGTCTCTTGACACCTCTGCGCCCTCGTACGCCCAGGACCAGGTCGAGGCGGCCCAGACGCCGGCTCCTGCCGAGCAGTCGGGCCCCACGTTCGCGGACCTCGGTCTGCCCACGAACATCCTCCAGGCCGTGACGGACCTGGGCTTCACCGTTCCTTCCGCCATCCAGGAGCGGGCGATCCCTGCACTGCTCTCGGGGCGTGACATCACGGGCGTCGCCCAGACCGGTACGGGCAAGACGGCCGCGTTCGGTCTGCCGATGCTGGCTGCGATCGACCCGAACCTGGGTCGTGTCCAGGGCCTGGTCCTGGCTCCGACGCGTGAGCTCGCGATGCAGGTCGCCGAGGCGATCGAGTCGTTCGCCAAGCACGTGCCGGGCATCGAGGTCGTCGCGGTCTACGGCGGCTCCCCCTACCAGCCTCAGCAGCGTGCGCTGCAGCGTGGCGCCCAGATCGTCGTCGGGACCCCTGGCCGCGTGATGGACCACCTCGAGCGTCGCAGCCTGGTGCTGGACGACATCCGTTACCTGGTCCTGGACGAGGCCGACGAGATGCTGCGCATGGGCTTCGCCGAGGACGTCGAGAAGATCTTCGGCCAGGCTCCGCGTGAGCGTCAGGTCGCCCTGTTCTCCGCGACGATGCCGGCCCCGATCCGTCGCGTGGCCGCCCAGCACCTGAACGACCCGGTCGAGATCGCGGTCACGCGTCAGTCCTCGACGGTCACGTCGGTGCGTCAGACGTACTCGGTGGTGCCGTTCCGTCACAAGACCGGTGCCCTGGTGCGGGTGCTCGCGACCTCGGACGCCGACGCGGCGATCGTCTTCACCCGTACCCGTGGTGCGGCCGAGGAGGTCGGTTCGGCTCTCGTCGAGCGCGGCATCTCGGCGGCCACGATCTCGGGTGACGTGGCGCAGAAGGACCGCGAGAAGATCGTCGAGCGCCTGCGCTCGGGCGCCCTGGACGTGCTGGTCGCGACGGACGTCGCGGCGCGCGGCCTGGACGTGGACCGCATCGGCCTGGTCGTGAACTTCGACCTGCCGGGCGAGCCCGAGGCGTACGTGCACCGCATCGGTCGTACGGGCCGTGCCGGGCGCACGGGCGAGGCCCTGAGCTTCGTGACCCCGGGCGAGCGCAACCGTCTGAAGTTCATCGAGAAGACGATCCGCGCGACGCTCGAGGAGGTCGACGTGCCCTCCCCCGCGGACGTGTCCGCGCACAAGGCGCGCCGCATCCTGGGTCAGGTGGCCGAGCGTCAGGCTGCCGGTCGCCTGTCGATGTACCGCGACCTGGTCGCGGCGTACGTCGCCGAGTCGGACGTGGACCCCATCGACCTGGCGGCCGTGCTGGTCGCCCTGTCGGTCGGCGACGACGGCCCCAAGGCCCGCGAGGAGCAGGAGCTCTTCGAGGCGCAGCGCGCCGAGGCCAAGAACGCTCGCCGTGAGCGCGAGTCGCGTCCCTACGGTGACCGTGACTCCCGCGGTCCGCGTGAGGGTGGCCGTGGCGGCGAGCGTGGCATCCGCCGCGACGCCGTGGGCACCCGGTACCGCCTGGCCGTCGGGCACACGCACGGCGCCCAGCCGTCGGGCATCGTGGGGGCCCTGACGAACGAGGGTGGCCTCAACGGCAAGGACCTCGGCAAGATCGACATCTTCCCGAGCTTCTCGCTGGTGGACATCGCGACGCCGCTCGACTCGGCCACGATCGACCGCATCTCGCGGGCGCGAGTCGCCGGCAAGTCGCTGCGCATCCAGGTCGACCAGGGCGCGCCCCAGGGTGGCCGTGCCCCCCGTGCCGGTGGCTCCGCTCCCCGTTCGGGCGGCTACTCGGGCCACGGCCCGGCCGGTCGCTACGACGAGCGTCCCGAGCGTGGCGGCGAGCGCAAGGCTCCCCGTTACCGCACGGGTGAGCGCTGATCTCTCGCTCGGCCTGACCTCGGGCCGCTGAGCACGACGTGAGGGCCCCCGGAACCGTCAGGTTCCGGGGGCCCTCACGCGTTCCCGGGACCCGGGGCGGTGCGCACGGGAGCGGGGGCCGGGCTGCGGGACGCCCGACGGCGCCGCGTCAGTCCTCGGGCGCCTCGCCCAGGGCCTGGACGAGGGCCGCGAGGCGGGCGGCCTGCTCCTCGCTGCGCCGCGCCCCGTCCGCACGCTGGATGCCCATGACCGCGAGCGCCTTGCCGTCGGAGAGGTCCAGGCGCACCCAGGGGTCGCCGGGGCCGAAGCGCACGGAGAGGACCTCGGCCCATTCCAGGCGGCGGGTGAAGAGGATGTTGTGGACCGTGAGCTGTTCGGGGGTCACGGTGGCCCGGACCTGTCCCAGGCGCCACAGGATCAGCGCGCAGAACGCCCCGACGCCGATGGTGGCGGCCTTGTTCCACCCCGAGTCGGTTCCTGGCCCGGTGGCGACCAGGGCGACGAACGTGCACCCGGCCAGGATCACGACCGCGGCCGTGTAGGCGACCGCGGTGCCCCAGCGGGGCCGGAAGGGGGCGTAGGGGTCGCCGGGCAGGTCTCCGGCGGCCGGTGCGACGTGGCTGCTCACGCCTCCATCCTCCCCCGTGCTCGAGGCCGGGTCGACGCCCGGCGCGCGGGTGCCTCGGTCCACCCCGTGACCTCGTCGCGGGACGCGGCCGCCGGGTGAGGGACCATGGGGCGTGCCCACCACCCGTGCCCTGCACCCCGACGACGCCTCGGCCCTGGCCGACCTCCTGCGCACCAACCGGGAGTTCCTCGCCCCGTTCGAGCCCGAGCGCCCCGAGGAGTGGTTCACGCTCGCGGGCCAGCACGCGAGCGTCGCCGCGGCGCTCGCGCAGGAACGTGCCGGGAACGTCGCGGCCCGGGTCGTGGTGACCGAGGACGGGCGGGTCGTCGGCTGGATCATCGCCTCGGGGATCGTGCGGGGGGCCCTGCGCTCGTGCGCGCTGGGCTACTGGGTCGACGAGGCGCACAACGGGCGGGGCCTGGCGACCGCGGCCGTGGGAGAGATGGTCGACCACGCGTTCGGGCCGCTGGGTCTGCACCGTGTGCAGGCCGAGACCCTCGTGCACAACACCGCCTCGCAGCGTGTGCTCGAACGCAACGGGTTCACCCGGTACGGCCTGGCCCCGGGCTACCTGCAGATCGCGGGCCGCTGGCAGGACCACGCCATGTACCAGGTGCTGGCGAGCGACGAGCGCCCGGGGCGCTGAGCGCCGCGGGGGGCGGACCCCGCGCTCGTGCGCTCTCACCGGCTCGTGCGCAGGGCGCCCCGGGCGCTCACCAGGCCCGGCCGGGGCTGCGGGGGTATCCGGGAACGACGATGCCCGGTGACCCCCGCGCGAGGACGACGCGTCGAGGCACCGGGCAACGGTCGCCGGGCAGGGTGGCCCGTGGCCTCAGAGGCGGCAGGCGTGGATCGAGGTCACGAGGATCGCGCGTGCCCCGACCTCGTAGAGGGCGTCCATGAGCTTGTTCGTCTGGTCGCGGCGCACCATGGCGCGCACGGCCGCCCAGTCGCGGTCGTGCAGCGGGGAGACCGTCGGGGACTCCAGGCCGGGCGTGAGGGCCACCGCGGCCTCGACGAGGTGTGCGGGCACGTCGTAGTCCATCAGGACGTACTGACGGGCCGTGAGGACGCCCAGCAGGCGGCGCGTGAGCGTCTCCAGGCCCGCGGAGACCGCGTCGTCGCTCACCGAGGCCGGGCGGATCAGGACGGCCTCGGACTTCAGGATCGGGTCGCCGAAGACCTCCAGGCCCGCCCCGCGCAGGGTCGTGCCCGTGGACACGACGTCCGCGACGACGTCGGCGATGCCGAGCTGGACCGCGGACTCGACCGCGCCGTCCAGGTGCACGACCGAGGCCGTGACGCCGTTGGCGCGCAGGTGGTTCTCCACCAGGACCTCGTAGGAGGTGGCCACGCGCAGGCCCTCGACCTGGTCGAGGGATTTGATGGTGCCCACGGGGGCCGCGTAGCGGAACGTGGAGCCCGCGAAGCCCAGCTGCATGTGCTCGACGGCCGCGGCCCCCGAGTCGAGCAGCAGGTCGCGGCCCGTGATGCCGGCGTCGACCGTGCCGGTGCCCACGTACACCGCGATGTCGCGCGGGCGCAGGAAGAAGAACTCGACGTCGTTGTCCGGGTCCGCGAGCACGAGCTCACGGGTGTCGCGGCGCTGGCGGTAGCCGGCCTCGCGGAGCATGTCGACGGCGGGCTCGGACAGGGAGCCCTTGTTGGGAACGGCGATGCGGAGCACGAGATCCTCGCGTTTCTTGGGGAGTTCGGGGAACGGGGCGGTCAGGACGACCGATCACCCGGTCGGTGCGCCGGCGACGGCCGGCACGCAGGGACGGACGGTGGACGACTGCGGACGACGGACATGCGTGAGGGAAGCGACCCGGGTGCCTGAGCCCCCGTGCGCCTCCCCCTGGACCCGGACCTGGCCGGGCTCACAGATGCTTGTACACGTCCTGCAGGGTCAGGCCCTTAGCCAGCAGCAGCACCTGCACGTGGTACAGGAGCTGGGAGACCTCCTCGGCCGTCTTGTCGTCACCCTCGTACTCGGCCGCCATCCATACCTCGGCGGCCTCCTCGACGATCTTCTTCCCGATCGCATGGACACCGGCATCCAGCTCCGCAACCGTGCCGGAACCGGCGGGTCGGGTGGTGGCCTTCTCGGTGAGCTCGGCGAACAGCCCTTCGAACGTCTTCACCCGACCAGGGTAGTCGCCCCGTGACCGGCGGGCCCAACCGTCCCGCCCACCGGTCACCCATCGGTCCCGCGCCCGGCCGACGGGCCCGCCGACGACCCGCCGGACGAGACCTCAGAGGTCGCGCAGCGCCACGACGGTCGCGATCGCCGCCTCGACGGCCTCGGCCCCCTTGTCCTCGCGCGATCCGGGCAGCCCCGCACGGTCCAGCGCCTGCTGCTCGTCGTCGCACGTGAGGACCCCGAAGCCCACCGGGACCCCCGTGCGCACCGAGACGTCCGTCAGGCCCGTGGTCGCGGCCGAGCACACGTACTCGAAGTGCGGGGTCCCCCCGCGGATCACGACGCCGAGCGCGATCACCGCGTCCGCGCCGTGCTCGGCCGCCCGCGCCGCGGCCACGGGCAGCTCGAACGAGCCCGGGACCCGGATCTCCTTGACGTGCGTGACGTGCGCGGCCGCGAGCGCCCGGCGGGCCCCCGCGAGGAGGCCGTCCATGACCTCGGTGTGCCAGCTGGCGGCGACCACGGTGACCCGTAGCCCGGTGCCGTCGACGGTGATCTGGGGTGCTCCTGCGCCGCTCATCGGTCGCTCTCCTCGGTGGTGGTGGGTGTGCTGGTGGGGTCGGTCGGTACGGGCCCGGGGACGGTGGTCGGCTCGGGCGTGATCTCGAGGGTGTCCAGGAGGTGGCCCATCGCGACCTTCTTGGTCATGAGGTACCCGTGGTTGTGCTCGCCGTGCCCGACCTCGAGCCGGTGGGCGTCCACGACGTCGATGCCGTGCGCGGCCAGGCCCGTGACCTTGGCCGGGTTGTTCGTCAGCAGCGTGACGTGGTCCAGGCCCAGGTCGGTGAGGATCGCGGCCGCGGCCCCGTACTCGCGCCGGTCCACGGGCCAGCCGAGCTCGAGGTTGGCCTGCACGGTGTCGAAGCCCGCGTCCTGGAGCTCGTAGGCGCCGATCTTGGCGAGCAGGCCGATCCCGCGGCCCTCGTGCCCGCGCAGGTACACCACGGCCCCGCCCTGGGCGGCCACGCGCTCCATGGAGGCCTGCAGCTGGGGGCCGCAGTCGCAGCGCAGCGACCCGAACGCGTCCCCGGTCAGGCACTCGGAGTGCACGCGCACGAGCGGTGACGCGCCCGCGCCACCCGGACCCGGGTCGACGGCGCCCCCTCCCCCGGCGGGCACCGCCACGGGCACCAGGGCCACGTGCTCGGCCCCCGTGCGCAGGTCGCGGTAGCCATGGACGCGGAAGTGCCCGTGCGCGGTGGGCAGGTCGGCGACGCTCGTGGCCTGCACGCGGGGCGTGGCCCTCGGTGCGGCCTCGTGCTCGGGCACGACGGGGTCGTGCTCGCGGCGCCAGGCGATGAGGTCCGCGATGGTGATGAGGACCAGGCCCGCCTCCGCGGCGGCGTGCGCGGCGTCGTCGAGCCGCATCATGGTGCCGTCGTCGTTGACGAGCTCGGCGATCCCCCCGACCTCGCCCGCCCCGGCCAGGCGCACCAGGTCGACCGCGGCCTCGGTGTGCCCGGCACGGTGCAGCACCCCGCCCGGCACGGCCCGCAGGGGCAGGACGTGCCCCGGGCGGATGAGGTCGCCCGAGCCCGAGGCGGGGTCGGCCAGGACGTGCAGGGTCCGGGCCCGGTCGGCCGCGGAGATGCCCGTGGTCACGCCCGTGGCCGCGTCGACCGTGACCGTGTACGCCGTGCGCCGCGGGTCCTGGCTGTGCGGGACCATGAGCGGCAGGTCCAGGGCGTCGGCGCGCGCGGCCGGCATGGGCGCGCACAGGTAGCCCGAGGAGTGACGGATCGTCCACGCGACCCACTCGGGGGTCACGGTGCGGGCCGCGAAGATCACGTCGGCCTCGTTCTCACGGTCCGGGGAGTCGGCGACCAGGACGGGGCGCCCCGCGCGGATCGCGTCCAGGGCCTCCTCGATGGTGCCGGTGCGCACGGGGTCGACGTGCGGGGCCGAGGCGGGGACGGCGGGTTCTTCACTGCCCGGGAGGGTGCTCATCGCGGTGCCCGTTCCTGTGCTGCGCTCGTGCCGAGCAGGTCGGTGGCGGTCGAGGGGGTCCTCGCGCCCGAGGCGCCGTCCCGGTGGGGCTCGCGGGCGCCGAGCAGGCGCTCGACGTACTTCGCGATCACGTCGACCTCGAGGTTGACCCGGTCGCCCGGCACGAGCGAGCCCAGGATCGTGGCCTCGAGCGTGGTGGGGATCAGCGAGACGCCGAACGTCGTCTCGCCCACGTGCGTCACGGTCAGGGAGACGCCGCTGACCGTGATCGAGCCCTTCTCCGCGACGTAGCGGGTCAGGCCCGCGGGCGCGGACAGGACCAGATCCTCCCACCGGTCGCCCGGCGTGCGGCTCACGAGCTCGCCGACGCCGTCGACGTGGCCCTGGACGATGTGCCCGCCCAGGCGCGTGTCGGCCCGCACGGCCCGCTCGAGGTTCACCGGCGACCCGGCGGCCAGGTCGCCGAGCGCGGTGCGGCGCAGCGACTCGGGCATCACGTCGGCCGTGAACGTGCCGTCCTGACCCACACCCGTCACTGTCAGGCACACGCCGTTGACCGCGATCGAGTCGCCCAGGTGCGCGTCCGAGGTGGCCAGGGGGCCGTGCACGGTCAGGACCGCGTCGGACTCCTGACCGCCCGGGAACGCGATCTCGCGGACCGTACCGATCTCTTCGACGATTCCGGTGAACATCAGCTCTCCTGTTCGGGGGTGGTGCTGGGGACGGTGCTCGGATGGTGTGCGGGGGCAGCGGGTGAGGCGCGGGCCACGACCAGGACGTCCTCGCCCAGGCGGCGCACGTCGTGCGTGGTGAAGCGGGGAGCGCCCGCGAGCGTGCTCACGCCCAGGTCGCCCACCGCACCCAGGCCCGCCCCCAGCAGCACGGGGGCGAGGTAGGCGTGGATCTCGTCGACCACCCCGGCCGCGAGGAACGCGGTCGCCAGGCCGGGCCCGCCCTCGACCAGGACGTGACGCACCTCGCGAGCGCCCAGGTCGGCCAGCACGGCCCGCACGTCGCGCGTGCGCAGGTGCAGCACGGGCCCGCCGCCGTCGGCCCTCCAGGCCCCGCCCGGAGCGAGCCGCACGTGCGCCGGAAGGTCACGGAGCCCGACGACGACCCTCACCGGCTGATGGTCGGCAAGCCCGGGCTCGGGCCCGACCACCCCACCACCTGCCGTCACCGGCCGATCCTCCGCGAGCTCGTGCTCGGGCCCGGCCGCACGCTCGTCACCGTGAGCGGCGCTCGCGGGCGAGGCGACCGGTGTGCGCGCCGTGAGCGACGGGTCGTCGGCCAGGACCGTGCCGGTGCCCACGAGGATCGCGTCGACCTGCGCGCGCACCCGGTGGGCGTGCGCGCGCGCGACCGGACCGGTGATCCACCGCGAGGTGCCGTCGGGGGCCGCCACGCGCCCGTCCAGGGTCGAGGCGAGCTTGAGGGTCACGTACGGGCTCCCGCGGCGCACCGCGACCAGCCACGGGCCGAGCAGCCGTTCGCCCTCGGCCTCGCGCAACCCCGCGGCGACGCGCACCCCGGCCGCGCGCAGGCGCTCGGCGCCCCCGGTGGCGACGGGGTTCGGGTCGCCCACGGCGTAGACGACCTCGGCCACGCCCGCGTCCAGCAGCGCCTGGGCGCAGGGCCCGGTGCGTCCGGTGTGGTTGCAGGGCTCGAGCGTCACCACGGCCGTCGCGCCGCGCACGTCCACGCCGCGCGCGCGGGCGTCGGCCAGGGCAGCGGCCTCGGCGTGCGCGGTGCCCGCGCCCCGGTGGAAGCCCTCGGCGAGCACCGCCCGGGGTGCGTCGTCCACGGGTCCGGGAGCGGCGCCGTCGGGCAGGGAGTCCAACGGGCGGGGCACGGCCCCCAGCAGGACACAGCCCACGCGCGGGTTGGGGCCGTGCGCCGGACCGCGCGCGGCCAGCTCGAGCGCGCGCACCATCGCGGCGTCGATCGTCAGGGTGGGCCTGGCGCCCATACGTCCTCCTCCCGGTGAGCACGACGCTCCGGGGTGAGGGGTGGCGGACGCCACGGGACCCGAGGGTCCACGGACGTCACGACACCACGGCACAGGGCTCCGCCCCGCGCCGCCACGTACTTCCTCCCATCCGGACTTTCACCGTCGGTCCTGGAGTTCCACCAGGTCAACCACGCCGAGGCGTGGGTCGCGGACTGTCACCGCCGGCTCGGAATTACACCGACCCCGGAGCACGTGTGTGCGTACTGCTCATGCTGTCGAGCCCGGACCCCGCCCACCGAAGGTGCGCGCCGGGCCCGGCTTCTCGTCTCCACCCAGCATGCCACACCGGCGTTCGACGGCGGGCACGCGGACCTGCCCGTCCCGCGGGCTGGACCGATGTGAACGACGTCAGTGCGCGTGGCCCTCCGCGAGCGCCCGCAGGGCCGCGATCTCCTCGGGGATGTTCTCCGCCCCGTAGACCGCCGAGCCCGCGACGAACACGTTGGCCCCGGCCTCGGCTGCGCGCTCGATCGTGGCGCGCGAGACGCCGCCGTCGACCTGGATCCACACGTCGAGGCCGGCCTCGGACACGGCGTCGCGGATACGGCGGATCTTGGGCAGCGTGCCGTCGATGAAGGACTGGCCGCCGAAGCCCGGCTCGACCGTCATGACCAGGAGCATGTCGAACTCGGGCAGCAGGTCCAGGAACGGCTCGACCGACGTCGCGGGGCGCAGCGCGAGGCCCGCGCGCGAGCCCAGGCGGCGCAGCTCGCGCGCCAGGCGCACGGGGGCCGTGGCGGCCTCGGCGTGGAAGGTGACGGACGCGGCGCCGGCCTCGGCGTAGCCGGGAGCCCAGCGGTCCGGGTCGGCGATCATCAGGTGCGCGTCGATCGGCACCGGGGACACCTGGGCCAGGCGCTCGAAGATCGGCAGGCCCAGGGTCAGGTTGGGCACGAAGTGGTTGTCCATCACGTCGACGTGCGCGTAGTCGGCGGTCGCGATCGCGCCCAGGTCGCGCTCGAGGTTCGCGAAGTCGGCGGACAGGATGCTGGGGGCGATGAGTGCGGACATGGGCACCAGCCTAGAGTGCACCCGCTCCGCGTGCGGGAACGCGGAAGGGCCGGGCCGGGTGGCCTTCACCACCCGGCCCGGCCGCGGACGGCAGCGCTCAGGCCCGACGGCGCAGCAGCGTCAGGTGCATCGCGTCGGTCCCGTGCACGTGCGGCCACAGCTGCACGTCGGTGCGGTCCGCGAGGGGGATGTCGTCCCCCGCGACCTGCCGCACGGCCGCGGCCGCGTCGAGGACCTCGACGTCGTCGCGCCCGGCCAGGACGTCCTTGACCACGAGCTGGGTCTCCGCGAGGTGCGGGGAGCACGTGACGTACCCGACGACGCCGCCGGGGCGCACGGCGTCCAGGGCCGAGCCGAGGAGCTCGCGCTGCAGCGTCGTGAGGGTCGCGATGTCGCCGGGGGTGCGGCGCCAGCGCGACTCGGGGCGCCGGCGCAGCGCCCCCAGACCGGTGCAGGGCGCGTCGACCAGGACGCGGTCGTACGCGCCGGGCTCCTCGACCCCCACCCGGCGGCCGTCGCCCACCTGCACGCGCTCGACCGCGTCCGCCGGCACGGCCGCGAGCGCCTGCTCGACCAGGCGGGCCCGGTGCGGGGCGACCTCGTTCGCGACGATGCGTGCGCCCTGCTCGCCCGCGAGGGACGCCAGGAGCGCGGCCTTGCCGCCGGGGCCCGCGCACAGGTCGAGCCAGCGCTCGTCGGGGTTGGCTGCGCCGTCGGGCAGGTCGCCCGCCGTCCCACCGGTGCCGGCGCCTGCAGTGGTGTGCTCGGGCACGCTGGGCAGCGTGGGCACCGCGGCGAACGCGAGGGTCACGAGCTGGCTGCCCTCGTCCTGGACGCCCGCGGCCCCGTGGCGGACCGCGGGGATCGCGGCCGGGTCCGAGCCGGACAGGACCAGGGCCGTGGGCGCCCAGCGCCCGGGGGCCGTGGTGGCGTCCCCGCGCACGTCGTGCGTGACCTCGCCCGCGAGGCGCTCGCGGCTGACCAGTCCGGGGCGCGCGACGAGGGTCACCCGGGGTGCGGTGTTGTCGGCCTCGAGGAGCTCGGCCAGGTCGTCGGCCGAGCGTCCCGTGCCGACCAGTGCCTCGCGCATGGCGCGGGCGATCCACACGGGGTGGGACTGGGTGATCGCGAGGCGCGTGACGTCGTCGGGCGCGTCGGCGGAGATGACCTCGAGCCACTCCTCGAGGGTCGAGCGCGAGATCTTGCGCAGGACCGCGTTGACGAACTGGGCGCTGCCCGCCCCGGCGCGGGCGCGGGCCAGGCCCACGGTCTCCGAGACGGCCGCGTGCTGGGCCACGCGCATGCCCAGGAGCTGGTGGGCGCCCAGGCGCAGCAGGTCGAGCACGTTCGGGTCGACCTGGTCGAGCGGGCGGTCCACGCACCGGGAGACGATCGCGTCGTAGCGCCCGCGCAGGCGCAGGGTGCCGTAGGCGAGCTCGGTCGCGAAGGCCGCGTCGCGCCCGCGGATGCCGCGCACGCGCAGCAGGGGCGGCAGGACGAGGTTCGCGTAGGCGTCGGAGGACGCGACCTCCTGCAGGACGTCGAACGCGACGTTGCGCGCGGGGTCGGTCACCTTGGCCCGCTGGGAGGGCGCCGACTCCGACCGCTGGCCCGCGCCCCGGGCGCGGGCCGCGCCGCGCTCGCGGCCCTGGGCGTCGCGGCGGTCGCCGCCGGGCCGGTCGGGTCCGGTGCCCCCGCCGCGCTGGGGGCTTCCGGGGGTGCGTGCCTCGCCGCTCATGCGTGGTCCTTCGTGTCGTCGGGGGTCCCCAGGACGACGTGGTCGCCCAGGCGGGCGCCGCGGGCCCAGTCGGTCGCGGCCATGTGCTTCTTGCCCACGGGGGCGACCTCGCCGAGCGCGACCGCGTGCGTGCCGGTGCCCACGAGGACCTCGCGCTTGCCGGCGCGCAGCTCGCCGGGGGCCAGGTCCTGCACGTCGGGGCGCGGCGCGACGGGTCCCAGGCCCAGGCGGGCGCCGTCGGGCAGCGTGGTCCAGGCGCCGGGTGCGGGCGTACAGCCGCGCACCTGACGGTCGATCGCGAGCGCCGGGTGGGCCCAGTGCACGTGCGCGTCCTCCGGGAGGAGCTTGGCGGCGGTGCTGACGCCCTCGGCGGGCTGGGCGACCGGGGAGGCCACGCCGTCCTCGATCGCGTCGAGCGTGGCCACGAGCAGGCCGGCCCCCGAGGTCGCCAGGCGTCCCAGGAGGTCGCCCGCGGTGTCGCGGGGGCGGATGGTCTCGGTCGCGGTGCCCAGCACGGGGCCGGTGTCCAGGCCCTCCTCGAGGAGGAAGGTCGTGGCGCCGGTGACCTCGTCGCCCGCGATGATCGCGCGCTGCACGGGGGCTGCGCCGCGCCAGGCGGGCAGCACCGAGAAGTGCAGGTTGACCCAGCCGTAGCGGGGCACGTCGAGCACCTCGCGGCGCAGGATCTGCCCGTACGCCACGACGGGTGCGCAGTCGATCTCGAGGGCCTCGAGCCGGGCGACGAACTCCGCGCCGCGGGGCCAGTCGGTGAGGACCGGGATCCCGGCCTCCTCGGCCCGGACCCGCACGGGGCTCGGGGTCAGCTTGCGGCCGCGGCCCGAGGGCGCGTCGGCGCGGGTGAGGACGGCGACCACCTCGTGCCGGGAGTCGATCAGGGCATCGAGGGCCGGGACGGCCGCTTCCGGGGTTCCGGCGAAGAGCACACGCATGGGGCGAGTCTAGGCGGTGCACCCCTGCGGGCAGGGACGGCGCTGGCCCGGACCGGGCGGTGCGCGGGGCCCGGTGCGGCGTCGGCGCCCGGGCCGGGTCAGGGCGCGGATCAGGCCGCGGCGACCTGGACGCCGAGCTCTCGCAGCCTCGCGCGCAGCCCCTCGACGTGCTCGAAGCGCAGCGTCCGGAAGCCCAGCGCCCGGGCGGCCGTGACGTTCGCCACGGAGTCGTCGACGAAGAGCGTGCGCGCGGGGTCCAGGGCGAAGCGCTCGGCCGCGACCTCGAAGATGCGCGGGTCCGGCTTGACGAGCCCCACGCGCCCCGAGACCAGGACGTCCTCCATGAGCCCGACCGCCGGGGCGGCGGGCTCGGCCTCGTGGAACATCTCCGCGGACCAGTTCGTGAGCCCGTACAGCCGGACGCCGAGCGCGCGCAGCTCGCGCACGACCTCCTCGGTGCCGGGCACGGGCCCCACGAGGCTCGCCGCGAAGTTCTCGGTGTACACGTCGAGCGTGCTCACGTGCTCGGGGTGGTGCTCGGCGAGCTCGCGGCGCGCGTCGGCCCAGGACCGGCCCGCGTCCTGACGCGCGTTGAACGTGGGGAAGTCGACGGCCTCGAAGAAGGCCTCGACGTCGGCGCGGGCCATGCGTCCCTCGTAGGCCGCGTACGGGTCCCACGTCACCAGGACGTTGCCGAAGTCGAAGAGCACGGTGTCGATCACGGGGGCGGGTGCGCTCCCCCCGGGGTCGGTGCTCGGGGTCGGGGGCGTGGCGGGGTTCACAACATCTCCTTGGGGTCGAGCTGGACGCGGACGGTCCCACCCTCTCGCTTCGCCGAGCGCACCGCGAGGGAGGCCGAGAGCTCGCGCGCGAGCCGGCGCCCCTCGCGCAGCGGCACACGCACGATCGTGCGCACGGGCGGCTGCAGCGACGGGTCGCGCGCCGGGCCGCCGCGCGCGGGGCGTCCCGCGGCCTCGGCGACCTCCACGGGCCCGAGCGTCGTCGAGGCGTCCGCCAGGCCCACCCGGGCGACGACCGCGTCCACGGCCTGCCGGTCCCCCGTGACCGCGGCGACCCGCACCGCGGGCGGCAGGTCGAGCTCGCGGCGCTCGGCCAGCTCGCGGTCCGCGAACCCCGCCGGGTCCCAGCGCACCAGGGCGTTGGTGGGCCCCGGGGCCGCGTCGCCCACGAGCAGCACCTGGCCGCCCTCGCGCGCCGAGCGCACCAGGCCCGCGGCCGCGAGCCAGCGGTGCAGGGCGTCCTGGGCGACCGCGAGCCCCACGTGCGCGGTGCTCAGCGCCGCGTCGAGCAGCAGCGCGGCCGCGTAGCCGCCCTCGGCCACGGGCTCGGCACCCGGGGTCGCCACGACCACGGCGGGGCGCGGCCCGACGGCGGCGATCACCCCGCCCGGGGCGCTCGCCCCCGAGACGCGCACCGCCACGCCCGGGAAGGCGCGGCCGAGCTCCTCGGCCGTGCGACCCGACCCGACGCGCACCGAGCGCAGGCCCGTCCAGTGGCACTCGTCGCACGACCACGCCCCGGCCAGGGCCCCGCACCACGCGCACTGCGGCGGGGCCCCGGGCCCGGGCAGCATGAGCGGCCCGTGGCACGTGCCGCAGTGCGCGGCCGTGCGGCAGCGGGCGCACGCCACCACGGGCATGTACCCGGCGCGCGGGACCTGGACCAGCACCGGCCCGGCGCCCAGCGCGTCCCGCACGGCACGCCACGCCGCGCTCGGCAGGCGCGCGGCGGCCCCAGCCCCCTCCGACGCGAGCTCGACCGACGTCAGCGCCCGCACCCGCGGGGCCCGCGCGCGCAGCACCTCGCGCGGCGCCGCGACCTCCCGGGCCCAGCCCGACTCGAGCAGCGCCTGGGCCTGCACCGTGCGGCTGACCGAGCCGAGCAGGAACGCGGCCCCCTCCAGCTCGCTGCGCAGCGCGAGGACCTCACGCGCGTGCGGGTAGGGCGAGCGGGGCTCGGCGAGGGTCTCCTCGCCGTCGTTCCAGCACGCCACGAGGCCCAGGTCCTGGACGGGCGCGAACGCCGCGGCCCGCGTGCCGATCACGATCGGTACCTCGCCCCGCAGCGCCGCGAGGAAGCTGCGGTAGCGCGGCGAGGGGCCCTCGTCCGCGGTGAGCCGCACGAACTGCCCGTCCTGGCGCGCCGTGCGGGCCGTGTAGCCGGCGAGCTCGAGCGCGCGCGCCATCTGGTCGACGTCCCGCGCGTCCGGCAGCACGACGAGCGCCCCGCGCCCGCCCGTCACGGTCGCGCGCACGGCCTCGGCCAGGGCCAGTGCCCAGTGCTGGACGGCCTGCGCCGGGTCCTCGTCGCCTGCCCCGCGCCCGCCCGCGGCCCGGGCGCCCTGGACGGGCACGCCGTCGGCCACGCGGCCCGGCAGGGCCGTCCAGACCGCGCGCGGGCCCGACCCGCCGACCAGGTGGTTCAGGAACGCGGCGCCGCCGCGGTAGGGGGCCCACTCGGAGGGGCGCGCCGGGCCCGCAGGCGCGTCCACTGCCTCCACGGGCGCCGCGAGGTTACGTGCACCCGCACGGGCGCCGGGCGCTGCGGGCTCCGGGGCGCTCGCAGGGCCCGGGGCGCCGGCGCTCGGGTCAGCCGGGGCGTCCGGGACGACCGGCTCGTTGCTCGACGGCGCCGCTTCCGCCCGCGCGTGACGCGGTGGGATCGCGAGGCGCAGGACGTCGGAGAGGGTGCCCGCGTAGTGGTCCGCGACCGTGCGGCACAGCTGCGCGACCTGCGGGGTGAGCACCTGCTCGGGAGAGACGAGGCGCTTGAGCGGCACGAGACGGCCGTCGTGGTCGCTGTGCTCGGCCCGGGCCAGGACGAACCCGTCCACCTCCTGCGGCCCGAACCGCGCCTTGACGCGGACCCCGGGCTGGACGCCCGCGGCCATCGCGGCCGGGACCAGGTAGTCGAACGTGCGGTCCAGGTGGTGAGGCGACAGGTCGAGGACCACGCGTGCGACGGGCAGGTCGCTCGAGAGCTCGAGCGCCCCCACCGGGCGTGCCCCTTTGCCCGGGGACCGCGCAGCCCGCGGAGCCGCCTCGGGAGCGGGGAGCAGCGTGAGCTGCTCGCCCGCGTCCTCGCTAGCGGTGTCCTGGCTGGTCATCGCCCTATCTCAGCACGCGCCACCCACACCGGGCGAACCGCGCGACGCGGGTCAGACCGCGGCCTGGAGCGCGGCGACGCGGTCCGTGCGCTCCCACGTGAAGTCGGGCAGCTCGCGACCGAAGTGCCCGTAGGCCGCGGTCTGGGAGTAGATGGGGCGCAGCAGGTCCAGGTCCGCGATGATCGCGGCCGGGCGCAGGTCGAAGACCTGGTCGATCGCGGCACGGATGCGCTCGACCGGGACCGTCTCGGTGCCGAACGTCTCGACGTACAGGCCCACGGGGTGGGCCTTGCCGATCGCGTACGCGACCTGGACCTCACAACGGCGCGCGAGCCCGGCCGCGACGACGTTCTTGGCGACCCAGCGCGTGGCGTAGGCGGCCGAACGGTCGACCTTCGACGGGTCCTTGCCCGAGAACGCGCCGCCGCCGTGCCGGGCCATGCCGCCGTAGGTGTCGACGATGATCTTGCGGCCCGTGAGCCCGGCATCACCCTGGGGGCCGCCGATCACGAACTTGCCCGTCGGGTTCACGAGCAGGCGGAAGTCTGCGACGTCCAGGTCGAGCCCTTCGAGGACCGGGGCCACGACGAGCTCGGCGACCTGTGCGCGCAGCGTCTCCTGCAGGACGTCCTCGTCGTGCTGGGTCGAGAGCACCACGGTGTCGAGGCGGACCGCGCGGTCGCCGTCGTAGCCGATGGTCACCTGCGTCTTGCCGTCGGGGCGCAGGCCCGGCAGCGACCCGTCCTTGCGGACCCGGGCGAGACGCTCGGCCAGGCGGTGCGCGAGGAAGATCGGCAACGGCAGGAGCGTGGGGGTCTCGTCGCTCGCGTAACCGAACATCAGGCCCTGGTCGCCGGCGCCCTGGGCGTCGAGCGGGTCACGCGAGATGCTCGGGCCCGAGGAGTCATCTCGCTCTTCCAGGCTCTTGTCGACGCCCTGGGCGATGTCCGGGGACTGCTGGCCGATCGAGACCGAGACGCCGCACGAGTCGCCGTCGAAGCCGATCGCTGACGACGTGTAGCCGATCCCCCGGACGACGTCGCGGATGATCTGCGGGATCTCGACGTACGCGTTGGTCGTCACCTCGCCCGCGACGTGGACCAGACCCGTGGTCACCATGGTCTCGACCGCGACACGCGAGGTGGGGTCCTGCTCGAGGAGCGCATCGAGGATCGCGTCGGAGATCTGATCACAGACCTTGTCCGGGTGGCCTTCCGTCACGGACTCGGACGTGAACAGGCGCAGGTCGTCAGAACTCATGGGATCCAGCGTACTGTCCCGCTAGGTGATACGCGGCATCCGACCACTGAGACGTGAAGGAGATCTCAGTCCGTGGTCGCTGCGAGCGGCGGCGAGAGCTTGAGGACCGCGTCCCACACCGCGTCCGCGACCTCGCGCTTGGACCCGGCGGCCTGGGCGACGGTCTCGCCCTGCGCGTCGACGATCGTGACCTCGTTGCTGTCCGTGCCGAACCCTCGGCCGCCGCCGACCGGGTTGATCACCAGCAGGTCGGCGCCCTTGCGGCGCGCCTTGGCGCGGCCGTGGTGCAGGACGTCCCCGGTCTCGTCGCCCGTCTCGGCCGCGAACCCGACCACGACCTGCCCGGGTCGCAGGCGCTCGCGCGCCAGCTCGGCCAGGATGTCCGGGTTCTCGACGAGCTCGATGGGCGCGGGCCCCTGGCCCGGCACCTTCTTGATCTTGGCGCCCGGGGTGCGTGCGGGGCGGAAGTCCGCGACCGCGGCCGTCATGACCACCACGTCGGCGCTCGGCGCGGCCGCGCGGACCGCGTCCCGCAGCTCGGCGGTCGACCCGACGCGCACGACGTCCTCGATCCCGTCGAGGGGCTCGGTGAGGTTCGCCCCGACGAGGGTCACGCGTGCGCCCCGGTCCTGGGCCGCGCGGGCGAGCGCGACGCCCTGGCGTCCGCTCGACAGGTTCCCGATGAAGCGCACCGGGTCGATGGGCTCGCGCGTGCCTCCGGCCGAGACGACCACGTGCAGGCCGGCCAGGTCCTGGGGAGCCCCGCGGGCTCCTGCCCGGCCGGCGACCTCGAGCGCGAGGCGAGCGATGTCCTCGGGCTCGGGCAGGCGCCCGGGGCCCGTGTCCTTGCCCGTGAGCCGGCCGCTGGCCGGCTCGATCACGTGGACGCCGCGCGAGCGCAGCGTCGCGACGTTGGCCACGGTCGCCGGGTGCTGCCACATCTCGGTGTGCATGGCCGGGGCCATGACCACGGGGCAGTGCACCGTCAGGAGGGTCGAGGTCAGCAGGTCGTCCGCGCGGCCGGCGGCAGCGCGCGCGAGGAGGTCCGCCGTGGCGGGGGCGACGATCACCAGGTCCGCGCCCTGGCCGAGCGCGACGTGCGCGACCTGCGGGACGTCGTCGAACACCTCGGTGCTGACCTTCTCGCCCGAGAGCGCCTCGAACGTGGGCGCGCCCACGAAGCGCAGCGCGGAGGCGGTGGGGACGACTCGCACCCGGTGCCCCTGCTCACGCAGGAGACGCAGCAGGAGGACGGCCTTGTAGGCCGCCACTCCCCCGCTGACACCCAGCAGGATCCTCATCGGTACGAGCCCTCCCTCGCGCCCACGCCTCGCACGGAACGTCCGCCCGCCCGGAGGCGGTCGACGATCAGGGAGCCGGGACGTCCACGGTCTCGATGGTGAGCAGGCCCTGGTTGATCTCGCGCATCGCGATCGACAGCGGCTTCTCCTGGTTGCGGGTCTCGACGAGCGGGCCCACGTTCTCCAGCAGGCCCTCGTTGAGCTGCGAGTAGTACGCGTTGATCTGGCGCGCGCGCTTGGCGGCGTAGATCACGAGCGCGTACTTGGAGTCGGCGCGCTCCAGCAGCTTGTCGATGGGCGGGTCGGTGATGCCCTCGGGGGCGGCGATGGTTCCGGACACAGTCTCACTCCGTGAGTCAGGGGGACCTGCGACGGCCTGTCAGAGCCGGTGCAGGATGGATGGTTCAGGTACGACGTGCGGATCGGGTACAGCCTGGTGGATCACGAGGTTGCGCGCGCTCAGCACGCACGCGCCTGACGACCAGTCTACTGGGCAGGCACAAATCCTCGGGAGGACCGGTCCGTCCTGCTCGACGGCCCTCCCCGTGCACGGTTCTGCGGCACCCTCTCAGGCGACGGGCGTCAGCCCCATGGCCTCGACGAGCGCGTCGGTCGCGCGGTGCACCTCGTCGTTGACGATCACGACGTCGAACTCCGGCTCGGCGGCCAGCTCGACGCGTGCGGTCGCCAGGCGGCGCTCACGCTCCTCAGGTCCCTCCGTGCCGCGCCCCACGAGGCGCCGCTCGAGCTCCTCCCAGCTGGGCGGGGCGAGGAACACGAACCGCGCCTCCGGCATCGAGGCGCGGACCTGACGCGCCCCCTGGAGGTCGATCTCCAGCAGCGCGGGCACGCCCGCCGCGAGCTTCTCCTCGACCGGTCGACGCGGGGTGCCGTACCGGTTGCGTCCGTGCACCACGGCCCACTCGAGCATCTCGCCCTGGGCGACCATGCGGTCGAACTCCTCGGTCGAGATGAAGTGGTAGTGGACACCGTCCACCTCGCCGGGGCGTGCCTCACGGGTCGTCGCGGACACGGACAGCCACACCTGCGGGTAGCGGGCGCGGATGTCCGCGGACACGGTCCCCTTCCCGACGGCGGTCGGGCCCGCCAGGACGGTCAGGCGGGCAGGATGCTGTGGTGCGGCGGGTGACGAGGCAACCGGCGCAGCAGGTGAAGCGGAAATGTCAGCCAAACCTCTCGATGAGCGCCGCGGACTGGTGGGGTCCCAGCCCGCGGACGCGACGCGTCTCGGCGATCCCGATCTCTTCCATGATCGCCCGGGCCTTCACCTTACCTACGCCGGGGAGCGACTCCAGCAGCGCGACGACGCGCAGCTTGCCGATCACGTCGTCGGTGCGGCCCTGCTCGATCACCTCGGCGAGAGAGCCCTGGGAGTACTTCAGCCGGTTCTTGACCTCGGCGCGAGCTCGACGCGCCTCGGCCGCCTTCTCGAGATTGGCCGCGCGCTGCTCGGGGGTCAGGGATGGTAGTGCCACGCAAGTCACCTACTTGTCCTCAGACGGATGGGCCCACACGTGCACCGGGGCCGCCGACCGGATCACGAGCCCCGGTGGCGACCTCGACACCTTCGAAACTAGTCACACCTGGCAGGTCAGGCAACGTTCACACGCCCTGAGCAGCGAACTTCCTGACGATCTTCTCCCTGGTCGCAGGCTCGACGCCGCACGCGTCGAGGTATCCGTCGATGCTCCCGAACTCCTGCTCGGCGAGCGTCCACGCTCCCTGCAGGTACTCGGGCTCGACGCCCAGCAGCGGCGTCAGCGCCTCCTTGTCGAGCCCGGGGATCGGGGGGATCACGGCGGCCATGCCCTCGACCGCGGCGGCGCTCGCGAGGTACTCGGCGAGCCGGTCCTCGTCGCTCACGCCACAGACGTGCTGGACCAGGGCGACGATCCACCCCGTGCGGTCCTTGCCCGCCGAGCAGTGCACGACGACCGCGCCGTCGGCGTCTGCGACGTCCTGCAGCGCCGCTCCGACCGTCCTGCGGATCCCCGGGTCCGTGACGAACGTCGCATAGACGCCGTGCATCATGGCACGGGCCAGCGCCTGCGGGTCCTTCGAACCGATCAGCTGACCGATCATCGCGGCGGTGTCGGCCGACCGTTCCTCGGAGTCCTCGGCGTCGACGCCGTCTGCCCCGTCGCTCGAGGCGCGCAGCGCGTGCCCGACGCCGGCGCCCGGGTCCATCCGCCGGGGCACCACCCGCGTGGTCGCCGGGACGACGTCCTGCCCGTCGCGCTCGACCTCGTCCTCGCCACGCAGGTCGAGGTCGACGGTCACGCCGAGCGCCTCGAGCGCGGCCACGCCCTCGGGCGTCAGCCTGGACAGGCCGGCGGTGCGCAGCAGGACGCCGGTACGCAACGGCTCGGTGGCGCCGACCGGCACGGCGCGACCACCCACGTCGCGTGCGTTCCAGGTCCCGGGGATGTCGAGGGCTCCGGGGTCGTTCGTCCGGGCGTGAGCAGCGAGGGAGGAGGTCATGGGGCGAGTCTGTCAGGTCGCGTCAAGAGCCGCCCCACGTCCGAGGGGGCGCCCACCGGAATCGGTGGGCGCCCCCTCGGACGTCTGCGAGCGTGCTGCTGGTTCTCAGCCGCGCAGCGCGTCAGCCGCCTCGCGCGAGGCCGTCCGTGCCGCCTCGAGGAGCGAGGCCGCGTCGGGCCCGGCCGCGAGCACACCGCGCGAGGTCGACGCGAGCACCTGGCGACGAGCGTCGCCGAACACCGCGGCGAGCTCGGCCGCGCCAGCGCCCTGCGCACCGACCCCGGGAGCCAGCAGCGGCCCGTTGACGGCCGGCAGGTCCACCCCGGTGTTGCGCGCCGCGTCACCGATGGTCGCGCCCACGACCAGCCCGATCGACCCGAGCGGGTCCACACCCTCGTTGAGGGCCGCGGCCTCCGCCGCGATGCGCGCGGCGACCGAGCGGACGTCGGCCCCGGCGCCCGTGCGGGCGTGCTGGACCGAAGCGCCCTCCGGGTTGGACGTCAGGCACAGCACGAACAGCCCGCGCCCCGTCTCGAGCGCGGCCTCCACGGCCGGGGTCAGCGACCCGAAGCCCAGGTACGGCGAGACCGTCAGCGCGTCACCCGCGAGCGGCGAGCCGTCGCGCAGGTAGGCGTCCGCGTACCCCGCCATGGTCGACCCGATGTCGCCGCGCTTGGCGTCGACGATCGTCAGCGTCCCGGACGGCCCCGCGGCCGCCGCAGCGGCCAGGACCTCCTCGAGCGCCGCGACCCCGCGCGAGCCGTGGCGCTCGAACAGCGCCGACTGCGGCTTGAGCGCAGCGACGTGCCCACCCACGGCCTCCACGACCCGCAGGCCGAACTCACGGACCCCCGTGGCGTCGTCGGGCAAGCCCCACGCCGCGAGCAGGCCCGGGTGCGGGTCGATGCCCACGCACAGCGGCCCGAGGGAGTCCATGGCCGCGGCGAGCCGCTCCCCGAAGGGGCGACGGGCCGGGGTCACGGCGGCGCTCACGCGTCCGCCGCGGCGTGACGCGCGGCCGTGGCCGTCATGTGCTCCTGCAGGCTCCACACGTCGAACGGACCCGCGAGCACCGCCTCGATGCCCTGGACGGCGGCAGCGAGCTGCTGGGTCGTCGTGACGATCGGCTTGTCCGCGGCGGTCGTGGCTGCGCGGATCTCGTAGCCGTCGGCGCGCGCGCCCTGGCCCGAGGGTGTGTTGATGACCATGTCGACCTTGCCCTCGGTGATGAGGTCGACGATCGTCGGCTCACCGTCCGCGCCGCGGCCCGAGGAGAACTTGCGCACGATCGTGGCAGGGATGCCGTTGCGGCGCAGGACGCCCGCGGTGCCCTGGGTCGCGAGGATCTCGAAGCCCAGCTCGGTGAGGCGCTTGATCGGGAAGACGATCGAACGCTTGTCGCGGTCCGCGACCGACACGAAGACCGAGCCCTTGGTCGGCAGGCCGCCGAACGCCGCCGCCTGGGACTTGGCGAACGCGCGCGGGAAGTCGCGGTCGAAGCCCATGACCTCACCCGTCGAGCGCATCTCCGGGCCCAGGACCGTGTCGACCACGATGCCGTCGGTCGTGCGGAACCGCTTGAACGGCAGCACGGCCTCCTTGACCGCGATGGGGGCGTCGAGGTCGAGCGTCCCGCCGTCGCCCTCGGCGGGCAGGATGCCGCTCGCGCGCAGGTCGGCGATCGACTCGCCCACCATGACACGGGCAGCGGCCTTGGCCAGGGAGACTCCCGTGGCCTTGGAGACGAACGGGACCGTGCGCGAGGCGCGCGGGTTGGCCTCCAGGACGTACAGGACGTCCGAGACCAGCGCGTACTGCACGTTGAGCAGGCCGCGCACGCCCACGCCCTTGGCGATGGCCTCGGTCGAGCGGCGGATGCGCTCGATCTCGGCCTCGCTCAGCGAGACGGGGGGCAGCACGCAGGCCGAGTCGCCCGAGTGGATGCCGGCCTCCTCGATGTGCTCCATGACGCCGCCGAGGTACATCTCGGTGCCGTCGTAGAGCGCGTCGACGTCGATCTCCATCGCGTCGTCGAGGAAGCGGTCGATGAGCAGCGGCGCGGGCAGCGAGCCCGTCGTGGTGCGGTCGTCGGTCGCGGCGGCGTGCAGCGCACGCTCGACGTAGCCCGTGAGCTGCTCGGCCGAGTAGACGATCTCCATGCCGCGCCCACCGAGCACGTAGGAGGGACGCACGAGCACCGGGTAGCCGATGCCCTCGGCGATCTCCTGGGCCTCGGCCAGGGACGTCGCCGTGCCGAACGCCGGGGCGGGCAGGCCCGCCTCGGCCAGGACGCGACCGAACACGCCACGGTCCTCGGCCGCGTCGATGGCCTCGGGCGAGGTGCCGAGGATGGGCAGGCCCGCGTCGGCCAGTCGCTGCGCGAGGCTCAGCGGGGTCTGGCCGCCGAGCTGCACGATGATGCCCGCGACGGGTCCCGCGGCGAGCTCGGCCTGGTAGACCTCGAGGACGTCCTCGAACGTGAGCGGCTCGAAGTAGAGGCGGTCCGAGGTGTCGTAGTCCGTCGAGACGGTCTCCGGGTTGCAGTTGACCATGACGGTCTCGTACTCGTCCTTGAGCGCGAGGGTCGCGTGCACGCACGAGTAGTCGAACTCGATGCCCTGACCGATGCGGTTGGGGCCCGAGCCCAGGATCAGGACCGCGGGACGCTCGCGCGGTGCGACCTCGGACTCGAGGTCGTACGACGAGTAGTGGTACGGCGTCTTGGCGGCGAACTCGGCCGCGCACGTGTCGACCGTCTTGTAGACCGGGCGCACGTCGAGCGCGTAGCGGACCTCTCGGACCGTGGACTCCCCCGCCGCACCCATGCCGCGCAGCTTCGCGATCTGCGGGTCCGACAGACCGTGGCGCTTGGCCTCGAGCAGCACGTCGCGCGTGAGCGCGTCGGCCGAGGCGACCGACTCGGCGACCTCGTTGATGAGCTGGATCTGGTCCAGGAACCACGGGTCGATCTTGGTGGCCTCGAAGACCTGCTCGAGGCTCGCGCCGGCGCGCAGCGCCTGCTGGGTCGCGACCAGGCGGCCCTCGGTCGGGCGGGCGATCTCCGCCAGGAGCTCGTCGAGCGCCTCGCCCGAGACGGGCTCGCCGTCCCAGTGGAAGACCGAGCCGGCCTTGTCGATCGACCGCATGGCCTTGCCGAGCGCCTCGGTGAAGTTGCGGCCCATGGCCATGGCCTCGCCGACCGACTTCATGGTCGTCGAGAGCGTCGGGTCCGCGGCCGGGAACTTCTCGAACGCGAAGCGCGGGACCTTGACCACGACGTAGTCGAGCGTGGGCTCGAACGACGCGGGCGTGACCTGCGTGATGTCGTTGGGGATCTCGTCGAGCGTGTAGCCCACCGCGAGCTTCGCGGCGATCTTCGCGATCGGGAACCCCGTGGCCTTGGACGCCAGCGCCGACGAGCGCGAGACGCGCGGGTTCATCTCGATGACGATGATGCGGCCCGTGTCGGGGTGCACCGCGTACTGGATGTTGCAGCCGCCCGTGTCGACGCCGACCTCGCGGATGACCGCGATGCCGATGTCGCGCAGCTTCTGGAACTCGCGGTCCGTGAGCGTGAGCGCCGGGGCGACCGTGACCGAGTCGCCCGTGTGCACGCCGACCGGGTCCACGTTCTCGATCGAGCACACGACGACCACGTTGTCCGCGGTGTCGCGCATGAGCTCGAGCTCGTACTCCTTCCAGCCGAGGATCGACTCCTCGAGGAGCACCTCGGTCGTGGGCGAGTAGTGCAGGCCCTGGCCCACGATGCGGCGCAGGTCCTGCTCGTCGTAGGCGATGCCCGAGCCGAGACCGCCCATGGTGAAGGAGGGGCGCACGACCATGGGGTAGCCGAGCGAGTCGGCGGCCGCGATGGCCTCGTCGATCGTGTGGATGATCTCCGAGCGGGCGCTCTCGCCGCCGCACTTCTCGACGACCTCCTTGAACTGCTGGCGGTCCTCGCCCTTCTCGATCGCGGCGATGTTCGCCCCGATGAGCTCGACGTCGTACTGCGCGAGGACCCCGGCCTCGTCGAGCGCGATCGCGGCGTTGAGGGCCGTCTGGCCGCCGAGGGTCGCGAGCAGCGCGTCGGGGCGCTCCTTGGCGATGATGGTCGTCAGGACCTCGGTCGTGATGGGCTCGACGTAGGTCGCGTCGGCGAACTCGGGGTCCGTCATGATCGTGGCGGGGTTCGAGTTGACGAGGATGACCCGCAGGCCCTCCTCCTTCAGGACGCGGCAGGCCTGCGTGCCCGAGTAGTCGAACTCGCACGCCTGGCCGATGACGATCGGCCCGGAGCCGATCACCAGGACGCTGGAGATGTCAGTTCTGCGAGGCACGGCTCAGATCTCACTTTCGGAGGACGGGGTGACCGGGGCGGCGTTCGTCGCGGAGCCGGAGGCCCCTGCGGAGTCGCGCATCAGGTCGAGGAAGCGGTCGAAGAGGTAGGCGGCGTCGTGCGGGCCCGCTGCGGCCTCGGGGTGGTACTGCACCGAGAAGGCCGGGCGGTCGAGGCACGCGAGCCCCTCGACGACCTGGTCGTTGAGACCGATGTGCGAGACGACGACGCGGCCGTAGCGCCCGCCGTCGTGCGGGGCGACCGACTCCCCGTCGCGCGGGGCGTCGACGGCGAAGCCGTGGTTGTGCGCGGTGACCTCGACCTTGCCCGTGGTGCGGTCGAGCACCGGCTGGTTGATGCCGCGGTGGCCGTAGCCGAGCTTGTAGGTGCCGTACCCGAGCGCGCGGCCCAGGATCTGGTTGCCGAAGCAGATGCCGAAGTACGGGATGCCGCGGTCGAGGACCGCGCGCAGCAGCTCGACCTCGGTCGTCGCCGCGCCCGGGTCGCCCGGGCCGTTGGAGAAGAACACGCCGTCGGGCGCGAGCGCGACGATCTGGTCGATCGTGGTCGTGCTCGGCACGACGTGCACCCGCACGCCGCGCTCGGCGAGGCGCTGGGGCGTCATGGCCTTGATGCCCAGGTCGACCGCGACGACCGTCGCGACCGGCTCCTGGCCGGCGTGCTCGCCCGAGGGCTCCACGACGTACGCCTCGGGCGTGCTGACCTCGCGGGCCAGGTCCGCGCCCGTCATGGCCGGGGCCGAGCGGACGAGCTCGACGAGCTCCTCCGTGGGGCGCGGGTAGCCGCCACGACGCAGGTCCTCGCCCGAGAAGATGCCCGCACGCATCGTGCCGAGCTCGCGCAGGTGGCGCGTGAGGGCACGCGTGTCGATCGAGCTGATGCCCACGACGCCCTGCGCCGCGAGGTCCTCGTCGAGCGAGCGCGTCGCGCGCCAGTTCGAGGCGCGGCGCGCAGGGTCGCGCACCACGTAGCCGCTGACCCAGATGCGGGTCGACTCGGCGTCCTCGTCGTTGACTCCCGTGTTCCCGATGTGGGGGGCCGTCATGACGACGATCTGCCGGTGGTAGGACGGGTCGGTCAGCGTCTCCTGGTAGCCGGTCATGCCGGTGTTGAAGACGATCTCGCCGAACGTCGTGCCACGGGCCCCGTAGGCCAGGCCCGTCAGGGTCGTGCCGTCCTCGAGGACCAGGACCGCGGTCCGGTCGTCGGCCTGGGCGTCCGTGCTGGGGGTCGAGATGCTCACTGCTGCGGCTCCTTCGAGTCGTCGTTCGGTGCGCCGTCGGCGGCGGGAAGAAGCTCGCGCACGGCGTTCAGGAGGGTGGCACGGTCGGCGGTCTGCTGGGTCCGCAGTCCAGTATCCAGGCGTGTGGCGGGCGCGTCCCCGGCCGCGGGGACGGTCCAGGTCAGCACGACCAGGCCGTCCTTGCCCACGTACTTGCCCGCCATCCCGGGGGCCAGCGAGACGGCCTCGAGGGCGCTCGCGGCCAGGAAGAGGTCGGGTGCGCCCTGTCGGGAGACCAGGACTCCGGTGCGGTGCACGGTCACGGTCGCGTTCGACCGGAAGCCGAGGCGGTGCGCCCCGACGCGGGCGAGCCAGTCCCCCGCGAGCGTGCTGGAGACGTAGACCGCGGTCACGGGGCCGGCCAGCACCTCGCCCAGGTCGCCCTCGGGGACGGCCGGCGGGGCGGGGACGGTCTGGGCCGTGCGGGTCGTCAGGCGCTTGAGGCCCACGAAGACGACCGTGAGCAGGACCAGGCCGATGACGACCCAGATGCCGACCGCGACGGGCAGGGGGAGGTTCACGAGCGGACCCCCACGACCTGCTCGACCGGGGTGCCGTCCAGGACGGTCGCGCGCCCGCGCAGGAAGGTCGCGACGACCCGTCCCGGGAGCTCGTAGCCCTGGAAGGGCGTGTTGGTGCTCGCCGTGGCCTGCGCCGAGCCGTCGACCACGCGCCGGGCCGCCGGGTCCACGAGGACCACGTTGGCGGGCTCGCCGACCTCGAGGGGGCGACCCTGCGCCGTCGGGCCCTCGTCGATGCGGCCGATGCGCGCGGGCGCGGCCGACAGGACGCGCGCCACGTCCGCCCAGGTCATGCGGCCCGAGTCGACCATGGTCTCCTGCACGACGCTCAGGGCCGTCTCCAGGCCCGTCATGCCGAACGCGGCCGCGGCCCACTCGCAGTCCTTGTCCTCGCGCGTGTGCGGGGCGTGGTCGGTCGCGACGATGTCGATCGTGCCGTCGGCCAGGCCCTGGCGCACGGCCTCGACGTCCGCCGCGGTACGTAGCGGAGGGTTGACCTTGAACGTCGGGTCGTAGTCGCGCGCGAGCTCGTCGGTAAGGATGAGGTGGTGCGGGGTGACCTCGGCCGTCACGTCGATCCCGCGGCCCTTGGCCCAGCGGATGATCTCGACCGAGCCGGCCGTGGACAGGTGGCACACGTGCAGGCGCGAGCCCACGTGCTCGGCGAGCAGCACGTCGCGCGCGATGATCGCCTCCTCGGCGACCGCGGGCCAGCCCGCGAGACCAAGCTCGGCCGAGACGACGCCCTCGTTCATCTGGGCGCCCTCCGTGAGGCGGGGCTCCTGCGCGTGCTGGGCCACGACGCCGTCGAACGCCTTGACGTACTCCAGGGCGCGGCGCATCAGGATGGGGTCCCAGACGCACTTGCCGTCGTCCGAGAACACGCGCACGCGCGCGGCCGAGTCGGCCATGGCGCCGATCTCGGCGAGGTGGTGGCCCTCGAGGCCCACGCTGACCGCGCCGACCGGGTGGACGTCGACCCAGCCCGCGTCGCGCCCGATCCGCCAGACCTGCTCGACGACGCCCGCGGTGTCCGCGACCGGGGTCGTGTTGGCCATGGCGTGCACCGCGGTGAAGCCGCCCACGGCCGCGGCGCGCGTGCCCGAGACGATGGTCTCGGCGTCCTCGCGCCCCGGCTCGCGCAGGTGCGTGTGCAGGTCGACGAGGCCGGGCAGGGCGACCAGGCCGGCCGCGTCGACGACGGTCTCGCCGTCCGTGACCGGGCTGTTCGCCGCGCGGACCTCGGTGATGACGCCGCCCGCGAGGACCAGGTCGACCGGGTCGGCGCCCAGCGGTGCCGCGCCCTGCAGGACGTAGGTGGGGTTCGTGGTCTGCTCGCTCATTCGAGTCCAGCCCTTTCCGTGGAAGCGTCGCCCGCGAGGAGCAGGTAGAGGACGGCCATGCGCACCGCGACCCCGTTGGCGACCTGCTCGACGATCACCGCGCGCGGTGAGTCGGCGGCCTCCGCCGAGATCTCCAGGCCACGGTTCATGGGGCCGGGGTGCATGACGATGGAGTGGTCGGGCAGGAGCGCCAGGCGGCGCCCGTCGAGCCCGAAGTTGCGCGTGTACTCGAGCGGGTTGGGGAAGAACGCTCCCCCACCTGCTCCCGAGCCGCTCATGCGCTCGCGCTGGACGCGGAGCATCATCACGGCGTCCGGGGCGGTCTCCGCGAGGACCTCGTCGAGGTGGTACGAGACGTCGCACGGCCAGGTCTCGACACCCACGGGCACGAGCGTGGGCGGGGCCACCAGGGTGACCTTCGCGCCGAGCGTGTGCAGCAGGTGGACGTTGGAACGGGCCACGCGCGAGTGCAGCACGTCGCCGACGATCGCGACCCGCAGGCCCGCGAGGTCCTGGCCGGTAGGGTCGCCGGTGATCGAGGCGCCCGCGGCGCCGCGCCCGACCAGGTGGCGGCGCATGGTGAACGCGTCGAGCAGCGCCTGCGTGGGGTGCTGGTGCATCCCGTCGCCCGCGTTGACGACCGCCGAGTCGACCCAGCCGGCGTGCGCGAGCGTGTGCGGGGCACCCGAGGCCTGGTGGCGGATCACGACCGCGTCGGCGCCCATGGCCTGCAGGGTCAGGGCCGTGTCCTTGAGCGACTCGCCCTTGGACACGCTCGACCCCTTGGCCGAGAAGTTGATGACGTCGGCCGACAGCCGCTTGGCCGCGGTCTCGAACGAGATCCGGGTGCGCGTCGAGTCCTCGAAGAACAGGTTGACGACCGTGCGACCGCGCAGCGTCGGGAGCTTCTTGATCTCGCGCGACTGCGTCGCGGCCATCTGCGCGGCCGTGTCGAGGATACGGATCGCGTCGGCGCGCGAGAGGTCCGCGGTGGACAGCAGGTGCTTCATCGGGTGCCCTCGCTGGACGTGGTGGGCCGCTGGCTGATCAGGACCGCGTCGGCCACGGGCTCACCCGTGGCGGCGCCGTCGACAGGTCCGTCGGTCTCGACGAGGCGCACGCTCACGCGCTCGGAGAGGGAGGTGGGCAGGTTCTTGCCCACGTAGTCGGGACGGATCGGCAGCTCGCGGTGCCCGCGGTCGACCAGCGCGGCGAGCTGGACCGCGCGGGGGCGGCCGATGTCGCTGATCGCGTCGAGCGCCGCGCGGATGGTGCGACCGGAGAACAGCACGTCGTCGACCAGGACGACGACCTTGCCGTCGATCCCGGAGGCCGGCAGGCGGGTCGCGCCGATGGTGCGGACCGGGTGCTTGTGCAGGTCGTCGCGGTACATGGTGACGTCGAGCTCACCCACGATGCTCGCGGTGTCGAGACCCGGCTCGATCGTCGCGAGGCGCTCGGCGAGCCGCACGGCCAGGGGGACGCCTCGGGTGGGGATGCCCAGGAGGACCACGTCGTGCGCGCCCTTGTTGCGCTCGACGATCTCATGGGCGATGCGGGTCAGCGCCCGCGCGATCTCGGTCTCGCCGAGAACGGTGGTCACGCCGGCCGAGGCGTCCTCGGGGGTGACGGGTGGAACGGAAGATGGTACGGCAGGCCCAGAACTCATTCTGGCGACCCCCTTCCCCGCCTCACTGGACGGGCCTTAAAGGAAATCTGACTCCTTCACCCTACCGCCCGGCCGGGGCGGGCCCCGGCGCTTCTCACGGGGTGGGCAGGCGTCGTTGGTCACAGTGCGGCCGGCGGGGCAGGCAGGCGCGCCGCCGGGCTGTCGGTCGCTCCGTGCAGCCCCGACCGCAGCCCCGGACGCACGGACGCCGGCCCCGCCACGAGGGCGGGACCGGCGTCCGGAGGCACGTCGTGCCACCGAGGTGGCGTGAGGTACTGCCGGCCGACCTGGCTCAGGCCAGGATCGTCGGCTTCATCTCCTCGATGCGGGCCAGCAGGCCGTTGACGAAGCTCGGCGAGTCGTCCGTCGAGAGCTCACGGGCGAGGTCGACGGCCTCGTCGATCGCGACGGCGTCGGGGACGTCGTCGTTGTAGAGGATCTCCCAGCTGCCGATGCGCAGGAGCGCGCGGTCGACCGCGGGCATGCGCTCGAGGGTCCACCCGTGCGAGTAGGTCTCGAGCAGCTCGTCGATCCGCTCGCGGTGCGCCAGGACTCCCTCGACGAGGTCCACGGTGTACTGCGGCAGGGGCGTCTGGCTGCCCGAGTCGACGATCCGGTCGGCGAGAAGGGTCTGCGGGTCCAGCTGGCGCTGCTCGGCCTCGAAGAGGACGTCGAGCGCGCGCTTGCGTGCCTTGGTTCGAGCACCCACGTCAGTCGTTCACGCGCCCCAGGTAGGAACCGTCGCGGGTGTCGACCTTGACCTTGGTGCCCTGCTCGAGGAACAGCGGGACCTGGATCTGTGCGCCGGTCTCGAGCGTCGCGGGCTTGGTGCCGCCCGTGGAGCGGTCGCCCTGCAGGCCCGGCTCGGTGTAGGTGATCTCGAGGACGACCGACGGGGGCAGCTCGACGTAGAGCGGCACGCCCTCGTTCGTCGCGACGAGCGCGCTCTGGCTCTCGAGCATGTAGTCCGCGGCGTCGCCGACGGTCGCGGCCGGGACCGTGATCTGGTCGTACGTGGACGTGTCCATGAAGACGAAGTCCTCGCCGTCCTTGTACAGGTACTGCATGTCGCGCTTGTCGACGTTCGCGGTCTCGATCTTGAGGCCGGCGTTGAAGGTCTTGTCGACGGTCTTGCCGGACAGGACGTTCTTCATCTTGGTGCGAACGAAGGCGCCACCCTTGCCGGGCTTGACGTGCTGGAACTCGATGATCGTCCACAGCTGGCCGTCGAGCTTGAGCACGGTGCCGTTCTTGATGTCGTTGGTCGTCGCCACGTTCGGTCTTCCTGTCGCGTTGTCATGGGGCTGCCGTCGGGGTGTCTCGCGGTGGGAGCCACGTGCGATCCACTGATGCGCACACGTTCGGGTGCGCGCCCTGGCGGTAGCGGGCCCTTCCTGGCGGGCTCCCCGCGCCGACAGCAGCGTTCGAGCGCTGCGGCGTTCCCGGGGGCCGCGAAAGGCCCGGTCCAGTCTACCGGAGGAGACCAAGGATCGCTGCGCCGAGGATTCCGGTCGCTCCGGCCCAGATCATCGAGGCCAGGGTGCCGATCATGAAGCGCTCGGCCGCGACGGGGTGGTCGCGCAGCTCGGGGTAGCGCCCCAGGCCCTTGATCGCGACCACGAACGCGACCCCCGCGGGGTACCCGGCGAGCAGGCAGCCCGTGATCGCGAGGCGCTCGAGGATCCCGATCCACGTGCCGCCGCGCAGGGTCTGGACGGCCTCGTCGCCGAGGGGCCCGCCAGGGTCCGACGACGCCGCTCCGGCCGCCGGGTCGGGTGCGGCGGGCGGGACGGCCGGGGCCGACAGGGACGACACGGGTGGCCCGGCAGGCACGCCGACGGCCGGCGGAGGAGGGACGGGAGCGCTCGGCGCCGTGGTCGCCCCTGCGGCCGGGACGACGTGTCCGGGCGGCGGCGGGACGGGGCCCGGGTCCCTGGCCGGAGGGACCTCCCCCTCGATCTCGGAGCGGCGCGCCGCGGCCCGCAGGACCCATGGCGTGACGAGCATGCCGCCCAGCACGCTGAGCAGGAGGGTCGCGACCACGACCCCCGCCACGGCCATCCCTGATGCGAAGCTCACGCGTCTGCCTCCTGCAGGAGTCTCGTCACGACCGGCCGGACGGCCGCTTCCTCGGACCACAGGCTCGCGCGCAGGCGTTGGCTCACGGCCTGCTCGCTGATCCCGAGGTCCCGGGCCACATCCTTCTGGGTGCCACCCACACGCGCGAGCGCGTCGACGACCTCCCAGCCCGCCGGGGTGCGCCGGGCGCCCACCGCGAGCAGGAGCCGCAGGAGCGCCTCGACCTCGCCGGCTGCCGCCGGGTCGGGTCCTTCGACTGCCGTCGGGACGGGGCTGCCGCGGGTCTTGGCCCGCTCGACCGCGGCGCGGGCGTGGACGAACGCCGACCCGGACGCCTCGCGCGAGGCCTGGGGCAGACGCCCGTCGGGCCCGGGAAGCACCTGACCGATGCCGAGACCCGTGCTCCAGCCTCCCCACCTGCCCAGGGCGAGGACGAGCTCCACGACGAGCGCGGCGTCGTCGAGCACGGCCTGCACCTCGTCGCCGACGGTCCGGTCGAAGGGGATGACGACCCCCGCGCGGTCCTCGTAGGGCGCGAGGCGGCCGAGCAGGTCCGGCACGAGGTCCCCCCGGCGGGTGCTGGCTCTCTGGTCCACTGTCAGGACGAACATCCCTCCACGGTAGACCCTTGATCCACCATCCTCAAGGGGTAGAACTTGATTCTCTCTTATCAAGCCTCAGAGCGTGATAGGGCAGGATCTAGGCCGCTAGCCGCGACACGATCGCCAGGACCGCCAGGCGGTACGAGTCGAACCCGAACCCGGCCACGGTGCCCGTCGCCACCCCGCCGATGACCGAGTTGTGGCGGAACTCCTCGCGTGCCGCGGGGTTGCTCAGGTGCACCTCGACGAGCAGCAGGCCCGCCTTGGTCACCTGCGCCGCCGCGTCCCGCAGAGCGTACGAGTAGTGCGTGAACGCCGCGGGGTTGAGCACCACGTGCGCGCCGTCGTCGACCGCGCCGTGCAACCAGCCGACCAGCTCCGACTCGTCGTCCGTCTGGCGGACCTGGACCTCGAGGTCGTTCTCCGCTCCCCAGCGCTCGCCCGCCGCGACCAGGTCGGCGTAGGACGCCGCCCCGTAGACGTCGGGCTCGCGGACGCCCAGGCGACCGAGGTTGGGACCGTTGAGGATGAGGACACGAGTCATGCGCAGAGCCTAGCGGGCATCGCTTTCCGCACGAACTGACGTCCATCCGCTTGGGTTGAGCAACTTGCGCCAAGGCGCCGCCCATGCGCATATGCCCAAGATCGACCGGACCCGTGCCACCCATGAAGTTCCATACCCTTTCGGTTGCCTCACGGGGCTCCAATGCTCGATCGACCGCCCGTGGCGCCCTGGCAAACCCTGCCGCGCTCAGGTGCTCCAACCTCAGAGCAATATCGGGCCGCACCGACGGGGTCGACAAACGCGCGGCACTCTTGTTCGGATGGGAGGACCTCGCCCCGCCTGAACAAGAGTGCCGCGCTTGATGGCAGACGCCCTGCCAATGGGGCGCACCTCCACTCAGCGCCAGCCCCGAAACCTGAACTAGCTAGGGCAGTACGACACGTTGCCGTTGAAGAGGTTCCAGCGCATTGAATCACGGGTCTGCGGGCCATACTTCCCATCGGCAGGGATGCCCTCGGCGCGCTGGGCGTTCGCGAGCGCAGCAGCCGTGGCTGGACCGAAAACTCCGTCCCACGCAATATCCTGCCGATAGCAGAACGTGAGAGCCTCCTGGAGACGTCGAACCCCGGAGCCGCTCTGCTTGTACTGATGCATGTAGCAGTTGAGGCTAACCGAATTGTATGCAGGTCGCGCAAAAGCAGAATCGTTGATGTTGATCGAATTGCAGTATGCGACTGCGGCATTGGCAGGCGCAGCGGTCGCAACCCCGCCAACCGACAGCATTGCGAACGCGAGCAGGGTCGCGACCATGCGCTTGGGAGACCTCATTGTTCCTCCTGTCATAGAGACGACCATTCGCCCCCTCAAGGGGAGAGCGTACCGGAATGACCCGATCGTGACTAGTGTGCATTTTGAGAAGCGACTGACGGCGCGGCTGGCCGCGGTCGCCAACTGCCCGCCCTTTCGTGCTGGACAATGGATCGCGGCTGTCCCGCGTAGAACGCGCGCCAAGCGGCTGCGCTGACACATGCCGCCCCGCCTCTCGCCGTTCACCCTCACGCCCGTCGGACGGTCTACGATGCGCGCGTGCCAGATCACCAGAACGTGACGCCCGCCACACCCGGCCACGGGGCCGACATCGGCGCAGCCCCCGCCGCGGACGCCGCCTCGCCCTCCCCCGTCGTCGGCAGACGCCAGGTCCTCGCCTGGTCCCTGTGGGACTGGGGCTCGGCCGCGTTCAACGCCGTCGTCACGACGTTCGTCTTCACGCGCTGGATCACGAGCGACGCGTTCGTCGAGGCGGGAGCTGCCGACCCCGACGCGGTCATGGCCGACCACACGGCCTGGCTCGGGTGGGGCCTGACGATCGCCGGCGCGCTCATCGCCCTGCTCGCCCCCGCGCTCGGGGCGCTCGCGGACGCCTCGGGCCGACGCAAGGTGTGGCTCGGCGTCAACACCGCGGCGACCGTCGCGGCCATGGTCGCCATGTTCTTCGTGCAGCCCGTCCCCGGTTCGCTGTCCGACGCCGTGATCCTGGGCGTCGTGCTCCTCTCGGCGGGCAACGTCTTCTTCGAGCTGGCCTCCGTGGCGTACAACGCCCTGCTGCTCGACATCTCGACGCCTCGCACGATCGGGCGCATCAGCGGCATCGGCTGGGGTGCGGGCTACGTCGGCGGGATCGTGCTGCTGCTGGTGCTGTTCGTCGGCTTCATCAACCCCGAGGTCGGCTGGTTCGGCGTCACGGGCACGGACGGCATGGACATCCGGGTGAGCGTCCTGCTCTCGGCCCTGTGGTTCGCGGTGTTCGCGATCCCGGTGCTCCTGGCAGTCCCGGAGACGCCGCGCCCGGGAGGGTCCGCGCCGATCGGTGTCGTGGGCGCGTACCGCAAGCTCGGCCGAGACCTCGTCCACCTGTGGCGCACGCGTCGTTCGACGCTCGGCTACCTCGTCGCGAGCGCCGTCTACCGCGACGGCCTGGCGGGCGTCTTCACGTTCGGGGCGGTGATCGCCTCGGGCACGTTCGGGTTCAGCGCGAGCGAGGTCATCGTGTTCGCGATCGCCGCGAACGTCGTCGCCGGGCTCTCGACGATCGCGGCCGGCTGGCTCGACGACAAGATCGGCCCGCGCCGCGTGATCCTGGGCTCGCTCGTGGGTCTGGTGATCTCCGGCACGGCCGTCTTCGTCCAGCACGACGGCGGCGCGAACGTCTTCTGGGTCTGGGGCCTGCTGCTGTGCGCGTTCGTCGGCCCGGCCCAGTCCGCCAGCCGTGCCCTCCTGGGCCGTATCAGCGACGAGGGGCGTGAGGCCGAGGCGTTCGGCCTGTACGCGACCACGGGGCGCGCCGCGAGCTTCCTCGCGCCGATGGCGTTCGCGACCATGGTCGCCGTGTCGGGCGAGCAGTTCTGGGGCCTCCTGGGGATCGTCGCCGTGATCCTCGTCGGGCTCGTGCTCATGCTGTTCGTGCGCTTCCCGGCCGGGGACGGCGTCGACGGCGGCAAGGACCTCGTGACCGTGCCCGCGGGCGCTGCGGGCGCTGCGGGGACGGCAAGCACGGAGGACCGGCGATGACAGAGGACCAGCGATGAAGGACCAGGCGTGACGGAGCCCCTCAGGACGACCGACGAGCGGGCCCCAGGTGGGGATGCCTCGGGGCCGCGCGCAGGGCTCGCCTGGCGACCCGACCACCTGCTCGCCGGCTTCGAGGCCGCGACGCTCGCCACGGGCGGCCCTCCTCCCGGGGTGCGCGCGGGACTCCTGTCGCTCGTCCCTCCCCTTCCTGGCCGGGCCGCGAGCGCCCGCGCGGCCGTGGGGCAGTCCACGGGGCACGACGCCGACGCGGGTCCGGAGATCGCTCCCGAGCCCGGTCCGCCTCCCGTCGCGACGCTCGTGCGCCGCACGCCCGGGGCGCCGGAGGACGCCGGACGGCGCAGGGGCGTGTTCCTGCACGTCCACGGCTACAACGACTACTTCTTCCAGGACCACCTGGCCCGGGCGGTCGAGGACGCGGGCTACGCGTTCTTCGCCGTGGACCTTCGGGCCGCGGGGCGCTCCCTGCGGCCTGGGCAGGTCCCGCACTTCGTCGAGGACCTGCGGGAGCCTGCCACGGACCTGTCGGTCGCAGTCGCGGCCGTCCGCGGGCTGCACCCCGGTCTGCCCCTGGTGGTGCACGCGCACTCGACGGGGGGCCTGGTGGCACCGTTGTGGGCGCACGCGCACCGTCGGCAGCATCTGGTCGACGCGCTCGTGCTGGACTCGCCGTTCCTCGACCTCAACTCGAGCTGGCTGAACCGGACGATCGCGACCAGGGTGCTCGACGCCGTCGGGCCGTGGTCTCCCCTGGCGGTGCTCAGCGCCGCGCCCTCGGCGTACGCGACGCACCTGCTCGCGGCGAACGGGGGCCGGTGGGACTTCGACCCGGAGCTCAAGCGTCCCGATGGCGTGCCCGTCCGGGCCGGTTGGCTGCGGGCCGTGCGCCAGGGGCAGGCGCGGCTCGCGCGCGGGCTCGACGTCGCGTGCCCCGTGCTCGTGGCCCACTCGGCGAGCTCGGGGCCCGACGACCTGACCAACCCCCTGCTCGACGAGCAGGACACGGTCCTGGACGTCGAGCAGATCGCGCGTCTGGCCCCGCGCGTGGGACCGGACGTGACGATCCGTCCGGTCGAGGGCGGGGTGCACGACCTGACGCTGTCCGCGGACGGACCGCGCGAGGCCTACCTGACCTCGATGCTGACCTGGCTCGACGCCCGGCTGGCGCATCCGGGGCGTCTGGGGCACGGCGGGCGTGCCGTGGGCCCGCCCCGATGAGCCGCACGGACCTGCGCGGCGGTCGCCCCGGGGCCTGGCGTCACCCCTACCTGGAATCCCCTACGGGGTTCGTGGCGCTCGCTCACCGCGGGTTCTCGCTCGACGGGCTCGAGAACTCGCTCGCGGCGTTCGCCGCGGCCCGCGCGCTCGGGTTCGGGTACGTCGAGACGGACGCGCACGCGACGTCCGACGACGTCGCGGTGGCCCTGCACGACGCGAGCCTGGACCGCACGACGGACGGCACGGGGATGGTCGCGGACCTGCCCTGGGCTCGGGTGCGCGACGCGCGGATCGGGGGCGTCGAGCCGGTCCCTCTGCTGGAGGACGTCCTGGGGACCTGGCCGGACCTGCGGGTCAACGTCGACGTGAAGGCGGACTCGGCCGTCGGGCCGGTCGCTGCGGCGATCGAGCGCACGCGCGCGCACGAGCGGGTGTGCGTCGCCTCGTTCTCCCCGGCGCGCAGGCGACGGACGGTCGAGCGCCTGACCCGGCCTGTGGCGACCTCGACGGGCACGAGCGAGGTGGCGGCGTTCCTGCTCGCGGCCCGGGCCGGGGCACCGCGGGCCCCGTTCGGCGCGCTCGCGTCCTGGGCGCTGCGCGGCGCCGACTGCCTGCAGGTCCCCGAGAGGCAGGGCCCGTTGACGGTCGTGGACGCCCGGACGGTCGCGGCCGCGCACGCCGCGGGCCGCCAGGTGCACGTGTGGACGATCAACGACCCCCTCGAGATGGGGCGGCTGGTCGACCTGGGGGTCGACGGGATCGTGACGGACCGCGCCGACCTGCTGCGCGAGGTCCTCCTCGCGCGGGGGCGCTGGGCCTGAGGCCCGCTCCGCGCGGACCGCGACCGAGACGGCGAACGGCCCGTCCCCCCACCGGTGGGGGGACGGGCCGTGGTGCGTCGTGGCGGCTCCGCAGGAGGCCCGACGACGTCGCGTCAGAGGGCGATCGGCCCACCGCGGGGCGCATCGATCGCGATCTCGGCGTACGCGGCCGCGAGGAGCGCCGGGTCCGGCCCCTCGAGGCGCGAGGGCTTGCCGATCCCGTCCAGCACCACGAAGCGCAGCAGGTCGCCGCGGGACTTCTTGTCGCGGCGCATGGCCGACAGGAGCTGCTCCCAGCGGTCCCCTCGGTACGTCAGGGGCAGCCCGAGGTTGCCGAGGATCTCACGATGCCGGTCCACGGTGGCGTCGTCGAGGCGTCCCGCGAGGCGCGAGAGCTCGGCCGCGAAGACCATGCCGACCGACACGGCCGCGCCGTGGCGCCACGCGTAGCGCTCGGTGAGCTCGACCGCGTGGCCCAGGGTGTGGCCGTAGTTGAGGATCTCGCGCAGGCCGGCCTCCTTGAGGTCCTCCCCCACGACGCGCGCCTTGACCGCGACCGAGCGTTCGATGAGCTCGACGACGACGGCCCAGGTCGACGCCGGCACCGTGGCCCCGCCCCAGCTCTTGAGCTCGTCGATGTTCTCCTCGACGAGCTCGAGGATCCGCGGGTCGGCGATGAAGCCGGTCTTGACGATCTCGGCGAGCCCGGCGACGAAGTCGAACTTGGGCAGCGACTCGAGCGAGGCGACGTCGCACAGCACGCCCGCGGGCGGGTGGAACGCGCCCACGAGGTTCTTGCCCTCGGCCGTGTTGATGCCCGTCTTGCCGCCCACGGCCGCATCCACCATGGCCAGCAGCGTCGTGGGGACGTGCACGACCTTGATCCCGCGCAGCCAGGTCGCCGCGACGAAGCCCGCGAGGTCCGTCGTGGCTCCCCCGCCGACCGAGACGATCGCGTCGCTGCGCGTGAAGTCCGCCTGTCCCAGGACCTGCCACAGGAACGCGGCGACCTGCGCGGTCTTGGCCTCCTCGGCGTCGGGGACCTCGGCGATGTACGCCTCGTAGCCCACCGCGAGCAGGTCCTCGCGGACCGTGTCCGCCGAGGTCGCGAGCGCGGCCGGGTGGATCACGAGCACCCGGCGGACGTCCGGCCCGAGCATCGAGGGCAGCTCGCCCAGGAGGTGCCGGCCGATGAGGACGTCGTAGGGCTGGTCGCCCTCCACCCGGACGCGGGCGGGCGTGGCCGGCCGGCCCTGCTCGTCCTCCGGTGCTGTGCTCACGGTCTCCTGCTGGTCGGTCACTGCTCGCTCCTCGTGGTGTCGGCGCGCGCCGCGGAGGGCGCCTCGCCGAGTGCTGTCTCGATCTCGTGGGCCACCTGGCCCGGGGTGCGGGCGTCCGTCAGGACCCGCAGCGTAGCGAGCCGCTCGTAGACGGGGCGCCGCCCGTCCATGAGCGCCTGCCACTTGGCGCGCGGGTTGCCGAGCAGCAGCGGACGCGCCTGGTTGAACCCGACGCGCGGCCCGGCGTGCGCCAGGGAGACGTCGAGGAACACCACGACCCCTCCGGCGGCCGCGTAGGCCTCGAGCGCCGCCTGGGTGTACTCGTCGAGGACCGCGCCGCCGCCGAGGGCGAGCACCCCCTCGTGGACCGCGAGGGCCTGCGTCACGGCCTCGCGCTCGAGCGCGCGGAAGCGCGGTTCGCCGTCCTCGAGGAAGACGTCCGCGACGGACTTGCCCGCGACGACCTCCACGTCGGTGTCGGTGTCGCGCGCGGCCAGCCCGAGGCGCTCGGACAGCACCCCCGCGACGGTCGACTTGCCGCAGCCGGGAGGGCCGATCAGGACGACGCGGGGGCCGGTGCTCGACGTCATCTCAGCGCAGCAGCTCGGGTACGGAGGACAGGTAGCCCTCGACGTTGCGGCGGACCTCGACGACCGAGTCGCCGCCGAACTTCTCCAGGACGGCCTCCGCGAGGACCAGCGCGACCATGGCCTCGGCCACGACCGCCGCGGGCGGCACCGCGCAGACGTCCGAGCGCTGGTGCTGAGCCTTGGCGGGCTCGCCCGTCGCGACGTCGACCGTCGCCAGGGCGCGGGGGACGGTCGAGATGGGCTTCATGGCCGCGCGCACGCGCAGGACCTCGCCGTTGGACATGCCCCCCTCGACGCCGCCCGCACGGTTGCTCAGGCGGTGCAGGTGGCCGTCCTCGCCGCGCACGATCTCGTCGTGAGCCTGCGACCCGCGCCGGCGCGCGGTGCGGAAGCCGTCGCCGACCTCGACGCCCTTGATGGCCTGGATGCCCATGAGCACGGCCGCGAGGCGCGCGTCGAGCCGACGGTCCGACTGGACGTAGGTGCCGAGCCCCGACGGGACGCCGTAGGCCAGGACCTCGACCACACCGCCCAGGGTGTCGCCGTCCTTGTGGCACTCGTCGATCTCCGCGACCATCGCCGCCGAGCTCGCGGGGTCGAAGCAGCGCACCGGGTCCGCGTCGAGGCGCTCGACGTCCTGTGGCTGCGGGAGGGCCGCGTCCTCGGGGACGTCGACCGTGCCGATGCCCACGACGTGCGAGACCAGGCGGATCCCCACGGCCTGCTCGAGGAACCTGGCCGCGGCCACGCCGAGCGCGACGCGGGTCGCGGTCTCGCGCGCCGAGGCGCGCTCCAGGACCGGCCGCGCGTCGTCGAACGCGTACTTGCGCATGCCGATCAGGTCCGCGTGCCCGGGGCGCGGGCGCGTGAGCGGGCGGTTGCGCGCGATCTCGCGGACGTCCCCCGTCCCGGCGTCGACCTGCAGCGCCTCCGCGGGCACGGGGTCCGCGCTCATGACGTCGACCCACTTGGGCCACTCGGTGTTGCCGATCTCGATCGCGAGCGGGCCACCCTGCGTGAGACCGAGGCGCAGCCCCGCGAGGATGCGGACCTCGTCCTGCTCGAACTTCATGCGCGCACCGCGCCCGTAGCCCAGACGGCGGCGCGCGAGCGCGTCCTGCACGTCCTTCGTCACGAGCTCGACCCCTGCGGGCAGCCCTTCCAGGATGCCGACCAGCGCCGGACCGTGCGACTCACCCGATGTCAACCAACGAAGCATGAGCAGAATCCTCCCACGCCGCGCGCGCCCGCCCCGAACCCGCCCGCAGTGCGGACCGGTCGGCCGACCGGTCAGCACCGCGGGCGCGGCCTGTGGACGACGCCGGTGAGGGCCCTTCGCGCTGCGCTAGGTTCGCCGGATGACGAACGCAGGGGGCGGGAGTCCGGCCGTCGCGCCGGGACAGGACGGGGCGAGCACGGCTCCGGGCGTCGGCCGGGGGCCAGCGGGCCCTCAGGTCCCGTTGTGGCACCGCGCACGCGACGAGGTCGGTGCGCACCGTGCCACGATCTGGGCCGTGGGCGTCCCCGTGACGATCCTGACGGTCGCGGGGGCCGTGCACGTCGGCCACCCGCCGGCCTCGCTGCCCGCGACAACCTTCCTCGCGGCCGTGGGCTCGGCCCTCGCGGTGATCGACGTGCGCACGCACCGCCTGCCGAACGCGCTCGTCCTGCCGGCCTACCCGGTCCTGGCCGTCCTGCTGGGAGCGGCGAGCCTCCTCGGGCCCGACGACGGCTCACCGGCCCGCGCACTGGCTGGCGGCCTGGTCCTCTACGGTGCGTACTTCCTCCTGGCCCTCGCCCCGTCGGGGCTCGGGTTCGGGGACGTCAAGCTCGCGGGGCTGCTCGGCGCCTACCTCGCGTGGTTCGGCTGGTCCGAGCTCGTGGTCGGCGCGAGCGCGGCCTTCCTCCTGGGTGGCCTGGCGGCCGTCGTCCTGCTCGCCACGCGGCGCGCAGGACGACGGACCCTGATCCCGTTCGGCCCGTTCATGCTGACGGGCGCCGCCCTCGGAGCGCTCTGGGGAGCAGGGGTCGTGGGCCCGGTGCTCCTGACCGGCTGAGTCAGGCCCCGGCGACGCTCGGGGCGAGCGCCTCCTCGAGGGCTGCGGCCATCGCGGCCAGCGGCGCGACCCGCCCCGTCATCAGGCGCACCTGCTCGGCCGCCTGGTGCAGGAGCATGCGCTCGCCGCCCACGACCAAGCCCTCCCGGTCCGGCGACCCGGCCGCCCAGGCCCGGGACAGCGCCGTCGGGCGGGGGTCGTAGACCACGTCGAGCAGGACGCCTCGCGGGGCGGGGCCCCCCGCCGCGGCGTGCGCGGTGAGCGCCTCCGCGACCGGGTCTGCCGCCCGCGAGGGCAGGGTCGACACGACCACGTCGACGTCGCGCACGCGCGCGCTCGCCGGGTCCAGCACCTCGAAGCGCGGGGTGACGCCCATCCGGTGCGCGGCCCGCTGGAGGCCGCCCGTGCGCCCGAGCGAACGCACCAGCACGGTCGGGGACGTGCAGCCGAGCTCGGCGAGCGCCGCCAGGGTCGACGCGGCCGTGGCCCCGGCCCCCAGCACGACGGCGGACACGACCGGCCGTTCCCCCGGGCCGCTGCCCAGCCCCTCGCGCAGGGCCGCGACCAGGCCGTGGACGTCTGTGTTGGCCCCGACCAGGGTCCGCCCGGAGCCCGTGGGCTGGAACAGGACCGTGTTGACGGCCCCCACGACCTCGGCGAGCGGCTCGACGTGGTCGAGCAGCTCGAACACGACCTGCTTGAGCGGCATGGTCAGGCTCAGCCCGGCCCACGCGTCGTCGAGGCCGTCCACGAAGCCGCGCAGCCGCTCCTCGGTCACGTCGATCGCGGTGTACTCCCACCCGTCCAGCCCCAGGGCGCGGTACGCGGCCGAGTGCAGGACGGGCGAGAGCGAGTGCGCCACGGGGTGGCCCAGGACGGCGGCCCGCCGAGGCGTCATCCGTCCTGCTCCGCTGCCCAGGCCTGGAACTCCTTCTTGAACCGCTGGAACTCGTTGTAGTTGTTCGTGAACTTCGTCTCGCCCGTGTCGAGGTTGACCGTGACGTACCAGAGCCAGTCACCCTCGGTCGGGTTGACCGCCGCAGTGAGCGCCTCGAGGCCAGGGCTGCCGATGGGAGTCGGCGGGAGCCCCTTGTTGACCCTCGACGCGTACGGGAACGACTTGTCCTGAAACTCTTCGACGGTGATCTCCGAGGACTTCTTCCCTCGACCGTAGGAGTCGATCGCATCGAGACCCAGTGGCTCGCCGATCGCCAGGCGGTTCTCGATCACGCGCGCGACCTTGCCGAACTGCTCGAACGAGATCCCCTCACGCTCGACCAGCGACGCTTTGATGATGACCGTCTGCCGGTCCGCGGGCGCGACACCCAGCGCGTCGAGGTTGCTCACGGTCGCCGCGACCATGTTGGCCACGATGGTCGCGGGCGTGTCGTCCGGCTCCAGCAGGTACGTCGACGGGAAGAACCAGCCCTCGAAGTTGCCTCCGGCCTCGGCCGGGAGGCCCACGGCGGCAGGATCTGCCATGGCCGCCTCGAACTCCTCGACCGGCTTCCCCGTCACCGACACGGCGCGGTCGATGACCTGCGCCTTGGTGAACCCCTCGGGGATGGTCAGCTTCGTCTCGTTCTTGCTCTCCTTGGAGAGCAGCAGCGCCACAGCGGCCGAGCCCTTCATCTCGGTGAGCATGGTGAAGTTGCCCGGCTGGATCTTGCTCGCCTCGGGGTTGGCCTTGTAGGCGTCAGTGAACGCCTTGACCGACTTCACCACCCCGGCGTCCACGAGCGTCTGCCCCATGGCCGCACCCGTCGAGCCCGGCTCGATCGTCACGTCGACCGGGTCGACCCCCTGGCCCTCGTAGTCCGAGGCGGCGAACGGGTTCTCGAAGCCCAGCAGGTTCGACGCGTTCGAGACCAGGTAGTACCCGGCCCCGCCGACGAGCAGCAGCGCCACCACCACGATGAGGGTGCGACGACGTCGACGCTGGGCGCGCTTCTTCGCGGCTCTGCGGTCCCTGCCACCCGAGCGGGACGCCCGGGTCGGTTGCTCGTGCTGCACCGGCGGGCGTTCGAATAGGTCGGTCACGGGAGGTTGCCTCCTGACGAGTGCGTGCGCGGCGGTCCTTGCCACGTCACGACGATCAACGTTCTACGTACTCTCCAGCGCGCGCCCCCGCGCTCCGCTCACGGTCCAGAGCGGTCTGGAGGATGATAACCGCCGCCGCCTGGTCCACGACAGAGCGCTGCTTGCGCCCGGCACGGCCCGAGGCCCTCAACGCCTGGTGGGCGCTGACGGTCGTCATCCGTTCGTCGACGAGGTGCACCGGGACGGGTGCGATGGCACGGGCCACCAGTCCAGCGTACGCACGTGCCCCCTGGGTGGCGGCACCTTCTGCCCCGGAAAGATGGCGAGGGAGCCCGATGTACACCACACGTGCACCTCGTTCCTCCACTTCCGCCGCGATCCGGGCGACGTCGCTCGGCAGGGGGGACGCGGCGTCGTCGGGCGCCGGGACTGGGGTCTTGAGGTCGCGCGCCAGCGTCTCGACGGGGGTCGCGATCAGGCCGTCGGGGTCGCTCGTGGCGAGCCCGACTCGGACGCTGCCCACGTCGACGCCCAGGCGGGCGCCCCTCGGGAGAGGGACGCCCGCCTGGAGCTCGTCGAACGTCACCCGGTCGCCGCTCAGAGCGCCGAGGCGACGTCGTCGCGGATGCCCGCGAGGGCGGCCGGGAGCGCGGACACGTCGGTGCCGCCCCCCTGGGCCATGTCGTCCTTGCCGCCGCCGCCGCCGCCGAGCACGCCCGACGCCTTCTTCGCGAGGGCGCCGGCCCGCAGGCCCGCCTCGCGCGCCGGCGCGTTGGTGACGATGACGACCTGGGGGCGCTCCTTGCTCACGCCGCCGACCGCGACGACGCTCGGTGCGGAGTCCGCGAGGCGTCCGCGCACGTCGAGCGCGAGCGCGCGCAGGTCGTCGGCCGAGGCGACCTCGCCCGCGTCGTGCACCACGACGCGCGTGGTGCCCACGGTCTCCGCACCGGCCGCGAGGTTCGAGGCCGCGGCCAGGAGCTGGGCCTGACGCAGCGCGCCGAGCTCCTTCTCCGCGTCACGCAGGCGCGAGACGAGCGAGCTCACCCGGTCCGGCAGCTCCTCGGTGCGCACGTTGAGCAGGCCCGTGAGCTGCCCCACCAGGGCGTGCTCCTTGGCCTGGAAGCCGTAGGCGCCGTCGCCGACGAGGGCGTCGACGCGGCGCACGCCCGAACCGATCGAGGACTCGCCGAGCAGCGTGACCAGGCCGAGCTGGCCGGACTGCTTGACGTGCGTGCCCGCGCACAGCTCGCGCGACCAGTCGCCGCCGATCGAGACGACGCGCACCTGGTCGCCGTACTTCTCGCCGAACAGCGCCATGGCGCCCAGGGCCTTGGCCTCGGCGATGGGCATGACCTTGTCCGTGACCTCGAGGTTCTCGGCGAGCTGGGTGTTGACGCGCTCCTCGACCTCTGACAGGACCCCAGCGGGCACGGCGCTCGAGGCACGGAAGTCGAAGCGGATGCGGCTCGGGGCGTTCTCCGAGCCGGCCTGCGTCGCGTCCTTGCCCAGGGCCTCCTGGATGGACTTGTGGATCATGTGCGTCGCGGTGTGGGCGCGGCTGATCGCCTTGCGGCGCGCCGTGTCGATCTGCGCGGTGCCGGGGTCGCCCAGCGCCACGACGCCCTCGACGAGGCGTCCGCGGTGGACCGAGAAGCCCTTGATGGGGCGCTGCACGTCGTCGACCTCGATGGTCGCGCCGCCGTCGAGCACGATCGTCCCGTGGTCGGCGAGCTGGCCACCGGCCTCGGCGTAGAAAGGCGTGCGGTCGAGCACGACCTCGACGTCGGCCGGGGCCGTCGCGGCCGGGGAGGGCACGCCGTCGACCAGGAGGCCCACGACGTTGACCGACGCCGTGGCGTCGGTGTAGCCGAGGAACTCCACGGGGCGCGCGAGCTCGCTCTGCAGCGCCTCGTAGGCCGCGGTGTCCACCCCGCCCGTGCGCTTGGCGAGCGCGTCGGCACGAGCGCGCGTGCGCTGCTCCTGCATGAGGGCGCGGAACGCCTTCTCGTCCACCTGGACGCCCTGCTCGGCGGCCATCTCGAGGGTCAGGTCGATCGGGAAGCCGTACGTGTCGTGCAGGGCGAACGCCTGGTCGCCGGGCAGGACGGGCGTGCCACCCGCCCCGGCCGTGGTCTTGGCGGCCGCGACCGCGGTGTCCAGGATCGTGGTGCCCGAGGTCAGGGTGCGACGGAACGCCTCCTCCTCGGCGTAGGCGATCTGGGAGATGCGCTCGAAGTCGGCGCCGACCTCCGGGTAGGAGGCCTGCATGGCGTCGCGCGAGACGGGGAACAGCTGGGGCAGCGAGGGGTCCTCGACGCCCAGCAGGCGCATGGCGCGCACCGAGCGGCGCAGCAGCCGGCGCAGGACGTAGCCGCGGCCCTCGTTCGAGGGGCGCACGCCGTCGCTGATGATCATGAGGGCCGAGCGGACGTGGTCGGCGACCACGCGCATGCGCACGTCGTCGTCGGTGTCCGCGCCGTAGCGCTTGCCGGACAGCTCCTGGGCCGCGGCGATGACGGGGAAGACCTCGTCGATCTCGTACATGTTGTCGACGCCCTGCAGGACGAACGCGACGCGCTCGAGACCCATGCCGGTGTCGATGTTCTTCTTCGTGAGCTCGCCCAGGATGGGGAAGGACTCCTTGGTCCCACCGTCCCCGCGCTCGTACTGCATGAAGACGAGGTTCCAGATCTCCAGGAACCGGTCGCCCGCGAGGTCGATCGCGGGGCCGCCGTCGGGGCCGTAGGCCGGGCCACGGTCGTAGAAGATCTCGGAGCACGGGCCTGCGGGCCCGCGGGCACCCGTGGACCAGTAGTTGGGTCCCATGCCGAGGCCCTGGATGCGCTCGTCCGGCAGACCGGCGATCTTCTTCCAGAGCCGGCGCGCCTCGTCGTCCTCGTGGAAGACGGTCACCCAGATCTTGTCCTCGGGGATGCCGTAGCCGCCCTCGTCCTGCGACCGCGTGATGAGGTCCCAGGCGTAGGTGATGGCACCTTCCTTGAAGTAGTCCCCGAACGAGAAGTTCCCGTTCATCTGGAAGAACGTGCCGTGGCGCGTGGTCTTGCCCACGTCCTCGATGTCGAGCGTGCGCACGCACTTCTGCACGCTCGTCGCACGCTGCCAGGGCGCGGTCTGCTCGCCCGTCATGTACGGGATGAACGGCACCATGCCCGCGATGGTGAACAGGGTCGACGGGTCCGGCGAGATGAGCGACGCCGAGGGCACGACGGTGTGGTCCTGGGCGGCGAAGTAGTCGAGCCAACGCTTGCGGATCTCGGCGGTACGCATGATGTCCTTCGGAGGTCGGTGATGGAACGGGCCGGGGCACGCCGCTGGGCGGCCGGCACCGGCTAGAACAAGTATGTTCCCGCGCGGCTTCCCTCCCGGACCGTGCGCGCTGCGCGACGGGCGGAGGTCGGCCGGCGGGGGTGGTCCGGCAGGTGGATCAGTAGAACGAGTACCCCAGGAGGTCCTCGTCGTCGTCGATGTCGGGGCTGCCTGTGCGCTCGCGCCGGGCGGCGCGGGCCGCGCGCACGTCGTCGGGGTGCGGCTGGCCCTCAGCGAGCAGGGCCGCGAGCAGCTCGGCCTCGCGGGCGTCGCGCGCGGTGCGGAACTCCTCGCGGAAGACCGCGACGAAGCCCGTGGCCTTCTCCCCGAGCGCGTTGACCTGGTCGGTCGCCTGGTCGACGAGGGAGGCGGGCGCGTAGCGCGCGATCACCTGACGCCCCTTGACCACCACGACGACCGTGATGGCGACGCCGACACCGACCCAGAAGACCCGTCGCATCAGCGACCGGCCCGTGGGCCCGAGCGCCCCGAGGCGCGAGCGAAGGCCTGGCGCACGCCGTAGGTGAACGCCGCGACCTTGACGAGCGGGGCCCCGAAGGTCGCCGCGTACAGCCCGGTCAGCGCCGAGACGTTCTCGCTGACCTGGGCCGCGGACGTCGTGATCGTGTCGACCTTGACGAGCTGGCTGTTCGTGGTCGCGACCGTGGTCGCGGCCTCGTCGAGGATCGGCACCGAGTGGTCCGTGACCTCCTTGATGCTCACGCGGGCCTCGTCGAGGACCCGGCCGAGCTTGACCAGAGGAACCGCGAGGACCCCGACCAGCAGCACGAATGCGATGGCGGCGATCAGCCCGGCCACATCTCCTACGGACATCTCCTGCTCCTCCTTCGATGGCGCGACGCGACGAGCGGCACGCCTCGCGAAACCTTACCCGGATGCACGAACGCCCCGCTCCCCGTCGAAGCGGTGAGCGAGGCGTTCGTGCACGGCACGCGGCAGCTGCCGCGCTGGAGGATCAGCGAGCGTAGTACTCGACGACGAGCTGGACCTCGCAGGTCACGGGGACCTCGACGCGCTTGGGGCGACGCACCAGGACGGCGCTCAGCTTCTCGAGCTGGACGTCGAGGTAGGCCGGGACGGCCGGCAGGACGTCGCGGTGCGCACCGGCAGCGGCGACCTGGAACGGCGTGGTGGCCTGGCTCTTCGGCTTGACCTGGATCGTCTGACCCGGCTTGACCTTGAACGAGGGGCGGTCGACGATCTTGCCGTCGACGAGGATGTGGCGGTGGCCGACGGCCTGGCGTGCCTGCAGGATGGTGCGGGCGAAGCCGGAGCGCAGCACGAGGGCGTCGAGACGCATCTCGAGGTTCTCGACCAGGGCCTCACCGGTCAGACCGGCGTCCTTGCGAGCGTCCTCGTAGGCACGGGCCATCTGCTTCTCGCGGAGCGCGTACTGGGCGCGCAGACGCTGCTTCTCGCGCAGACGGACCGCGTAGTCCGACTCGGTGCGACGACGGGCACGGCCGTGCTCACCGGGCGGGTAGGGACGCTTCTCGAAGTGCTTGACTGCCTTGGGCGTGAGCGCGAGGCCCAGCGCGCGGCTCAGGCGAACCTGGCGGCGCGAACGAGTCACTGAAGACACAGTGTGTTCCTGTCCTGTCGTGTTCTTGACGTCACACCCGTGCGGATTGCCGGGTGCGGGACCAGCCGATGAGCCGCCGCCGTGATCCGTGAGGATGCGACTCCCCTCGACGTGCGTCGAGGGTGTCCTGCGGGGCTGCGGGGCCGAGGTCCCAGGTGGCCGTCCCTGCCCTGACGGGCGGAGACAACCTGAGAAGTCTACCGCACGGGGCGCGAGGGGCGGTCCCCGGCCCCGCTGCGGGGCCACGCACGGCTCTGGCCGGGTCGCGACGGGCGGCCCCGCGGGGCCGGTCGCTCGCTGGTCACTCGCCCAGGATCTGCCGGATCCGCTCGAGCCGCTCGGTCACCGAGCGCTCGAACCCGCGGTCGGTGGGGGTGTAGTAGCGGGTGCCCTGCAGGACGTCCGGCAGGTACTGCTGGCGCGCGACCGCGTGCGGGGCGTCGTGCGCGTACTTGTACCCCTTGCCGTGCCCGAGCTCCTTGGCCCCCGCGTAGTGGGCGTCGCGCAGGTGAGCGGGCACCGTGCCGACCTTGCCGGCCCGCACGTCCGCGAGCGCCGCGTCGATCCCGAGGTAGGCCGCGTTGGACTTGGGGGCCGTCGCGAGGTGCACGACGGCCTCGGCGAGGATGATCCGGGCCTCGGGCATGCCGATGAGCGCGACGGCCTGGGCCGCGGCGACCGCAGTCTGCAGGGCGCTGGGGTCGGCCATGCCGACGTCCTCCGCGGCCGAGATGACGATGCGCCGGGCGATGAATCGGGGGTCCTCGCCCGCGGCGATCATGCGTGCCAGGTAGTGCAGGGACGCGTCGACGTCGGATCCGCGCATGGACTTGATGAAGGCGCTCGTGACGTCGTAGTGCTGGTCGCCGTCGCGGTCGTAGCGGACCGCGGCGACGTCGATCGCGCGCTCCATGGTCTCGAGGTCGACGACCACGGTGCCGCTGGGTCGCGTGCTCGCCGGCGCCTCTGCGGTCTCGGCGGGCTCGGGCCCGTCGTCGCCCGCACTGTCGGGCGTATCCGTCCCCTCCCCCGGACCGTCCGTGCCCGCCGGCCCGACGGCGTCGCCCGGGTCCGGCGCGTCGTCGTCCGGCCCCGTGGTGCGCACCGGGGCGTCCGGCACCTCCGAGAGCGCGGCGCCCGCGGCGGCCTCGAGGATCGTCAGGGCCTTGCGGGCGTCGCCGCCCGCGAGGCGGACCAGGTGCTCCTCGGCCTCCTCCGCGAGCGTGACGGCCCCGCCCAGACCGCGTTCGTCGACGAGCGCGCGCCGCACCAGGGCGCGCACGTCGCCGGACGTGAGGGGCTTGAGGGTCAGCAGGAGGGAGCGCGAGAGCAGCGGCGAGTTGACCGAGAAGCTCGGGTTCTCGGTGGTGGCCGCCACGAGGGTGACCCAGCGGTTCTCCACGCTGGGCAGCAGCGCGTCCTGCTGGGACTTGGAGAAGCGGTGGACCTCGTCGATGAACAGGACGGTCTCCTCGCCGCCCGTGGCCAGGCGGCGCCGGGCGTCGTCGATGACCTGGCGCACGTCCTTGACGCCCGCGGTCACGGCCGAGAGCTCGACGAAGCGCCGGCCGGAGGTCGAGGCGATGAGGTAGGCGAGGGTCGTCTTGCCCGTGCCGGGCGGGCCCCACAGGATGACCGAGCCGGGGGCCGCGCGCGAGGCGCCGGGTCCGTCAACGTCGATCAGGCGTCGCAGCGGCGAGCCGGCGACCAGCAGGTGCTCCTGCCCGGCCACCTCCTCGAGGGCCGCGGGGCGCATGCGCACAGCGAGGGGCGAGCCCGGCCCCGGGCGGGGTGTCCCCTGGGTGCCGGAGGTCGCGGCGTCGAACAGGTCCATCCCGGGAAGCATGCCCCGAGCCTACGCACCGCCACCCACACGCACCGACACGCGCCCGCTCGGGCGGCCTCGTGCCGGCCCGCACCGTCGCTCGCGCGGGTGGGCCCGGGCAGGTCGGCGCGGCACCTGCCGCACCCGTCGACGAGCCTGCGCCGTACCGTGCCCAGAGGGCCCTGTCGCACCGTGCCGTCGCGCACCATGGGAGCGGTCCGCTCACATCCTGCACGACCCGGCGAGGTCCCGGCCGAGGTGCCATGCTGACCGGGTGTTCGAGAGCCTGGGGCGCGCCGTCGCCCACCGTCCCCGCCTGACCGTCGCCGTCTGGGTCGTGCTGACCGTGCTCGGCTTCGCGCTCGCCGTCGTGGGGGTCCACGGCGAGAGCCTGTTCGACCGCCTGACCACGGGTGAGCCCGCGGTCCCGGGCTCGCAGAGCGAGCGCGGTACGCAGATCCTGACGGACCAGGACACGACGGGCGAGGAGATCTCGCTGCTCGTGAGCGGCGCCGACCCGACCGACCCCGCGGTTGCCGAGGCCATGGACCCTGTCCACCAGCAGCTCGGCGCGATCACCGGGGTCGCGACGGTCGTCGACCCGTTCGTGATCCCCGGGGGCGTCGAGACCGAGGCCGCCCAGTCCCTCGTCGCGGCCGACGGCGACGGGTTCCTGGTGTCGGTGACGCTCGAGGCGGGCCTCGACGAGCAGACCACGGTCGCCGCGGCGAGCGACGTCGTCGAACGCCTCGATGCCGTTCCCGAGGACCTGGCCGAGGCCGCACCGGGCGCGACGGGGCTCGTCTCGAGCAACGACCTGATCGTCGAGGCCATCACGTCCCAGGTCGAGAAGGACCTCACCACGGGCGAGATGATCGCCCTGCCCATCGCGCTGCTCGTCATGGTGCTCGTCTTCGGCGGGTTCCTCGCGGCCGCGATGCCCATGGCCGGGGCCATCGCCTCGATCGGCGCGGGCCTGGGCGTCCTGCTCGCCCTGTCGTACCCGCTCACGATCGACGCGTCGGTCGTCAACGTCGTGACGCTGCTGGGCCTGGGCCTGTCGATCGACTACGGGCTGCTGATCGTCTCGCGCTTCCGCGAGGAGCTGCACCGGCTCGTCGACGAGCGGGCCTCCTCCCCGGCCGGCACCCCGGACCCCGCGGCCCGGACCGAGGTCACGACCGCGGTCGTGCGCACCATGGCCACCGCGGGACGGACCGTCGCCTTCTCGGCGCTGACCGTCGCCATCTCCATCGCGGGACTCATGGTCTTCGAGCCCGACATCCTGCGGGCGATCGGCGCGGCCGGGCTCGCGATCATCCTGATCGCCGTGGCCACCGCCATGACGCTCGTGCCCGCGCTGCTCGCCCTCGCCGGGCACCGGCTGGTGGCCCCCAGCGTCCTCAGCCGCGTCCCCGGCCTGCGGGCCGTCCTGGCGCGCACGGCCGACGTCCAGTCCGACGAGGGCGTGTTCTCCCGCCTGACCGGCCGCGTCCAGCGCCACCCGGTGTGGGTCATGCTCGGCACCGTGGCGGTCCTGGTCGTCCTGGCGCTGCCCGTCCTGGGGCTGCAGATGCGCAACTCGGGCATCGAGCTCCTGCCCCAGAGCGCGCCCCAGCGCGAGTTCGTCGACGAGGTCACCGCCCAGTTCCCCGCGTCCGAGGCCCCCGACCTGCGCGTCGTGACCGACTCCACGCCCGAGCAGGCCCAGGCCTGGGCCGAGGAGATCGCGGGCCTCGAGCACGTCGAGCGGGTCGACCCGGCGGTCGCCGTCGGCACCGACCACGCGGTCGTCGGGGTCCACGTCGACACCGACGACGCGGGCGGCCCCGAGGCCGTGGCCGTCGTGGAGGAGGTGCGGGCCCAGGACCCCGGCTTCGACTTCTACGTCACGGGCCAGGCGGCCGGGCAGGTCGACTTCCGGGCGGCGCTCGCGGACCGGGTGTGGTGGGCCGTGGGGATCGTCGTGGTGGCGACGTTCGTGCTGCTGTTCCTCATGACGGGCTCGGTGCTCATCCCGGTCAAGGCGCTGCTGACCAACGCGCTGTCGCTGGCCGCCTCGCTCGGCGTGCTCGTGTGGGTGTTCCAGGAGGGGCACCTGGAGGGGGTGCTGGACTTCTCGTCGGCGGGCGGGATCGAGACCTACGTCGTGGCGCTCGTGATCGCCTTCGCGTTCGGCCTGGCCATGGACTACGAGGTCTTCCTGCTCTCGCGCATCAAGGAGCTGCACGATGCGGGGCTGTCCAACGACGAGGCCGTGCGGCTGGGCCTGCAGCGGTCCGGGCGCATCATCACCTCGGCCGCGGCCATCATCATCGTGGTGTTCGCGGGCTTCGTGTTCGGCGAGCTCCTCGTCATCAAGGAGGTCGGGTTCGCGCTGGCGGTTGCGGTCTTCATCGACGCGACGATCGTGCGGATCCTGCTGGTGCCGGCCACCATGACGCTCCTGGGCCGGGCCAACTGGTGGGCCCCCAAGCACCTCAGGTGGTTGTACTCGAGGTTCTCGATCACGCACTGACCGGCGCTGCCCCTTCCTGCTCCGTCGCGCGCGGAGCTCTCGTGCGACACGCCGGGCGTGTGGCACGAGAGCTCCGCACCCAATGGCAGGCCGGGTCAGTGGCGGCTCTCGAACTCCTGCACCACGGCGTAGCCCAGCCGGGTGTATACGCGGCGGGCCGCGGCGTTGTCGGCGTACATGCCCAGGGTCACCCAGTCGGCCTCGGCCAGCCCGGCCCGGGTCACGACGGCCGTGGTGGCCGCGGCGATGCCGTGCCCCCGCCAGGCGGGGTCGGTCGCGATGCTGCCCAGCGCCCAGGGCGTGCCCGGTTCGACCTGCCGGGCTCCGACGACCCCGCGCAGCGCACCGTCCGGGTCGCGCCAGCCCCACCAGCGGGCCCACGGGTCCTCGGGGCTCATCTCCGCGAGCGGGTTCGCGACGTCCAGGCACGCGCGCACCTCGGCCGCGGCCGACGGCCCGGTCAGCGCCTCGACCCGATCCTCGCCCGGCTGGGCGGCGGGGGCCTCGCGCGTGGCGAGGAAGTCCCAGCTCGACACCGACCGTCCGTCGCCGTCACGCAGGACGGCCGGCAGGTCCTCGGCAGCGACGCGGTCGGCCAGGAGGCCGAGCGTCCCGCGCGGCAGCCCCGCGCTGACCACACGGTCGCCGATCGCCCCCGAGCCCGCGACGCGGGCCAGCAGGTCCGCCGTCGCCCCGGCCGACCCCACGCCCCACAGGCCGACGGCCTGCGCGGGGCGGGCGGCGCCGTCGGGCCCCTCGATCCCGGCCGCCGGGACCGCGAGCGCCACGCTCAGCACGCACGCCTGCTCGTCCTGCCACACCCCGCGCACGTCCCACTCCGCGAGGTCCGTCAGGACAAAGGGGTGGGAGGCCCACCGGTCCGTCAGACCGGTCGAGCCTCCCAGCGTCCTTGCCTGCGTGCGGGTGTCCGGGGCGGTCACGCCTTCCCGGTGACGGCAGGAGCGTCGGTCGCGTCCGTGGCGGCGTCCGGTGCGGGCGCGGCCTTGGGCTTGGCGTCGACGCCCGCCTCCTTGCGCTGCTGCGCCGTGATGGGCGCGGGCGCCTGCGTCAGCGGGTCGAACCCGCCGCCCGACTTGGGGAACGCGATGACGTCGCGGATCGACTCCGACTTCGTCAGCAGCGCCACGATGCGGTCCCAGCCGAACGCGATGCCGCCGTGCGGCGGAGCGCCGAACGCGAAGGCGTCGAGCAGGAAGCCGAACTTCTCCTGCGCCTCCTCCTCGCCGATGCCCATGACCGCGAACACGCGCTCCTGGACGTCGCGGCGGTGGATACGGATCGAGCCGCCACCGATCTCGTTGCCGTTGCACACGATGTCGTACGCGTAGGCGAGCGCCTCGCCCGGGTTCTGCTCGAACGTGTCGATCCACTCGGGCGTGGGCGAGGTGAACGCGTGGTGCACCGCGGTCCAGGCCGAGTTGCCCAGTGCGACGTCGCCCTCGTCGGCGGCCTCGCCCGTGGGCTTGAACAGCGGGGCGTCGACGATCCAGACGAACGCCCACGCGTCCTCGTCGATCTGGCCCGTGCGCTTGGCGATCTCCTGACGGGCCGCGCCCAGCAGGGCGCGCGACTCGTTGGTCCGGCCCGCGGCGAAGAACACCGCGTCGCCCGGCTGCGCGCCGGTCGCGTCGCGCAGGCCCTCGCGCTCGGCCTCCGAGAGGTTCTTGGCGACCGGGCCCGCGAGGGTACCGTCCTCCTGGAACGTCACGTACGCCAGGCCCTTGGCCCCGCGCTGCTTGGCCCACTCCTGCCAGGCGTCGAACTGGCGGCGCGGCTGCGAGGCCCCGCCCGCCATGACGACGGCGCCCACGTACTCGGCCTGGAAGACGCGGAACGGGGTGTCCTTGAAGTAGTCCGTGAGCTCGACGAGCGGGTTGCCGAAGCGCAGGTCCGGCTTGTCCGAGCCGTACAGGCGCATCGCGTCGTGGAACGTCATGCGCGGGATGGGCGTGGGGATCTTGTACCCGATGAGGTCCCACAGCGCGACGAGGATCTTCTCGCCGAGCGCGATCACGTCGTCCTGCTCGACGAAGCTCATCTCGACGTCGAGCTGCGTGAACTCGGGCTGACGGTCCGCGCGGAAGTCCTCGTCGCGGTAGCAGCGGGCGATCTGGTAGTAGCGCTCCATGCCCGAGACCATGAGCAGCTGCTTGAACAGCTGCGGCGACTGCGGCAGCGCGTACCAGGAGCCCGGGGCCAGGCGCGCTGGCACCAGGAAGTCGCGGGCGCCCTCCGGGGTCGAGCGGGTCAGGGTCGGGGTCTCGATCTCCACGAAGTCCTGCGCGTCGAGCACGCGGCGTGCGGCCTGGTTGGCCTTGGCTCGCAGGCGCAGGGCGTGGGCCGGGGTGGGGCGGCGCAGATCCAGGTAGCGGTGCTTGAGGCGCGCCTCCTCGCCGATGACCTCGGTGCCCTCGAGGGCCGTGGAGACCTGGAACGGCAGCGGGGCGGACTCGTTGAGCACGACGACGTCGCTCGCCACGACCTCGACCTCACCCGTGGGGAGGTTCTTGTTCTCGTTGCCCTCGGGGCGCCGGGAGACCTCACCGGTGACCTGGAGCACGAACTCGGCGCGCAGCGGGTGCGCGATCGCCTCGTCACGGATGACGACCTGGGCGATGCCCGAGGCGTCACGCAGGTCGATGAAGGCCACCCCACCGTGATCGCGGCGACGATCGACCCAACCGGTGAGGGTGACGGTCTGACCGATCTGCTCGGCCCGCAGGGAGCCGGCTGTGTGGGTGCGAAGCACGGAGAGTCCTTCCGGAACATGCCGGGGCGCACAGTGGCGTCCCGGGATGGGAGTGGGGAGTGCGCAGACGACGCACGCGGACGAGTCTAGTCTGTGGGCGGACCACGTTCAGGAGAACTCTCCCCAGGAGGCACGCATGGCCAGGCGGATCGCGACCACGGACCGGATCGGACGCGCGGAGCTCGTCGCGTTCCTGCGCGCCAACCGGCGGGCCGTGCTGCTGACCCGGCGCGCGGGCGGCGCCCCGCAGATGAGCCCCGTCGCGTACGGGGTCGACGGCGAGGGGCGCGTCGTGGTCTCGACCTACCCCGACCGCGCCAAGGCCGTGAACCTGCGGCGCGACCCCGCCGCCTCGCTGTGCGTCCTGGGCGAGGACTTCGACGACGCCTGGGTCCAGGTCGACGGCACGGCCGAGGTGATCGACCTGCCCGACTCGGTCGAGCCCCTCGTCGAGTACTACCGCTCGATCGCCGGGGAGCATCCCGACTGGGACGAGTACCGCCGGGCCATGGTGGCGCAGGGCAAGTCGTTGCTGCGCGTGACGATCACCGGCTGGGGCCCCGTGGCCACGGGCGGGTTCCCGGCACGGCTCGCGCAGGACTGAGCGCGGGCGTCCGCCGGGCCGTCGCGTTCAGCGGACGGGGGCCGTGCCCATCGCGTGGCGGACCACGTACTCCGGCCCGACGTCCACGGACAGCCACCCCCACACCGACTCCGCGTCGTACGGCGTCCAGGAGACGGCGCACGCGAGGACCGCGACCTCGCCGTCCTCGAGCGCAGGCAGGGTCCACTCGAGCCCAGGGCGCTCGGCGGCTCCTCGCCGGTCGCTGGCAGCACCTGGCAACCCGAGCCGGCGCGGCACCTCGTCCACCAACGACAGGTCGCTCGCAAGCTGGGGATGGTCGGACGTCCACCGCGTGGGGCACAGCCCTCGGAGAGCGAGGCCCCAGACTCCTTCGCTGTCCGGCCCGCCGATGACCAACTCTGTGCGACCGTCGTCGACAGCGAGCGCCGCGAGGTGCTGCCCGTCGGCGGTCCCGACCTCGAGGCCGACGGGCTGATCAGCCATCTCGATGCGCAGGCCCGTCTCGATGGGCGCACCCAGCGCCCGGACCCGCCATGCCACACCCCAGGTCGTGGCCGGAGACCTCCCCTCCTCGTCGAAGGTCGGCAGGGGCGTGAGGATCTGCTCGAGCGACCACGAGGGGCCGCTCCAGTGCAGCAGCCGACCGCCGGCGGGCAGGGCCAACGCGGGGCCGGGAGCGGTTCCCAGGACCCGTCCGGCGCACCGGGCGGACAGGACGACGTCCCCGAACGGGGTCCGGACGTGCGGCGCCACGTCCTCCAGGGCGGGCAGCCCGCGAGAGGTCGGCCAGGCGGGCGTCATGGTGCGAGAGCGTAGCCGTCCTGGTGCATGCCTGTCCTAGAAGAGCAGCTGCTCGGCGCTCGCGGCCGCGCTCGTGCCCGTGCGTCCTGGCGGTCTGCCGCTGTCCCGGTGCTGCGTCACCAGACTCCCGGCCGGGTAGTCGCCCTCGTCGGGCCGCGCTCGCTCGCCAGGGGTCTCGGGGTGCCAGGCGGTCCGGGCGTGGCCGGACGTGCGCGCCTGGGACCGGTGCCCGGCGCTCGCGAAGCCGCGCTCGACGAGCAGGGGGCGCACCCGGTCCCACAACCAGTCCCGGTACGCGCGGCTCGCGTACGACCCGCCCGCGTAGATGCGTTCGTACCCCGCGACCCGCTCGGGGTGGTCGCGGCGCAGCCAGGCCATGAACCACTCGCGGGTGCCGGGCTTGAGGAACAGCGGGAGAACCGTGGCGCCGGTCGCGCCGGCCTCGTGGACCGCGTCGAGCAGGCGCGTGAGGTGGTCGGTCGAGTCGGTGAGCCACGGCAGGACCGGGGCGATCATGACCCCGCACGGCAGCCCGGCACCCCGGGCGGCGCGGATCAGGTCGAGGCGGGCGCGCGGCGTGGGCGTCCCGGGCTCGACGGCCTGCTGGAGGTCCTCGTCGACGAAGGCCAAGGAGACCCCGATGCCGACGTCCACGCTCTGCGCCGCCTGCGTCAGGCGCGGGAGGTCTCGGCGCAGGAGCGTGCCCTTGGTGAGGATCGAGAACGGCGTGCGCGAGGCCTCGAGGGCGTCGATGATCCCGGGCATGAGCCGGTAGCGTCCCTCGGCGCGCTGGTAGGGGTCGGTGTTGGTGCCGAGCGCGACCGCGTCGCCCGCCCAGGACGGCTTGGCGAGCTCGGCCCGCAGCACCTCGGCGACGTTCATCTTCACGACGATCTGGCTGTCGAAGTCCTCGCCGGGGTTCATGTCGAGGTAGCGGTGCGAGGGCCGCGCGAAGCAGTACGAGCACGCATGGGAGCATCCGCGGTACGGGTTGATCGTCCAGGTGAACGGCATGCGGGACTCCCCCGGCACCTTGGACAGCGCGCTCTTGGCGAGCACCTCGTGGAACGTGACCCCGGCGAACTCCGGGGTTCGCACGGTCCGCACGAGTCCCGCCATGCGGCCGAGCCCGGGCAGCGCGCCGTCGTCCGCCGTGATCGCCTGCCCGTCCCACCTCATCGCACCATTCGAACACATGTTCGATGATGTTGTCGATGCGGTCGCACGCCGCCTCGGACGACTCAGCCGAGCCCGTCCGCGCGCGCCCAGCGGTCGATCTCCGGCCCGGCGTCGGCGACCTGCTCCCCGCGTACGTCGAGCCCCTCCCCCACGACGGCGTCGGGAGCGAGGGCCGCGTAGACGTCGGGCGCCCGGCCGAGGCCGCTCATGGCGTGCGTCGTGACGGGCAGGATCGTCGTGCCCGCGGGCGAGACGCCGTCGAGGAAGCGGGAAGTGCGCGAAATGCCGCTGAGCATCGATACGCGCAAGGCCCGGCAGGGAACCCCTGCCGGGCCTCACGCGCGCCCACCCGGGTCAGCACCCAGGCAGCGGGCTCACTCCCCCGCGGGCACCACCCGCGGCCACAGGTCTTCCTCGGCCGGGGCCCACACCGCCGGGTCAGCGGCGACCTGCTCGCCCGAGCGGATGTCCTTGACCTGGTGCGGCACGACCTCGCCGTCCGCGCCGATCCCCGCGGGGAACCAAACGAACGGGATGCCGCGCCGGTCGGCGAACTTGATCTGCTTGCCGAACTTGGCCGCGCTCGGCGCGACCTCGACCGGGATGCCCCGCGAACGCAGCGCCACCGCGACCGCGTCCGACGCGGGACGCGTCTCCTCGCTCGTGACCGCGACCACGACCGCGCTCGGCACCGACCGCGTCGAGCGGACCAGGCCCGCGCTCAGCAGGCGCGAGACCAGGCGCGAGACGCCGATCGACAGCCCCACCCCCGGGTAGGTGTTCGCACCGTCCGAGGCCAGGGTGTCGTAGCGCCCGCCCGAGCAGATCGACCCGAGCTGCTCGTGCCCCACCAGCACCGTCTCGTAGACCGAACCCGTGTAGTAGTCCAGGCCGCGCGCGATCTTGAGGTCGGCGACGACGACCCCCGGCGCCCGCACGGCCGCCGCGTCGATCAGCGCCGACAGCTCGCGCAGGCCCTCCTCGAGCAGCTCCGAGGTCACGCCGTGCTCGGCCGCGAGCGCCCGCACCCGCTCCGCGACGCTCGCGTCCGAGCCGCAGATCGCCGCGAGCGCCAGGCACGCAGCCGCCTGCTCGGGCGTCGCGCCCGTCTCGGCGACCAGCAGCGCACCGACCTTGTCCGGGCCGATCTTGTCGAGCTTGTCGATGCTGCGCAGCACGCCCTCGACGTCGTCCAGCCCCAGCCCGCGGTAGAAGCCCTCGGCGACCTTGCGGTTGTTCACCAGGATGCGGACCTCGGGCACACCGATCGAGCGCAGCTCGCCCAGCGCCTCGGCCATGACCAGCGGCAGCTCGACCTCGAAGTGGTAGGGCAGCTCGCCCGCACCCACGACGTCGATGTCCGCCTGCACGAACTCACGGAAACGCCCGTCCTGGGGGCGCTCGCCGCGCCACACCTTCTGGATCTGGTGACGCTTGAACGGGAACGCCAGGTGACCGGCGTTCTCCAGCACGTAGCGCGCGAACGGGACGGTCAGGTCGAAGTGCAGGCCGAGCTGCTTGTCGGCCTTGCCCGACCGCTCGTCCGCGGCCCCCTCCGCCGCCTCCTCCTGGAGCCGGCGCAGCACGTACACCTCCTTGGAGGTCTCGCCCTTGCGCAGCAGCTGGTCCAGGGGCTCGACGGCTCGCGTCTCGATCCCCGCGAAACCATGGAGCTCGAACGTGCGGCGCAACGTGTCGAGCACGTGCTGCTCCACGACGCGTCCAGCAGGGAGCCATTCGGGGAAACCGGAGAGAGGTGTAGGTCGGGCCATGGGACCCGATCTTTCCAGACTCCCGGACCGGACGAGCAATCCGCTCACAGACCGCGCAGGTACGGGTTGGTCCGGCGCTCGCGGCCGATCGTGGTCAGCGGCCCGTGGCCCGGGACCACCTGGAGGGCGTCGTCGAGGCGCCCGACGACGTCGCGCAGGGTTCGCTGCATCGTCTCGCCGTCGCCGCCGGGCAGGTCGGTGCGCCCCACCGACCCTGCGAACAGGACGTCCCCCGCGAGCACGACCCCGGCCTGGGCGCCGCGGTCTGTGTCGTTCATCGTGTCGCCGTCGTTCGCCATGTCACTGTCGTTCGCCGTGCCACCGTCGCCGCGCGGGTCGGGTCCCAGCGCGACGGGCAGGTAGAGCGTCGAGCCCTGGGTGTGCCCCGGAGCGTGCAGGGCGTCGACCAGGACGCCGTCGAGGTCGAGCCGTTCGCGGGCCCCGGCCCCCGGCTCGCCGGCCGTACCGAAGGTGCGCACGTCGCGCGGAGCCCGGTAGTCCTCGACCCGTGCCCCGCCCGCGGCGAGCGCCGCGGCCAGGGGGCCGGGCACGACCCGGCCGTCGGGCCCCGCGGGCGGGGCGCTCTCGATCGTGCCCAGAGGGTCGGCGAGCCGGTAGGCGTCTGCCGCGTGGATCCAGAACGGGACGCCGTAGAGCTCGCACAGCTCGGCCGCGTCCCAGGTGTGGTCGGCGTGCCCGTGCGTGGCCAGGACCGCTCGAGGCGCGAGCCCCTGCTCGCGCACGAGCTCCACGACGCCGGGGACGACCCCGGCCCCTGCGTCGACGATCACGCAGGGGCGCGCGGCGCCGTCGGGCAGCGGTCCCTCGAGGCGGGGTACGACGAGCGTGCAGTTGGTGCCGAACACGGGGGCCACCACGAGGAAGAGGTCCATGGGACGACACTAACGACCCGCACAAAGGGGGCACCTGATACCGGACCGTGACCTGAAAGGCGGCACGACACGGCGCCAGAACGCTCCCGATGCCTAGACTGTCCTCTGAAACCGTGGATCACCCGTGCACAGAACGCGCCCTCGCGCCCGCACGCGGAGCGGCCCGTGACGTGAGACGAAGGAGTTGGGGTGACGACGAGCAAGCGCGAACGCGAGCGTGCCCGCCGCCGCGAGGAGAAGTGGACCCAGCGTCAGGCGCAGGCTCGCGCCCGCAAGCAGCGGACGTGGACCATCGTCGGCGCGGTCGCCGCGCTCGCCGTCGTGGGTGGTGTCGTCGTGCTGGCACTCTCCGCGAACTCGGACGCCGTCGCGACCGACAAGACCTTCACGCTCCCTCCCCCTTCCGCCGCAGAGGACCGCGAGTGGACGGGCGAGCTGCGCACCAGCGCGGGCGACATCGAGTTCACGCTCGACGGGCAGGCCGCTCCTCAGACCGTCGCGAGCTTCGTCTCGCTCGCCCAGGGCGAGTTCTTTGACGGCACGCAGTGCCACCGCCTGACGACCTCGGGGATCTTCGTCCTGCAGTGCGGCGACCCCACGGGCACCGGGACCGGGGGTCCGGGCTACTCGTTCGGGCCCGTCGAGAACACGCCCGAGGACGGGTTCTTCCCCGCGGGCACCATCGCCATGGCCCGTGCCCAGACCACGGACTCCCACGGCAGCCAGTTCTTCCTCGTCTACGAGGACACCACCTTGCCGACCGACACCGGTGGGTACACAGTTTTCGGCAAGATCACATCCGGCTTGGACGTCGTCCGAGCAGTCGCTGACGCGGGGACAGCGGACGGGGCCCCTGACGGCTCCCCCGCGACCCCGGTCACCATCGAAGGAGTTGAGACCCAGTGAGCGAGAGCACCGAGAACCACGCGAACTCTCCGGCGCAGGCATCCGAGGAGGCCACCGCAACGGAGCAGGTCGAGGTGCCGGCGGTCGCTGAACCGGCCGAGGGCGCCGAGGCACCCGCCGCCACGGAGACCGTCGAGACCGACGCGCCCGTGGCAGCAGCCGACGAGGCCCCCTCCGTCGAGGAAGCCGCGCCCGTCGCGGACGAGGCTCCTTCCGAGGCCACGGCCGACACCGACGCTGAGGTCACCGACGCCGCACCTGCAGCGGACGAGACGGACGCCGCACCGGCCCCCGTCGCCGAGGCCGAGGCCGAGGCCGAGCAGGCTCCCGCGGCCGACGCCCCTGAGGCGGCCCCGGCCCCCAAGCCCAGCCCCGCGCCCAAGCCGAGCGCCGTCCCGGTGCCCCGGCCCCCGCGCCCGGGTGCCCCGGCTGCTGCGACCCCTGCCGCCGCGTCGATCGCCCCGGCCGCGGCCGCGGCGGTCATCCCTGACGACAGCGCCGCCGCGAAGTCCGCGGCCGGGTTCGGCCGCGTCGACGAGGAGGGCACGGTCTACGTGACCGAGGCCGCGGGCGAGCGCAGCGTCGGGCAGTTCCCCGGGGTCACCCCCGAGGAGGCGCTCGCGCTCTACGTGCGTCGCTACCTGGACCTGCAGGCCAAGGTCGCGCTCTTCGAGGCCCGGCTGACCGGTACGGACCTGTCCGTCAAGGAGATCGACTCGACCCTCGCCAAGCTCGGCGAGGAGACCGCCGAGCCCTCGGCCGTCGGCGACCTGGACGGCCTGCGCGCGCACGTCGAGTCGCTGCGCACGGTCGCGGCTGCGCGCCGCGCCGAGCTCGAGGCCGAGCGCAACGCTGCCAAGGAGGCGGCGCTCGCCGCCCGCACCGAGATCATCGAGGCAGCCGAGAAGATCGCCTCGACGGACCCGGCGCGCATCCAGTGGCGTCCCGCGGGCGAGGAGCTGCGCAAGCTGCTCGACCAGTGGAAGGATGCCCAGCGCAACGGGCCGAGGATCGACCGGGCCAGCGAGGAGGCGCTCTGGAAGCGCTTCAGCCACGCCCGCACGGCCTTCGACCGCGAGCGTCGGCACTACTTCGCCGAGCTCGAGCAGCGCAACTCCTCCGCGAAGGAGGTCAAGGAGAAGCTCGTGCAGCGGGCCGAGGCCCTGCAGAACAGCACGGACTGGGGCGCCACGGCCGGCGCTTTCCGCGACCTCATGACCGAGTGGAAGGCCGCCGGGCGCGCCAACCGCCGCGACGACGACGCCCTGTGGGCCCGCTTCCGTGCAGCGCAGGACGCGTTCTTCGAGGCCCGGGACGCGCTCAACGCCGCCACGGACGCCGAGTACGCGGAGAACCTGGTCGTCAAGGAGGCTCTGCTGGAGCAGGCCGAGAAGCTCGTCCCCGTGACGGACCTCGCGCAGGCCAAGACGGCCCTGCGGGACATCCAGGAGAAGTGGGAGGACGCCGGCAAGGTTCCTCGCGCCGACATCCAGCGCGTCGAGGCCCGCCTGCGCGCGGTCGAGACCGCGGTCCGCGACGCCGAGCAGTCCCAGTGGTCGCGCTCCAACCCTGAGACGCGTGCGCGCGCCGAGGGCGCGGCCGCCCAGCTCGAGTCCGCGATCGCGGGCCTCGAGGAGGACCTGGCCGCTGCGACCGCCAAGGGCGACAAGCGCAAGATCGCCGAGATCGAGTCCTCGATCGCGGCTCGCCGCGCCTGGCTCGAGCAGGTCGTGAAGGCCGCCGAGGACTCCCGCGGCTGATCCTGCACCATCCGAGGGGCCCGGGCGGGCCTGTGGACGACGAGAGTTTCCACAGGTCCGACCGGGCCCCTCGCGCATGTCCGGACGAGGCGCCAGGCTGGCCCCATGTCCACCGGCACCGCTCCCCGCGCCCACGCGCCCGCCCCACCGGGCACCGGACCTGCTGGACCGCACCACCCGGCGGACGTCGCCATGGCCGTCCGCGTGCCGCCCGCGCCCGAGCTCGTGCGGCCGGCGCACGTCGGCGGTGCCGTCGCGTTCGCGGACCTGGTCCGCTCGGGGGCGTTGGTGCGCGTCCGGGGAGACGTCGCCGTCCGCCCGACGACGCCGCTCACCCCCGCAGTCCGTGCGGCCTCCCTGGCTCACCTCGTGCCCGAGCGCACCGTGATCGGCGGCCTGAGCGCCGCATGGGTGCACGGCGGGACGCCGGCTCCCTCGACGGTCGAGGTGATCCACCCGCTCGGCGTCCACCGCCCGCCACCGCTGCCCGGACGAGCCCCGCGGCAGAGCGCCCTCCTGCGTACCGAGGTCGCGCTGATCGGCGGCGTCCTGGTGACGACGATCGAGCGCACGGCCCTGGACCTCGCGTGCCTGCACGACCCGCGGGCAAGCGGCCCCGTCCTGGTCGCGCTCGTGGCACGGTGCGGGCTCGACCTCGACGCGGTCCGGGACGCGCTCGACCTGCGGTCTCGGCGCACCGGCGCGCCCAGGGCCCGCCGGGTCCTGGGCGCACTCTCCGGACGCCTGCGGGCCGCGCCCGCAGGCGGCGAGCCCGGCCCCCGTCTACCGTGAACAGATGCCTCGTTCCACGACCCCGGCGGTCGAGCTCGACGTCGACGGACGCACCGTGCGCGTCACGAGCCCGGACCGTGTCGTCTTCCCCGGCCGCGGCCTCACCAAGCTCGACGTCGTCACGTACTTCCAGTCGGTCGGTCCCGGGATCCTCGCGGCGCTGCGCGAACGGCCCACGACGCTCGAGCGCTGGCCCAAGGGCGTGTTCGAGGGGGCCAGGCTCAGCACGCGCACCGACAGCAGCGGCGACGCGTTCTTCCAGAAGCGGCTGCCCCAGGGGGCCCCGGACTACGTCGAGACCGCCCGGATCGCGTTCCCCAGCGGCCGCACCGCCGACGAGGTGCGGCCCACCGAGCTCGCGGTGGTGCTCTGGGCCGCGAACCTCGGCACCCTCACGTTCCACCCGTGGCCGGTCACGGGGGCCGACGTCGAGGCTCCCGACCAGCTCCGCATCGACCTGGACCCCCAGCCCGGGACCGACTACACGGACGCGGCCAGGGTCGCGCCTCACCTGCGCGAGGTGCTCACGGAGCTGGGGCTCGAGGGGTTCCCCAAGACGTCAGGCGGGCGCGGTCTGCACGTGTTCGTCCCCATCACGCCGAGCTGGGGCTTCGTCGAGGCACGCCGGGCGACCATCGCCATCGGGCGCGAGCTCGAACGGCGCCTGCCGGACCAGGTCACCACGAAGTGGTGGAAGGAGGAGCGGGGCGAGAAGATCTTCGTCGACTACAACCAGATGGCCCGCGACCGCACGATCGCCTCGGCCTACTCGATCCGTGCCAACGCCCGCGCCACCGTCTCGGCTCCCCTGCACTGGGAGGAGGTGCCCGACGTCGGGCCCGACGACTTCGACGTCCTGACCATGCCGGCGCGCTTCGCCGAGGTCGGCGACCTGCATGCACGCCTCGACGCGACGAGCCCGGGCGAGCGGTACTCGCTCGAGGCAGCGCTCGAGCTCGCGGCGCGCGACGAGCGCGACCACGGGCTGGGCGACCTGCCCTACCCTCCCGAGCACCCCAAGATGGCGGGCGAGCCCAAGCGGGTCCAGCCCAGCAAGGACGCCTCGCGGCACGAGGAGCACGACGAGAAGGCTTGACCGCTCTCCGCGTGCCTCGACCGCTCGTGCACGTCTCTTCGGGTCCAGGCCGCCGGTCCAGCGCCTGGCCCCGGAGTTCACTGCTCAGCTGCGGGCACAATGGCGTGATGCTCAGCACCCGTCGTGCCCGTCACGACCTCGCGTCAGCCTCGCTCGCCGCCCGCGACGACGACGAGCTGTCCGCGTTCCTCCGTGATGCACCGACCAGCGCGGTGGGCGTCGGCGGTGGCACCTGCGTGCTCGACGTCGACGGCATCACGGTGTTCGCCAAGCGAGTCCCGATCACCGACCGTGAACTGGCGCATCCGCACAGCACGGCGAACCTGTTCGACCTGCCGACCTTCTGTCAGTACGGCATGCACCGACTCGCCGGCCCGGGCTTCGGCGCGTGGCGCGAGCTGGCCGCGAACGTCACCGTCACCGAAGGTGTCCTCGACGGTGAGTCGGAGTCCTTCGCCCTGCTGCACCACTGGCGGGTGCTCCCGGGACGCCCACCGGTCGCGCCCGAGCATCGGGACATCGAGGCGGTCGTCGCCCAGTTCGGAGGCGACCCGGCAGTCCGGACCCGCTTCGAGGAGCTGGCCGACGCGACCTCCAGCCTCGTGCTCTTTCTCGAGCACCTCCCCGACCGGCTGGTCGAGAGGCTGGAGAACCCGGCGGAGAGCGTCGAGACGTTCGAGCGGCAGCTCTTCGAGGCCGTCGCGTTCCTGCGTCGCAGGGAGGTCCTGCACATGGACGGACACTTCGGCAACCTGCGGGTCGACGACGATCAGATCTACCTCGTCGACCTCGGGCTGGCCACCTCGCCTCGATTCGACCTGTCCGACGCCGAGCGTGACTTCGTCGCGGACCACGTCGACCACGATGCCGACTACGCGGCGATGCGACTGGTCAACTGGCTGGTCACCACGGTGTGCGATGTGCCGTTGCCGGCCAGCGGCGGCCTTGCTGCACGCAACGCCACCGTGCGTCGGTGCGCGAGCGGCGACATCCCGCCGGAGGTGCCGGTGGCAGTGGCGCGCGTCCTGGCCCGGCACGCTCCCACGGCGGCCCGGATGAACGACTTCTGCTGGCGACTGTTCGACGGCGACCTGCAGGCGCGGTATCCCGGGGCAGTCCCGACCCGGTCCGGCCCAGCGCTCGCTCCTTCCCCGTCCCTACCAAGCCCCCAGCCGCTCGGTGGACAGGAGTGACACTCGCCGATGCCTGCGCAGTCGGTCCTTGCGTCGTTCCGGTTCCGTGACCACCGAGCCCGGGTGCATCGGCCGGCGACGGCGTCCGCTCACGCTGCCCCCGGCGCCCCCGGAAGCAGCTCGTCGAGCCGGTAGCTCACGGGCTCCTCGAGCTGCTCGTACGTGCACGAGCCGGGCTCCCGGTCCGTGCGCCAGCGCCGGAGCTGGACCGTGTGCCGGAACCGGGACCCCTCCATGTGGTCGTAGGCCACCTCGAGGACCTTCTCGACGCGCAGCGGCACGAACGACAGGTCCTTGGTGCCGCTCCACCGCGACTGCGCGCCGGGCATGCGTCCGGACCCGGGGCTCTCCCACCCCGCCCAGGGGTGCTCTTCGGCCTCGGGGCTCCCGGGGTCCAGCACGAGAGGCGCCAGCTCCGCCACGAGCTCGGCCCGTCGCGCCATGGGGAACGATGCCGCCACCCCGACGAACTGCAGCGCTCCCGCGTCGTCGTACAGGCCCAGCAGCAGCGAGCCCACGAGCGGGTCCTCGGGGGTCGAGGACTTGTGCAGCCGGTATCCCGCGAGCACCACGTCCGCCGTGCGCTCGTGCTTGACCTTGAGCATGACCCGCTTGTTGGGCTGGTAGGGCGCGGCGAGCGGCTTGGCGACGACACCGTCGAGGCCCGCGCCCTCGAAGACCGCGAACCAGTCCTGGGCCACCGCACGGTCCGTCGTGCGGGGGGTCAGGTGCACGTGCGGGCCGTCGAGCCCCAGCCCCGCGAGGAGCTCCTGGCGCCGGCTCAGCGGCTCCTGCGTGACGTCGTCGTCCCCCAGCGCCAGCAGGTCGAACACCACGAGGCTCGCGGGCGTCTCGGCGGCCAGGCGGGCGACGCGCGAGGCCGCGGGGTGGATGCGCTGCTGGAGTGCCTCGAAGTCCAGCCTGCCGCCCTGGGCGAGCACGATCTCGCCGTCGACCACGCACCGCTCGGGCAACGCGCCGAGCACGGCCGCCACGACGTCCGGGAAGTAGCGCTCCATGGGCTTGGCGCTGCGGCTGTCGAGGCGGACCTCGTCGCCGTCACGGTAGACGATCGCGCGGAAGCCGTCCCACTTGGGTTCGAACACGAGCCCGCCGTCGACCGCGGCGGGGTCCGGGACGCCCGAGACCGACTTGGCGAGCATGGGCAGCGTAGGCGGGAGCACGGGCAGGTCCATCCCCCGATGCTGCCACCGGGGGCACCGTGGCACCCGTCGAGCGGGCCCCTCGCGTGGACGACGAACGCCCCACGTGCGCGACGTCGTCGGGCAGGTGGGGCGTTCGAAGCGCGCGGGGTCAGGCCGGCAGCTGAGGCTGCTCGGCCGCCTTGGAGCCCGTGATGCGGTAGACGTCGAACACCCCGTCGATCTTGCGGACCGCGGACAGGACCGTGGCCAGGTGCCCGGGCTCGGCCATCTCGAACACGAACCGGGACATCGCGACCCGGTCGTTCGAGGTGGAGACCGTCGCGGACAGGATGTTGACGTGGTGGTCCGACAGGACACGGGTCACGTCCGAGAGCAGGCGCGAGCGGTCGAGGGCCTCGACCTGGATCTGGACCAGGAACAGGGCGTTGCTGCCCGTGGTCCAGTCGACCTCGACGATGCGCTCGGGCTGGTTGCGCAGCCCGACGACGTTCGCGCAGTCCGCGCGGTGGACGCTGACGCCCTGCCCGCGCGTGATGAAGCCGATGATCTCGTCGCCAGGTACCGGGGTGCAGCACTTGGCGAGCTTGACCCAGATGTCGTCCACGCCCTTGACGACCACGCCCGGGTCGCCCGTGCGGGGGCGGCGCGAGGTGTGCCCGGGGCGCGCGACCTCCGCGAGGTCCTCGGACGCGCCGTCCTCGCCGCCCATGGCGTGCACGAGCTTCTGCACGACGCTCGCGGCGGAGACCTGTCCCTCGCCGATCGCGGCGTAGAGCGCCGAGACGTCGGGGTAGCGCATCTCGTTGGCGAGCGCCACGAGCGACTCGTGGCTGAGCAGGCGCTGGATGGGCAGGTTCTGCTTGCGCATGGCCTTGGCGATCGCGGTCTTGCCGTGCTCGACGGCCTCCTCGCGGCGCTCCTTGGAGAACCACTGGCGGATCTTGTTGCGCGCGCGGGGGCTGTTGACGAACGCGAGCCAGTCGCGGCTGGGCCCGGCGGTCTCCGACTTGGACGTCAGGATGTCGACGACGTCGCCGTTCTCGAGCGTCGAGTCGAGCGGCACCAGGCGACCGTTGACCCGGGCGCCCATGGTGCGGTGCCCGACCTCGGTGTGCACGGCGTAGGAGAAGTCGACCGGGGTCGACCCCGCGGGCAACGCGATGACGTCACCCTTGGGCGTGAAGACGTAGACCTCCGCGCCGCCGATCTCGAAGCGCAGCGAGTCCAGGAACTCGGAGGGGTCCGCGGTCTCGCGCTGCCAGTCCACGAGCTGGCGCAGCCAGGCCATGTCGTTCTGCGCGGGCTCGGGAGCCCCGCTCGCCTTGGCGATCTCCTTGTACTTCCAGTGCGCAGCGACGCCGTACTCCGCGCGGCGGTGCATGTCGTGCGTGCGGATCTGGATCTCGACGGGCTTGCCGCCGGGGCCGATCACCGTGGTGTGCAGCGACTGGTACATGTTGAACTTGGGCATCGCGATGTAGTCCTTGAACCGGCCCGGCACCGGGTTCCATCGCGCGTGCAGCGCACCGAGCGCCGCGTAGCAGTCGCGCACCGTGTCCACGAGGACGCGTGCGCCGACCAGGTCGTAGATCTCCGCGAAGTCGTGCCCGCGCACGATCATCTTCTGGTAGATCGAGTAGTAGTGCTTGGGGCGGCCGGTCACGGTCGCCTTGATCTTGGCGGTGCGCAGGTCCGCCGTGACCTGCTCGCGGACCACGGCGAGGTACTCCTCGCGGGCCGGGGCGCGCTCGGCGACCAGGTGGACGATCTCCTCGTACACCTTGGGGTAGAGGGTCGCGAACGACAGGTCCTCGAGCTCCCACTTGATGGTGTTCATGCCCAGGCGGTGGGCCAGGGGCGCGTAGATCTCGAGGGTCTCGCGCGCCTTGCGCTCGGCCGAGGAGGACGGCACGAACTTCCAGGTGCGGGCGTTGTGCAGGCGGTCGGCCAGCTTGATGACCAGCACGCGGATGTCGCGGGCCATGGCCACGACCATCTTGCGCACGGTCTCGGCCTGGGCCGCGTCGCCGTAGGTCACCTTGTCGAGCTTGGTGACGCCGTCGACGAGCATCGCGATCTCTTCGCCGTACTCCTCGGTGAGGCGCTCGAGCGAGTACTCGGTGTCCTCGACCGTGTCGTGGAGCAGCGCGGCGGCCAGCGTCGCGCCGTCGAAGCCGAGGTCCGCGAGGATCGTGGCGACCGCGACCGGGTGGGTGATGTACGGGTCGCCGCTCTTGCGCATCTGGCCGCGGTGGGCCTTCTCCGCCGTCGCGTACGCCCGCTCGATCACCGAGAGGTCGGACTTGGGGTGGTTGGTACGTACCGCCTGCAGCACCGGCTCGAGGGCGGGCGTGCCGCCCTGGCTCCCCCGCACACCGAACCGCACGAGGCGCGAGCGTACGCGCGCCGCCGAGGACGGCCCGCTCTCACCGGACGATCGACCCGTCCGTGTCTCTTCGCTCATGCGTGCCTCCTCTCCCTGGTCGCCGGAGAATCTCGACGTCCGTCGGAGTGGCAATCCTACGACTCCACGCGCAGGAGCGTGTCGACCTGGTGGCCTGCGAGCCGCGCGCGCCCGCCGAGGCCGTCGAGCTCGAGGAGGAACGCGACCCCCGCGACGACGCCCCCGCAGCGCTCGACCAGCTCGACCCCCGCGGCGGCGGTGCCGCCCGTGGCCAGGACGTCGTCGACGATCAGGACGCGCGCGCCCTGCGGGAGGGTGCCCGTGCGCAGCTCGATCGACGCCGTGCCGTACTCGAGGTCGTAGGTCACGGTCTCGGTGGGCGGCGGGAGCTTGCCGGCCTTGCGCAGCGGCAGGAAGCCGACCCCGAGGCGTGTGGCGAGCGGTGCGCCGATCAGGAAGCCGCGGGCCTCGAGACCGGCGACGAGGTCGACGCCCCCCGCGGCGAATGCCGCGAGGGAGTCGACCACGTCGCCCAGCGCCCTGCCGTCGGCGAGCAGACCGGTGATGTCACGGAACGTGACGCCGGGCTGGGGGTAGTCCGGGACGTCGCGGATCAGTCCGAGGACCTCGGCCGCGCGCTCGGACCCCAGGCCCGTCAGTCCGACGGGCAGGATGCTGCTGGTGCTCATGAGGGTCAGTGCCCCCGCTTGCGTCGCGGCTGCGCCTTGACGCCCTGGTGCGATCCCGGCTGGAGCTGGCCCGTGGCCTGGACCCCGGCCGCGGCGAGCTGGGCGTCGCGCGAGGCGCCGCCCGTGCCCTCGGCCGCCTCGGCGACGAGCGCGGCGCGCTTGTCCAGGACCTTCTGGGTGTGCTCCTTGATGGCGGGCTCGCGCTCGCGCAGCGAGACCTCCAGGGGTGTGGCCAGGAAGATCGAGGAGTAGGCACCCACGGCCATGCCGACGAACAGCGCGAGCGCGATGTCACGCAGCGTGCCGGCGCCGAGCAGGAACGCGCCGATGAACAGGATGGCGCTGACGGGCAGCAGGGCCACGACCGAGGTGTTGATCGACCGGACGAGCGTCTGGTTGACCGCGAGGTTCGCGCGCTCGGCGTAGGTGCTGCGGGTCTGGTCGAGGATGCCGGCCGTGTTCTCGCGGACCTTGTCGAAGACCACCACGGTGTCGTAGATCGAGTACCCGAGGATCGTCAGGAAGCCGATCACGGTCGCCGGGGTGACCTCCCAGCCGATCGCCGCGTAGATCCCGACCGTGATGATGAGGTCGTGGAAGAGCGCGATGAGCGCGGCCGCGGCCATGCGCCAGTTGCGGAAGTAGATCGTCATGACCACGCCCACGAGCGCGAGGAAGACGATCAGGCCCGTGATGGCCTTCTGCGAGACGTCCTTGCCCCAGCTGGGGCCGATGAACGCGGTCGTGACGTCGTTCTCGGTCACGTCGTAGGCGCCGGCGAGCGCGTCCCGCACCTCGGTGACCTCGTCCGCCGTCAGGCGGTCGGTCTGGACGCGGATGGCGCTGCCGCCGACCGTCGTGACGCGCGGCACCTCGGCGGGGGCGACCTCGGACACGGCGTCGATCGCGGGCTGCTGGCTCGTGTCGCTGACGTTCGAGACGACGAACTCGGAGCCGCCACGGAAGTCGATGCCGAGGTTGAAGCCCTTGGTGAGCAGGACCCCGAACGACAGGAGCACCATGACGATCGCGACGATGTAGAAGCGGCGGCGGTTGCCGACGATCTGGTAGGACTTGCGCCCCGTGTAGAGGTCGTTGCCCCACTGGGCGAATCCCTGCGCCATCAGAGGTTCTCCTCGTTCTTGTCGCCCTCGGTCGAGGAGTCGGTGGTGGTCGAGCCGGACTCGGCCGCGCGCCGTGCGGCCGCGCGGCGCTCGGCGATCGTCTGCCGGGTCCCCTCGCCCGCCGTGGCGGTGCCGACGCTCGCGCCGACCTTCTCCCGCGTGGGGCTGCCGAAGGGTTCGTCGCTCGACGCGTCGCTCACGGGTGCGTCCTGGGTGCCTTCGGCGCCCGGCCGGGCGACCCGTCCGCGCCCGGCGTACCGGGCGCTCGCGCCGAGGCGGCGCGGGTCGAGGCCCGAGGCAGGGTGCCCGTTCGCGAAGAACTTGGTGCGTGCGAGCAGCTGCAAGACAGGGTGCGTGAACATGAAGACGACGATCAGGTCGATCAGCGTCGTCAGACCCAGCGTGAACGCGAAGCCGCGCACGCCGCCCACGGCGAGGAAGTACAGCACGACCGCGGCGAGGAAGTTGACCGCGTCCGAGGCCAGGATGGTGCGCCGTGCGCGGTCCCAGCCCTTCTCGACGGCCGAGTTCAGGGTGCGTCCGTCGCGCAGCTCGTCGCGGATGCGTTCGAAGTACACGATGAACGAGTCCGCGGTGATGCCGATCGCGACGATGATGCCCGCGACGCCGGGCAGGGAGAGCCGGTACCCGATCGTCCAGGACAGCAGCAGGATCACCCCGAAGGTGAGCACGGCCGCGATGCCGAGCGAGGCCACCGTGACCAGGCCGAGGGCCCGGTACTGGAAGAGCGAGTAGATGACGACCAGCAGCAGTCCGATCGCGCCGGCGATGAGGCCCTTCTCGAGCTGCTCGCTGCCGAGCGTCGCGGAGATCTGCTGCTCGCTCTGGACCTCGAAGGTCAGCGGGAGCGAACCGAAGTTGAGCTGGTTGGCCAGCAGCGCGGCGCTCTCGCGGGTGAAGTTGCCGGAGATCTCGGCCTTGCCGTCCTGGATCGCGACGTTGGCCGTCGGGGCGGAGATGACGAGCCCGTCGAGGACCATGGCGAACGCGTTCTGCGGGGCAGGCAGCGCGACCAGGCGCGTGGTGGTGTCGCGGAAGGCCTTGGTGCCCTCGGCGTTGAACTCGATGTTGACGACCCACTGGCCGGTGCTGACGCCCTGGGCCGTGGTGCCGAGGCCCGAGCTCGCGTTGGAGATCTCGGTGCCCTCGATCTCGACCGGGCCCAGGATGTACTTGACCGTGCCGTCGTCGGCGCACGTGACGAGCGGGGCGTCGGCGTCGTCACCGGTGCCGCCCGTCAGGTTCTTGGGGTCGGTGCAGTCGAGCGCGTCGAACTGGGCCTGGATCTCCGGGGTGATCTGGGCCAGGTCGCTGGGGCTCGTGGGGGTCACGGGCGCGGTGGGCTCGGTGGGCTCCTCGGCCGGCGTCTCGGAGGCCACCGGGGTGGGTGCTCCGTACGTCAGGACCGGGCGGAAGCGCATCTGCGCGGACTTCCGCACGAGGTCGAGCGTCTCGTCGCTCGGGGTGCCGGGCAGCCCGACGACGATGTTCTTGCCCTGGCTGGTGATCTCGGCCTCGGTGACTCCCGAGGAGTCGACACGCTGGCGGATCACGTTGATCGCCTGCTGGATCGTCTCGTCGGTGACCTGCCCCTCGGAGGCGATCGGCGTCAGGATGATCTGCGTGCCGCCCTCCAGGTCGAGGGCGAGTCCGGGCGTGGTGCTCGCGTCCGACCACTTGGTGCCGGCGAAGATCGACGCGAACAACGCGACGATCAGTACAGCGAGGATCACCAGGGTACGTACGGGCCTGGCGCGTCGTGTGTTGGAGGTGGCCAACTATCCGTCTCTTCTCGTGCGCGCGACATCGAGCGTGCGATGACGCGGATCGACGTCGCGCCCCGGGATCGGGGCGCGACGTGTGTCACTTGCTGTCGGTGCCGTCGTCCCGCTTGTCCCCCGGCTTGTCCGTCAGTCCGGACAGGTCGTCCGGGACGTCGAGCACGTCGTCGACCGTCGAGGTCGAGTCGGTGTCCCCCAGGACCGAGCCGTCCTCGTCGTCCTCTGCCGGGTCCTCGGCGACGGGCGGCTCGACGAGCTTGGCGATCGCTGCCCGCAGCCAGCGGGACTGGTTGCCGGGGGTGGACTCGATCGTGATGATGTCCTTCTCCTCGTCGACCGCGACGATGGTGCCGAACAGGCCCGAACCGGTCATGACCTCCTGGCCGGGGGCCAGGTTGGTCCGGAAGGCTGCTGCTTCCTTCTGGGCCTTGCGCGACCGGCTGGTCATGAGGAACATCGCACCTGCGGCGAGGGCGAGGATGAGGATGAGACTGAAGTCCATGACGGGGTAACCGATTCCTGTTCTGTGCTGGGATCTGCGCGGCAGTCTAGGCGCACGCGTACGGATCACCAACGAACCGTACGACCGTGGAGTTCCGCCGCTCAGACTCCCCCAGTCTAGGCCCCGGTGTCGAACAGGGTTCGCCCCGTCCGTCCCGAGCCGTTCCGTCCCCCTGTCAGGCCGCCCGGGCCGCGGGGCGCGAGGGGGTCGGGGGGTGTGAGCCCGAGGTGCGCCCAGGCGGCCGCGGTCGCGACGCGCCCGCGCGGGGTGCGCCCGATCAGCCCTTCGCGCACGAGGAACGGCTCGACGACGGTCTCGACGGTCTCCGCCTCCTCGCCCACGGTCACGGCCAGGGTGCTCAGCCCCACGGGGCCGCCGTTGAAGCGCGTGCACAGCGCGCCGAGCACGGCCCGGTCGAGGCGGTCCATGCCGAGCTCGTCGACCTCGTAGACCTCGAGCGCCGCCCGCGCGGCCCGCAGGTCCAGCGAGCCGTCGCCGCGCACCTGGGCCCAGTCGCGCACGCGGCGCAGCAGGCGGTTGGCGATGCGGGGGGTGCCGCGCGAGCGGCCGGCGATCTCGTGGGCGGCGTCGGCGTCGAGCCGGACGCCGAGCAGGCCGGCCGAGCGGACCAGGACGCGTTGGAGCTCGTCGGGCGAGTAGAAGTCGAGGTGCCCGGTGAACCCGAACCGGTCGCGCAGCGGCGCGGGCAGCAGCCCGGCGCGCGTGGTGGCGCCCACGACCGTGAACGGCGGCAGGGCCAGCGGGATCGCGCTCGCCCCCGCTCCCTTGCCCACGACCACGTCGACCCGGAAGTCCTCCATGGCGACGTAGAGCAGCTCCTCGGCGGGGCGCGCGAGCCGGTGGATCTCGTCGATGAACAGGACCTCGCCCTCCTCGAGGGAGGACAGGACCGCGGCGAGGTCGCCCGCGTGCTGGATCGCGGGGCCCGACGTCACCCGCAGGGACGCGCCGAGCTCGGCCGCGATGATCATGGCGAGGGTTGTCTTGCCGAGCCCGGGAGGGCCCGAGAGCAGGACGTGGTCGGGGGTCGCTCCGCGGGCCAGCGCGGCCTGCAGCACCAGGGAGAGCTGGTCGCGCACGACGAGCTGGCCGACGAACTCCTCGAGCCGCCGGGGACGCAGCGCGGCCTCGGCCGCGCGCTCGAGGTCGTCCGCGGCCGGCGCCACGATCCGCTCGGACGTGAAGGGCTCCTCGCCCTCGGCGTACCCGACCCGGTCGAAGTCACCCACGGGGGCCGCCCAGGACGCGCAGCGAGGCGCGCAGGGCGCCGGCGATCTCGTCGGGGGCGACGACGTCGACGCCGGCCTGGGCCAGGACCGTGGCGAGCGCGTCCTCGGCGGCCTTGGGGTTCCAGCCGAGCCCCACGAGCGCCTGGACGACCTGGTCGCGCTGGTCGTCGACCACGGCGGCGCCCGTGCCTGCCGCCTCCTCGGCGGTCCCGTCGCCGGTGCCCGTGGGGGCCCCGAGCCTGTCGCCGAGCTCGAGCGCGATGCGCTGGGCGCCCTTGCGCCCGATACCGGGCACGCGCATGAGCGCGGCGATGTCCTCGGAGGCCACGGCGCGGCGCAGGGCGTCGGGCGTGTGGACAGCGAGCATCGCCAGGGCCAGGCGCGGGCCGACGCCGCTGACGGTCTGCACGGCCTCGAAGACGGTGCGCTCGTCGTCGTCGGCGAACCCGAACAGGGTGAACGAGTCCTCGCGCACGACCATGCTCGTGGACAGGCGGGCCGCCTCGCCCACGCGCAGCGTGGACAGGGTCGCGGGGGTCGCGTGCACGAGGTACCCCACGGCTCCCCCGGCGCCGCCCACCTCGATGACAGCGCGGTCCAGGCGGACGTTCGCCACCGTTCCCGACAGCGAAGCGATCACTGTGCCTCCATGCATCCTCGCGGGCCCCGGCCGCGCGCGACCGATCCCGAACACCTGTACGAAACTGCGGCCACTCTAGCAACGGGCGGGCGTGCGCCCGGGTGAGCCTCGCCGTCGGGCACCTCGACGCACCGCGCTCCCCCGGCACGTGCCCCTGCCGCGGGCACCTAGCGGCGCGGGCCGCGCGAGGCCTGCTCTGCCGCGGCCCACGCCCGCTGGGCAGGGGTGAGCTGGTGGCGGTCGCCGCCCTGCAGCGCGCCCGCGGGGCGCCACATGTGGCAGATCGCCAGCGCCAGGGCGTCGGCGGCGTCCGCGGGCTTGGGCAGCTCGGCCAGGCCCAGGATGCGCGCGACCATGCGCTGGACCTGGACCTTGTCCGCCCGGCCCGTGCCGGTCACGGCCGCCTTGACCTCGCTGGGGGTGTGCATCGCGACCGGGACCCCGCGCCGGGCCGCGGCGACCATCGCGAGCCCCGCGACCTGCGCGGTGCCCATGACGGTGCTCACGTTGTGCTGGGCGAAGACCCGCTCGACGGCCACGACGTCCGGGACGTGCTCGTCCATCCAGGCGTCCAGGCGCTGGGAGATCGTGAGCAGGCGCAGGTCCACCGACATGTCCGGGGGGCTCTGCAGGACCCCGACCGCGACCATCTGCGCGCGCCGCCCGGGCAACGAGTCGACGACGCCCACGCCGCAGCGGGTCAGGCCTGGGTCCACTCCGAGCACGCGCACGCGCTCACCTTCTCACGCGCCACCCACGACCAAGGGCTCCCACGCGAGCGGTCGCGCGGGAGCCCTTGGTCACACCGGGTGGTGGGTCAGTCGTCGTTCTCGAGCTCGGCCATGACCTCGTCGCTCGCGGTGAAGTTCGCGTAGACGTTCTGCACGTCGTCGCTGTCCTCGAGCGCGTCGATCAGGCGCAGGATCTTGCGGGCGCCCTCGGCGTCGACCTCGACCTCCATGGACGGGTGGAAGACCACGTCCGCGGAGTCGTACTCGATGCCGGCGTCCTGCAGCGCGGTGCGGACCGCGACCAGGTCGGTGGCCTCGGTGAGGACCTCGAACGTGTCGCCCTCGTCCGTGACCTCCTCGCCGCCCGCCTCCAGGACGGCCTCCATCACGTCGTCCTCGGTGGTGCCCTCCTTGGGGACCACGATGACGCCCTTGCGGGAGAACAGGTAGGACACCGAGCCCGGGTCCGCGAGCTGGCCCCCGTTGCGCGTGAACGCGATGCGGACCTCCGCGGCGGCACGGTTCTTGTTGTCCGTGAGGCACTCGACCAGGACGGCGATGCCGCCCGTGCCGTAGCCCTCGTACATGATCGTCTGGTAGTCGGCGCCGCCGGCTTCCTGGCCCGAGCCGCGCTTGAGGGCGCGGTCGATGTTGTCGTTGGGGACCGAGGACTTCTTGGCCTTCTGGACGGCGTCGAAGAGCGTGGGGTTACCGGCGAGGTCCCCGCCGCCCGTGCGGGCCGCGACCTCGATGTTCTTGATGAGCTTGGCGAACAGCTTGCCGCGCTTGGCGTCGATCACGGCCTTCTTGTGCTTGGTCGTAGCCCACTTGGAGTGTCCTGACATACCCCTGTTACTCCTTCACGATTGCGACGAAGAGCTCGTGCACCCGCGCATCGCCCGTGATCTCGGGGTGGAAGGAGGTGGCGAGCAACGTTCCCTGACGTACTGCGACGATTCTACCTGCGTCTTCGCCCGCGCCCGCGGCGGGCACCGCGCCCGGCGCAGCGGGCACGGAGGCGCCCCGGTGGCGCGTGCGCGCCAGGACCTGGACCCCCGGGCCGGCCTGCTCGACCCACGGGGCCCGGATGAACGCGGCGGGCACGGGCCCGCCCGGCACCCCGGTCATCTCCACGGACGACTCGAACGAGTCGACCTGACGCCCGAACGCGTTGCGGCGCACCGTGACGTCCAGGCCACCGAGGGTCTGCTGGTCGTGGGTCGCCCCCAGCACCCGGTCCGCGAGCAGGATCATGCCCGCGCACGAGCCGTACACCGGCAGACCTGCGGCGATCGCGGCCCGCAGCGGGTCGAACAGCTCGAAGATCCGCAGCAGCTTGTCGATCGTCGTCGACTCACCGCCGGGGAGCACGAGGCCGTCGAGCGCGGCGAGCTCGGTGGGGCGCCGCACGGTGACGGCGCGCGCACCGGCCACCTCGAGGGCGGCCACGTGCTCACGGACGTCGCCCTGCAGGGCGAGGACTCCAATGACCGGTTTCACGATCGCCCATCGTACGCGCCGCCCGCCGCGCGGTGCGGGGGTGCCCGACGACGGCGCTCGCGGCCGGAGGGCGGGTGCGGCCCGGACGCGGGGCCGGGTCCGAGCGCCCCGGTCGGGCGCGGCGCGCCTCGGGACGCGGGTGCCGTACGGCACCCGCGTCCTCCGCGCGGTGCGGCGTGGTCGGCTACTCGGTGGCCTCACCGAGGTGGCGGGTCCGTCCGTCCCACCCGTCGAGGAGCGGCTCGAGGAGGTCGGGCAGCCCGGCGGGGAAGACCTCGATGGTGACCTCGCGCAGCTCGGCCAGGGCCCACCAGTGCATCTCGTCGACGACGTCGTGCTCGATCTGGGTCCAGCCCTCGCGCGTCAGGGGCACCGCGGCCTGGGTGCTGGTGATGCGGGCGAGGTAGAAGACCTCGTCCTGGCGGCAGCGTTCGCGGTAGAAGTCGAAGACGGCCGACCGGGTCCACACGGGGCCCTGCAGGTCGGCGGGGTCCAGGCGCAGGCCCGTCTCCTCGAGGACCTCGCGCACGGCGGCGTCACGGTCGCTCTCGCCGGGCTCGATCCCGCCGCCGACCGTGAACCACCAGGACCGCTCGGGCTGGTCGGTGTCGTGGCCGCGGGCGAGCAGGACGCGCCCGGCGTCGTCGAGCAGCAGGACGCGCGCCCCGCGCCGGTGGCGCATGCCGTCGGCGCCCAGGACCCAGTCGGGTCCGAGGGAGCTGGGCGGCCCCGGAGTGGCAGACGCCGCCGGGGCGGGCGCGACGGGTGCGCCCGCCCCGGTCGGGACGCGGCCGGGGGGCCGGCCTGGCGTGCTGGTCATCGTGGGGTCACCGGACCAGCAGCGGGGCGGGAGTCACCAGCCGCGCTCGGCCAGGCGGTGCGGGACGGGGATGTCGTCGACGTTGATGCCGACCATGGCCTCGCCCAGGCCGCGCGAGACGTCCGCGAGCACGGCCGGGTCGTCGTAGAACGTGGTGGCCTTGACGATCGCCGCGGCGCGCTGGGCGGGGTTGCCGGACTTGAAGATGCCCGAGCCGACGAACACGCCCTCCGCGCCGAGCTGCATCATCATCGCCGCGTCGGCCGGGGTCGCGATGCCGCCCGCGGTGAACATGACCACGGGCAGCTTGCCCGTGGCCGCGATCTCCTTGACGAGCTCGTACGGGGCCTGGAGCTCCTTGGCCGCGACGAACAGCTCGTCCTCGGGCAGGGAGGTCAGGCGGCGGATCTCGCCGCGGATGGTGCGCATGTGCGTGGTCGCGTTGGACACGTCGCCCGTGCCGGCCTCGCCCTTGGAGCGGATCATGGCCGCGCCCTCGGTGATGCGACGCAGGGCCTCGCCCAGGTTGGTCGCCCCGCACACGAACGGCGCGTCGAACGCCCACTTGTCGATGTGGTTGGCGTAGTCGGCCGGGGTCAGGACCTCGGACTCGTCGATGTAGTCGACGCCGAGGGCCTGCAGCACCTGGGCCTCGACGAAGTGGCCGATGCGCGCCTTGGCCATGACGGGGATCGAGACCGCGGCGATGATGCCGTCGATCATGTCGGGGTCGCTCATGCGCGAGACCCCGCCCTGGGCGCGGATGTCGGCCGGGACGCGCTCGAGGGCCATGACGGCCACCGCGCCCGCGTCCTCGGCGATCTTGGCCTGCTCGGGCGTGACGACGTCCATGATGACGCCGCCCTTGAGCATCTCGGCCATGCCGCGCTTGACCTTGGCCGAGCCGACGACGTCGCCGGTCACCTGGGGGCTGTTCTCGCCGGAATTCTCCACGGACACCGCGAAACCTCACATCTTCACGTTGGGACGCGCGAACAGGGGTCACGCTCGCGCCGCCGACATGCTTGCACGTCACCGCCCAGTCTACGGAGGTCCGCCCACCCCTCGGGCAGCCCCCCGAACCCGACCGGCCGGTCAGGGGTTGCGGTCGAGCGCGGGCGGCCAGGCGTCGTCGAGCTCGACCGTGACCGGCATGGGCGCGTGCCCGGCGAGCGAGAACGCCCGGGCGTACCAGGTGCGGCGCAGGCGCTGGGTCTGGGCCACGGCCTCGTTGTGGAAGCGACGCGCGATCTGCGCCCGGTACCAGGCCCCGGCCAGCGCCGCGAGTAGCTCGGCACCCACGGGCGAGGCACGGATCTCCCGTACCTCCTCGGGGTCCTCCAGGGCCGCGCGCAACGTCGCCGACAGGTCGCTCTCCGCCCGCGCCCGCTCGGCGCCCACCCCCGCCAGCAGGCGAGGCGCCCGCGCGAGCGAGGAGGCGCCGTCGGGCCCGGCGGCGGACCCCGGCGAGGCCACCAGCTCGGCCAGGCCCGGGACCACGGACGCGACCTCGCGCGTGCGCAGGTCGTCGTCCAGCACCTCGTACGCCGCCTCCGCGACCAGGACCGAGCTCGCCGGGTCCAGTTCCCCCGCCCCCGCCAGGTCCAGCGCCGCCGACGCCCGCCGCTCCAGCTGCGCGTCCAACGCCAGGCGCGAGGCCATGACCTTGCGGTGCAACCGGTCCAGACGCGAGGCAGCCACCCACAGGGCCCACCCCGCGACCAGGACCACGGCCACCACGATGATGGCGATCTCCGACCACGTCACGACGGGTTCCTCTCCTGCTCAGCACGGGGCCACAACCCCAGCCGACGACCACCGCGCAACGACGCCGGATCCTCGTGCACCGGGATCACCGCGTCCGAGGCCGCCAACGCCATCTCGTACACCGCGAGCACCTCCGCGGTCACCGTCGACCAGTCGAACCGGCGCACGAACGAGATCGCCCGCTCGCAGTACCGCTCCCGGCCCGCCGGGTCCGCCAGGACCCGCAGCACCGTGTCCGCCAACGCGACCGAGTCCCCCACCGGGAACAACGCCCCCGCCTGCCCCTCGTCCAGTACCCGCCGAAAAGCCCCCAGGTCCGAGGCGACCACGCACGCCCCCGCGCTCATCGCCTCCACCAGCACGATCCCGAAGCTCTCCCCACCCGTCTGCGGCGCGATGTACACGTCCACCGACGACAGCAGCGACGCCTTCTCCTCGTCCGAGATCGACCCCAGGAACTCCACGGCGCTCGCGGACTCCCCCAACGCCTCGAGCGCGTCCGCGCGACCCTGGTCCCCGCGGCCCGCGATCAGGAACCGGGCCCCCGGGACGGCCTCGAGGATGCGCGGGATCGCGGCCGTCAGGACCGGCAGACCCTTGCGCGGCTCGTCCAGGCGCCCCAGGAACGCGATGGTCGGCGCGTCCGGGGTCCCCTGCCACTTCGCCGACGGCGCGGCGTCCGCGAACGTGTCGACGTAGACGCCGTTGGGGATCACGACCGCGTCGCCCCCCATGTGCTCCACGAGGGTGCGCCGGGCGTCCTCCGAGACCGCGATGCGCGCCGAGATCTTCTCCAGGCTCTGGCGCACCAACGGGTAGACCACCTGCAGCGCGCGCGAACGGATCAACGCCGTGTGGAACGTCGCCACGATCGGCCCCTGCGCGATCCACAGCGCCAGCATGCTCAACGACGGCGTGACCGGCTCGTGCAGGTGCAGCACGTCGAACTTGCCCGCGTCCAACCACCGGCGCACCCGCGCAGCAGTGACCGGACCGAACGTCATGCGCGCCACCGACCCGTTGTACTTGACCGGCACCGCACGGCCCGCGGACGTGATGTAGTCCGGGATGGGAGTGTCCTCGTCCGCCGGGGCCAGCACCGACACCTCGTGCCCCTGCGCCATGAGCGCCTCCGCCAGGTCCCGGATGTGGAACTGCACCCCACCCGGCACGTCGAACGAGTACGGGCACACGATCCCGATCTTCAGGCTCATGCCGAGCCCACCGCCCCTCCACCAGTCGCACCCTGCGCGTCCTTCGCCCGGGTCCGGGCGTACCGGTCCGGGTCCAGGTCCGCCACGAACACCTTCTGCAGCATGTGCCAGTCCTCCGGGTCCGCGGCGATGGCCTCCTCCAGGTGGTCGACCCACGCCTGCGTCACCGCCGCGACCCGTTCGCTGCGCGGCACCCCGTCCGGGACCGCGACCTGCGGGAAGAACCGGATGACGATCCCCCACGGGGTCCCCGCCGCCCGGCGACGGGGACCCGTCAGACGCTCGTACCGGATCGACGCCGTCAGCAACGGTGCCCCCGTCGAGACCGCCAGCGCCGCAGGCCCCGCAGCGACCCGGGCTCGCTCACCGAACAGGTCCACCTCCACGCCCCGCGCCGTCAGGTCACGGTCCGCGAGCAACGGGATGAGCTTGCCCGGCCCCCGCGCCCCGCGCATCAGCTCACGGAACACGTCGCCGTCGCCCAACGCCAGGATCTCGATCCCCAACGAGTTGCGGAACGCCAAGAACTCCTGGAACAGCTCCTCGGGCTTGAGCCGCTCCGCGACCGTCAGCACCGGCGCGATGTGCGGCGTCGCATACGCCCCCGCCAGGTCCCAGTTGCCCATGTGACCCAGCGCCAGCAACGGCGTCACACCCTGCGACGTGAACTGCAAGCAGTTCTCGTACCCCTCCAGACGCACCCGCGCCTCGATCTGCGCAGGCGACGCCCCCGGCAGCGTGAACGCCTCCCGGTAGTAGCGCATGTACGACCGCATGCCCGCCCGGCTCAACCGGCGCAGCCCCCGCGCGTCCAACCCCGGGCGCACCCGCGCCAAATTCTTCTCCAGCTGCGGCACACCACCCCGCCGCGTCGCCCACGCCACGTCCGCGATCACCGTGAACAACCCACGCAGCACCGGCTCCGGCACCTTGTGCGCGTTGCGCCACGCGAACGTGAACGCCTTGTCCGCGCTCACCCCCACCTCAGGCACCACCCTCGGACGCCGCAGCGTCCCCCGCAGAGGCGGCCCCGGCAGCAGCGACAGCCTGACGACGCACCGTCGCCATGCGCTGCACCACCGTCACGGCGCTCGCGGCCGCGAGCACCGCCAGGACCACGACCAGGACGGTCACCGGCAGCCCCAGGCCGACCAGGCCGGCCGCCACGAGCGTCACGACCAGCCGGTCGGCCCGCTCCGCGATCCCGACCGCGGCCGTCATGCCCAGCCCCTCGGCCCGCGCCCGCGCGTACGGGACCACCGACCCCAGGACCAGGCACGCGAGCCCCACCGTGATGCCCCACGTGTTCTCGGTGCGCACGAACCACACGATCAGCCCCGTGAAGATCGCGGCGTCGGCCAGCCGGTCCAGCGTCGAGTCCAGGAACGCCCCCCACGGGCCCGAGCGCCCCGACAGCCGCGCCATCACGCCGTCCAGGGCGTCCGAGAACGCGAAGACCATGATCGCCATGGTCCCCGCGAACAGGTGCCCCGTGGGGAACAGCCACAGCGCGGAGGCCACCACGCCCACCGTGCCCACGATCGTCACCGCGTCCGGGGAGACCCCGATCCGCAGCAGGAAGGCCGCGACCGGCGTGAACAAACGCGTCACGACGGCGCGAAGTCGCCCGAACATCTAGCTCTCCTCGAGTGTGGGCGTCGCAGGAGACGCCGGGTCGTCGTTCGTCGGTCCTGGGCCGGGCGCACCATGAGCCTCCCAGGCCGCCGCGAGCCGCGCGCGGGTGTCCCCCAGCAGCTCCGGCACGGCCTTGGTGTGGGCCACGATCGGCAGGAAGTTCGCGTCTCCCGACCAGCGCGGCACCACGTGCTGGTGCAGGTGCGCCGCGATGCCGGCCCCGGCGACCGCCCCCTGGTTCATGCCCAGGTTGAAGCCGTCAGGGCCCGACACCGCACGCGTCACGCGCATCGCCTGCTGCGACAACCGCGCCAGCTCGTCGGTCTCCTCGGGGGTCAGGTCCGTGTAGTCCGACACGTGCCGGTACGGGCACACCATCAGGTGGCCCGGGTTGTACGGGTACAGGTTGAGCACCACGAAGCACCACGTGCCCCGCGCCACGACCAGCCCGTCCTCGTCGGACAGCGCAGGGATCCGGCAGAAGGGGCACGACGACGACCGGTCGTCGACCGGCTTGTCCTGACCGCCGATGTAGACCATCCGGTGCGGCGTCCACAACCGGTCCATCCCGTCGTCGAACCGCGGATGCCCCTCCGGACCCTCCACGGAGTACCCCGACCCCGTCCCTGCGCCGTCCGACGTCACGCGTCAGACCTGGCTGCGCTCGCGGACCGCAGACACGATCCGCTCGATGGCCTCGGCCACGGGCACGCCGTTGTCCTGGCGTCCGTCGCGGTAGCGGAACGAGACCGCACCGGCCTCGACGTCCTCGCCACCGGCGATGAGCACGAACGGCACCTTCTGGGTGCTGGCCGTGCGGATCTTCTTCCCGAAGCGGTCGTCCGAGTAGTCGACCTCGGCGCGGATGCCCTGCGCGGCGAGCTGGGCGACGACGTCGGCCAGGTAGTCGTTGAAGGGCTCTGCGACCGGGACGGCCACGACCTGGACCGGCGCGAGCCAGGCCGGGAACGCACCCGCGTAGTGCTCGGTGAGCACCGCGAAGAAGCGCTCGATCGAGCCGAACAGCGCACGGTGGATCATGACCGGGCGCTGACGCGTGCCGTCCGAGGCCTGGTACTCGAGGTCGAACTTCTCCGGCAGGTTGAAGTCGAGCTGGATGGTCGACATCTGCCAGGTGCGGCCGATCGCGTCCTTGGCCTGGACCGAGATCTTGGGCCCGTAGAACGCGGCGCCGCCCGGGTCCGGCACGAGGTCGAGCCCGGACTCCTCGGCGACCTGGCGCAGCGTCTCGGTCGCTTCCTCCCAGGCGTCGTCGGTGCCGACGGACTTCTCGGGGTCGCGCGTCGAGAGCTCGAGGTAGAAGTCGTCGAGCCCGTAGTCCTTGAGCAGGTCGAGGACGAAGTTCAGCGCGTTCGTGAGCTCGGACTTCATCTGGTCGCGCGTGCAGTAGATGTGCGCGTCGTCCTGGGTGAACCCGCGGGCGCGGGTCAGGCCGTGCACCACGCCGGACTTCTCGTAGCGGTAGACCGTCCCGAACTCGAAGAGGCGCAGGGGCAGCTCACGGTACGAACGCCCACGCGCGTCGAAGATCAGGTTGTGCATGGGGCAGTTCATGGGCTTGAGGTAGTAGTTCTGCCCGGCGCGGCGCAGCGTGCCGTCCGCGTCGCGCTCCTCGTCGAGGTGCATGGGGGGGTACATGCCCTCGGCGTACCAGTCGAGGTGCCCGGAGACCTGGTAGAGCTTCTCCTTGGTGATGTGCGGGGAGTTGACGAACGAGTAGCCCGCCTCGATGTGGCGCTTGCGCGAGTACTCCTCCATCTCGTTGCGGATGATCCCGCCCTTGGGGTGGAAGACCGCGAGCCCCGAGCCGATCTCGTCCGGGAACGAGAAGAGGTCGAGCTCGACGCCCAGGCGGCGGTGGTCACGACGCTCGGCCTCGGCGAGGCGCTCGGTGTACGCGCGCAGCTCGTCCTTGGTGGGCCAGGCGGTGCCGTACACGCGCTGGAGCTGGGGGTTCTTCTCGCTGCCGCGCCAGTAGGCGGCCGCGCTGCGCATGAGCTGGAAGCCGTTGCCGATGAGGCGCGTGCTGGGCAGGTGCGGGCCGCGGCACAGGTCCTTCCAGGCCACCGTGCCGTCGCGACGGACGTTGTCGTAGATGGTGAGCTCGCCGGCGCCGACCTCGACCGACACGCCCTCCCCCGCTGCGTCGTCGGCCGAGCCGGAGCCCTTGAGGCCGATCAGCTCGAGCTTGTAGGGCTCGTTCGCGAGCTCGGCACGGGCCTCGTCGTCGGTGACGACACGACGCTTGAACGTCTGCCCGTCCTTGATGATGCGCGCCATGACCTTGTCGAGGGCCTTGAGGTCCTCGGGCGTGAACGGGGTCTCGACGTCGAAGTCGTAGTAGAACCCGTCGCGGACGGGCGGGCCGATGCCGAGCTTGGCGTCGGGGTTGACCTGCTGCACGGCCTGGGCCAGGACGTGCGCGGCCGAGTGACGCAGCACGTCGAGCCCGTCGGGCGAGTCGATGGTCACGCCCTCGACCTCGTCGCCCTCGGCGACGGGGGTGTCGAGGTCCTTGAGCTCACCGTTCACGCGGAGGACGACGACCTCGCGGCGGCCCGAGAACAGGTCCGCGCCGGTCGTCCCCGTCTCCACCGTGGTCCGTTCCCCGTCGAGAGTGATGGACAAAGGTGACGATACGACGTCTGACACGGTGCGCGCTCCTAGCAGCTCAACAGGGCATTCGAAAGGGCGCCGCCAGACGGCGGCGCCCTCCGATGTTACCGACCTCGGCCGGTACCGTGCGTTCCTCGCCCGGTCAGTCGTTCACTTCCTTGGCCTTCTCGGCGAGCGTGTCGACGTGGCCGTCGACCGAGTCGGGCGCGATTCCCTTGATCTTCTCGGCGACGTCGTCGATCCGGTCGTCGGTCAGGAACTCCTTGGCCTTGTCGAGCAGGCCGCCCAGGCCCTCCTTGGCCTCGCCGGCAGCGGCCGCAGCCTTGTCCTTCGCCTCGTCGATACCCATGTTCGGCTCCTCGCGTCACGTCCTGCGGCGGGGCTCGTGCCCCACCACAGGGCAAACTACCGCCGCCCCGCAGATCCTTCCTGGGCAGGACACGCCCGGTCGAGCTGAGATCACCCGGAGCCCCCCTCGTCTGGGCTTGGTGGTGAGGCGCAGATGGAGGTGGTCCGTTGGAAGATGCGCGCTTGGCACACTATTTTTCTCCGAACCAGAAAGTGTCCACAAAGTGTGAGATGTCCGACTCTGGCGCTCCAGCCCATCTCCTGGCAGCCCGTACCGGCCGACGCGACGAGCAGGCATCATGTCGCCCGTGCCCTACACCCCTGTCCATGCCCTGGTCGCACTCCCCCTCGCCGGAGGGTCGGCGAGGCGCACGCTCTCCCCCGCTCTCCTTCTCTGGGCACTGCCCGCGTCCGCGATCGGTGCGATGGTCCCGGACGCTCCCCTGTTCTTCGACGTGCTGTGGCCCGGGACCGACGAGCTGGCCCACGCCACGCACCGTCTGCTGGGCATCGTGACCGTCGACCTCGCCCTCGCCGTGGCCTGCACGGCCCTGTGGGTCCTCGTGGTCCGCGGGCCCTACCTGGCCGCGCTGCCCCGGCGGAGGCCCCTCTCCCCCGACGTGTCGACCCGCGCCGCGGGCCCCCTGGTGATCGCGGTGGCCGTCGCAGGGTTCGCCGTGGCGGGGACCCTCACCCACGTCCTCTGGGACGACTTCACGCACCTGCGCGGGACCGCGGTCCAGACCTGGGACGTCCTGCGGACCCCGGTCGCCGGGGTCGCGGTGTACAAGTACCTCCAGCACGGGAGCTCGTTCGTCGGGTTCGTCGTGCTCGTGGCGCTCGTGGTGCGCTGGTGGCGGGCCTCCCTGCCCGTCGCCGCCCCGCAGCACCTGCGCTCCGCGGTCCTGAGCATGACGGCCGGCGCCGTGGCGGGGATGCTCGGAGCGGTCGCGCGGCTGCTCGCGACCGACCACGCGGTGACCGTCTTCTCGCTCGCCCGCCTCGCCGCGACCTACCCGGTGCTCGGCGCGGGCCTGGGTGTGGTCGCGTGGGCGGCCGTGCGGACGGCGGCCTCCCGTCGGGAGGCCAGGAGGCCCGTGGTCGTGGGCGCTCCCGTCCCGCCCCAGGACCACGGGGGCCCGACGACGTCACGCGCGTGACGCCGTCGGCTCCACCGGGCGCTCCGGTCAGGTGCGGCGCGCGTCCGCGCGGTGCTGCGCCTCGTCCGCGACGGCTCGCAACCGCTCGACATGGGCCGACCAGTCGTGCGCCGACAGCGGCGGGAGGTTGTCGTTGTCCGCCCGGAGACCCGCGCTCCCGTCGGTGAGCTCGCGCAGGATGTCGGCGTGCCCCGCGTGGCGGGCCAGGTCGCTCGTGACGTGCACCATGACCTGGAGCAGCGTGATCCCGGAACGGTCGTCGGGCCACCAGGGCACCCGGCCGGTCGCGTCCAGGTCCAGGGTCGCGATCGTCTCGTCGGCGAACGCCCAGACGCGGCGGTACAGGTCCACGACCGAGCCGATCGACTCCTCGGCCGTCGCCCACATGTCGGCGTTGTCCTCTCCGTCGGCGGCGTCCTCGGCCATCCACGGGACGTCGTCGGGCGTGGGCCACTCGCGCCCGAAGGTCTGCCCGAAGTAGCCGAACTCGACCCCGGCAGCGTGCTTGACGAGGCCGAGCAGGTTGGTCCCCGTGGGCGTCCAGGGCCAGCGTGCGGCCCGTTCGTCGAGCCCCTCGACCTTCCAGACGAGCGCGTCGCGCGCGGCCTGGAGGTACCGGTGCAGGGTGGCCTTGTGGTCGGGTCGGACCACGGCGTCGGTCGGTGCGGACGCCGCGCCGGTCTCGGTGCTCTCCATCGGTCGAGTCTGCTGCCACGCCCGAGGGGTGGCAAGGCGTGGGGCGTCCCTGCCCTGTCGTCACCCAGAGATCGGCGGGCGGTCGTGACGTCCCGGTCCTGGTACCAGCACGACCTCCCACGCGGGACCCTCCAGCCGTAGGTTCGATACCGCGGCCTGCCCCGGACCCTGGTCCGGGCCACGACGTGCACCGACCCATCGACCGACACGAGGAGCGATCACCATGACGGGACCGACGACGGCGGCCTGGACCGCCGAGGAGCTGGACAGGATCGGCCGGGCCGAGGAGCTGCAGGTCTCCTCGGCGCGGCCCGACGGGACGCTGCGGCCGTACGTGACGATCTGGGTCGTGCGCGTGGGGGACGACGTCTACGTACGCTCTGCCTACGGCCGCGAGAACGGATGGTTCCGCCGCGCCCTGGCCGACCCGCGAGGCCGCGTCCGCGCCGGTGGCATCGAGAAGGACGTCGCGTTCGTCGAGCCTCCCGGCACCGTGCACCCGGCCGTCGACGCGGCCTACCACGCGAAGTACGACCGCTACGGTCCGGCGATCGTCGGCTCGGTGACCGGAGCCACGGCGGCCGCCGCGACGTTCCGCCTCGAGCCGCGCGAGAACTAGCCGCCAGGGGCGCCCGAGGGGCCCTGCGCCGCGGGCGCGACGTCGTCGACCAAGCTGAGGCTCTCCTCGTCGCACGATACGATTCCGGGCGTCGCACGGTGCGGGACACGCGCGGTGCGGGAGCGCTTCCACGTCGCGGGCTCACGTGGGTAGGGTGTGCGCGTGACGAAGATCTCCCTCCCCACGCTGCACTGGTTGTCCCACGAAGGCGCAGGTCAGGTCGACGGCGACGCCGTGACCCTCACCGCGCCGGCCGGCACCGACTGGACCGACGACGCCCTGGGCGCCCCGCCCCAGCACGCGGCCCCGGCCCTGGTGTTCGACGCCGCTGCCGAGCTCGCCCTGTCCGCACGGGTCCGGGTGACCACCCGGCGCACGACCTTCGACGCGGGCGCGCTGGTCCTGTGGGCCGACGAGCGGCACTGGGCCAAGCTCTGCTTCGAGCAGTCTCCGCAGGGGCAGGCCATGGTCGTATCGACCGTGACGAACGAGTTCACCGACGACTGCAACTCGTGGGACGTCGACGACGAGACGGTGCACCTGCGGATCGTGCGGACGGGGCCCGCGTGGGCCTTCCACGCCTCGCGCGACGGCGAGACCTGGGAGTTCGTCCGGCTCTTCCGGCTCTACACCGACCTGCCCGTGAGCATCGGCTTCCTCGCACAGGCGCCCATGGGCGAGGAGTGCACCGCGGTCTTCGACCGGATCGTCCTGGAGGACAGTGCGCCGGGCGACCTGCGTGACGGGAGCTGATCACCCCGATTCCGCACGCCCCGGAGAACCTGACGCCGCCCTGCCCGCCAGGAGTGGACGGAACAGGGGCCGCTAGGGCGTGGAGACCTGATCGGCCAGGGGCGGCTGCGACTCGAGCAAGATGCGTGCGACGGTGCGCGCTCGTTCGAACGGGTGAGCGAAGGTCTCCATCCCGACCGTGACGATCGCACCCTCGTAGAGCAGCATCATCGCCCTCGCCATGGACGAGGGATCCTGCAGGTCGGCTTCCCTGCACAGGTCGGCGAACTGCCCGAGCAGCCATGCCTTCTGGCGTGAGACCTCGGGGAACACCGGGTGCCCGTCATGCCCGTCCCCGATCTCGGCGCGCGCGTTGATGGCGCTGCAGCCCTTGGGGCTGTTCTCGTCGGACCAGGAGACGGCCGCGTCGAAGATCGCCAGCACGCGGTCGACGCCCGGTTCCGGCACCAGCGCCAGGTGGGCCTCGACATGGCCCCGCCACCTGGCGTCCCTGTGCTGGAGGTACGCGACCACGAGCGCTTCCTTGGAGCCGAACCGGTCGTACAGCGTCTTCTTGGTGACGCCCGCGGACTCGGCGATCGTGTCGACACCGACCGAGTGGATACCGCGTTCATAGAACAGTCGTGACGCAGCGTCGAGAACACGACGGGCACCTGGTGTCAGCGGAGCGAGCTCGGGAACCGGCATGACGCCAACTATACCAATCTGTATAGTCGGCGAATGAGTAAACAGATCGGTCTACTACATCGCAGCACGACGTTGCTGGCAGCAGGTGCCTTCGTGGCGACCTGGAGCTCAGGATTCCTCGTCCCGGCACTCGCCACCGTCGAGGTCTCGCCGCTCACGCTGCTCGTCTGGCGGTTCGTCCCGCTGGCAGGCGCCCTGCTCGCCGTGGCCCTCGCCACCGGCCTCACCCGCGGCGTCAGCGTGACCGTGCTCCGACGGCAGTCCTTGATCGGCCTGTTCGCACAGTTCGGCTACTGCGTCTTCGTCTATGCCGCGATCGCGTCAGGTGTCGCCACCGGCACGGTCGCGCTGATCGACGCCGTGCAACCGCTCGTGGTCGCCGTGCTCGTGGGCCCGCTCCTGGGCCTCCGAGTGCGTGGGGCCCAGTGGGCCGGGCTCGCCATCGGTGGGGTGGGAGTGCTGCTGGTCGTGCGGTCGCAGCTCGAGGGTTCGTCAGCGCACCCCTCGGTCTACCTCCTGCCCCTTCTTGCCATGTCCTGCCTGATCGTCGCCACCTTCCTCCAGCGCCGATCGAAGGCGCAGGCAGGAGTTCTCACGACCCTGACCGTGCACGTCGTCGTGACAGCCGTGGCGCTCGTCGTGCTCGCTGCCGCGACGGGAACGCTCGCACCCCCTGCATCGGCGACGTTCTGGCTCGCGGCCGGATTCGCGGCCGCGTTCCCGACGCTGGCCGCCTACGGCCTCTACTGGTGGCTGCTGCGTCGTGTCGGCGTCACGGCGCTCAATGCGCTCCTGTTCCTGATCGCACCCGCGACGGCCGCCGGGGGCGCAACCCTGCTCGGCGAGACCCTGACGGCCACGACTCTCGTCGGGTTCGTGCTCTGCGGCGCCGGTGTAGCCGTCGTGCTGGCCTACGAGACCACCACGGCACCGGACGCCGAGCCGCCGGTGCAAGCACCGTGCTCGGGGGATCCAGGCGACGGCGAGACGATCGCTCCGGGGCGGCCCGACGCACGCTTGACGCGTTGACGCCGCGCGCCGAGAAGACGCTCCCGGGGCTGCCACCAAGAAGCCCTTCGGAGCGTGTCGGCGTGCTCGACGGCACCCACCCGCTCCGACCCGCCGAGCCGAGTACCGCGCCCACGCTCCGGACACGGCTCAGCGCCCGCGCAGCGGGTAGAGCCCCGGCACGCCGGGCGGGTCCTCCCCGACCAGGCCGTCGATCGACTCACGGATCAGGTCGGCGTGCCCGACGTGCCGGGCATACTCCTCGATCAGGTCGACCAGGACGCGGCGCAGGCTGGACTTCTCGCCGTCGCTCCCGGGCTGCCAGACGACCCGGTGGTCGAGCCCGCCGTCGGCGAGCGCCTCGTCGACCGCCGCGCGCGCCCGGACGACAGCCGTGCGCCACAGGTCGTACAGGTCCTGCGGGCTGTCCTGGGCCGCCGAGGTCCACGGCCACTGCGGGTCCCGGTCCCAGTCGACCGTGTCCCACGGCCGGCCCGGTGCGCGGCCGTGGAGCGTGGTCGAGAACCACAGCTCCTCGACGAACGCGAGGTGCTTGAGGAGCCCTCCCAGCGTGATCTCGGACGCCGCGACCTTGACCGCGAGCGCCTCGGCGTCGAGGCCGCCGACCTTCCACGCGAACGTCGCTCGCTGACGCTCGAGCGAGCCGAGGAGCGTCGCGACCTCGTCCCCCGCGACGGGTGGCTCGATGAGCTCCCAGCCGTGCGTCGCCTCGTCCATGAGCTCCTCCAGGTGGGTGCGGTCCGACCAGCTCGTGCTGCAGGCAGGTGCGCTCCGGTCGGGCGAAGAGCGCGCCGCGGAGACGCGGGGGCGATCAGCCCCGGCGTGCGAGGTGCGGGTAGTCGATCACGAGGCCGTCGGCGTCGACCGTGAGGTCGGCCGTGACGTCGCGCGTCGCGCTCGTGTAGGTGACGACCCCGCGCCCCACCGCCGGGTCGTACGGGGAGCTCGCGGCGTACACCTGCTCGCTGCGCACGACCCGCAGCGAGGGGACCTCGACCCAGGCCATGGTCAAGAAGGTCGGCGTGACCGGCGCCCGGGCGCCCAGCAGCCCGAGGCGCAGGATCGGCATGGAGTTCGTCACGGGGCACAGCGCGAGGTCGCAGTCGAGCGCGCCCGCGAGCGACGACGGGGCCTCGATGCCGGGGGTCGCGAGGTCGACCGGGGCCGCCCCGGAGTGCGAGACCTCCGCGCCCCACTCCCCTGATCCCGCACGCTCGAGCTGCAGGTCGCGGGACCAGCCCTGACCCCGGACCGTCACCTCGAGCCTGCGCGTGACCCAGTGCGGCCCGGTGGTCAGGGACCAGGCCGTCACGTAGGTCGGTCCCCGTGAGGTCCCGAGGCACTCGAACCGGTCTGCCCCGAGCGAGAGGACCGCCGTGTCCACGCGGTCGGGGTCGTCCTCCCCGACCCACGAGACGTGTCGACGGGTCATCTCCGCACTCCTTCGTCACGAGCGGTGCGCGGGCCTCTTGCCAGCCCTGCTCCTGCCGGTCTACCAGGCTTCCGACGGGCCCGACACCCGGACGCCGCGCGGGCTGTCCTGCGACACCAGGGGCGACGTGCGCGCGACCGCCGGTCGGCGTCCGCTCGCACGCGGGCCCTTGGTCCGACGACGCGGGTGACCAACGTCCCGACCTCAGGGAGGAAGGTCCCGGCTCGCCCGGGATTGGCCACTACATGTGGGATGACACGGGTGTAATTGCTACTACATCTAGTTCCCATCGCGCCTCGGCGTGCCGGCGAGGTCGTGCCGGCCCGAGGCGTCCGTCGAGAGGTTGTGGTTGCACATGAGCCCGGTCGAGGTCGCGCAGGACGAGGACGTCGCGTCACGGGGAGCGACGTCCCTGACAGTGCTCAAGCGGGACGGGCGCCGCCTGGCGTTCGACGACGCCCGCATCCGGGCGGCCCTTCGCAAGGCCTACGAGGACGTCCACGGAGACCTCACGCCGTTCGTCGAGCAGACGCTCGACGGCGTGCTCGCGCGGGTCGTCGCGGAGATCTCGGTGCGCTTCGCCGAGGTCGTCCAGATCTACGAGATCCAGGCCGTCGTCGAGCACGAGCTCCTCGAGTCCCGCGAGTACGAGGTGGCGCGGGCGTACATCGACTACCGGGTCCAGCGGGACTTCGCGCGCAGCCGGTCGACCGACCTCAACCACTCGATCGTCGGTCTGATCAGCAAGGACTCGGCGGTCGTCAACGAGAACGCCAACAAGGACTCGGACGTCTTCAACACCCAGCGCGACCTGACGGCCGGTGCCGTGGGCAAGGCCGTGGGGCTGCGCATGCTGCCCCCGCACGTCGCCAACGCGCACCAGAAGGGCGACCTGCACTACCACGACCTCGACTACCACCCCTACGCGCCCATGACGAACTGCTGCCTGATCGACTTCCGGACCATGCTGTCCGAGGGTTTCCGCATCGGCAACGCCCAGGTCGAGCCGCCCCGCTCGATCCAGACGGCCGCGGCGCAGATCACGCAGATCATCGCGAACGTCGCCTCGAGCCAGTACGGCGGATGCTCGGTCAACCGGATCGACGAGCTCCTGGCGCCCTACGCCGCGCTGAACCACGCCAAGCACCTCGTCGAGGCCGAGCGGTGGCTCCCGGACGCCTCGACGCACGACGCGTACGCACGGGCCAAGACGTCCAAGGACATCTACGACGCGATGCAGAGCCTCGAGTACGAGATCAACACGCTGTTCACCTCGAACGGGCAGACCCCGTTCACCTCGGTCGGGTTCGGGCTCGGCACGAGCTGGCTCGAACGCGAGATCCAGCGGGCGATCCTGCAGATCCGCATCAAGGGTCTGGGGGCCGAGGGACGCACCGCGATCTTCCCCAAGCTCATCTACACGTTGCGACGCGGGCTCAACCTCGAGCCGAGCGACGAGAACTACGACATCAAGGAGCTCGCGGTCGAGTGCGCCACCAAGCGCATGTACCCCGACGTGCTGAGCTACGACAAGATCGTCGAGCTCACGGGCAGCTTCAAGATGCCCATGGGCTGCCGCTCGTTCCTGCAGGGCTGGCAGGACGAGGACGGGAACGACGTCGTCGAGGGCCGCATGAACCTCGGCGTCGTGACGCTCAACCTGCCCCGTATCGCCCTCGAGGCCCAGGGCAGCCAGGAGACGTTCTGGGCGCTGCTGGAAGAGCGCCTGGTCACGGTGCGCGACGCGCTCGTGTACCGGATCGAGCGCTGCAAGCAGGCCGTGCCGGGCAACGCCCCGATCCTGTACGTGCACGGCGCGTTCGGCGAGCGCCTCGCGCCCGACGACGACGTCGACCAGCTCTTCCGCGCCGGGCGCGCGACGGTCTCGCTCGGGTACATCGGGCTCTACGAGGTCGCCGCGGCCTTCTACGGCGGTGCCTGGGAGCAGGACCCGGAGGCCAAGGACCTCACGCTGCGCGTGCTCCGTGAGCTGCACGCGCACACCAGGGCCTGGACGGCCGAGCACGGCTACCACTTCAGCGTGTACTCGACGCCGAGCGAGAGCCTGACGGACCGGTTCGCCCGCATGGACCGCGAGAAGTTCGGCGAGGTCGCGGACATCACCGACAAGGAGTACTACACGAACAGCTTCCACTACGACGTGCGCAAGGACCCGACGCCGTTCGAGAAGCTCGACTTCGAGATGGACTACCCGCAGTACGCGTCGGGCGGATTCATCCACTACTGCGAGTACCCCGTGCTCCAGCAGAACCCCCAGGCGCTCGAGGCCGTGTGGGACTACGCCTACGACCGCGTGGGGTACCTCGGCACCAACACCCCCATCGACCGCTGCTACGCGTGCGGTTACGCGGGCGACTTCACCCCGACCGCGCGCGGCTTCGCGTGCCCGGGCTGCGGGAACACGGACCCGCGCACGTGCGACGTCGTCAAGCGCACGTGCGGGTACCTGGGCAACCCGCAGCAGCGGCCCATGGTGCACGGCCGGCACGTCGAGATCTCCTCGCGCGTCAAGCACATGGCCGGGGCCGTGAGCCTCGGCGAGGTCGGAGCTGCCGGCATGACCGGAGTCGCCGGCGAGGCCAGCTGCGAGGAGTCCGCAGCCGGCACGAGCTCCGCGGAAGACTGAGGCCGTCGTGCCGCGGGACCCGCAGCCCCACTGGCGCTCGGAGCGCCTCAGCCAGGGCTACGTCGCGGACTACAAGCCGTTCGTGTTCGTCGACGGCGAGGGCGTGCGCTGCAGCCTGTACGTGAGCGGGTGCCTGTTCGCGTGCGAGGGCTGCTTCAACGAGGCGACCTGGAGCTTTCGCTACGGCTCCCCGTACACCGACGAGCTCGAGGACCGCATCCTGGCGGACCTCGCTCACGAGTCGGTGCAGGGTCTGTCGCTGCTCGGCGGCGAGCCGTTCCTCAACACGGGCGTGTGCCTGCGCCTCGTGCGGCGCCTGCGCGAGCAGCACGGCCCGTCCAAGGACGTGTGGTGCTGGAGCGGCTACACCTTCGAGGAGCTGCTCGCAGGCTCCCCCGACCAGCGCGAGCTGCTCGCGGGTCTCGACGTCCTGGTCGACGGCCGGTTCGAGATCGCGCGACGCGACCTCACGCTCCCCTTCCGCGGGAGCACGAACCAGCGGGTCCTGTCGGTCCCGGCCTCGCTCGCCGCGGGCCGCGCGGTCCCGTGGTCGCCCGCGCGCGCGGCCCGGCGGAGCGCCTGATCTCCCCTGCCCGACGACGTCGCGCACCTTCCGCGCGGAGGTGCGCGACGCCGTCGGGCAGGACGCGAGGACGCGGCGCGAGGCCGCCGCGGCGTGGATCCCCGCGTCCCACGGGGTAGAACTGGAGGATGCGCACGAACCCCCACGAAATCACCCACCAGGTGCTGGCCGCTCGCGGCCTCGGCGGACACCGCCAGTACCGCATCCCCGCCCTGGCCGTCTCCACGCGGGGAACCGTCCTCGCGGCCTACGACGGGCGCCCCAACCTCGACGACCTGCCGAACACGATCGACCTCCTGGTCCGGCGCAGCCTCGACCACGGCCGCACCTGGGAGCCCCAGCAGGACGTGCGCGTCGGCACGGGGCTCCAGGGGTTCGGCGACCCGAGCCTGCTCGTGGACAGGGTGACCGGGCGGATCTTCTGCTTCCACGCCGCGGGGACCCACGCGGGGTTCTTCGAGGCGGTCGAGGGGCTCGAGCCCGAGGACGACGTCCAGCACGTCGACCTGTCGTTCTCCGACGACGACGGCCTGACCTGGAGCCACCGCCGCGTCACGGCCTCGCTCAAGCCGCAGGGCGTCACGGGCCTGTTCGCCGCGGCAGGCGCCGGGATCCAGATCGAGACCGGACCGTTCGCCGGGCGCCTGGTCCAGCAGATGGTCCTGCTCCTGCGCGGCGAGATCCGCGCCGCGTCGGCGTACTCGGACGACCACGGCGACACCTGGACGCTGGGCGAGCCCACGGGCCCCGGGGCCAACGAGAACAAGGTCGTCGAGCTGCGCGACGGTCGCCTGCTGCTGAGCTCGCGCGCGAAGGGGTGCCGGTTGCAGGCGGTCTCGACCGACGGCGGTCGCTCGTACGGGCCGCTGCACCCCGTGCACGACCTGCCCGACCCGAGCGACAACGGGAGCGTCCTGCGGCTCGGGGACGTGACCGACGTGGCCGCTCCCCTGCTCGCGACGAACAACCGCGACGCCGACCTGCGCCGCAACACCGTGCTCAGCGTGTCGCACGACGAGGGTGCGAGCTGGCGACCCGCGCTGACGATCTGCGCGGGCTCGAGCGCGTACTCGACGGGAGCCGTGCTCGCCGACGGGTCGCTCGGGGTGCTCTACGAGCGTGACGGGTACCGCGAGATCGTCTTCGCGCGGGTCGAGGCCGAGGCTCTCTCGCCCGCGGCCCTCGGGGAGGCCGTCGAGACGTTCGTGGACGACGACGGCGGCGACTTCACCATGGTGCTGCGCTCGATCACCCCGGGGCGCCCCGCGCAGTGGGTCAGCGTGGGCGCGTCGCACGTCATCTCGGCCGAGGGCGGCGACTGGGGCGTGCACACCTGGAAGGAGATCGGGCAGGGGTACGACGGCGACCAGGTGCTCGGCACGCGCGAGGCCCAGGACGCCAACTACGGCCCGGCCGCGCCGGGCCTGCGGGCCGGCGACATCCTGGCGTTCACCGGGCGCTTCCGGCCCCAGGGCGACGAGCCCGTCACGGCCGCGCTGAGCGGGAGCTTCGACGGGGACGTGACGGCCCAGTTCCCGGCCGTGCGCCTCGCACCCGGCGAGGACGCCCTGTACTTCACGCCCACGTACACCGTGACCGCGGACGACGTGGCCCGCGGCGAGGCGCGCATGCAGTGCGCGGTCCAGGCCGGGCAGGCCCGCTTCGAGCGGGCGTTCCGCGCGGACACCGTGACCGGGGAGGTCGTGCCGGTCGCGCGGTGACCGGACGTGCCCCGGGTCACGGCCGCGGCGGGCGTACCCCGGGACGCGGGGCGGGACGGCGAGCGCGGGCAACGCGTCAGGGCGCGGCGCCAGGGAGGTCGGGCACCGCGCCGTCGGGCAGGGTCTCCGGACCGGTGCCGGGCGCGGCGGTGACGCTCGTCGCGTCCTCGCCGCCGACCGCGTCGTCCGGGGTGAGGTCGGTGCGGGTGTGGGCCCGCTCGCCCTGCGGCCCGAACAGGCTGAGCACCTCGGCGCCCTCCTGGCCCGTGCTGCCGAACCAGTGGGGCGTGCGGGTGTCGAACTCGGCGACCTCCCCGGCGTCGAGCACGATGTCCCGGTCCCCCACGACGAGCCGCAGCCGGCCCGTGAGCACGTACAGCCACTCGTAGCCGTCGTGCGTCGTGAGCACAGGCTCGGCGGCCTTGCGCGGGACGAGGATCTTCCAGGCGTGCTGGCTCGCGGGCTGCCGGGTCAGGGGCACGACCACCCGGCCGTTGACCCTCCGCGGGGTGAGCCGGATGCGGGGGTCTCCCGTCTCCGGGGCGCGCACGAGCTCGTCGAGCGGTACCCGGTAGGCGTGGGCGAGCAGCAGGAGGAGCTCGAGGCTGGGCTTGCGCCCCCCGGTCTCGAGGCGCGACAGCGTGCTCTTGGAGATGCCCGTCGTGTCCGCGAGCGCCGCGAGGGTGATCCCGCGTCGCCGTCGGAGGGCGCCGAGCCGTGGCCCGACCTGGTCGAGTGCGCGTCCGATCGCTGCCGTGGGGTCGTCCATCGCACCATCCCACCACTCTGTCCCAGTACTGGCAACGAGCATTGCCGGATCCGGGTCGAACCGGCAACCTCGGCGGTATGAACCTCACCCCGCACGCACCCCGCTCCCGGTCAGGACTCGTGGGTGCGCTCGCGCTCGCCACGCTCCTGGCCTCGCTCGGCACGAGCGTCGCGAACGTCGCGCTGCCCACGCTCGCGCACGAGCTCGGAGCACCCTTCGGCCGGGTGCAGTGGGTCGTCCTGGCGTACCTGCTGGCCATGACCGTGACCGCGGTCGCCGTGGGGAGGCTCGGTGACGCCCTCGGGCGACAGCGTGTGCTCCTCGGGGGCCTCGGTCTGTTCGCGGCCGCGACGCTCGCGTGCGCTCTGGCGCCCTCCCTCGCGGCGCTCGTCGCCGCCCGCTCGCTGCAGGGGGTCGGTGCCGCCGTCATGATCGCGCTGCCCCTGGCACTCGTGCGGGACGTCGTGCCCGAGGCGCGCACCGGAGCGGCCATGGGGCTGCTGGGGACGACCTCGGCGGTCGGGACCGCGCTGGGGCCTGCCGGGGGCGGGCTGCTGATCGCCGCGTCGGGCTGGCAGGCGGGCTTCGTGGCCATGCTGCCGCTCGCGGGCGTCGCCCTCGTGCTCACCTGGCGCGGCCTGGGCGACGAGCCCGCCCCGGTCCGGTCGGGCGCGAGGTTCGACGTCGCGGGCGCCCTCGTGCTCACGGCGGCCCTGGTGACGGGCGCCCTCGCGATGACTCCTGACGCCGTCCCACAGGTCGGCGCCGGACCGCTGCTCGTGGGCGCAGCGGTCCTCGTCGCGCTGCTCGTCGCGATCGAGCGCAGGACGGCTGCACCGCTCCTGCCGTGGGGGCTCCTGCGCTCCCGCGCCGTGGGCGGTGGCCTGCTCATGAACCTGCTCGTCGCGACTGTGATGATGAGCACCCTGGTCGTGGGCCCCTTCTACCTCGCAGGCGGGCTGGGGCTCGACGAGGCCGCGATCGGCCTCACGCTCGCGGTCGGGCCGGTCGTGTCGGCGCTGACCGGCGTCGTCGCCGGGAGGGTCGTCGACCGTGCCGGCGCGGGCGCCATGACGACCGTCGCTCTCTCGACCATGACGGCCGGGGCCGTCCTGCTCGTGGTGCTGCCTCCCGCCTGGGGCCTGCCCGGCTACGTGCTCGCGCTCGTGGTCCTGACTCCTGGCTACCAGCTCTTCCTGGCCGCGAACAACACCGCCGTCATGACGACGGCCGACGCGCGACGGCGTGGGACCGTCTCGGGCGTCCTGAGCCTCTCGCGCAACCTCGGCCTCATCGCGGGCGCCTCGGCCATGGGCGCCGTGTTCGCGGCGGCGACCGGGTCGGTCGAGGTCCAGGGCGCCACGGTGGCCTCGATCTCGGCCGGCATGCAGACGACCTTCCTCGTCGCGGCGGCCCTCCTGGCCGTCGCGACCGTGGTCTCTCTCGCGGTCCGCAAGCGTGCAGACCGCCCCGTCAGCCCTGCCCGGGTGTCGTGAGCCCGGTCTCGTAGGCGAACACGACGAGCTGGGCCCGGTCGCGCGAGCCGGTCTTCATCATGGCGCGGTTGATGTGCGTCTTGGCCGTGGCCGGGCTGATGAAGAGCTGTGCGGCGATCTCGAGGTTCGACATGCCTCGACCGACGAGCGCCGTGATCTCCTCCTCGCGGGCGGTGAGCTGGGTCTCCTGGCGCGTCGTGGCGGCGGCCGGCTCGGGGACGCGCGCAAGGAACCGGCCGATGAGCGCCGTGGTCGCGGCGGGCGACAGGAGGGACTCGCCCGACGCGACGGTGCGGACGGCGTCGAGCAGCTCGGACGGGTCGATGCCCTTGCCGATGAAGCCGCTGGCTCCGGCGCGCAGCGCGGCGACCACGAGCTCGTCGGTCTCGAAGGTCGTCAGGACCAGGATCTTCACGCCGGCGAGCGACTCGTCGGCCGTGATGCGGCGTGTGGCGTCGATACCGTCCACCCCGGGCATCCGGATGTCCATCAGGACGACGTCCGCGCGCTCGGAGCGTGCGAGGGCGACGGCCTCCGCGCCGTCGGCGGCCTCCCCGGCGACGGTCATGTCGGGTGCGGACTCGAGCAGCAGGCGAAAGGTCCCGCGCAGCAGGGCCTGGTCGTCGGCCAGGAGGACGCGGATCGTCATGAGGCTCCTCGGGTGGTCGGGCTGGACGGGGAGATGTCCCCGCCCTCGTCGGTGGTGGGCAGGTTCGCGACGACGTGGAAGCCCCCGCCCGGGGTGCGCCCGGTGCGCACGCTCCCCCCGGCCGCGGTGGCGCGCTCGTTCATCCCGATCAGCCCGTGCCCGCTGCCCGGGACAGTCCCTGGCCGGGCGTCCACCGCGGGGGCGCCGTTCACGACGTCGACCACGAGCCGGTCCTCGGTCCAGGTGAGCTCGACGTGGACCTGTGAGCCCGGGGCGTGCTTGGCGGCGTTGGTCAACGCCTCCTGGAGGATCCGGTAGGCCGCGAGGTCTCCTCGGGAGGACAGTGCGCGAGGCGTGCCCGTCGTCGTGCTGACGATGTCCGCGCCGGCGGCCCGGAGGCCGCGCACCAGCTCGTCCACGTCGCCGACCCCGGGGACGGGACGCAGGGCGTCGGCCGCCGGCTCGTCGGGCCCCTCGGCCTGGTCCCCCTCCTGACGGAGCAGCCCGACGGTCGCCCGCAGCTCGTCGAGAGCCCGGCGGGTGTGCTCGGTGATGCCCCGCAGCGCCTCCTCGGCCGCGGGCGGGTCGGTGTGCAGGAGGTAGCCCGCGACACCTGCCTGCGCGTTGACCAGCGTGAGGTTGTGCGCCAGGACGTCGTGCAGCTCGCGGGCGATGCGCAGCCGCTCGGCGGCGACCTCGCGCCGGGTCTCCTCCTGCCGGGCGAGCGCCTCGCGCAGCACCCGTTCGCGCCGTCCGGCCACGAGGGCGCCGATCGCGGTGGCGAGGATCACGACGTCGAACATCAGGAGCGAGGTGGCGAGCTCAGTCCCGGGGACGGCGAAGTGGCTGACCGCGATCAGGACGGCCGCCGAGCCGATACCGGCCGTCCACCCGTCCCGCCGCGAGGACCGCGACGCGAACGTGTAGGCCGCGACCGTGGTCGCGATCGGCACGGGCTGGAACGCGCCCATGTCGGTGATGCTCCGCGGGTCCAGGTCGATCAGCGGCATGAGCGCCAGGTGCAGGGACTCGGTGACGAGCGTGGCCACCAGGGCACCGAACGGCCAGCGGTTGCGGACGGTGAGCGGCAGCCAGGACACGAGGACCAGCACGAGCAGGAGGGGGCTGGGACGCTCGGCGAACCCCTGGCGGATCGTGGCGGTGGCGAGCATCGCCACGAGCACCGCGACGTTGAAGACCGCCCCCGTCCACCGTGCCCGGTGGCCACGGCGGACGGGAGCGGGCGCACGCCCGGCGGGTCGCGACGAGCGTGCTCGGTGGTTCACGTCACGGCTCCTCGGAGGTCTGGCGGGGCTGCTCCCCGTCCCACAGTGTCGTCGACGCGAAGGGTCCGGTCGAGGTGGCCCCGACCGCGACCGGCTCGGGGACGACGAGCGGGACACCCGCGACGGGCTCGGACGGGCCCTCGAGCGACAGGTGCGGGGTGATGCGCTCGGCCCACCGAGGGTAGGACCAGTTGCGGGCGCCGATGAGCTTCATGAGTGCCGGGACGAGGGTCAGGCGCACGACGAACGCGTCGACCAGGACCGCCAGGGCCAGACCGATGCCGATCGCCGAGACGATCCGCTCGCCGCTGAAGCCGAACGAGGCGAACACGAAGAGCATGATGGACGCTGCCACCGCGATGACCTGCCCGGTCTCGGTGACCCCGACCCGGACGGCACGATCGTTGTCCCGGGTCTGGCTCCACTCCTCGTGCATGCGGCTGACGAGGAAGACCTGGTAGTCCATCGAGAGGCCGAACACGACCCCGACGACGATCACCGGGACGATGTACATCACGGGCGCACCGGAGCCCACGCCGAGCAGCTCGCTGCCCCAGCCGTGCTGGAAGATCGTCGTGATCGCCCCCAGCCCCACCGCGAGGGTCGCGAGGTTGGAGAGGGCGCCGACGAGCGGGACCAGGAGGCTGCGGAACGCGACGACCAGCAGCAGGAAGCCGAGCACCGCGACCAGACCGAGGTAGAGCGGCAGCTTGCTCATCAGGGCGTCCGCGATGTCGATGTTCGTCGCGGTCTCGCCGCCCACGTGGACCTGCAGGTCCGTCCCTCGTGCGGCGTCGGGGACGACGCCGTCGCGCAGGGTGTGGACCAGGTCCTGGGTCTCGCGCGTCTGGGCGCTCGTCGTCGGGACCACCGAGGCGATCGCGATTCTCTGGCCCGGCTGCACGGGGGCGGCCTGCGCCGAGGCGACGCCCTCGACGTCGGGCAGGGCCTCGGCGAGCTCTGTGAAGGCCTGCGCCGCGGCCGCGTCGGGCACCTCGGCCACCAGGACCAGGGTGGCGTCGACCCCTGCGCCGAAGGCCGGGGTCATGAGGTCGTAGTACGCACGCCCAGGCGAACCTGCCGGGTCGCTGCTCGCGTCGGCGTTGCCGACGCGCATGCCGAGAGCGGGCGCGGCCAGGGCGACCAGCACCACGAGCGAGGCCCCGACCATGCGTCGGGGGGCACGGTCGAGCAGCAGCGCCCATCGCCCCGACGCCGTCGGCTTCCCCGGCGACGCGAGGCCCGTGGAGGCGAGCTGGGCGCGCTGCTTCCTGGACAGGATCCTCATGCCGATCATCCCCAGCAGCGCGGGCAGGAGCGTGATCGCCGCGGCCACGGTGAACAGCACGGTCACGGCCGCGGCCTGCGCCATGCCGGTCAGGACACCGAGCCCGACGACGAACATGCCCAGCAGCGCCACGATCACGGTGATCCCTGCGAAGATCACGGCGCGTCCCGAGGTGTTGACCGCCAGGGCGACTGCGTCGGGGACCGTCGACCCGGCCATGAGCGCCTTGCGGTGCCGGTTGACGATGAAGAGGGCGTAGTCGATGCCGACCCCGAGGCCGATCAGCGCTCCCATGGTCAGCGACGTGGCATCGACGTCGAGCGCGTGCGAGCCGATCATCACGAGGAGCAACGAGGTTCCCACGCCCATGACACCGGTGAGGATGGGCAACGAGGCCGCCCACCCGGAGCGGAACACGAGGAGCAGGATCACGAGCGCCGCCAGGATGCCCACGGCCTCCGTCCCGCCGGACGGGCTGGGGAGCTCGGTGAAGGCCTGCCCGCCGAGCCCGACGGCGAACGAGCCGGCCTCGAGGGTCTCCGCGATCGAACGGATCGCCTCGGGGTCGGCGTCGTCCGCGAGGGCGACCGTCGCGAACGCCGTGCGCTCGTCCGCGTTCACCTGTGCGGCGCCCTGGTCGGAGTACGGGCTGACCACCGCCTCGACGCCCGGCTGCGCCGTCACGTCCGCCAGCATGCGGGCAACCTGCTCCTGCACGGCCGGCGAGTCGATCGCGTCGCCCTCGGTCCGCCAGACGATGGTGCCGCTCTCGGTCTCGGCGCCGGCCCCCGCCTCGGCCAGCAGGGCGTAGGCGGTCGAGGACTCGGAGTCGGGCAGCGCGACCGCGGTCTTGAACGCGGTGCCCAGGCCGAGGGCCGCCACCGCGAGCCCGATCAGGGCGAGTATCCAGGCCCCCAGGACGACACGGCGTCTCCGGAAGCACCACTGGGCGAGCGAGTTCATGACGAGGCCTTTCGACGAGGAGGGGAACGCTCCCAGCCTGGTCGGCCGAGCACTCCACGTCGTCGTCCAGGCGCGGTGTTCCGTCACCCCCGCCCATACCGCAGGTGCGTTACGGCGCCGCTCCCGCAGGTGGACGACGAGTCCCCCGACGTGCGGAAAGACTGCTGAGCACCGTCGCTCGCACCCCACCGAAGGAGCACCTCATGACGACCGTCGAGAAGCCGCAGGCACACTCCCTCCCCCGCGACCTGGCACTGCGCCACGGAGACCGCAGGCCTGCGGTGCGCCGGAGCCGGTCGCCCCACGCCAGAGAGGTCGCCGTCAGCTGGCACCTGCTCTCGCTCCGTTCGCTCCAGCTCGCCGCGCGCCTGCGCACCCTCGGTGTGGCTGCGGGCGACCGCGTCGCGGTCCACCTGCCCACCGGGCCCACCCGGACCGCCGTCGTGTACGCCTGCTGGCACCTCGGAGCAGTCGTGGTCGCGACCACCACCGGGACGACCCACCGCCAGCGGCGCACCGCCTACCAGCTCGCCCAGCCGAGAGTGGTGATCGCCGACGTCACCGGACTTCGCGCGGCGCGCGGACGCCCGTCGGTGCGCGCGCGGATCGCCGTGGGCCCGTTGTCCGCGATCGGCCGCGCGGCGCTCCAGGTGGCCCACCGCCTGGCAGACCTCCCCGACGCGCCCCGGCGCGCGGCGCTCCCCGACGCCGCCGACCCGTCCGCCGACGCCGCGATCGTGTTCACGGCCGACGCCGACGGACAGACACGCGGGATCTTCTACACCCACGGCGAGATGCTCCGCCTCCGGGACACGGTCGCGGACCAGCTGGTCGCAGCGGACGCAGCCGGTTCGGACGCCGGCTACGTCCCGGGAGCGCTGCTGCTCCGCACGACGCGCCGCGGGACCGCGCTCACGGCGGCAACGCTGCTCGCCCCGGGCATGCCCGACGGCGACCAGCCCGCGACGGCCCTCGAACGACGCCTGCTCCAGACGTGGGCCCGCGAGGTCACGAGCGGTGGCCGGGCCGTGGGCGCGCGAACCGGTGGGGGCGGCCGCACCGAGGGGCCGACGACGCCCGTCGGGCAGTGACCGGAGGCCGCTAGGTCGTGTCCTGTGAATGTTGTTGGTGTGTGTCCGGTAATGTCCTGGTTGTGGTTGTGGTTGTGGTTGTGGTTGTGGTTGTGGTTGTGGTTGTGGGTCGTGGTGAGTTGACGGATGTGGCGTGGGCGCGGATCGAGTCGTTGTTGCCGGTCGCGACGGGCCGTGGCGGGCGCTGGCGTGATCATCCGTCAGGTGATCAACGGGCGCTGCCCGACCACAACGAGGCCGAGCTCGTCCAGCCGCGCGAAGGTCGTCAGATCAGGAACATCGAAGAGAAGTTCAGGCACGTCGAGGTCTTCCAGATGGGCAGTGTGAGAACTTCCATCATCGAGGGACCTCGACCCGTCCCCGACCTACTCAGCCCCCCAGCGCTACACCCTCAACTGCGATGAGCCTGTATATCACCGATCCCGCTTGCGTGATCTTGGGCGACTGCTAGTGTCCGCGGTACCAGATCACCACCAGTTGTGCCGCAATGAGGGGGCGTCGAGATGTTGGCTCGGAGCGCGCGGTCAGTACTTGGGGGATTTGCCCTGCTCGTGGGAGGAGGGCTTCCTGCGGGGGCACAAGGCCCGATAGATGATGACCGCACGATCGCTAATCCGTCGTTTGACCGCTCAGCTCTACCCGAGGCCACAAGCGTCACGGACTCCGGTTACCGGAATGCGTCAGGAGAGTGCGTCGAGTCGTCATCGGGCGGCTCAGAGCGCACGAGCTCCGGGACGGTCACGATCGGTGTTCAACTGTCGCTTGATCCGGCGACCTGCGAATCCGAGTACTTGGTAGCCACGTACCCCGTGTCCGATGTCCCTGCCAAGACCATCGCCACGTTCTTTGATACGAGAGAGAGCCTCGACGCGTTGCAACAGGCCAAGGTGGCCCGGGCCGCTGGAACGTTCTACCAGTCGCTGACGAACCAGTACCGCGACCCACTGTTCATCGTCGTGTCACAAACCTTCGCGGGTCTCCAGTGGACCACGACCGGGACGTGTATCACCTCAACCAACCCTCAGCACAGCACGTACGCGTACGCCGGAACCGGTTGGTACCGGACGGGGTACAACACCAGCAGTCCTTGGGGATGTACCCCGCAGGCATCGGCCAATACTGTTGCTTCATTCGCCAACACCGCCTTCCCGTGCCCTGGCGGTGGGACGACCTACACCAATCACACGAAGACGATGGTCGTGGGCTACCCGGGCGGCGGCAATACCTGGTCGCGAACTCAATCCAAGAGCGGCGCGTGCAACAACCTGCTCCACACCAACTACGTCCTCTTCAACTGAGTCATGCTGCCCCCCTCGAAATCACCAGATTCCGTCTCGCCGACGAATGAATCGGACGACGGCCGCGTTCTCGCGGCCGTGGCGATTTCTCTAGTCCTCGCCATCGCTTGTCTGATCCTCTTCGTGTACAACTGGATCGTCGCGAGCTTGGCGATCGGATCATTTGTACTACTCGCGGGGGTGGTCGGCTTTACATCGCGAGGAGCTCGACGAGTGTTTGTACTTACCATTGCCTGTGGGCCGCTCGTCGTGCTAGTCGGGTGGTGGCTTGTCGCGATTATGGCCCCCCTATTCGACTGAGCGAAGCGCCGGTATCGAACCAGTGGAACCCTCCTAGGGCGAGGCCTGTGGTTCGCGGAGCCAGAGGATGATGGCGGCGATGGTGAGTTCGGCGCGGTAGTAGGCGGCGCGTTTGGTGTAGCGGGTGGCCAGTGCGCGGAATTGTTTGAGGCGGTTGAAGCAGCGTTCGACGACGTTGCGGCTGGCGTAGGTCTGGGGGGCGAAGGCGGGAGGGCGGCCTCCGGCTGAGCCCTTGCGTTGGCGGTTGGCAGCGTGGTCCTTCTTCTCGGGGCTGGTGATCGCGATGCCGCGTGCGCGCAGCGCCCGGCGGGTCGCCGGGCTGGAGTAGGCCTTGTCGGCCAGGACCCGGTCGGGTCGCTTGCGGGGTCGCCCGGGCCCCTCGCGCTTGACGTGGACCTGGTCCAGCAGGGGCAGCAGCTGGGGGTTGTCCCCGGCCTGCCCGGGTGTGAGGATCACGCTCATCGGTAGCCCGCGACCGTCGACCGCGAGGTGGATCTTGGAGGTCAGGCCTCCCCGCGACCTGCCGAGCGCCTCATCAGTGACCGCGAGGTCTTCGACCCAGTCGGTCTTGCAGCCCCTTTTTTCCGGGCACCGGCGCCATGCTGGTGAACCCGGACGTTCGTCGAGTCGATCGAGAAGGTCCACTCGATCTTCCCGATCGAGTCGTCCTTGACCCGCACATGGTCCAAGATTGTCTCCCACGTGCCGTCCGCGGTCCACAGCCGCAACCGTTCGTGGGCCGTCTTCCACGGCCCGTACTTGGCCGGTACGTCCCGCCATGGCGCCCCAGTGCGCAACCGCCACAAGATCGCGTTGATCACCTGCCGATGATCACGCCAGCGCCCACCACGACCCGTTGCGACCGGCAACAACGGCTCGATCCGCGCCCATGCCGCATCCGTCAGCTCACCACGCCCAACACCCACAACCCAGACATTGCCGGACACATGCCGAGAACATTCACAGGACAGGCCCTAGGCCTGCGTCTGACGCCGGACGATCTCCGCGATCCAGGTCGGCGCGAACGGCGACGTGCAGTTCGGGGGCGTCGGGTAGTCCTTGAGGACCTCGAGCCGCTCACCGATGTCGACCGCACGGGCGCGCAGCTCGGGGTGGTGGATGCCGATGTTCGCGAGGCACTCGTTCATGGCCCACTGCAGGCGCTCGGGGGCGTCCTTCATGTCGGCCTCGATGCGGTCGAGGAGCCCCGACAGGTCGATCCCCTCGGGGGACTTCGCCACGCGGTCGGTCGTCAGCGCCCACCCGGCGCTCGCGACGACCGGGTCGGGGTCGGCGAACCACGCGGTGCGCAGCTCCTCGACGTGCGGGCTCTTCTTGACGACGTAGCTCACGAGCCACCCGTGCACCTTGGGGACACGCGCGTCGCGCAGCATGGCGTCGAGCTCCGCGGCCGACCAGGACTTGGGGCGGCAGACCAGGATCGCCACGAGGCGCGCCGCGGTGTCTCCGGTCTCCCAGAGCTGCTCCGCGAGCTCGTGCTGGGTCTTGAGGCTCTTCGCGACCGCGCGCAGCCTGGTGAGGTTGACGCCGTGGTCGTCCCCGTGGCGCTCGTTCACCGCACGGATCTTGGGGTCCTCCAGGGCCTCGAGCTCGGCCAGCACGTCGCTGACGGTCGCCTGGGCCACGGCAGTGGAAGCCATGTCGATCTCCTCGCTCGCTCCGTCGGTCGTCGCTCACACCCTACGTCTCTGCCTCCCGCCCGCGACGAGCGCTCGTGGCGACCACTCGTGGGGCTGCGGGCGGCCCAGCGGAGAACTCGTGCGAGATCCTGGGAACGCTCAGGCCTCCTTCCGCGTTGACCTGACGGAATCCACCCGCGATCTGAGAGAGACATGGACGCAGACAGTACGAACCCCCTTGTGCCGGCCACCGATGCTGCGACGAGGGGGTGCAGGTTCTGATGTGGGTGCTGACACTCCTGCTCGGCGTCGTCGTGATCGTGGCGATCACGGCCGTGACGGGCTATTTCGTCGCCCAGGAGTTCGCGTACATGGCGGTCGACCGGTCACGGTTGAGCGCACGCGCGGGCTCGGGCGACGCGGGGGCCAAGCGTGCCCTGGCCGTCACCAAGCGCACGTCCTTCATGCTCTCGGGCGCCCAGCTGGGCATCACCGTGACCGGGCTGCTGGTCGGCTACGTCGCCGAGCCGCTCGTCGGTGAGTCCCTGGGCGAGGCCCTGGGCGGGGTCGGCGTCCCGACCGGCGTGGGCATCGCGGTGGGCACCGTCCTGGCTCTGGTGTTCTCGACGTTCGTCCAGATGATCTTCGGCGAGCTCTTCCCCAAGAACCTCGCGATCGCCCGGCCCGAGCCGGTCGCCCTGTGGCTGGCCCGGTCCACGACCATCTACCTGGCCGTGTTCGGGTGGCTCATCAAGATCTTCGACCAGGCCTCGAACCTCCTGCTCAAGGCGCTGCGGATCGAGCCGGTCCACGACGTCGAGCACTCGGCGACGGCCCGTGACCTCGAGCACATCGTCGCGGACTCCCGGCAGAGCGGCGACCTCCCCGGCGAGCTCTCGGTCCTCCTGGACCGCATCCTCGACTTCCCCGAGCGCGACGTCGAGCACGCCATGATCCCGCGCGCCCGCGTCGACGTCGTGCACGCGGACGACACCCTCGCGGAGGTGCGGGCACGGATGGCGGCGGGACACTCGCGCTACCCGGTGCTCGCCGACGACGACCAGGTCGTGGGCGTCGTCCACCTCGTCGACGTGCTGACGACCACGCACGGCGACGACGTCCCGACCCAGGACTTCATGCGCCCCGTGGTCGTCGTCCCGACAGCGATGAGCCTGCCCGACGCCCTGCGCGAGCTCACCGAGACCCGCAACCAGCTCGCGTGCGTGATCGACGAGTACGGCGGGTTCGCCGGCGTCCTGACGGCAGAGGACCTGGCCGAGGAGCTCGTCGGGGAGATCACCGACGAGCACGACCCCGCGACGCCCACCATCGCCCCGCGCGACGACGACGGGATCTGGGTCATGCCCGGAGACACCCACATCGACGAGGTCGAGCGCGCGATCGGTCGCGACCTGCCGCGGGGAGACTACGAGACGATCGCGGGCCTGGTGATCGACCAGCACGGCTCGCTGCTCGAACCGGGTGAGGGGATCGTCGTCGAGCTGCCGCTCGACCCGGCCGACCTCGCCCTCGCTGCGGAACCGGAGCCCGCCTGGATGCGCGTGGACGTGGTCGAGGTCGAGCGTCACGTCCCGTCGCTGGTCCGTGTGACGTTCCCGACGGACGACCGACCGCTGCCAGCACCCGACGCCGCGCCTGACGCGGCGCCCGAGACCGAGGAGGGCGAACGATGAGCAACCCCTGGGTCGTCGTGGCCATCACCGTCGTCATCATCGCGCTCAGCGCGTTCTTCGTCGCCGTCGAGTTCGCGCTGCTCGCCGCCAAGCGGCACCGCCTCGAGGACGCCGCCCCCAACAGCCGCTCGGCGCGGGCCGCGCTGCGCAGCTCGACCGAGCTGACCGTGCTGCTCGCCGGGTCGCAGCTCGGCATCACGGCCTGCACGCTCGCGCTCGGCGCCATCACCAAGCCGGCCGTCCACCACTGGCTCACGCCCGCGTTCGAGGCGTGGGGCGCCCCGTTGTGGGTCGCGGACGCCGCCGGGTTCGTCCTCGCGCTGATCATCGTGACGTTCCTGCACCTGGTCGTCGGCGAGATGGCCCCCAAGTCGTGGGCCATCGCTCACCCCGAGACCTCGGCCACGCTGCTGGCCATCCCCATGCGCGGCTTCATGTGGCTGACCCGCCCCCTGCTCACAGGGCTCAACAACATGGCCAACTGGTGCCTGGTCAAGGTCGGCGTCGAGCCGACGGGGCAGATCGCCTCGGGCCAGAGCGCCGACGACCTGCGTCACCTCGTCGAGCACTCGGCCAACGTCGGCGCCCTGGACCCGGCGTACTTCGCCCAGCTCTCGGGGGCACTGGACCTGCAGACCCTCACCGTGGGCGACCTGCTCACAGGTCAGGGCAGGCCCACCATGGTCCCGCTCGACGCCACCGTCCACGACGTGCAGGAGGCCACGCGAGCGTCCGGCCACCTGCGGATCCTGCTCGGGGACGACACCAGCATCTCGGGGGTCGTGCACGTGCGCGACACCCTCGACGTGGGCCTCGACCGTCCCGCGGCCGAGCTCATGCGGCCGCCCTTCACGCTCGAACGGTCCGTGCCCGTCTACGCGGCTCTCGCCCAGATGCGCGAGACCCGCAACCACCTCGCCGTGGTGACCGACGGCGCCTCGGTCGCCGGGGTCATCGCGCTGTCGGACGTCATGGCGCGGCTCTTCCCGCGGGAGGTCGCCGCGGCCTGACACGAGGCGCCCTGCTCTGCGCCAGCCGCCACATCCTGACGACGGCGCCCCACCCGGTCGAAGCACCGGGTGGGGCGCCGTCGTCGCGCGCAGCCCGGTTGCCGGGCCTCCGGGACGGCTCGGGACGCCGCCAGGTGGACCGGGAAGGTCTCGCCGCTGTCCGACGCCGTCAGCCGTTCGTCAGGGAGGTCGCCGCCGTCGGACCCGGTGGCGGGAAGCGTACGAGCCATCAGTTCGATAGTTGACGGTTAGAGATCAAACAGTTAGTGTTCTAACCATGAGCGAACAGGGCATCAGACTCTCCAGCAGTCTCGAGCTGGTCCGGTGGATCGGATGGGCGCAGCGCAAGGTCGGCGAGGACTGGATCCGCGAGCGCGACCTCAGCCACGAGCAGGCCTTCGTGCTCGGGTACCTCGTGCAGAACCCGGGGGCGATCCAGCGCGACATCGCAGAGGTCAGCCGCACGAGCGCCGCGAGCGTCTCGAGCCTCCTGCAGGGGCTCGAGCGCCGCGGCCTGATCGAGCGCCGCACGCAGAGCGGTGACGAACGCCGCAAGCGTGTCTTCGCCACTCCGGCGGGAACCGAGCTCATCGCCGGCTTCGACGTCGCGATGGCCGAGGCCGACGAGACGATCCTCGCCCCGCTGACCCCCGAGGAGCGGGCCACCTTGCTCGCCCTGCTCACGAAGATCACCGCAGAGCTGCCGCAGCCCACCCGCTCGTAGCCACGAGGGCGCCGCCGCCCCACCCCACAGATCGACCAGCCCCACCTCGCCGCGTCGGTGTCCGCCGCCGCGCCATCGAACCTGCCCGAAAGGAGCCGTCATGAGCTCGAACACCCTAGACCCCACGGTGACGACGGACGACGTCGGCACCAACCACTGGTACCTCGCCTCCGCGCCCATCGTCCGCGCCCTGGTGCACCTGTGCGTGCCCATGGCGGCCGCGATGATCGTCGGCGCCGTCTACAACGTCATCAACGCCGGATTCATCGGCTCGCTGCACGACAGCGCTCTCCTCGCCGCGATCACGCTCGGCACGCCGTTGCTCGGGCTCGTCATGGCGATCGGCGGCGTGTTCGGCGTCGGCGGCGGCGCGCTCGTCTCCCGGATGCTCGGCGCGGTGGACCGCGATCCCGCGACGGCGGGCGAGATCAAGCACGTCTCGTCGTTCGCCGTCTGGGGGTCGGTGGTCGCCGGGGCGGTGTTCGGCGGCCTCGGTCTGCTCCTGCTGAACCCTCTCGTGTCGCTCCTCGGCGCGGATGCCGCCGCCGTGCCCGCGACGAGCTCGTACGTGGGCGTCATGCTCGCCTTCGTGCCGGTGCTGACCGCGGCGTTCTGCCTCGAACAGCTCGTGCGCGCCGAGGGCGCCGCCCGTCAGGTCATGATCGGGCTCGTCGGCTCCACGGTCGCGAACGTCGTGCTCGACGTCCTGCTCATCCTCGTGCTGCACCAGGGCGTCGCCGGCGCGGCCCTCGCGATGGGCCTGTCGAACCTCGGCCTCGTCGCCTACTTCGTCCGCTGGCTGCACCGCAACAGCGAGCACATGAGCCTCGCTCCACGGTGGTTCACGCTCTCCCCCGCCGTGCTCAGGCCCGTGTTCGGCGTGGGCGTGAGCGAGCTGCTCCAGGCCTCCTTCCTGATCGTCACGTCCCTGGTGCTCAACAACCTCGCCGTCGCCTACGGTGACAGCGCGCTCGGGGCCATGGGCGTCGCGGTCCGCATCGCCCAGGTGCCCGAGTTCCTCGTCATGGGCATCACGCTCGGTGTCCTCCCGTTGCTCGCCTACGCCTACGGCAAAGGCGATCGTGATCGCCTCCACTCGGCCGTGCGCGTCTCCGCACTCGCGGTGGGCGGCATCTCCCTGGTCTCGGCGGCGGCCGTTCTCCTCTTCCGTGAGCCACTGTTCTCCGCCTTCTCGGCCGACCCGTCGATGCTCGCGATCGGCGTCACGATCCTCACGGCACAGCTCGTCGCGATGGTCATGAACGGGTTCACCGGACTCCTCACCTCGCTCTTCCAGGCCACGGGGCGCGCCACCCCGGCGATCGTGATCTCGTTGGCGCAGGGCGTGCTCTTCATCCCGATCGTGATCCTCGGGAACCTCTGGTTCGGGCTCTCGGGCATCGTCTGGTCACTGACCGTCTCAGAGTCGGCCGTGCTCCTGGTCGCGGTCGTGATGTGGCTCGCGTCCCGGCGAGCGATCGATCGTGGGCTCGTCACAGGCAGCGCAGAGCGCGCCGAGCAGTCTCTCGCACCCGCCGCGGCCTGACCGTGTCTCCCACCAGGGCGAGTCGCCTGTCGTGCTTTCGGGCCGAACCTTCTGCACGCGACTCGTACGTCACACGTACGCAGAAGGCCCCCGGCCAGCGTTTCCGCTGGTCAGGGGCCTTCTCTTTCGGTGGGCGATACTGGGTTCGAACCAGTGACCTCTTCGGTGTGAACGAAGCGCGCTACCACTGCGCCAATCGCCCGCTGCGACTCAACCTCTCGGTCGGGCCGTGCGTCCTGGAAGATATTAGCCGTATTTCGACCCAGATCGCGAACTGGCCTCCGGACCGGCCTCCCAGCCCGCCTCGACGGGACTCCCCCAGCGTAGCGCCGCCGGTCACGCAACGGCCTGTTTCCGGGCCTCAGCAGCTTCTCACGGTCCGCGGGCACGCCCGCAGCGGGCGGGCAGTCGACCCCGGCAGGCCGCCACCGGCGTGCACGCACCGCGTGACCTCACCCCAGCATCGCGCTCCCGACCCCGTCACGGGTCCATGCGCTCCCGCCGCCGGCGGTCGAACAGCTCACGCGCCGCGAGCGACAGCTCGCCGGCTCGAACCGCGACGCCGTCGAGCGCGACCACGGGCTGGATGTTGCGCACGCTCCCCGCGAGGGCGAGGCCCACGCCGGAGGAGGCTCCGTCGTCGGGCCCTGGAGCCACGACCCGGTCGAGGACCGAGAACGGGAGCTCGGCCTCGCGGACGGGCAGCCCGTCCTCCGCGGCCCATTCGAGGAGGAGCTCGCGCGTGATGCCCGCGAGACAGCCCGACGACAGCGGGGGCGTCAGGAGCTCACCGCCGACCTCGACGAGCACGTTGGCCCCCGTGCCCTCGCACAGCTCGCCCACGGTGTTGGCGAGGATCGCCTCGTCTCCCCCGCGCGCGACCGCGTCGGCGAGCGCGACCACGTTCTCGGCGTACGAGGTCGTCTTGAGCCCGGCCACGGCCGAGCGCTCGTTGCGCACCCAGGGCGAGCGCACGGCCCGCGAGGTCGGGCCGGGCGACGCGGGACCCGCGGTGATCACGATGGTCTCCTCACCGTCCTCACGCCCCGACCCCATGGGCCCGAACCCGCCCGTGACCGTGATGCGCAGGCGCCCCGAGCCCTCCCCTGCGGCGGCCAGGACCTGCGCGACGCCGTCGCGGATGCGCGCTTCGTCGGGCGCGGGCAGGCCCATGCCGGCCGCGGACCGGCCCAGTCGCCGCAGGTGGCGGGACAGCGCGAACGCCTGCCCGCCGTACACGGCGCACGTCTCGAAGATCCCGTCCCCCACGGTCACCCCGTGGTCGAGCGCGCTCAGCGCCCGCTCCCGCGGCTCGACGAAGGACCCATCCACCCACACGACGATCGACATGACCTCAGTCTGCCGCAGCCTCGCCCGAGGCGAGCGCGACGAGCCGCGCGGCCTTGAGCTCGGTCTCCTCCCACTCCTCGGCAGGGTCGCTGCCCCACGTGATGCCTGCCCCGGTCCCGAACCTCAGCTCGTCGTCGGCCCACCAGAACGTCCGGATGCCGACGGCCAGCTCGGCCTCGCCCGTGTCGCCGTCGACCCAGCCGACCGCCCCGCAGTAGGGGCCGCGCGGCCCACGCTCGAGCTGGGAGATGATCCGCAGCGCCGAGGACTTGGGCGCCCCCGACACCGAGGCGGGCGGGAACGTGGCCTCGAGCACCTGCCCCCACAGCCCACCGGGGGCGTCCCGGGCGACCTCCACGTGCCCCTGCACGCGCGAGACCAGGTGCACGAGTCCGGGGTGCGCCTCGACGGCCAGGAGGTCGGTGACCTCGACCGAGCCGGGTGCGCTCACGCGTTGCAGGTCGTTGCGCACGAGGTCCGTGATCATGACGTTCTCGGTGCGGTCCTTCTCGCGCAGCCCGTCCGCGGTGGCCGCGGTCCCCTTGATGGGGCCCGACGAGAGCACACCGCCCTCGAGCCGCAGGAACAGCTCGGGCGAGGCCGTCACGACCCACACGGGCTCGATCCCGCTCGCCGCGGGCACGTGGATCGCTCCCGCGTATGGGGCGGGGTTGCCCGCGGCGAGGATCCGCGCGAGCGCCCGCGCGTCGGGTTCGCTCTCGCCCGCGGGCAGGGGGGCAGCCAGCACGCGGCAGATGTTGGCCTGGTAGACGTCCCCCTCGTGCACCGCGTGGCGGACGGCCGCCACGGCGGCCTGGTACTCGTCGCGGGACAGCGAGCTGCGCCAAGCGTCGGGGTGGGGCCCGCGCCACGCGCCCTCGCGGCCCGACGGCGCCACGCGCGCCGGGAGGCCCTCTCCGGTCGCCCCGTGGTCTGGTGCCTCGTGGTCGGCGAAGCGCCATGCCCGCGCGCGCCCCCCGTGCGCCGGGTCCTCGAAGTCGGCGACGACGAACCACAGCCCTTCGGCGAGACGGGCGGCGTCGACCGCGAGGTCGATGCACTCGACGGCCCCGAGACCCTGACGGCCGGCGAACGACGCGAACCCCCTCGCATCGGAGTCCTCGTTCCCCTCGGGACCGGCCGCCGGCGCCACGCCAGGTCCGCCCAGCGCGGGGTCAGATCCGTCCCCGCGCAGGTCAGAGCGCTGCGCGTCGGGCATCTCCGAGACGCCCTGCGCCACTCGAGAGCGTGACCCGCGCCTCATTCCGCCACCTCGATCCGAGCCGACGGAGCGTCAGGAAACCGCGGAACGGCGCGGGTCCTGGGGAATCTGGTTCGGAGTGCTGGCACCCCACAACGCTACCGAGCCGCGTGCGGGCCCTGGTCCGGTTGGACGCCCAGCGCTCTCGTCTACTAAAGTCTGTGACGCGCCGAAAAACGCCGGAGAGATCCGGGCGAGGTTCGGCAGTGCGGACGTGGCTCAGTGGTAGAGCATCACCTTGCCAAGGTGAGGGTC
>NZ_LMJG01000015.1:0-539385 GCF_001428945.1 Oerskovia sp. Root918
GTCCGCCGCATAGATACCAGCAGGACCAGCGCCGACGATAGCGACGCGCAAAGGACGGGAGCTGCTCACAGGAAAGAACGCCTTCCGATCGAGGAGGGAGAGGGGCGGACCGCGCCGGGGTCGGCAGCCGCACTGTTCGACGGTACGTCCTCAACCAGGGTTGAGGTCAAGGTGCACGGTGGAGGCGGCGGGGAGGACCTGGGCCCTCAGGACTCGTAGCCCTCGACGAAGCCCCGGATCTCTCGGCGCAGGGCGTCCTCGCTCAGCGGCTCGCGCGTCGAGGTCCCGATCGAGAACCCGTAGCCCTCGATCGGCCCGTTCTCCCAGTGGAAGTCGTAGCTCCCGGGCTCGTGGGGTCGGTCCTTGACCGTGAACACCTGCCCGTCGACCACCGTGTGCCAGGTCTGTGGTGCCATGTGGGGGATCTGGAGCACCCGGCTCTGCAGCCGCTCGATCCGCGGTCTCAGGAGCGCGTCCATCGCCGCCGGGTCCTCCCAGGTGCCGACGCTCACGAGCAGCCGGTGCGGGCCGAGGTCCCGGTGCCACGCACCGCCCACGGGAACGAGCTCGACGTCGTAGACCACCGGGACGTCCGGGTCGCCGATCGGGTCCGGGACGTAGCCAGGGGGAAGATCGGCCTCCGAGAGGAAGAAGCTCGGTCGCACCATGTCCTCCTCCCACGCCCGTGCCTCGTCCACGACGGCGTCGACCACCATGGCCAGCCGCCCCGAGGCCGGACGGACGACACGGCCCGTGGGCGCTTCGGCCAGCTTCTCCCACCACCCGTGCCACTCGTCCGCGAGCGCCGCGGCCTCGTCGCGCGGCAAGGCCTCGACCGTGACGCGGGGAACGAGGTCCGGGACGTCGTCCGCGACAGGGAGCGCGAGACGGTCACGGACGAACAGCGCGACCGTGAAGCCGATACCGCGCGTCACGCTGATGTTCCGCAGGTCCTGTGTTTCGTGGGTCATCGCTCACCTCGTCGTCGGGCCGGGTTGTCTGCCCGTCCCGGTCCTGCTGCTCCCGCTGTTCCTGCCGGTCTTGCTGGTCCTGCTGTTCTTGCCAGCCCTGCGGGTCCTGCCAGTCCCGCTGTTCCTGCCGGCCCTGCCGGCCCTGCCGGCCCTGCGGCCCTGCGGGTCCTGCCAGTCCCGTCGGACCGCCCATGCTAGGTGGCCACAGCGCGCTCGGCGCGCTCTCCCACCGAGGCGCGGTGGCGTGCGGCATGTCGACGCCGTGCCGGTGGGGAGCAGGTCGGCTGCGGGAACAGGTACAGCTGCGGAGCAGGCTCGGCTGAGCGGGATCCACGTTCGCTGAGCGGGACCGGTTCCTGCTCAGCGAACACTCTCCGACAAGAGTTCCCCGTCCGGCCGCGACTCCCCGTCCGGACGCGCGGGGAGCGTCCTCGCGCAGCGCACGAGCCACGAGCCACGAGACCCGTCCTCGAACGGCTCGCAGATGGCCGCACGGCATCCTCGATGACCTCGCGTCGAGGCGTCGATGAACGCCTCGGGAACGTTCGGGGAACGGAACCGCTGAGGCCACTTTTCGGTCACTTCCCCCTCCTAGGGTGACGGGCGTTCACCCGCTCGTGACTGGAGCCCCACCCCATGACCTCCGTGTCAGCCCCTGCGCGCCTCGCGCCACCGGACCGCCGTCCGTCGGTCCCCGGACGGCGCCGACCTTCCCGCCCGACCCCGCGGGCCGTCCGCACCTGGCTCGCGTTCCTGCTGCTCGCGGGGCCCAACGTGGCCCTGCTGCTCGTGTTCGTCTACCGCCCGCTCCTGCAGAGCTTCTACTACTCGACCCTGCAGTGGAACATGGGCTCCCCGACGGCTCGCTCGGTCGGCCTCGGCAACTACGTCGAGTGGTTCCAGGACCCGACCACGGCCGACGTCATGGTCACGACGGGCGTGTTCACGGTCGCGACCGTGGGCGGCTCGCTCGTCCTGGGCCTGGGCCTCGCCCTCCTGCTGAACCGGCGCCTCAAGGGTCGCGGGTTCGCCCGGACCGTGGCGTTCGCTCCCTACGTCCTGTCGGGCGTCGCGGTCGGCATGCTGTGGCTGTTCATCTTCGACCCGCGCTACGGCCTGCTGTCGGCCGGGCTGCGAGCGATCGGCCTCGAGTCCCCCGACTGGTACACGACCTCGCCGTGGGCGCTGGTCATGATCATCGTCGTCTACCTGTGGAAGAACGTCGGGTACGTCGCTCTCATCTACCTGGCCGGTCTCCAGGCCGTCCCGCTCGAGCTCAAGCAGGCCGCGGCCCTCGACGGCGCGTCCTCTGCCAGGACGTTCCGCTCGATCGTGCTGCCCCTCCTGGCTCCCACGACCTTCTTCCTCACGGTCACGACGCTGCTCAGCTCGCTGCAGTCGTTCGACATCATCCAGGCCATGACGAAGGGCGGGCCGCTCGGCTCGACCACGACCCTCATGTACCAGATCTACGAGGAGGGCTTCGTGACCGGCCGGGCCGGCTACGCGTCGGCCGTCGCGACGATCCTCTTCCTCCTGCTGCTGGTCGTCACGGTCGTCCAGCTGCGCTTCGTCGAGAAGAAGGTGCACTACGCATGAGCGTCCAGAACCCCGTGCGAGAGTCCCCGGCCCCCGCGCCCGCCCAGCACCCGCCCGCAGCCTCGGGCGCGTCCAGCGCGCAGCCCCCCGGGTCCCCCGTCGACGCACCACCGGCCCCCGTCGGTGCCGGCCACCGCCCGGGCGGCGGCCGACCGCCGCAGCGCACGCGCCGTCGTCGGCCCCTGCACCTGGGCGCGTACGCGACCCTTCTGGTCGCGACCGTCGTCATGGCCCTGCCGCTCGTGTGGATGGTGCTCGCGAGCTTCAAGCGCCCCGACGAGCTGTACTCGATCCCGCTCCAGTGGCTCCCGCAGAACCTCGACCTCGCCAACTACGTCCAGACGACGCAGAGCATCCCCGTCGGGCAGCTCTTCCTCAACAGCGTGGGCCTGACGGTCGTGGGCTCGACCCTCAAGCTGCTGCTGGGCCTGTGCTGCGCGTACGCGCTCGTGTTCCTGGACTTCCCGTTCAAGCGCGCGGTGTTCGTCCTGGTCCTGTTCACGCTGCTCATCCCGCAGCAGATCACGATCATCCCCAACTACACGCTCGTCGCCCAGCTCGGGTGGCTCAACACCTACCAGGGCATCCTCGTGCCGGGCCTGGCGAGCGCGTTCGGGACCTTCCTGTTCCGTCAGCACTTCCTGTCGCTGCCCGTCTCGATCCTCGAGGCCGCCGAGCTGGACGGCGCGGGCCACTGGCGCAAGCTGTGGCGCTTCGTCGTGCCGCTGTCCTACCCCACGATCGCGGCCGTCGCGCTCGTGTCCGTGGTCGCGGAGTGGAACGACTACCTGTGGCCGTTCCTCGTGACCGACGACGCCGAGAAGATGACCCTCCCCGTGGGCCTCACGCTCCTGCAGAGCGTCGACGGCATGAACAACTGGGGCGTCCTCATGGCCGCGACCGTGCTCGTGACGCTCCCCGTCCTGGTCGTCTTCCTCTTCCTCCAGCGCCGGCTCGTCGCCGGGCTCACCGCCGGAGCCGTGACCGGCTGATGCGCCGGTCCCCTGTCCCCCCGGCACCTGCCGGGTCGCTGTTCCCCACCCCAAGGAGCATCACCGTGAACCAGCCCCTGCCCGCCCTGTGGACCCCGTCGCGTCGCGACGTGCTGCGCCTCGGCGGCCTCGGAGCCCTCGCCCTCTCCCTCGCCGCGTGCGCGGGACCGACCGTCGGTAGCGGCTCGTCCGCACCGTCCGCCTCGGCGGGCACCGACTGGTCCAAGATCAAGCCCGCCTCGCAGATCACGTGGTGGAGCAACCACCCCGGCGCCTCCAAGGCGATCGAGGAGGAGCTCATCCGCCGCTTCAACGCCAAGCACCCCGACATCGCGGTCAAGCTCGTGACCGCGGGCGCCGGGTACGACGAGGTCGCGCAGCGCTTCCAGGCCGCGTCGTCGTCGAACAACCTGCCCGACCTCGTCATCGCGAGCGACGTCTGGTGGTTCCGCTACTACCTCAACGGCCAGGTCATGCCGCTCGACGACGTGTTCGCGCACCTTGACGTCGACGTCGCCGACTACAACCCGACGCTGTACGGCGACTACGAGTACGAGTCGTCGCACTGGGCCGTGCCCTACGCGCGCTCGACCCCGCTCTTCTACTACAACAAGGCCATGTGGGCCCAGGCCGGCCTGCCCGACCGCGGCCCCGAGACGTGGGCCGAGCTCGCCGAGTGGGCCCCCGCCCTGCGCGGCCAGGTCCCGGCCGACGGCGCCCCGCTGGGCCTCGCGACCGGCACGTCGTGGGCCGCGTGGTGGTTCGAGAACATGCTGTGGGGCCAGGGCGGCCAGTACAGCGACAAGTTCACCGTCGCGCTCGACACCCCGCAGGCACTGGCCGCAGGCGACTTCCTGCACGACCTGTTCCACGGCTCGAAGGTCGCGGGCGTCGGGACCGACGCCGGGGCCGACTTCGCCGCGGGCATCTTCGCGTCGACCATCGGGTCCACGGGCAGCCTCACGGGCCTGCTCGAGGCCGCGCCGTTCGAGCTCGGCACGGCCTACCTGCCCGACGGCCCGAACGGCTCCGGGACGCCCACGGGCGGCACGGGCCTGGCCATCCCGGCCTCCCGCTCACCCGAGCAGCAGCTGGCCGCGGCGATGTTCCTGGCCTTCCTCACCGACCCCGAGAACACCGCATACTTCTCCCAGAACACCGGGTACATGCCGGTGCGCACGTCCGCGGTCGAGGGAGAGACCATGAGCAGCATCTACGCGGCCACGCCGCAGTTCCGCACGGCGGTCGACCAGCTCGCCGAGAAGTCGCGCTCGCAGGACTGGGTCCGGGTGTTCGTGCCCTCGGGCGACCAGATCCTCACGGACGGGATCGAGCAGATCGTGCTCAAGGGCACGCCCGCGGCCGAGGCGTTCGCGTCGATCACGCCGCGCCTCGAGAAGGCGTACCAGGAGAACGTGGAGCCCTACCTGTGACGGGCGCGTTCCAGGTCGTCGCGCACCGGGGGAACTCGTCGGTCGCCCCGCAGAACACGCTCGCGGCGTTCGAGGCCGCGTGGCGTGCGGGAGCCGACAGCATCGAGCTCGACGTGCAGCTCACCGCGGACGGCGAGGTCGTCGTGATCCACGACGACACGCTCGACGCCACGACCGACGGGAGCGGGCGCGTCGACGGGCTCCCTCTCGCGGACGTCCGGGCGGTCGACGCGGGGTCGTGGTTCGCCCCGGCGTACGCGGGGCAGCGGGTCCCGACCTTCGCGGAGGTCGTGGACCTCCTCGTGACGCACCCGGGCATCGACCTCCTCCTGGAGGTCAAGGGCGACTGGGGGCCCGACGACGTCCGCAAGGTCACCGAGCCCCTCCTGCGCGCCGGGCTCGCCGACCGCGTGATCGGGCAGAGCTTCTGGCCCTCGACCGTCGCCTCTCTGCAGAAGGTCGCCCCGGACCTGCGCCGGGGACTGCTGGTCGAGCGGTCCTCCGACGACCTGCTCGCGACGTGCGCCGAGCTGGGCGTCATGACCTGCAACCCCGCAGGCACGGTGCTGCTCGCGCAGCCCGGGCTCGTCGCCGCGCTGCACGACGCCGGGCTCGAGGTCATGGTCTGGACCCTGAACGAGCCCGAGCAGTGGGCGCTGGCCCTCGAGATCGGCGTCGACGCGGTCATCACCGACCGCCCCGACCGGCTGCGCGGGTGGCTCGCGGGGCGCTGACGAGCTCCCGCTCCGACGCGCTGCGCCGGGGCCCCGCCGAGAAGTGAGCAGATGCCCCTGGATCAGCTGATCTGGGGGCATCTGCTCACTTCTCGGCGGACTCGTTCTGGCTCGGGGTCAAACCGTCAGCTCCGAGCGTCGACCATCCGAGCCCCCGACACGACTCCCGAGAGCCCTCGCCGGTCGCGGGTGAACAGGACCGAGACGACCGCCACGAAGGCGACGAGACCTCCCAGGGGCGCTGCGACGTCGGGCACGAGGCCCCCACCCGGGACCTCCGCCAGGATCAGGCACGCTCCCCACAGCCCGCCCGACGTGAAGCCGCGCACCGCACGGCGGAGCGTCGTCCCGCGGCCCAGCCCGTCGGGCCCGACGGACCCCGCCGCGGCGTCGGCCGTCCAGCGCGGCTCGAGCCACAGGGCGCGCTGCCCCCACGACGCCCCGCTACCGAGGAACGGCGGCACGAACAGGACCAGCACCACGGGCACCACGGTGCCGAGCGCGACGTCGACGCCGTCCGAGCCGAGCGGGATGTCCTGGCCCGTGGCGACCAGGACCACCCGGTAGGACAGCACCAGCACCGTCCCGACGACCGAGACCAGCAACGCGTCGAGCACCATGCCCAACCACCGCCGCCACACCGTGACCGGGCGCGGGACACCGCGCTGCGCCGCGAGGTCCGTCGCGCGCGGCATCCACCGCAGGACCACCGGTGCGATCAGCGCACCGATCAACCCGCCGAGCGTGTTGGTCAGCAGGTCGTCGACGTCGGCCAGGCGGTACGAGCACGGGATGAGGCCATAGATCCCCGTGCCCTGCGTCGTCTCGATGAACAGCGAGGCCGCGAACGCCGACAGCACCGTGAGCGGCAGCCGCCACCCGAAGAACCGGCGCACCAGCACACCCCACGGGATGAACAGCACCACGTTGAACACCGTCTGCAGCACGGCCGGGCTGCGCAACCGCGCTGCCGTGCTCATGCCAGCGGTGTCCCGGCGGATGTCCTCGACGAACTGGAACGGGTTCAGCTGAGGACCCGAGAACCCGTGCTGCGCGCACCACTGCGCCAGGTCGCCCGAGGGCAGCGGCAGGAGCGTGTACGCGACGAGCGCGACACCGTAGACAGCGACCGCGGCCGACCCCAGCAGGCGCAGCCCGCTGAGCCGCCCGTACCGTCGGTACTGCCACACCACGACGGGCAGCAGGATCGTCAGGAAGACGACGAGGCCGCCGATCACGCCCACGTACGCGGGCCAGGTCCACATGCTCACGTCGAGACCCTAGCCAGGCGCGCACGGCGCGGCGCGGTGGACCGGGGTCGTGTGCATCACGCCCGTGGCCGCTCAGGCGTCGCCGTCGTGCCCGCCGTCGCCGTGCGACTCGCCACGGCCCAGGTCGCGACCGTGGTCGCGGGTCCGGTCGCGGTCAGCGTCGCGATCAGGGGCACCGCGGTCGCGATCGACCGCCGCATCGCCCGCATCGCCCGCGCCTCCCTCGTCCCCCTCTCGCCCGCGCCCCTCGTGCGCGTGGTCCTCCTGCGCGCGCTCCTCGTGCTCGTCCCGCTCGTCCTCGACCCTGTTCCGCTCGGCCGTCTCCTCACGCTCGTCGATCACGTCCTGGCCGGGGCCGGCGAACGCCTTGGAGCGCTCGACCCCCTCGGCCGTCCCGCTGAAGAACGCCGACTCGGACGCGCCCCCGGGCTGGTCCTCGGGGCCCACGTCCGCCGTCCCGTCCGGCACCGCCGCGAGCGCCGCCTCGACGGGCGACATGACGCGCGTCTCGACGACGTCCTGCGGCGCGCTGACCCGCCCGACGACCCGGGCCTGGTCGCGCACCGAGACGCGTCGGGTCGCGGGCCGGGTCGAGAGCGGGGGCTGCCCGGGGATGCCAGGACCCACGGGGATCGCGGGAGGAAGACTCCCCTCGTGCTTCGGCTTCTCGCGGGCCGGGATCGTGGGCTCCGCCGCGACAGCCGCGCCGCCGGGCGCGACGTCCGGGTCCTCGCTGATCCGCCCCTCCTCGACCCCCTCGAAGCGCGTGCGGGGCAGCGAGTCGGCGCTCGACCGCTGGAGCCACTCGACGAGCCCCTCGCGCACGAAGCACCGCAGGTCGAACAGGGTCGGGGCGTCGCGCGCGCTCACGAGCGCGCGCACCCGGACGACGCCGTTGATCGCGTCGGTCACCTGAAGGATGCCCACGCGCTGGTCCCACAGGTCGGTGTGCGCGAGGAGCCGCTTGAGCTCGGCGCGCATGGCGCCGAACGGCACCCGGAAGTCGAGGTCGAGCTCGACCGTGCCGAGCAGGTCCGCGGCCCGGCGCGTCCAGTTCTGGAACGGCGTCGTCGTGAAGTAGGTGCACGGCATGATGAGGCGCCGGTCGTCCCACAGGTGCACCACGACGTACGTCATGGTGATCTCCTCGATCCGGCCCCACTCGCCCTCGAGGACCACGACGTCGTCGACCCGGATCCCGTCAGTGAACGCGATCTGCATGCCCGCGAACACGTTCGCGAGCGACGTCTGCGCCGCGAGGCCCGCGACGATCGAGATGACGCCCGCCGACGCCAGGATGCTCGCCCCGGCGGCCCGCGCCGCGGGGAAGGTCAGGAGGACCGCGGCGATCGCGCAGATGACGATGATCGCGACCGTGAGCCGCCGGACCACGATGATCTGGGTGCGGATGCGGCGCGCGTGCCGGTTGTCGACCACGTCGACCCGGAACCGCTTGAGCGCGCTGTCCTCGAGCACGAACGCGAGCGCGCCCACCCACCAGGCTCCCGCCGCGATGAGCAGGACCAGCAGCAGGTGCTCGACCGCCGCCCGCCACTCGACGGTCGGGGGCGTCGTGACCCGCACCGCGATCCACACGGCCACGACCATCAGGACGGCCCGGTCCGGTCGGCGCAGCCTGCGCGAGATGTCACGGGCGAGCTCGCTGCGCCGCCCGATCCGGTTCACGATCGCCGAGATGATGGTGCCCAGCACGAACGCGGCCACGAGCGCTCCCGCGACGGCGGCCAGGGTCAGAGCGACGTCGGTCGCGTTCTCGATCTCCTCGTCCATCCGTCCACGCTAGGCGCGCGGGCTGCGAGGCGCCTGGACAGGCGCTGTGCGCGTACGTGTCCAGGGCGCGCGGACGCGCCTCAGCGCGCCAGCCACGGCGCCAGACGCCGGGTCACCCACGGCAGCACCGCGTACGTCATGATCGGGGTCAGCACGAGCGTCGTGACGAGCACCCTGGGGAGCACGGGCAGCTCGCCGAACTGCGGGACCACCCAGGACATGAGGAGCGTGAAGGCGAGGTTCACGGGGAAGAACCCGAGCCAGATGCTCACCGACTGCTTCCACCGTGCCGGTGCGCGCTCGGTGCTGATCTGCGGCTCCTCGACGCGGGCCGGCGCGTCGAACCACCCCTCGATACCCGTGCGGCGTTCGACGCGCTGCTCCTCGACGAGGCCCTGCCCCTCCTGGAGCCAGGCGACGCGCTCGGGCGAGGAGTCCCAGGCGTCGAGCGTCGACTCGTCGGCGAAGCGGTAGAGCATGTGCCAGTCGTGCGAGTCCTTCGCGGCGCGCACCCAGCCGGACCCGAGGAAGCCCGGGTACGTGTTGGCCATGTTGACGCCGGCCTGGACCCAGCGCGTCGCGTCCGGGACCAGGTCGGGGTGGATGCGGCGGTGGATGGAGACGGTGACGGGTCGGTCCGGGGATCGCCCGGCCGTGCCCGCGGAAGGAGCGGTCATGAGGGCGAGTACACGACGCCCGAGCTTTCCGAGGTGTGAGCTCGGGTCGTCCTGGGACGGCAGGTCCCGACAGGTGGACGCTCGCACCGGACGGGCGCCCCGCAGGAGCGGCGCTCCCCGATCCCCGCTCCTCGGCTACGCCGAGGCGCCGTGCTGGTCGAGCAGGTGCCGCGAGACCGTCTCGATCACGCCGTACGGCACGGGCTCCTTGAGCATGAACTTGAGCGTCCCCTTGGACGCCCGGTACGGGGCGACGAGACGCTCGAAGTCCTCGTCGCCGTCGGGCACCGGGTACAGGCTCACGTGGTGCTTCCAGCCTGCGAAGTACACGATGACGCGCCCCTTCGCCGTCACGGCGGGGATCTGGTAGCTGATCTTCTCGCCCGCGTCGGGCACGACCCGGTGGATCGTGCGACGCATCTCCTGCAGGATCTCCTGGGTCTCGGGCGGGAACGAGCCGATGTAGTCGTCGACGGTCGCGAACGTCGCGGTCATGCCTGCCTCCCCAGGGTGCGCCCCGCCCGGACGCGGGGGCTCACCTCCTACTGTCCCGCGCGAGCGCGCGACCGGCCTGCGGGAGGTCACCACCGACGGGCTGGGGAACGCCCTCGGCGGGTCGTCCGATCCGCTCGGCGAGCACGTGCGACACCGTCAGCGCGCCGGTGCCCGCCGCCGCGACCATACTGGCCAGATGATCTCCTGGGACCTGGCGCTGGCCCTCCGCGAGGCGGGGGTCCGCTGGCACCCTGCCTCGGGGGACCGCTTCCGGCTCCTCGGCGCCGGGCCCGAGGGCGACGTCTTCACCGTGAGCGACATGACGATCGAGCCCCACGAGTTCGACACCGGGGTCGTCCTCGGGTTCAACGGCACCACCGAGTGGGCGCTCGACTCCGTGGCCCTCGAGGACGCCCTGTGGCACCCCCTCGAGTCCCAGCTCCGCGCGCTGCTCGGCGGGACCTTCCGCTGGCTCCAACGCTTCGTCGAGGACGACGACCACCCGGCCTACCTCGTCGAGATCGAGCTCGCGGGGCGCAAGGTCGCCTTCCGCGGGCACGACCCGGCCGACGCCTACGGCGAGGCACTCCTGCACCTCGTGATGGCGTCGTCGGGCCCTGAGAGCGGGCGCGAGGTGGCGACCTGACCGCCGGGACGTCGCGACCCGCGGAGACGGCCGACGACGCGTCGTCGGCCGAAGCCCCGCCGCCCGCAGAAGAGACGGCCACGGCCGCCCCCGCGCCTGCCGCTACCCCTCCCGCCGAGCCGGACCACGCGACGCCCGTGCCACCCCACCGGAGACCGCCCCGGTTCGCCGGCCTGCGTCGGGCCCCCGCGACGTTTCGCCGGGTGCTCCAGGCCCTCGGCAACCAGAGCCCGCCCGAGGAGCAGCCGGACGTCCCCGAGATCTCTCCCGACCTCATCCCGCTGCTGCGCGAGCTCGGACGGGCCATGCTGGACTCGGGCCAGTCGGTCAACGACGCCCAGGACGTCCTGGAGCAGGTCGCCGACCTGCACGGCGCACGCACGGTGCAGACCCTGGTGCTGCCGACGTGCGTCTTCATCCGCGCGCAGACCGCGACGGGCGTCGTCACCGACTTCACCGACGCCGCCGGGAGCGGCCTGAACCTCGACCAGATCGGCGCTCTCTACGGCGTGATCCGCGGGCTGCGGACCCAGACGATGGAGCTCGCCGACGCTCGCGCCGAGCTGCGCGCGATCCGGCGACGGCCTCCCCGTTTCGGCGCCGTGCTCACGATCGTCGGGCACGCGATCCTGACGCTCGGGTTCGGGCTGATCCTCAACCCGACCCTCGACCTGCTGCCCGTCTTCCTGGTGCTGGGGCTCGGCGTCGGGGTCCTGCGGTGGCTCGCCGCGCGCTGGCCCACGCTCAGCACGGCTCTGCCCGTCGTCGCGGCGTTCCTCGTGACGGTCGTCGCGATCCAGGTGGTTCATCCGTGGCTCGGCGACAGCCCCCTGCAGGTCCTCGTGCCGCCGCTCATCAGCTTCCTGCCCGGCTCGGTGCTCACGGTCGCCGCGATCGAGCTGACCAGCAACCAGATCGTCTCGGGAGCGAGCAGGCTCCTGTACGGGATCGCCCAGCTCCTCCTGCTGGTCTTCGGCGTCGTCGCCGGAGCAGCGGTCGCGGGCGACCTGATCGCCGGGCACAGCGGCGACCGCCTGGGCTGGTGGGCCCCGTGGGTGGGGATCGTCATGGTGGGCCTGGGACAGATGCTCTTCTCCTCGACCCCGCGTCGGAGCCTGCCCTGGGTGCTCGTGGTGCTGTTCGCCGCCTATGCAGCCCAGCTCGGTGGGTCCTTCGTCGCCCCGGAGATCTCCGGGTTCTTCGGCGCGCTCGTGATCGTGCCGCTCGCGACGCTCGTCGAGCGGACCAGCACGGGCCCGCCCGCGATCATCACGACCCTCCCCGCGTTCTGGCTCCTCGTCCCCGGTGCGCTGAGCTTCCTGGGGCTGTCCGAGCTCGTGGCGGGCAACACCGGGTCGGTGTCGGACATCGCCAACGCGGTCGTCGCCGTCTTCGCGATCGCGCTGGGCATGCTCGTGGGAACTGCCCTGACTCGCGACGCGAGACGCGTCGGTCGTACCTTCTTCACCGAATAGGCCCAGACCAGGCACGCCATCACCCGCGGATCCTTGCTCATCGACGCCAGGCCGCTCACAAACGTAGTTGAAGATGGAACGAGTTGGCAGGCACCGAGGACCGTCCTCGCATCCCGTCTGCCGACGCACTGCGGCTCCCACGTCATCCGGACGCGCCGCGACCCAGGCCGCTGAGGCCCCAGCACGATCCCCGTCCCCGCGACGGCACGGTACGGCGTCGAGCCCACGCTCGACAGCCGCAGTGCACACGCGGTCCGGCCTCGGCCCGACGAACGGAACACCGGAACATCGTGACAACTGCATCGCTCAGCTCTGCCGCGCCCGTCGGGCGCCTCTCGACCCGTAGCACCGACCACCGCACCACGAACCTCCTCGGCGTCGCCGACCTCCCGGTCGTCGGCGTGGGAGGTGACCGCTGATGGGTCGGCACTCCCAGCGGCACTTCGCCGCCTCCCTGCCCGGTCGCTCGCTCAGGCGGCGCTCGCCCTTCGCCGTGGCCGCTGCCCTCGCGGCGGTCGCCATCAGCACGACCGCAGGCGCTGCCAGCCTGGTCACCTCGCCGGGCACCGCCCCCGAGGCTGCCTCGACCGCAAGCGTCTCCGCCCCGGCCGTCGCGAGCGTCGCGGGCGCGAGCGCAACGACCCCGGAGGAGCAGACCGCGCTCGACGCCGCGAGCACCGAGCTCGTCCGTGCCGAGTTCCTCGCCGGCGAGGGCGCATCGCGCCTCACGCCCGACCAGCTCACGCAGATCACCGCGACCCGCGACCAGCTCCGCCAGCTCGTGAGCGCCGCGACCACCACCGACGCCGCCCAGACGTCGGGGGCACCGACAGACAGCACCACGGACGCGGCCACGAGCACCACGCTCGACGCGGCCGGTGCTGACGACACCCTCGACGGTCGCGACACGTTCCGCGCGAGCCGTGCGGGATCCGAGGGCCGCGAGGCGCTCACGACCGACGGCCCTGCGGACGCAGCCACCGACGAGACCCAGTCAGAGGCCGCTCTCGCAGACGCGGCAGCTGCCGGCGAGACGGCAGCCGCGCCGGTCGGCGACGAGACCGCGGCACCGGCTGAGACGCCCGCCGAAGCACCTGCCCCCGAAGCACCTGCCGCGGAGACGCCGACGACCGCGGAGGTCGTTCCCTCGGTCGCCGAGATCGACGCTGCCACGACTGCTCTGCGCGGGCTGCTCGACGCGACCGCGGTCGCCGTGGCGGTCGAGCCGGCTCCCCCGACGGCCGAGGAGATCGCGGCCCAGCAGGCCGCCGAGCGCGCGGCCCTCGAGCAGCAGCAGGCTGCCGAGCGCGCGGCCATGGCGCAGCAGCTCGCCGCCTGGGCCGCCAGCACCGCCGGGTACGCCAACGGCACCATCCCGGCGAGCCTCCTGTGCGCCCCGAGCTTCGCTCCCGGTGAGCTCGTGCGCTGCGACGCCGCGTACCAGCTCGAGCAGCTCAACGCGGCCTACGTGGCGGCGTTCGGCACGAACATCACCGTGACGTCGTCGTACCGCTCGTATGCCTCGCAGGTCGCCGTGAAGGCCCAGAAGGGCTTCCTGGCGGCGGCCCCCGGGACGTCGAACCACGGCATGGCTCAGGCGCTCGACCTGGGTGGCGGCATCAGCAGCTTCGGCAGCGCGCAGTACAACTGGATGCGTGCGAACGCCCCGGCCTACGGCTGGGAGAACCCCGAGTGGGCTCGCCAGGGCGGCTCCAAGCCCGAGCCCTGGCACTGGGAGTACGGCGTCACGTACTGACCCGTGCGTCGTGCCGGGAACGGCCTGCGCCGACCCACGCACAGCAGCTCATGACACCGCCGAGGGCGGGGCACCGGAACCCGGTGCCCCGCCCTCGGCGGTGCTGTCTCCCCTGGTCGGGCGGCACACGCCAGCGCATGCCGCCCCGCGCACGCCGGCATCGTGGCCCGGCGTACGCCGGCATCCGAGCCACCCCCCGGCTCACGTCCAGGTGATCCCGATGAGCAGCATGGTCACGAGGAACCCGGTCACGAGATTGAGCCACAGGAAGCGTCGCCAGCCCGCGTTGGCCCGCTCGCAGTCCTCGTCACGCACCGACCAGAACGACGCGACGTTCACGAGGTACGGCAGCGGGAGCAGGGCGGCGAGCCACCCGGGCCACGGGAGGAACGCCAGCAGCAGCGCGGCCACCAGGTAGGCGGCCGAGGCGACCACCACGGTCCGGTGCGCCCCGATCACGGTCGCGACCGATCCGATCCCGCCGGCCCGGTCCGCCTGCACGTCCTGCACCGCGCCGAACGCGTGCGACGCGGCTCCCCACAGCACGAACGCCGCCAGCACGGGCCACACGGACCGCGCGCCCAGGTCCGCACCGACCAGCACGAGCGCGTAGAGCAGCGGCCCCACGAAGTGCATGGCGGAGGTGAACGAGTCGAGGAAGGGCCGCTCCTTGAAGCGCAGCACAGGTGCGGAGTAGGCCACGACGAGGAAGACCACGACGGCGAGCGTCAGGTTCGCGCCCGCGTCGCCCTGGAGCAGCATCCACGCGAGGAACGGGACGTTCGTCACGACGCACGCCCACAGGATCCGTCGGTGCGTGCGTCGCGCGGTCGTGGGGTCGGCAAGCGCCCCCTCGATGCCGCCCTTGCGCGGGTTCCGCAGGTCCGACGCGTAGTCGAACACGTCGTTGACGCCGTACATGAGCAGGTTGTACGGGACCAGGAAGTACAGCGTCCCGACGACGAGCGCGGCGTCGATCCGTCCTCCCGTGGCCACGAGGTACCCCGCGGCGAAGGGGTACGCCGTGTTGATCCAGGAGAACGGCCGCGAGGCCGCCGCGATCTCGCGCAGGGCGACCAGCGCTCCCGGCGACGCCCCGGGCTCCATGGCGACCCGCGTCACGACTGGCTTCCCGCGTGCCGCCGACGGCGACCGTCCCCCACCCAGGTCCACACCGCGGGCAGGAGGAGCACCGCGGCGATCGGGTAGGCGAAGTCCTCGAGCGGCGCACCGGCCAGGTAGACGCCCAGGATCTTGTCCGGCGCGTACACGTAGAGCCCCACCGCGATCATGATCGTGTCGAACACGAGTGTCAGGACCACCATCACCGCGGCCGTCCACAGGAGCGGACCGGCCCGGTGCCGTCGCAGCGCCTGCCAGGTCACCGCGACGACGAGCAGGACCACCACGAGGTTGAGGACGATGTTGGTCATGCGCCGGCCCCTGTCGTCGGTCCGTCCGCGGCCTTGCCTGCCTGGGGCGTCCCTGCCGGCTCTGCCGGCCCGGCCGTGCCAGCCGTGCCGGCCGTCCCGGCCGCCGCACGAGCTGCCTCTCGACGGCCCCTCCCCCGCAGCCGCAGGTCCAGGAACCGCCAGACCAGCAGCGTGTTGTAGCAGAGCAGCGTCAGGAAGACCGCCTCCTCGACGGGTAGCTCGGGCGCGAGCTGGAGCCCCGTCATGTGGGGCGAGTCGCCGCGCGCGAAGATCCCCAGGGCGAGGCCGGCGACGTCCCACGCGAGGAAGAACAGCACGCCGACCAGGAGCGTGATCGCAGTCCTGGCGGGGTCGGCCCAGAACGCGAGGCGGAACCGGCGGTCGAGCACCGCGAGACCGCCGAGCGAGACCGCGAGCGCACCGAGGTAGACGAACCCGGTCACGAGACACCGCCCCGCAGCCGGTCGGGACGCCGGCTCGCCGCGAGGAAGCCCCGTCGCAGAGGCGTCGGCAGCGGCCGGGACGAGGTCTCGCCGAGGAGCCGCTTGGCGACGAGCTCGGCGCTGATGAGGCACATGGGCAGCCCGACGCCGGGCGCCGTCCCGGCACCCGCGAAGTACAGGTTGGAGACCGCGCGCGAGCGGCCGGGCGGCCGGAACATCGCGCTCTGCGCGAGCGTGTGCTCCATGCCCAGGGCGGTACCGCGCCAGGAGGAGAACTCGGTCGCGAAGTGCGCGGGCCCCAGCACCCTGCGCGTCACGACCCGGCCGCGCAGGTCGTCGATCCCGGCCCAGGCGCCGACCTGGTCGAGGTACCCGTCGGCGAGGTCCTCGAGCGCCGCCTGCGACGCCGCGTCCCCGCCGAGGGCCGGGTCGGCGGGGAACGGCACCAGGACGAAGAGGTTCTCGTGGCCGGGTGGCGCCGCGGGGTGGTCGAGGCTCGCGTCGTCGGTCGCCGAGGTCCGCGAGACGTAGAGCGAGGCCGGGGTGGGCACGCGCAACGTGTCCACGTCGCTCGAGGCCCCCTTCCCCAGGACGTCCTCGAAGTTGCCGTGCCAGTCCTCGGTGAAGAACAGCGAGTGGTGCGCGAGCTCGGGCAGCTCGCCGCGCACGCCCGCGAGCACGAGCAGCGCCGAGATGCCCGGCCCGCGGTCCTCCCAGGACGCGGCGGGCAGGTCGGCGTAGGCGCTCGGCAGCAGCGCGGTCTGCGTGTGGTGCAGGTCCGCGCCCGACACCACGACGTCCGCCGGGACGACCTCGCCGTCCCGCAGCCGCACCCCGGTCGCGACGCCTCGCGCGCGCCGCCGGGAGCGGACGGTCCTCGCCCGGGGCGAGGCTCCGCCGTCGGGCCCGGGGACGGCCGGAGCGACCTCGATCCCGACGACGTCGCTCCCCGTGCGGATCGTCACGCCCTCCGAGCGGGCCAGCTTCTCCATGGCCTCGACGATCGTGTACATGCCGCCACGCGGGAACCGGACGCCCTCGACGAGGTCGAGATGGCTCATGAGCGAGTACAGCGCGGGTACGCGGTACGGCGACGAGCCGAGGAAGACCGCGTGGTAGCCCAGGAGCTGGCGCAGGCGCGGGTCCTCCACGCGTCGCTCGACTCGGTCGGCGAGCGAGCGTCCCAGGAGGGCCGCGAGGCGCGGGAGGCGCCGAAGCGCCGAGCCGTCGATCGCGCGGTCGGGCCGCTCGAAGGTCGTGTAGAGGAAGTGGTCGAGCGCCAGCCGATAGGCCTCGCTCGACTCCGCGGCGTACGCGCGCACGCGTTCTCCGTCGCCCGGCGAGAGCGCGTCGAAGCGTGCCCAGTTGGCGTCCGCGTCGCGCGTGACGTCGAGGACGGTCCGGGCGCGGGTGGCGTCAGCCTGCTCGGAGGACGGGGACCCTTCGAAGAAGACCCGGTACGACGGGTCGAGCGGGACCAGGTCCAGGTGGTCCTCGACGCGCTCGCCCAGGAGCGCGAACCAGTGCTCGAACACCTCGGGCATGAAGTACCAGGAGGGACCCGTGTCGAACCGGAACCCGTCGAGCTCGAGCGTCCCGGCGCGCCCGCCCACGTGGTCGTGCCGCTCGAGCAGCGTCACGCGGGCGCCGCCGCGCGCGAGGAGCGTGGCCGTGGCCAGGCCGCCGATCCCCCCGCCCACGACCACGACGTGCGGCATCTCGGGCGGTGCGTGGGTCACGGGGCTCCTCGGGTCGTCGAACGTGCGGTCTGAACGGTGGGTCGGACGTCGCGTCGCAGGGACTCGCGCGCGACCGCGCGGGACGCGACCACGAGCTTGACCGGGTCGGGGACACGGACCCGGGCACGCAGCAGGTCCTCGGGGCGCGTCGACGCGAGGCGGCCGAGCAGGGTGTCGTAGAGCGCGAGGGTCGCCGCGACGGCCATCCGGGCGCGGCGCGGCAGCGACGGGAGCGCGGCGCGGGCGGCGTCGAGGTCGCTCTCGATCTCCGCGAGGATCGCGTCGACGTCCTCCTGCGTGAGGTCCGCGGGCGTGATCCCGGGGAAGTAGCTGCGGCCCAGGTCCTCGTGGTCCGCACGCAGGTCGCGCAGGAAGTTGATCTTCTGGAACGCGGCGCCCAGGCCGCGCGCGCCGTGCACGACGGCGTCGCTCGCCCGCACGACCGGCTCGCCCGGGCGTCGCCCGGCGTTGAGGAAGACCGCGAGGCACATGAGCCCGACGACCTCGGCCGAGCCGTAGACGTACTGCTCGTAGCTGGCCTTGTCGTGGACCTGGACCGTGAGGTCCATGCGCATCGAGGCGAAGAACGGGTCGATCTCGGGGTGCCCGATCCCCGTGCGTCGTGCCGTGCGCGCGAACGAGTGGACCACGAGGTTGGTCGAGTACCCGCTCACGAGGGCGCGCGCGGTCTCCTCCTCGAGCCCCGTGAGGAGCTCGTCGGCGCCCTCACCGCGACGCGTGTCGACGACCTCGTCGGCCACACGCACGAGGCCGTAGACCGCGTCGATGTCGCGGCGTGCGGCGCTCCCGAGCAGCCGGGACCCCAGCCCGAACGACGTCGAGTACCCCGTGAGGACCGCCCGGCTCGCGCGGGCGGCGGTGCGGTCGTACAGCATCTGCGACACGTTGGCCTCCCCGACGATCGTGACGGCCTTCCCGCTCCCTCGCACCTCAGGCCGCCCTGTCGGCGAACGAGTCGGCCAGGTCGAGCAGGTACGACCCCAGGGGGGCGGGCAGCTCTGCGGCCGCGGCGCGGGCCTCGTCCAGGTGGCGCGTCACGGTCGCCCGCACGGCCTCGGGGGCAGCAGTGCGCCGCATGACCGCCCGCACGACGGCGGCTCCCGCCTCGGTGAGGTCGGCCCGCCCCACGTGCTGGTCGAGCAGGGCGACGTCCGCCGGTTCGGCCCCCCGGTAGGCGCAGGCCAGGAGCAACGTGCGCTTGCCCTCGCGCAGGTCGGAGACGGTCGACTTCCCGGTGACCCGAGGGTCGCCGAAGACCCCGAGCAGGTCGTCGACCAGCTGGAACGCGACGCCCAGGGCCCGCCCGTAGGTCTCGAGGAGGGCGCAGGTCGCAGCGTCCGCGCCCGCGAGGATCGCCCCGCTCCTCAGCGGGACGACGCACGTGTAGGTCGCGGTCTTGAGCTCGGCGACGAGCTCGGGGTCCACGTCGCTCGGAGCGAGCAGCGGGCCCGAGACGTCCAGGACCTCGCCCGCGACGGCGACCTGCACCGCGCGCACGAGCTGACCTGCGACCGCGAGCTTCTCGCCCGGACCTGCCGTGGATCCCAGGACGAGCTCGAAAGCGCCGGCGATCGCCAGGTCACCTCCGAGCAGCGCCGCTGCCTGGACGTGGACGTCGGCGCGGGAGTCGTCGATCCCTGCCTCGGCGAACCGAGAACGCGTCGCTCCCGCGAGGTTCGAGCGCCCGCGCCGGGTCTCGTCGTGGTCGAGCAGGTCGTCGTGCACGAGCATCGCGGTGTGCAGCAGCTCCTGGGCAGCGGCGACGGGAGCCACCTCCCCGAGGTCTCGTCCGCCGAGCCCGAGGTAGGCCGCGAGCGTGAGCCGAGGGCGCACGAGCTTTCCGCCTACCTGGTCTGCGAGGTCCGTCCAGAGATCGGCGACCGGTCGGCCTCCGGCCGAGGCGCGTGCCGCGCCCCGCGTGAGGTGCTCGTTCAGTGCTGCCTGCGTCGCGGCGATCGCCTCGTCGAGCCGGGCGGCGAACCCTTCGTGGGTCGCCGGCCCGTGATCGCGGGCGGACTCTCGCGGTGCCGCGACGGCGGCCCTGGGCCCGTGCGGGGACGTCCCGGACGCCGACCGCTCGGCGACGTCGTCGATGGTCGTGCTGTTTCCGGACATGACCTACCCCTCGATTCCTCAGCGTACTGAGTATTTTGCTCAGCATACTGAGGATTCGAGTCCGTGTCAGCGCCGTACGCCGAAGGGCCCCCTCGCGTGGTGCGAGAGGGCCCCTCCGGGGAGTGCGCGAGGTGGCTCAGACGTCGATGCGGCGCGGCCCTGCCTGCCAGGCCTCCCAGGCCGACGCGATGATCGGCTCGAGCCCCTGGGTGCCGGTCCAGCCGAGCACCTTGTTGATGCGCTCGGGCGACGCGACGAGCTGGGGCGGGTCGCCCGCGCGGCGCGGGAGGATCTCCGGGGACACGTCCAGGCCCGAGACCTTGCCGATCTCGTCGATGACCTCGCGGACCGAGGACCCCGTGCCGGTGCCGACGTTGAAGACGTCGTACGCGCGCTCGTCCTCGTCCAGGTAGCCCAGCGCCGCGAGGTGCGCCTCGGCGAGGTCCAGGACGTGGATGTAGTCGCGGATGCACGTGCCGTCCGGCGTCGGGTAGTCGTCGCCGAAGATCTTGGGCTGCTCGCCCCGCTCGAGGCGGTCGAGGACCATGGGGACGAGGTTGAGGACCGCGGGGTCGCCCAGGTCCGGCCAGCCGGCGCCCGCGACGTTGAAGTAGCGCAGCGCGACGAACCGCAGACCCCACGAGCGGCTCGCGGCCCGGCCGAGCCACTCCCCGATGAGCTTGGTCTCGCCGTAAGGGTTGATGGGCTCGGCGTGCAGCTTCTCCTCGACCATCGAGACCGACGGCATGCCGTAGGTCGCCGCGGAGGAGGAGAACACCAGGCGGTCCACGCCGGCGGCCTCCATCGCGGTCACGAGGTTCGTGAAGCCACCGACGTTCTGCTGGTAGTACCAGGCGGGCTTCTCGACGGACTCACCGACCTGCTTGCGGGCCGCGAAGTGCACCACGGCGGTGACCTCGTGCTCGGTCAGCGTCCGGGTCAGGACCTCGACGGCCTCCGGGCTGGACACGTCCAGGCGCACGAGCAGCGCCCCTCCGATGCGGCCCTCCTGCCCCGTGCTCAGGTCGTCGACGACGACGACCTTCTCCCCCCGCTGCTGCAGCAGGCGCACCACGTGCGCACCGATGTATCCCGCTCCGCCGGTCACCAGAATCGTCATGGGGGCAGCCTAGTTGCTCGGCCTCGCCCCCCGGAGCGTGCAGCCTCCGGCGAGACGCACAGGGCTCACAGGTGGACCGACGACTCGGTCTCCTGCATCTCGGGGGGCTCGATCTGGAACGTGCAGTGGTCGACGTCGAAGTGCCCGCCCAGGCACTCCTTGAGCCTTCGCAGCACCACGGTCCCCTCCCCCCGCTCGAGCATCTCGGCCTCGACCACCACGTGGGCCGACATGACGGGCACGCCCGACGTGATGGTCCAGGCGTGCAGGTCGTGGACGCCGACGACCCCGGGGATGCCCTCCATGTGCGTCCGGACCTTCTCGAGGTCGACCCCTGCGGGCGTCGACTCGAGGAGCACCGCGGCGACCTCGCGCAGGAGCGTCAGCGCGCGGGGCAGGATCATGATGCCGATCGCGACCGAGGCCAGGCCGTCGGCCCATGCGAAGCCGAGGGCGACGAACACCCCGGCGACGATCACCGCGATCGAGCCCAGGAGGTCGCCGAGCACCTCGAGGTAGGCCCCCCGGACGTTGAGGCTCTCGCCCTGGCCCGCAGACAGGAGGCGGAGCCCGACCACGTTCGCGACGAGCCCGACGACCGCCACCCCGATCATGAGGCCGGCCTCGACGTGCGGGTCGGGGGCGCGGACCCGCGAGACCCCCTCGACGATCGCGAGCACCGCGACGACCCCGAGGATCAGCGCGTTGGTCATGGCCGCGAGGATCTCCGCACGCTGCCACCCGAAGGTCCGGGTCGCCGAGGCCGGACGCGTCGCGAGCCAGCTCGCGAACAGGGCGATCCCGATCCCGGTCGCGTCGGTCAGCATGTGCCCCGCATCGGCAAGGAGCGCGAGCGAGCCCGAGACCAGTGCACCGACGACCTCGAGGACCATCACGCCGAGCGTGATGCCCAGGACGATCACGAGCCGACGGCGGTGCGCGCCCGTGGCGGTCGCCGCGCCGTGCGAGTGGGAGTGGGAGTGGCCGCTCATCGCGAGCCGCCTCCCGTCGCCTCGACGACGCGCTCGGCGTCGGTCAGGATGTGCGCGACCTCGGGCCGCGCGAGCCGGTACCAGGAGGACCGTCCCTCGCGGCGCACGTCGACCAGGCCCGCGTCGCGGAGCGTCGCGAGGTGGACCGACACGGTCGACTGCGCGAGCCCGAGCTCGCTCGTCAGGTCGACGACGCGGTGCTCGGAGCGCGCCAGGAGGTGCACCATCGAGAGGCGGTGAGGCTCGGCGAGCGCGTGCAGGAGGCGCGCGACGGCCGCGTGGTCGTGCCCGGGGGCCGACGGCGGGGCCGGCTCGACCGCCACGGCGACCGGCGCACCGTCCACGTCGACCTGCTCCACCCCCGCAGCGGTCGCTGCGGCGCTCCTCGATCGGAGGTGCGTCCGCGGGGTCGTCTCACGTCTCATCGCCATGCGTCGATATTATCGTCAATCGACGATGAACAAAACCCCCGCGCGCCGCCCGTGGACGGACCGGCCCCTCAGGCCCAGCCCAGCTCGTGCAGCCGTTCGTCGTCGATGCCGAAGTGGTGGGCGATCTCGTGCACGACCGTGACGACGACCTCCTCGACCACCTCTTCGCGGGTCTCGCAGATCGCGAGCGTGGGGCGGCGGTAGATCGTGATCCGGTCCGGGAGCGCACCCGCAGCCCACATGAGGTCCCGCTCGGTGAGGGGCACACCCTCGTAGAGCCCCAGGAGCTCGGGGTCGTCGTCGGGGGCGTCGTCCTCGACGAGCACCACGACGTTGTCCATCTGCTCGGCCAGCTCCTCCGGGATCTCGTCGAGCGCATCGCGCACCGCGTCCTCGAAGTCCTCGCGCGTCATCTCCACCACGAGCACCATCCTCCCCTGTCGCCGGGAGGAGGGGTCGCCCGACCGGTGCAGCAGCGCCGGCCGGGGAGGCCGCAGCCCCGGGATCGTGCCGTTTTGCACCGCGCCCCCAGTTCCCCGTATGCTGACGGAGGTCTCTCGGCGACTCGTGCCCCGTAGGCGGTACGGGTTGTCCAGGAAACTAGGCCCCCATCGTTTAGCGGCCTAGGACGCCGCCCTTTCACGGCGGTAGCACGGGTTCGAATCCCGTTGGGGGTACTCGGAAAGATCCGATTAACGGATCGGCCCGGAAGTGAGATAGGATTCTCGAGGTTCGAACGGCAAAGGCCGGGAGAAACTCACGCAAGGCCCTGTAGCGCAGTTGGTTAGCGCGCCGCCCTGTCACGGCGGAGGTCGCGGGTTCAAGTCCCGTCAGGGTCGCTCGACAGCGACTGCCCGGTCATCACGACCGGGCTTTCGTGTCAAGGCTCTGTAGCTCAGTTGGTAGAGCGTTCGACTGAAAATCGAAAGGTCACCGGATCGACGCCGGTCGGAGCCACTTCCACGAAAGCCCCATCTCGTTCACTCGAGGTGGGGCTTCGTCGTTCCCGTACACGCGACGCTCCGCCGGTCGACCGCCGACCCGCACCGCGCCGCTCGACCACCACCCACGACGCCGTCTCGACACCGGCCACCCGTGCGTCCCTGGCGCATCGCACACCAGACTCCCGCTCGCACCCTCGGCGCGCGGAATTGCCCTGGACGCCGTTGACCGGTTGAGTGGGACATGAAGAACGACTCTTCGAGCCGCAGGCATCCCCTGCGTGCACAGGCGCTCCATCCGGACGTGCCAGGAAGGTGACCACCATGAGCGACTGGGACGACGGGCAGACGCCTCCCCCGAACCCGAAGCCCTCGATCGGCAAGCTCGTCGAGCAGATGTCGGAGCAGGCCACGCGCCTGGTCCGCACGGAGATCGCGCTCGCCAAGAAGGAGCTGACGACCAAGGCCGCCCGATCAGGCATCGGGATCGGGATGTTCGTCGTCGCCGGCGTCCTGTCCCTGTACGCGCTCGGCTTCCTCCTGCACTCGGCCATGGTCGGCCTCGCGCACGCCGTCCCGCTGTGGCTCGCCGCCCTGATCGTCGGCGTCGCCCTGCTCCTCGTCGCCGGCCTCCTGGCGCTCGTGGGCAAGAAGCAGCTGACCAAGGGCATGCCGCCGACCCCCGAGGCGACCATTGCCAACCTCAAGGAAGACGTCGCCACCGTCAAGGAAGGACTGCGCCCGTGAGCACCGAACCGACCCAGGCCGAGCTGGAAGCCGAGATCGTACGGACCCGGGCCGAGCTCGCGAGCACGATCGACGAGCTGACCACGCGGCTCGACCCGCGCACCCAGGCGGCGAACGTGGCGCACCAGACCAAGCAGGCTGCCGCCGACACCGGGAGCTTCTTCACCGGTGGCGGGCTGCCCGAGCACGACCCGACGCGCGCGCGCAACGTGAAGATCCTCGTCACCGGGACCGTCGCGACCATCGCCCTGGTCGTCGCCGCGATCCTCCGCAAGAGGTCCTGACCGGCCCTGAACACGACCGAGCCCGGCGCCACCGGCGCCGGGCTGTCGGCTGGTCGAAGTGGAAGAGGCTGCGGACGCGACGGGGAGCACCGGGAAACTGGTCCCGGAGCTCCTCAACGGACCGACAGCGTGGGCTGGGCGCAGGAGTGTCCACCGCGCCGTCGGTCAGCCCTTGTCGACGCCCTCGGCGTTCTCGCTCGCGGCACCCAGGAGTGCGCGGACCTCGGACTCGCGGTAGCGACGATGCCCCCCGAGGGTCCGGATCGACGACAGCTTGCCGGCCTTGGCCCAGCGAGTGACGGTCTTGGGATCGACGCGGAACAGGCTCGCGACCTCGGCCGGTGTGAGCAGAACTTCGGACTCTCCATGGACGGACATCACTGCACCTCCTCCTAGCGACTGGCTGGTCCGACGGTGACGTCGGAACGCGACGACAGCACTGCGCTAGCCCCTCTATTGTCGCAGCATGACGATTTTGGGCGACTTGGCAGACAGGGTGAATTAGACGGGGTATGGCCGGTACAGGTGATTCGGCCTCGCGGGGAGCCCTCTCGGCGGAGGCTCCGTGCGGAGCCGGACAGCCTCCGCACCACCCCCGGCGCGGCCCGCTCGCCCGGGCCCACGAGACCCACGAGGCGCTCCCCCGGTCACGTCGTTGTGTGGAGACAGTGTGACAAGGCACCCGTTCGGACCATCCGAGTGGCTGGAATGTATCCCGAGCATGTACCGTTGGACTCTGAACAGACGAAACAACACCCCGGGGCCGCACGTCTGAGTACGTTGCCGCCCCGCTTCTACGTTGAGGGGGTCGGAGCCATGGGCCGCGGCCGTCAGAAGGCTAAGCAGACCAAGGTCGCTCGTGCGCTGAAGTACTACAGCCCCGAGACGAACTACCAAGCTCTCGAACAAGAGCTCACCGGTCATAGCCACACGGATCTCGCGACAGATCCTCGCTACGGAGCGAGGTCTTCCGAGGACAACAACGGAGACTACGACCAGCCGTTCGCCGGCTGGTCCGACGACCGCTGACACGATCTCGTCCCCCTGCGACCAGCAGGCCCCAGGGGACCGCAGGTCCGTATGATCGCGAGTTCGTCAGTCGACCGACCGACCCGCGAGGCGTTCCCCGTACGACGAAGGCGCGTCCTTCTCCCCCAGGCTCCAGGGCCCGAGGAAGAAGGACGCGCCTTCGTCGTCACCGCACTCAGTTGCGGTAGTCGCCCGTCAGACGCACCGCGCCGGCGTGCACGCCCTTGGTGCCCACGACGAGGTCCTCACCGAGCGAGGAGACCGTGGTCGACTCGTCGAGAGCGCTGACCGTCCCCAGGACCCAGGCGGGCAGACCCAGCTCCGCGCACCGCGCGAGCGCCGCGTCGGCGCCGTCCGCACCCACGATCGCGACCATGCCGACGCCCAGGTTGAGCGTGTTCTCGAGGTCGCGACGAGGCACGTTGCCCAGGTCCCGCACCACGGTGAAGACCGGAGGGACGTCCCACGAGCCGCGGTCCACGGTGCCGACCAGACCGGCCGGGAGGACGCGGGCGAGGTTCGCCGCGAGCCCACCACCCGTGACGTGCGTGAACGCGTGGACCTGCGCGGCGTCGTCGTGCGCCAGGGCGAGGCAGTCGCTCGCGTAGACGCGCGTGGGCTCAAGGAGCTCCTCGCCGAGGGTGCGGCCGAACTCCTCGACCTCGCGGTCCAGCTCCCAGCCCGCGTGCTTGACGACCGCGCGCACGAGCGAGTAGCCGTTCGAGTGCAGACCCGACGAGCCCAGCGCGATCAGGACGTCACCCTCACGGACACGCTCGGGGCCGAGCAGACGGTCCGCCTCGACGACCCCGGTCGCGGCACCCGCGACGTCGTACTCGTCCTCGCCCAGGAGGCCCGGGTGCTCGGCCGTCTCACCGCCGACGAGGGCCGTACCGGCGACCTCGCACGCGGCCGCGATGCCGCGGACGATGCCCGCGATGCGCTCCGGGACCACCTTGCCGCATGCGATGTAGTCCGTCATGAAGAGCGGCTTGGCACCCACCACGACGATGTCGTCGACGACCATGCCGACCAGGTCGAAGCCGATCGTGTCGTGGATGTCCAGGGCCTGCGCGATCGCGACCTTGGTGCCCACGCCGTCGGTCGACGTCGCGAGCAGCGGCTTGGTGTAGGTCGCGACCTCGCTGAAGTCGTAGAGCCCGGCAAAGCCGCCCACTCCTCCGAGGACCTGGGGGCCGTGCGTGCGGCGCACGGCGTCCTTCATCAGCTCGACGGCCTTGTCGCCCGCCTCGGTGTCGACACCGGCTGCGGCGTACGTGAGACCTTCAGACACGAATGAACTCCTGGTGGTTGCGGCGCGCCCGGCGTCCGGGCGGTGCGTCGTACGGGGTCAGGGGTGGTCGAGGGCGGTCCCGCCGCCCACTCCCACGGAGAGCGAGCGCAGCCCGTCCTCGGGGGCACCGAGCGGGAGCTCGGCCTGCTCGAGGAGGTGCTTGCCCAGCTGGTCGTCCGGCGGCAGCTCGATGGGGTACTTCCCGGTGAAGCAGGCGGTGCACAGCTGCGACGCCGACTGCTCGGTCGCCGCGATCATGCCTTCCTCCGAGATGTAGCCGAGAGTGTCCGCGCCCAACGAGGCGCCGACCTCGTCCGGGGACAGACCGTTCGCGATGAGCTCGGCACGGGACGCGAAGTCGATCCCGTAGAAGCAGGGCCACTTGACGGGCGGGGAGCTGATCCGGACGTGGACCTCGGCCGCTCCGGCCTCGCGGAGCATGCGGATCAGTGCGCGCTGCGTGTTGCCGCGGACGATCGAGTCGTCCACGACGACGAGGCGCTTGCCCCGGATCACGTCCCGCAGAGGGTTCAGCTTGAGCCGGATCCCGAGCTGGCGCAGCGTGTCCGAGGGCTGGATGAAGGTGCGTCCGACATAGGCGTTCTTGGTCAGCCCCTGCCCGAACGGGATGCCCGACTCCTGCGCGTACCCGACCGCCGCGGGGGTCCCGGACTCCGGGACCGGAATCACGAGGTCCGCCTCGATGCCGTGCTCACGGGCGAGCTGGCGTCCCATCTCGACACGGGCCGCGTGGACCGAACGACCGTTGATCGAGGTGTCCGGGCGCGCGAGGTAGACGTACTCGAAGACGCAGCCGGCACGCTCGACCGGCGCGAAGCGCTGCGAGCGCAGGCCGTCGCCGTCGATCGCGATGAGCTCGCCGGGCTCGACCTCACGGACGAACGAGGCGCCCACGATGTCGAGGGCCGGGGTCTCGCTCGCGACGACCCAGCCGCGCTCGAGGCGCCCCAGCACGAGGGGGCGCACACCCTGCGGGTCGCGCGCCGCGTAGAGCGTCTTCTCGTCCATGAAGACGAGACTGAAGGCGCCGCGGAGACGAGGGAGGACCTCCATCGCGGTGTCCTCGAGAGAGTGGTCGTCGTCGCCCGCGAAGAGCGCGGTGATGAGCGCCGTGTCGGTCGTGTTGCCACGGGCCAGCTCGCCCCGGCGCTGCGCGCCGTAGCGCTCGGCGACGAGGTTCACGAGCTCTGCCGAGTTGGTCAGGTTGCCGTTGTGGCCCAGGGCCACCGTCCCGGCGGACGTCGCGCCGAGCGTCGGCTGCGCGTTCTCCCAGGTCACCCCACCCGTGGTGGAGTACCGGCAGTGCCCGACGGCGATGTGCCCGGTCAGGGCGTTCAGCGCACGCTCGTCGAAGACCTGGGAGACGAGTCCCATGTCCTTGTAGACGAGGATCTGCTCACCATTGCTGGTCGCGATCCCGGCTGATTCCTGACCGCGGTGCTGCAACGAGTACAGACCGAAGTAGGCAAGCTTGGCGACCTCTTCGCCGGGCGCCCAGACACCGAAGACGCCGCAAGCGTCCTGGGGGCCTTTCTCGCCGGGCATGAGGTCGTGGTTAAGAAGTCCATCTCCGCGGGGGGCCACGGCTCCAGTCTCCCATACGGTCGCCGTTCGCCAGAAGCCGCGATCAGGGGATGGACCTCTCGCCCCGACGCGGGCCCGCCCCTGTACGTGCCCCACCGCGGTCGCTACCCTCACGCAGTGACCGACTCCTCCGAAGACTCCCCGGGCCGCACGATCTCGGTGCTGGGTCGCCCGGTCCCGACGAGCACGCTCCGGCTCGCCGAGCCCGCACCGAGCGGCCCGCAGGTCCTCGCCGACGGCCTGCTGACGATCTCCAGGACCGTCCTGACCTCGGCCGGTCTCGGCTTCCTGGTCCTCCTCGGCGCCTGGCTCACGGTCGAGGAGGGATTCCCGGACGTGTGGCGCGACCTGCACCTCGACCCCGTCAGCAGGGCCTCGATCGCCTACGTGTGCGCGGTCCTCGGCGCGGGCGGCATCCTGTACGCACTGTCGAGCGCCTCGTCGCGCACGCTCCTCGGGCGCAGGCTCGACTCGCTCGCGGGCACGGCTCCCGAGCGCGTGCCGGTGCGCAACGTACGGGCTCGAGCCCTCGTCGACGGCATCACTCCCACGGCGCCCCTCGTGGGTCTGTGCGTCGCCCTCCTGATCGCCGTCGGGGTCGCCGCCCTCCTGGTGGCCCCCATCATGATCTTCGAGAGCGACATGGTGGCGGTCGGGCTGGCGGTGCTCGCCGGTGCACTCCTCCTCGCCGGGCTCGTCGGGTCGGCGCTCTCCGCGCTGAGGAGCCGGGGACGACGGGCGTGGACGCTCCTGACAGACCGGCCCCGACAGGCCTGGAACGACGGGGTCGTGCGGAACGCCGAGCGCACCGAGAAGCGCCTCCGCCCCTCCGACGAGCGGACGATCGACCTCGGCAGGGTGCACCGCCTGACGGCCAGGGCGCAGAGGCCGCTGACCGTCGTCGGCGGCGTCCTGCTCGGTGCGGGACCGGTCGTGGGGTTCATGGCGGTCTTCCTCCGACAACCGGGACGGAACGCGGACACCCTGTACTACGACGAGAAGGGTGAGGCGGCGATCGACGTGATCATCACGTCGGGGGCCGTGCTCGCGCTGGCGGGATCGGCGGTCCTCCTGCTCGCCCTCGTGGCGACCACCGTGGTCAGGGCCCTCGAGCGCCGCGCGCTGCGCAGGCACGCGCTGGCCGACGACGCAGGCTCGTGGCGGCCCGACGACGCGTTCCTCCGGCAGGCTCTCGACGGGCCACCTCTGCTCTGGGCGGGAGGCGTCCTGCTCCTCGGGCTCGCGACCGTCGTCGTCCCGGCCGTCCTGGCGCTGCTCCAGGTCACGGGCGATCCCGCGCACCCTCTGACGACCTACCGCAGCACGATCGAGGCCACGGCCGCGGTGTCTGTCACCGTCGCGCTCCTCGGGGCCGTCGCGGTCACCGTCGGCATGCCGGTGGGGGTCCGGTTCCGTCAGCTGCTCCGCGAGGCGTGGCACCCGGGGGACGATCCCGCGCCGGCGGCGGTCACCGGCTCCTGACGCGGGCGGTCTTCCCGCCGGCACGGCTCTCCGGCGGCACGCGCTTCCGGCCGGCCGATGTCACCGCTCGACGGCGAAGGGCATGCGGGCCGGCGCGCGGACTCGACGAGCCGCACACCGCGCGATGCCGAAGGCGTCAGCGGCGCAGGCTGCGCTTGTCGGCCCAGATCGCCAGGGCGCCCGCGATGAGCGTCGTGAGCGTCGTCGCACCGAGGACGATCACGCTGAGATAGACGCCCGGCTTGAGGACGCCGCTCGCAGCGGGAGACACGAGCCAGGAGATGCCGACGGCCAGGCCCAGCACGATCCCTGCCAGCGCACCGGTCAGGAAGAACGCCTTGTAGCGCGGAGCGCGGCGGACCGTGGTCGGGTCGACGACCGACTCGATCTCGACCTCGTCACCACGAAGGCCCTGGTTCGCGTCGTCGCTCGGTGCGCCGACCGTCGTCGGGTCGGTGCCGCCGGCGGTGCTGGTGCTGCCGGTCGAGCCGGCCTCCGGCGTCGAAGCGGCGTCGAGGCCGGTCGGGGTCTCGTTCACGTCGGGGTCGGGGGTGCTCGTGCTCACGCGCCGACAGTACCCCGTCCCACTGGGAATCCCCTGTGCCCTCCACCCGACCGGTGGCAGGCACGCGCTCGCCGTGCGCGGTCTCCCTGGCGCGGCCCGCGCGGGTGCGCCCCCGCACCCGGGGGCGGGACGCCGTCGGGCCTGCTGCCCTGGCGACCAGGAGAGCAGGCCCGACGACGTTCAGACGATCACACGCGCTGCGTCAGCCGCACGTGACCGCCGGGTAGGCCAGGTCGTAGGTCTCGTAGAAGCCCTGACCGTCCTGCCACTTGTACGCCGCGACGCGCACCGTGCCCGCGGGCACCGACGTCGCACGGCTGTTGAACGACTGCGCCGCGATCTTGCCCGGCTGCAGCTTGGTGAACTTCTTCTCGCCGAACGCGGTCGTGTAGCGCACGTCGATCGGGAGCGACTCGCCGTTCGTGCCCTTGACCGAGAGGTGCACGCGACCCGCCACGCACTGGGTCGTGGCCGTCAGGCCGTCCATGACGACGTCGGGCAGGTCTGCACCCTCGACCGTCAGGGCCAGCCGCGTGACCGTCCCGCTCGGGGCGGCGACGACGTACACGCCGTACTCGCCCCCCGCGGTCTCTGCCGGGACAGGCACCTCGAGGCTCGCAGCCCCGTTCGTGACCGTGCCCGTGGCCACGGGCGTGCCCGGGTTGGCCGCGTCGAACGCCGTGCCCGCAGGCACGAGGTACGCCGAGACGCCCGTGTTGAGCGGGCTGCCGAGCGACGTGAGGTTCAGGCGCGAGACCTGGGCCGTCACGGACTCGCCCGCGGTGACCGTCCCCAGACCGTCCGCGACCACGCTGCGACGAGCGAAGTCGGGGCTGAGGTTCGGGTGGGTCTGCAGGTAGGAGATCCACGCGTCGCGGTCGATCAGACCCGAGTCGCGCGCGTCCGTGCCCTGCGCGAAGACCCGGAAGTTGTCACCACCCGTGGCGAGGAACGAGAACGTCGCGACCCGGTACGTCTTGGCCGGGTCGAGCGGCTCGCCGTTGACCAGGACCGAGGTGACGTTGTCGCCGGGGGTGGCGTTCACGTCGGTCGTCTTGACCGTGTACTTGACGTTGTCCGACAGGCCCAGCGCCAGGAACGGGCGCGACGGGCGCGTGCCGTCGGGGTTGGTCTGCCACTGCTGCTCGAGCATCGTCTCGACCTGCGCGCCCGTGAGGGACACGGTCCACAGGTTGTTGACGAACGGCAGGACCGCGTTGGCCTCGGCGTAGGTGATCACGCCGTCGTCGCCGTAGAACAGCTCGTTGCGCAGGCCGCCCGCGTTGACGACACCGAAGTCGGCGCCGCCTCGGGCCGGGTCGGCCAGCGTGTCGAGCAGCGAGGTCGCCACGAGGTTGCCCAGGGTCGACTCCGAGGCACGGTCGTCACGACCCGTGGAGGGCAGCGGGCCCGAGCCCTTGTACTTGCCGTCGACGTACGAGCCGCCCAGGAAGGCGGTCGTGATGTCCGCGGTGACCGAGCCGACCGGCTGAGCGCCGATGACCTCGGCCTGCGCGAGCGCCGCGTCGACGATCGTCTTGACCTCGGCCACGCGCGGGTACGCCGCGACGAGCTCCGGAGCAGGCGTCGTGGTGCGCTTGACGTTCGCGACCGAGTAGTCGGTGACCTCGTCCGTCGCGGTGTCGAACGTCAGGCTCACGTGCCCGATGTTCTCGCCGTAGCTGCCCGTCTGCAGGACGGGACGGGTCTTGTCGGTGCCGGGGATCGGCGCCTCCCACGCGTACTGCTTGTGGGTGTGGCCCGTGAAGATCGCCGCGACACGGGCGTCCGTGTCGTTGACGATCTGCTCGAACGCGCCCTGGTGGGCGAGCTCCTGCTCGAGCGAGGAGCCGTCCGGCGTGCCGGCGCTCGCACCCTCGTGGTAGAGCGCGACCAGCAGGTCGGCCTCACCGTTCGCCGGGTCGCCGTCACGCAGCTGCGCGGCCACGCGGTTCACGGCCTCGACGGGGTCGCCGAACGAGAGGTCCGCGATCCCGGACGGGGTCACGAGCGTCGGGGTCTCCTCGGTGACGGCGCCGATGACGCCGACCTTGACGCCGTCGACGTCGATCACCGCATACTCCGGCAGGACCGGGTTGGTGGTGTCCTTGGCGTAGACGTTCGCGCCCAGGTAGGACCAGTCGGCCGCGTCGGTCACGCGCCCCGCCAGGTCGCTGAAGCCCTTGTCGAACTCGTGGTTGCCCACCGCGGAGGCGGACAGGTCCAGGGCGTTGAGCACGTCGATGGTCGGCTGGTCGTCCTGCAGCGCCGACGCGAAGAGCGACGCGCCGATGTTGTCGCCGACCGAGAGGAACGCGGTGCCCGCCGGGTTGGCGGCGCGCAGCTGCTCGACGGTCCCGGCGAAGTTGACCGTGTTCGCGTCGATACGACCGTGGAAGTCGTTGATCGCGAGCAGGTCGAGCTCCTTGACCCCGCCCGGCTCCTCGCCGCCCAGCTCGAGGCCGACGACGATCGGGTCGTGGTCGGACGAGCGGAACGCCGTGGTGTCGTACAGGTTCGAGACGTTGTAGTTGTAGCGGCTGTACTCGTTCGCGATGGGCTCGACCGAGTTGATGTTCCAGATGTCGGTGTCCGTCACGGCAGCGGCGGCACCGGGCGAGGCGAGCACGTGGTCGAGCGAGCCGACGAGGCCGTCGAACAGGTACGTCTCCTTGCCCGTGGTGGGGCCGAGGTCCACGTAGCCCGCGTCCGTCAGGACCTTGATCGGGTCCTCCTGGGCGTAGGCGTTGAAGTCGCCCGCGAGCAGCACCTTGTCGGTGCCGGCGGCCGTGGAGACCTGGTCGGCGAACGTGACGAGCGCCGTGGCCTGCTTGACGCGCGAGGCGTTCGAGGCGCCCTGCCCGTCGCCCTGGTCGGCGTCGGCACCCGAGCCCGAGCCCTTGGACTTGAAGTGGTTGGCGATGACGACGAAGTCCGAGGAGGCCTCTCCCCCGGCGACCCGGAAGGTCTGGGCGAGCGGCTCACGCGCGTTGTCGAAGGCCGCGACGTCGTGGATGACCGAGGCCCCCACGGGCTCGACGGCCGCCGGACGGTAGATGAAGGCCGTGCGGATGACGTCCTCCGAGGCGGGCAGCGTGGCCGGGGAGGGCACGAACGCCCAGGTCCCCGCGCCGGCCGCGGCGTTGAGCTTCGAGGTGAGCGTCGAGAGCGCCGAGTCGCGGTCCTTGCCGAACGCCTTCGAGTTCTCGATCTCCTCGAGCGAGACCACGTCCGCGTCGAGCGCGTTGATCGCCGCGACGATCTTGGTCTCCTGACGCTGCAGGTTGGTCGCGTTCGCCGCGCCGCGGGCGTCGCAGCCCGTTCGCACCGTGACGGGGTTGCCCTCGCGGTCCGTGTAGAACTGGCACCCGCTGAGCTGGTCGCCCGTCGTGGTGAAGTAGTTCAGGACGTTGAACGTCGCCACGGTCGCGTCGCCGCCCACGTCCTCCGGGGAGTCCGTGCGCGTGTTCGCGAACGTCGCGGGCTGCACCGCGGCGGCGTTGGCCGGGGTCAGCTCCGTGACGGGCTGGAAGTTCCAGCCGTCGAACCGGTAGTCGAGGACCACGGGCGACGTGAACGTCGCGAGGGCTCCGACGCGCACGGGTGCGCCACCGGTCAGGTACGGCAGGGGCTTGGCCTTGTTGGCCGCGTTGTTGAAGTTGGTCGTCGCGCCGTCGTCGAGGTTGACCCGGCGGGCGTTCGCGTCGGCGACCGCGGCTGCGGCCTCCGCGCTGCCCGGGCGGCCGACCGACGTGGGCTGACGGAGCGGCTCGGTGCCGCTGGCCAGGACGACCGAACCGTAGTAGTTCGTGTCGTAGTTGTCGGCGACGGTGTAGTCACCGGCGGGCTGGACGAGCATGCCCTCGAGCTTCTCGCGGTCCGCGTCGGTCGCGGGGTACGCGACGTTCGCGGGCTTCACGACCTCGGCGGGGTCCGTCAGGACCGTCCAGCCGCCCGCGGCAGGCGTGACCTGCGTCAGGCCGAAGTACTCCGAGACGACGCCCGTGACCTCGACGTGCTGACCGACCTGCAGCGCCGTCGCCGCAGCCTTCGAGTACACGAAGAGGCCGTCCGACGCGGTGTGCGTCGCGAGGTCCAGGTCGCCGCCCGAGCCGGCCGTCTGGATGTAGAGGCCGTCGAAACCGCCCGAGGGGTAGGTCGCGGTCACGACGCCGCGCGTCGTGACGGTCTGTCCCACGAGGGGGCTCGCGGCGCCCGTGCCCTGGATCTCGGCGATGGTCCTGGCCGTGCCGGGCTCAGGGTCCGGGCCGGGGCCGGAGCCGCCACCGCTGTTCTGCGGGGTGACGGTGCTGCTGACCGCGAAGTCCACGGAGTTGTCGTCCGTGTCTGCGCCGGCCGCACGGTTGAGCGAGCTGGGCACGTTGTTCGCGGTGCCCGCAGGAGCGGCCGCGGTCTCGAACGTGTTGGACGAGCCGTAGCCCAGGAGGTCGACGACCTGCGGGTTGCCCACGAGCGAGCCCGGCGTCAGCGTGATCGCCGAGGGTGACTTGACCAGCGCGAGCGTGCCGTTCTGACCCTGCGGAGCGATGGTGCCCGTCGCGTCCGGCGTGGGGAGAGCGGCGCCGTTGGCGCCGTTCGAGGCGCCCTGGACCAGGTAGTAGCCACCGGCCTTGATCTTGCCCGACAGCGGGACGACGCCGTTCGAGGCCCCCGTGCCCGTCGCGGACCGGTACTGGACGGACCAGCCCGTGAGGTCGATGTCCGCGGCCGTCGGGTTGTAGAGCTCGACGAACTTGTTGAGGTACGGGGCGTTCGCGCTGCCACCGTTGAGGTATGCCTCGTTGATGACGACGGACGACCCGTCGACCGCAGCAGAGGCAGCCCCCGCGGCTACCGTGCTGAACGCCGCCGTGGCGACGAGCGACGCGGACAGGGTGGCCGCGACCACACCTCTCCTGCGTCGGGACTGATCATGACTACCGATCACGCTGACTCCTTCGTGTCGTGGCCGGGTTCCCGGCGCGCCCACCTCGGCGCGGGTGGCGCAGGTGCGGGCTCTGGAATCCAACAGCAGGCTGATGAACGCGCGGTGTCCGGCCGGTCACTTCCGGTCGAACGCCCGCTTCCCCCTACGAACGGCACTGTCCTGCCGGGGTGCGCGACGTCGTCGTGCGTAGACCGGTCGACGGGCGCCGTCGCCCGTTCGCCTGGCACGCTATCTCACGATGCAGACACTGGGAACTTCGGAGGTGCGGGTCGCGGGGCGAAGTTCACCCGCCGGTCGGGAGGTGTCCGCGTGCCCGACGGCGGCGCGCAGGTCCGAGCGCTCGGCTCGCCCTAGCGGTCGCGGCGGCGGGCGGCCTGCAACGGCAGCAGTGCCGAGATGTCCGAGCGTTCGCCCGACGCGCTGATCCGTCCGTCGGTGACGGCGTCGGCCCAGGCCACGGTGCCCGTGACCAGGCCGAGCCAGGTCTCGGGGTCCGTCTCGACCACGTTGGGCGGGGTCCCGCGCGTGTGCCGCGGTCCCTCGACGGCCTGGACCGCCCCGTACGGAGGGACCCGGACCTCGACCGCGTGCCCCGGCGAGACCTCGGCGAGCTCCTCGAGCGTGAAGCGGACGGCGGTCGTGACCTCAGGACGGCCTGCGGCACCGTCCTGCCAGGCGGCCAGGGCGGTACGGCCGACGGCCGGGTCGGTGCGGCGACGAGGAGGCATGGGTCCATCCTCCCCTCTCCCCTGCCGAGTGCATGATTCCGCTGCGACTCGCCGGGCATTTCGCGGCGGAATCATGCACTCGACCGGACGGGGGCCTCAGACCAGGTCGAACCCGACCCGTCGCAGCTCGATCGACGCCTCGCGCAGGCGCACCCTGACCGGGTCGCCGAGCGGCAGGCCGACGCCCTGGACGCTCGCCCGGACCGCGGGCTCGGCGATCACGACCTGGCCACGGACCAGGTCGTGGCCGGTCTGCGCCGGGGCGGCCGCTCCAGCAGAGGCGTCGCCGGCCGCGGAGGCCGCCGACCCGTTCTCGGCCGCCGCCTTCGCAGCCCGTTCGGCATCCTTGGTCGCACGGCGTCGGCGCTCGTCGTCGTTCTCGACGTCGACCACCACCGCGTCGAACTCCTCGCCCACGCGGCCCGCGAGCAGCGCGGCCTCGACGACGTCGACGCTCGACCGCTCGTACGATCCGGCCCTCTGCCCCGTGCGGGCCATGGTCCGCGGCAGCCCCGGAAGCGCCTCGCGTACCCAGGTCGGGACCTGCGCCCCCGCGCTGAGGGCCAGGCAGATCTCGGTGCCGTAGCGGTCGACCAGGCGGCGCAGCGGTGCGGTCACGTGCGCGTACTCGGCCGCGATGGCGGCGTGCGCGGCGTCGTCGGGCACCTCCTGAGGCTGCCCCGCCCCACCGAACGGCGCGTACGAGGCCCCCCGGAACAGCGACGTCGCCTCGTTGAGGAACGCGGCGTGCCGCGAGGTCCCCGAGTCCAGCGTCGGCAGCAGGTCGCCGTACGAGACGTCCTGCGGCCAGTCGATCCCCAGCGCCCGGGCCGTGCGCCGCAGGCGTGCCAGGTCGCGCGGGTCCGCCGCGGGCAGGGTGCGGAAGATCCCCACGCCACCTGCACGCATGAGCTGTGCCGCCGCGATCCCGGTCAGCAGGGAGATCTGAGCGTTCCACCCCTCGACCGGCAGCGTCGAGCGGAACGCGAGCCCGAACGTCCCGTCCGGGTGCACCACGACGTCCTGCTCGGGCACGTTGAGCGACACCCCGCCCCGCTCGCGCTCGCGTGCCTCGCGCAGCAGCCCGATCTCGCGGAGCAGGTCGAGCATCTCCCCCGCGTCGCCGGCGTCGAGCCGGGCCTGGGCCTCCTCGTAGGTGAGTCGCGCGGTGCTGCGCACGAGGGCACGCTCGACCCGCGCGGAGACGATCTCCCCGCGCTCGTCGAGCTCGACGTGCCAGACGGCGGCGGGCCGGTCCGCGTCCGGCAGGAGGCTCGCGGCCGACTCCGACAGCACCTCCGGGTGCAGCGGGGTCCGCTCGTCGGGGCCGTAGAGCGTCATGCCCCGCTCGTTCACCTCGGCGTCCAACGCACCGCCCGGGGTCACGAACACCCCGAGGTCGGCGATCGCGTACCGCACGTGAAATCCCCCGGGAGACCGCTCGAGGTGGACGGCCTGGTCGAGGTCCATGGACCCGGGCGGGTCGATCGTCACGAAGCCGACGGCACGCAGGTCCGCACGCCCCGACGAGACGTCGGTCGCGGCCGCGGCCGCTGCGTCGTCGAGCACGTCCTGCGGGAAGCCCGCGGGGATCTCCATCTCGGCACGCAGCGACGCGAGCGCCGCGAGGACCGGGTCGGCCGCGGGCCGGACGGGGGCGGTGGTGGGCGCGATGCGCAGGTTCCTGGTGGGCACGTCCCGACTCTAGGCCGTCGCTCCGGCGTCGGACGGTGGCGCGACGGTGACGCGACGGTGACGCGACGGGATCGCCGACCAGCAGAGCCGGGTGAGCCGCCGGTGGGGCCGCGTGCCGGCGAGGCCGCCGCACTGGCGACGAGGAACGGCCCCGGGCATCTGCCCGGGGCCGTTCGCCGAAGCGGTCGCGCACCGCACCGGCATCCCCCGAGGTTGCCGATGCCGACGCGAGCTCTCTGCGCACCTCCTCGCGAAGCCGCCCGTGGTTCTCCGGGTTGGGCGCCGCCCCCAGGAGGAGCTTCGTGTAGTCGTGCTGCGGGTTGAGGATGACCTCGTCCGACGGCCCACGTTCCACGATCTTCCCGCGGAACATCACGATGATCTCGTCGCTGAAGTGACGAGCGGTCGCGAGGTCGTGCGTGATGTACAGGACGCCCAGGCTCTCCTCGCGCTGCAGCCGGGCCAGAAGGTTCAGCACGGACAACCGGATCGAGACGTCCAGCATCGAGACCGGCTCGTCCGCCACCAGGAAGCGGGCTCCCGGGGCGAGCGCACGGGCGATCGCGACACGCTGTCGCTGCCCACCGGAGAGCTCGTGCGGCCGTCTCGCCGCCACGATCGGTGCGGGCGTGAGGTTCACCCGCTCGAGGAGCTGGTGGACCTGTGCGTCGATCTCCGTGCGCCCCTTCGCCTTGCCGTGCAGCCGGAGGGGACGCTCGATGTGGTGCGCGATCGTGTGGAACGGGTTCAGCGAGGCGAACGGGTCCTGGAAGACCATCTGCACGTTGCGGCGGTACTCCGCCAGCGCGCGCCCGCGGGTCGCGCTCTTCCTGCCGTCGATGAGGATCTCGCCCGACGTCGGCGTCTCGAGCTTGGAGATCATCCGGGCGACGGTCGACTTGCCCGAGCCGGACTCTCCGACCAGGGCGATGGTCCGGCCGGGCTCGAGCGTGAACGAGACGTCGTCCACGGCACGGAACTTCTTGCCCGCCCCGCTGCCGCGCACGCGGAAGTCCTTGATGAGGTTCTTGACCTCGAGCGTGCTCACAGTGCGTTCCCTTCCGTGCTCTCACCGCTGCGCACGAACGAGCCACGGTCCCCGGTGAGACTGGGGAAGGAGGCGAGAAGCTTGCGCGTGTACTCGTGCTGCGGCTTCGCGAAGATGTTCGCCGAGGTGTTGAGCTCGACGATCTCGCCGTGCCGCATCACCGCGATCCGGTCGCTGATCTCGAGCAGCAGCGGCAGGTCGTGCGTGATGAAGACGACCGCGAAGTTGAACTGCTCGCGCAGGCGCATGATCTCTCGGAGGATCCCCCGCTGCACGACGACGTCGAGAGCGGTCGTCGGCTCGTCCATGATCATGACCTGCGGGTTGAGCGCGAGCGCCATGGCGATCATGACGCGCTGGCGCATGCCGCCCGAGAGCTCGTGGGCGAAGCTGTCGAGACGGTTCGGGTCCACACCGACGAGCTGCAGCAGCTCCCGGCTGCGCTCGAGCTTCTCGGCGTTCGACATGCCGGGACGGTGCGTGGTGAAGACGTCGAACAGCTGGGACCGCACGCTGATGACCGGGTTCAAGGAGTTCATGGCTCCCTGGAAGACCATCGAGATCTTGTCCCACCGGAACGCCCGCAGCGCGTCCCCCTCGAGCGCGGCGACGTCGATGTCCGTCCCGTCCTGGTCGTGGAAGACGATCTCTCCTGCGGTACGCAGGGCGGGTGGCTTCAGGAGCTGGTTGATCCCGTAGGCCAGGGTCGTCTTGCCGCATCCCGACTCTCCGGCGAGGCCGAGGATCTCGCCACGGTGCAGGGTCAGGGACACGTCCTTGACAGCCTTGACCGGGGGCGTGACCTCGTACTCGATCGAGACGTTGCGCGCTGTGAGGACCGGCGCGAGGCCGGCGATCGACTCCGCGTGGTCGGGCGTCGTCAGCGGCCCGGTCGTGAGCGCCGTCATGCGTTCACCCTCTCCTTCTCCTTGGCGTTGCCGCCGGTGTCGTCGCCGTCGACGGGGGCGTCGGCCTCGGGGTCCGGGCGCGTGTCCTCGTCCCGTACCTGGGCCTTGCGCGCCTTGCGGACGCTCTTGACCGCCGCCGGCGCCGTGCGCAGCTTCGGGTTGATGATCTCGTCGATGCTGAAGTTGATGAGCGAGAGACCACAGCCGAACAACGCGATCATGAGGCCCGGCGGCACGAACCACCACCACGCGCCGATCGTGAAGGCGTTGTGCTGGCTGGCCTGGTTGAGCATGGTTCCCCAGGTGATCGCCCCTGACGGGCCGAGCCCGAGATAGGACAGGCCGGCCTCGGCGAGGATCGCGAGCACGACGGCGAAGAGGAACTGTGCGGCGAGCAGCGGCAGGAGGTTCGGCAGGATCTCGACCGTGATGATGCGCATCGGCTTCTCGCCCGCGACGCGGGACGCCGCCACGTAGTCGCGGCTCCGCAGCGACTTGGCCTGCGAACGAAGCACGATCGCCGAGCCCGCCCAGCTCGTCAGGCCGAGGACGACCGCGATGATCCACATGCTGCGGCTCTCCATGTAGCTCGCGATCACGATGACCAGCGGGAGCCCCGGGATGACGAGCATGACGTTGGTGACGAGCGAGAGGCCCTCGTCCGTCCAGCCGCCGACGTAGCCGGCGACGATCCCGAAGAACAGCGACAGGACGACGGCGATGGCCCCCGCGACGAGGCCTACGGTCAACGACCCGGCCGCGCCTTCTGCGAGCTGCGCGAAGAGGTCCGCACCGAGGTTGTTGGTGCCCAGGAGGTGTGCCGCGCTCGGCGGCTCGAACACCGGGTTGTCGTAGTTCCAGGGATCCTGCGTGACGAACGGCGCGATGATCGCGAACAGGCCGATACCGATCGTGAGCACCAGACCGACGATCAGCTTGCCCGACCTGCGAGGCAGCATCTCGCGGAACCCGCGCCGGGGCGGGGCGACGACCGGTGCGTCGGCCGTCAGTCCTGCCGTCGAGACGTCCCTCGGGGTCGGGACGTCGGGCACGAGCCCCTCGGTACGGTCCCTCGGAGCGATCCCGTCGGCCACCGTCTCGGCGACCGGGGACGAGCTGGTGGCGGGAGTCACGAACTCCTGCGTGCGGATGTCGTCGTCAGCCATTGTGTCGAGCCCTCGGGTCGATGAAGCCGTACAGAAGGTCCATGAGGAAGTTCGCCGCGAGCACCGTGACGGTGATGACGAGGAACACCCCCTGCATGAGCGCGAAGTCCTTGTCCTGGACCGCGTTGATCATCAGCTTCCCGACACCGGGGTAGGTGAAGACCTGCTCCATGACGATCGACCCGGCGACCACGAAGCCGAGCGAGACGCTGAACCCGGCGAGCGACGGCAGGGCCGCGTTGCGCGTGGCGTAGGTCGTGAGGATCCGGAAGGGTCGCAGCCCCTTGGCCTCGGCCGTGGTGATGTAGTCCTCGGACAGGGTCGAGACCATCATGTTGCGCATCCCGAGGAGCCAGCCGCCCACCGAGGACAGGACGATCGTCAGCGCGGGCAGGAACCCGTGGTAGACGGCGCTCGAGAAGAACTCCCAGGTGGGCACAGGGCCGTCCGGGAACATGAACGTGTCGTAGCCGCCGATGATCGGGAACCAGGCCAGGTTCACGGAGAACACCGCGATGAGGATCAGTGCGAGCCAGAAGTACGGCACGGACTGCAGGAGGGTGGATGCCGGGATGACCCCGTCCACCCAGGTTCCCCGCCGCCAGCCGACCCACGCGCCCAGGGAGATCCCGATGACGAAGGACAGGACGGTCGCCAGGCCGACGAGCACGATGGTCCAGGGCAGAGCCTGACCGATCAGCTCGGACACCGGGGCGGGGAACTTGGTGATGGAGGTACCGAGGTCGCCGTGCAGGAGGTTGTTCCAGTACCGCAGGTACTGGTCCCACAAGGACGACTGGTCGTCGGAGCCGAAGAGGAGCTGGATGCTCTTCTCCATCGCGGGGGTGAGCTCTCCCTTGCGGGCCATCTTTGCCCGGAAGATGTCCTCCGCGTTCCCCGGCATCAGCCGAGGGATGAAGAAGTTGAGGGATATGGCGGCCCACAGGGTGATCACGTAGAACGTGAGCCGCCGAGCGTAGTACTTCACCGTTCTGTACGTCCCATCATCATCGAAGCTCCTCCTCGGCCCGACATCACTCGGCGGGCTTGATGGTGCTCAGCACCACGCCGGCAGACACCGAACCCCACGACGGCGGGAAGGCGTAAAGGTTGTCCTCCGTGGGCCACCCGGTGAAGTCCTTCTGGTCGAAGAAGGTCTGCGTCGCGTTGATGACCAGCGGGATGTACGGGAGGTCACGCGTGATCTCGGTCTGGATCGTGGCGTAGGCGTCCTTCTTCGCCGCCTCGTCGTTCGTCGCGGCTGCGGCGTTGACGGCTGCGTCGACCGTGGGGTTCGAGTACCGGGAGAAGTTCCACTCGCCGGACTCGAGCTGAGTCCCGACGGGCTGCGTGTACTCGCCGCTGAACCAGTCGCGGTAGATCTGGAACGGGTCGGCGACCGAGGTGCCGACGACGCCTCCCATGATCAGCTCGAAGCTGCCGGTCTGGCGCGAGTCCGAGAACTCGTCCCACGTGACGGTGCTGGCCGTGACCCCGATGCCCGCGGCCTTGGCCTGCGCGGCGATGAGCTCGGCAGCGGCGTTGTAGTCGCTCCAGCCCTCGACGGACGTGAGGGTCAGCTCGACCTTCTTGCCGTCCTTCTCGTAGATGCCGTCTCCGCCCTTGGTGTAGCCGGCGGCCTCGAGGATCTTGCCGGCCTCGGCAGCGTTCGCCTCCTGCGGGCTGACCTTCTCGACGTCAGGGGAGATCCACTTGTCGTCGCGACCGAGCAGGGCGAACGTCGGGGAGATCTCGCCGGCGAGGCCGACGAAGGCCTTCTCGTTGATGACGCCGCGGTCGATCGCGACGTTGAGCGCCTGGCGGACCGCGACGTCTGTCTGTGCGCCGGCGCACCCTGCCTCGACGTTGGCGCAGGTGTACAGGACCGTCGGGTCCTGCGGCGTGTTGATGTAGCCGAGACGGCCGTCGGCGGTCAGCCCGTCGGGGTCTGCCACGAACATGCCGGCCCAGTCGACCTTGCCGGTCTTCAGGAGGCTCTCGGCCGAGGTGTTCGCGTCGATCCCGAGGTACTGGACCTTCTCGACGGCCGGTGCCCCGCCCCAGTAGTCGGCGTTGGCGGCCATCGTGTAGGACGCGTCGGACGTGCTCGCGACCGTGTAGGGACCGGTGCCCACCGGCGCCTCGTTGGCGAACGTCACGGGGTCGGGGACGTCCTTCCAGACGTGCTGGGGAACCATCCAGGAAGCGCCGAGGAGGGCGAACTCGTTGGTGAACTGCGGGCCCGTGAAGGTGAGCTTGACGGTCGTGGGGTCGACGACCTCGGCGGACGCGAGGTACTCCGGCTTGGAGGTCTCGTTCGAGAAGGACCAGACGACGTCCTCGGCAGTGAACGGCTTGCCGTCGTTCCACGTGACGCCCTCGCGGATCTTCACCGTCAGCTCGGTGCCGTCCTCGTTGAACTCGAAGGACTCCCCGAGCATCGGGGTAGGAGCCTCTGCGCTGGCCTTGTTGTAGTAGAAGAGGGTCTCGTACACGCCACCGAGCGCAGCGTGGAGGACGGTCGGTGCGTACGGGTTGAAGTTCGCAACGATCGGCGTCTGGCTGCCTGCCCACACCGTGAGCACACCGTCGCCCTTGCTCGCTGTGCCCTGGTCGCCGTCGTCACCCGACGAGCCGCAGCCCGTGGCGAGCAGCGTGAGGCCGGAGGCGAGCGCCACCGCGGTGAGAAGGCGCTTGCGCCCCTTGCTTCGGATCATCATCGGTCCTTTCGAGTCGTCGACGCCTCATCACGTCGATCAGCCCCGCTCGGCGGGTATGTGCAGGAACACTAACGAATCAATCGGGCCCCACGGAGCAATACAACAGGAAAGTTACCTAAATGAAACACGTGAAGGGTCGAACGCGGCAGGATCCGCAGGAATCCGGGGATCTCGCGCGTCGCCGACCGCGCTCGGTGGGCCGGGGGACGCGACCAGGACCCCGGACGCGCCCGCCGCGACGGTCAAGAGCCTCCCATCGAGGGTGACGGACGCCCTGCCCGGCGCACACCGCAGGGCCACACTGCCCCGCACCCGACCGGTCGGTCAGGTACGAGGCAGCGCGGATCTCAGGGCGTCAGGATCCGACGCCCCCTGTTCAGGAGCCCAGCGCCACGTCGAGCGCAGCGCGGGCCTCACGTGCCGCTCCCAGGTCGGTGACCTCGTAGCCGGACCCGCCCCCGCCGCCGGGGCCGCCGTCGTCGGGCCGGATGCCCTTGGCCGAGAGGTGGACCGCGTCCACGCCCGCCGCCACGAGGTCCCCCATGTCCTGGGCCCGCACTCCCCCACCCGCCTGGATCTGCACGCGCCCTGCGGAGTGCCGAGCCATGGCACCCAGCCGGTCGACCCCGTCGATGCTGCGAGCCGCACCACCCGACGTGAGCACGCGCGTGACCCCCAGTCCCGCGAGGAGGTCGAGGGCCGCGGTGACGTCCTCGACGACGTCGATCGCCCGGTGGAAGGTCACCTCGCGCCCGTCGGCGGCCGCGACCAGGGCGCGGACCGCGGCCTCGTCGACGAGCCCGTCGGACGTGAGCGCCCCGATCACGACGCCGGCGGCGCCTGCTGCGACGGCCGCGCGGACGTCGCGCACCTGCACGTCGAGCTCGGCCGTGCTGAAGACGAACCCTCCCGGGCGCGGCCGGACCAGCGGGTGGACCTCGACCGGCACTCCCCCGCCCGCGGCCTCTGCGGCCACCGCGACGGCCGCCTCGAGCAGCCCGACGCTCGGCGTCAGCCCACCCGTCGCCCCCAGCGCCGAGCACAGCTCGACCCGGCTGGCGCCGACCTCGGTGGCGATCCGTACGCCGTCGGTGTCCTGGACGGCGATCTCGAGCGCGACCTCGCGTGCCATGTGCTGGTGCTCCTTGCCTCGGGGGCCGGCGCGCGACGGCGCACCGGCGGGTCAGCGGCCAGCGTAGACCCGCGCAGGACCGCGGCCCGACGGCGTCCCGTACGTGACGTCGTCGAGTCGCCCGCCCGCGAGCGCGGCCCGCGAGCCCACCTCACGCCCCGCCGGGGACGACGAGAGCGGCGCGCCCCGCGCGTGCTCGAGGCACACGGGGACGCACCGCTCCTGGTCGTGCGGGGCAGTGCCCGGGCCGCTCAGCGGCCCGTCAGGACGACCGTCAGATGACGCCCTGGGCGATCATCGCGTCGGCCACCTTGGTGAAGCCTGCGATGTTCGCACCGAGCACGTAGTTGCCCGGCTCGCCGTACTCGTCGGCCGTCTCCTCGCAGCGCGAGTGGATGCCCTCCATGATGTGCGCGAGGCGCTCCTCGGTGTACTCGAACGTCCACGCGTCGCGCGAAGCGTTCTGCTGCATCTCGAGGGCCGAGGTCGCGACGCCACCCGCGTTCGCGGCCTTGCCGGGCGCGAAGAGCACCCCGGCCTCCTGGAGCAGGGCCACGGCCCCCGGCGTGGTGGGCATGTTGGCGCCCTCCGCGACCGCGAGGACACCGTTGGCGACGAGCTGCTTGGCGTCCTGCTCGGTCAGCTCGTTCTGCGTGGCGCAGGGCAGGGCGACGGTCGCGGGGACGTCCCAGATGCTGCCGCCCGTGACGAGGCGCGCACCGGGGCGACGCTCGACGTAGTCGGCCACGCGTCCGCGCTCGACCTCCTTGATCTGGCGGAGGAGCTCGACGTCCACGCCTGCCTCGTCGACCACGTAACCCGACGAGTCGGAGAACGACACGACGTTCGCGCCGAGCTGCTGGGCCTTCTGGATCGCGTAGGTCGCGACGTTCCCGGAGCCCGAGACGACGACGCGCTGGCCGTCGAAGCTCTGACCCTTGGTGCGCAGCATGTGGTCGGCGAAGAAGACCGTGCCGTAGCCCGTGGCCTCGGTCCGCACGAGCGACCCGCCCCAGCTGATGCCCTTGCCCGTGAGGACGCCGGACTCGTAGCGGTTCGTGATGCGCTTGTACTGGCCGAACAGGTAGCCGATCTCGCGGCCACCCACGCCGATGTCGCCGGCCGGGACGTCGGTGTACTCACCGATGTGGCGGTAGAGCTCGGTCATGAACGACTGGCAGAAGCGCATGACCTCGCCGTCGGACCTGCCGCGCGGGTCGAAGTCCGACCCGCCCTTGCCGCCGCCGATGGGCATGCCGGTGAGCGAGTTCTTGAAGATCTGCTCGAACCCGAGGAACTTGACGATGCCCAGGTAGACCGACGGGTGGAACCGCAGACCACCCTTGTACGGGCCGAGAGCCGAGTTGAACTCGACGCGGAACCCGCGGTTGATCTGCACGCGGTTCTTGTCGTCGACCCACGGCACGCGGAAGATGATCTGGCGCTCGGGCTCGCAGATGCGCTCGAGCACGGCGGCGTCGACGTACTGGGGGTTCTTCTGGAGCACCGGGCCGAGCGAGTCGAAGACCTCGCGCACCGCCTGGTGGAACTCGGCCTCACCAGGGTTGCGGGCGAGGACCTCGTCGTAGACGGAGTGCAGACGACTATCCATGAAGTGCTCCTCGGCAGGGCTGGTTCTTAACTGCACCAGGTTACGTACGTGTAAACACCGCCGTACTCCCGTCCCACTCTGAAAGACAGCAGGCTCACGACCTGGGACATCGCCGTTGCCCGGGGCCACTTCCCGTGGCGCGCCCCGGACCCGGCTCACCCCGGCAGGGACCGGGCCACGGCCGGTGTGCGACGGCATCCCGCCCGGCCCCCGACCGCACCCCACCCTGGCCCCGTCGCGAAACAACCGTCCACGCCGTGAGAAATCTCGACCGGATCGGTACAGATTCGCGCCGACCGGGCTATACCCCTACCCAACGGTCACGAGCACCAGCGCCAAGCCCCGGCTCGCTGGTCAGCAACCCCTCCCACGACGGGGTGCTCCGGGAGATGACCTGGTCGCGCCGGCACCGGCGCGGCAAGCGTGCAGCACGACGACAGCGAGGACACCATGACGCAGCACCAGGCACCGCCCACCGACCCAGCCGACAGCGCCCTCGGCTACCGACCCGGCCCTGCCGACGGCTCACCCCTTCCGCCCCGGCCCGCCGTGGTCACCCTGGTCGGCAACCCGCGCCCGGGGTCACGGACCCTGGGCGCGGCACAGGCCGTCGCGGCCCGGGTCGCCGACCACCTGGGCCTCGCGGCACGTCCGGCAGAGGCGGGTTCGACCGACCCCGCGAGCTCCCCGATCTCCCCGACCACCGCGACGATCGACCTCGCCGAGATCGCGGCCGAGATCCTGACCCCCGTGCACCCGCGCGCCGACGCCGCGCGCGAGGTCGTCGCGGGCGCGACCGTCCTGGTCGTCGCGACGCCCGTCTACAAGGGCTCGTACACCGGGCTGCTCAAGGCGTTCCTCGACCTCTACGGTCCGGACGGCCTGGCCGGGGTCGTCGCGGTGCCGGTCGTGGTGTCGGGCAACCCGGCGCACGCCCTGGCCGGCGAGGTGCACCTGCGCCCGCTCCTCGTCGAGCTCGGCGCGACGGTCCCCACGCGCACGCTCGCCCTGCTGGACTCCCAGCTGGGCGAGGCCGAGCTCGCGAGCACCGTCGACGCCTGGCTCGACCGTGCGGGAGGCCCGTTGCTCCGGGCGGCGAGCGCCGCCGTCGGGCAGGACGTCCCCACCCACCAGACCGCCCCCGAGCTCGCCGAGGTGACCCGATGACCGCCGAACCCACCACCCGCTCCGACGTCGCGGGCCTCGCCGGGCTCGAGGCCCTGCTCCACGAGCAGGACGAGCCCCAGCTCAGCCCCGACGCCTACAAGGCCGTGTTCCGGCAGCACCCCGCGGGCGTCGCGGTCGTCGCGCTGCACCACGAGGGGCGGCCCGTGGGCTTCACCGCGACGTCGGTCATCTCGGTCTCGGCCGCGCCGCCGCTGCTCGCGTTCTCGCTCGCGTCGACGTCGTCGTCGTGGCCCGCGATCTCCGCGGCCCGCACGGTCACGGTCAACTTCCTCAGCGCCGACCAGGACGACGTGTCGGCGCGCTTCGCGACGAGCGGGATCGACCGCTTCGCAGCCGGCGGGTGGTCACCGCTCGACTCCGGGGAGCCCGTGATCGACGGCGCGCTGTCCTGGGTGCGCGGGCGCATCATCCAGCGCACGCCCGTGGGCGACAGCTACCTGGTCTCGCTGCGGGCGCTCGCGTCGGGGACGCGCAGCGACGCGACGCCGCTGGTTTACCACGACCGGTCCTACCACCGGATCGGGGACCACTCGGCCCTCTGAGGCCACGGCAAGGGCGAGGGGCCCGACGGCGGTGCGCACCGCCGTCGGGCCCCTCGTCCTTGTCGTGGGTCGGCTACCAGGTCCAGCCGCGCGCGCTGAGCTCGAGCTCCTCGCGCAGCCGCTCGTCCTCGTCGCTGCGCAGGCCCGCGGCGAGCGGGTCCGCGTCGACCTCGAGACCGCTGAGCCGGCACGCCTCGCGCAGCAGCGCGTCGTACGCGCCCTGCGCGGCGAGGTAGTGGTGCGCCCGGGCGTAGACGCCCGGGTCGTCCTGGACGTCGCGCAGCTCGTGCGCGAGCTGGCCCAGGCGGATCTGGAGGCCCAGCGCCACGAGGGGATCAGGTGCCCGACGGCGCCGCTCGCGCCAGGTGGTCCGGTGCGGCCGGAGGGGAGGGAGGACGTCCACGGGGGGTCGGTCGTGGCGCACCGTGAGCCACGCGATGACGGCGACCGTCGCCGCGCCCACCACGCCGGAGATCACGAGAAGCCACATCGTCGGAGCCTTCTTCCGTGCCCCTGCGCGCAGCGCACGTGCCCGCAGGACAGTTCCAGCCTAGGACGTGTGGGAGCGCTCCGCCAGGGTCGGGGACGGCCACGTGGCCCTGCGCGGGAGACGGGAGGCGCCCGCCGAGACCGGGGTCCGGGCGGGCACCTCTTGCGTCTCGTAGGGCATCGCCTGGCGACGCCCCGTGCTAGCCCGCCGTGAACCCCTTGGCCCGGCGGGCGTCGGCCGGGCCCCACAGGTCGGTCTTGACCTCGGCCCTGACGAGCGGCACGACCTCCTCCGCGAACCGGCGCAGCACGTCGTCCTGCCGCGCCGGCTCCAGGAGGTGGTTGATCGAGACCGACTGCAGGTCGTGCCCGTAGCTCTGGTGGTAGTCGAGGATCTTCTCGGCGACGCGCTCGGGCGAGCCCACGAGGGCCGGCCCGCGCTCGACCGCCTCCTCGATGGTCCGGAAGCTCGTAACCTTGCCGACCGCGGCCGGGTCGTGCTTGCGCAGGTCTGCGCGCGCGACGGCTCCCTCGTAGATGGGGCGGAACTCCTCGATCGCCTGCTCGGTCGTGTCCGCGAGGAACAGCCCGCCCGAGCCGGAGCCGACGAACCCGTACGCCGGGTCGTGGCCCGCGGCCGCGTACTGCTCGCGGTAGTGGTCGATCAGCACCTGGTAGTTCTCGCGGGGCTGGAACGCGTTGGCGCTCACGATCGGGTCGCCCCACCTCGCGGCGAGCTCGACCGCGAAGCGCGAGGTCGCCGACCCGTGCCAGATCCGGAACGCGCCGTCGTACGGGCGGGGCAGGGTCGTGGCGCCCTGCAGGTCGGGGCGGTGGCGGCCCTCCCAGTCGACCTCCTCACCGCTCAGGAGCAGGCGGAGCAGCTCGTAGTTCTCCTCGAGGTACTCGTACTGCCGGTCGATGTCGAGGCCCAGCAGCGGGTACTGGAGCGCCTCGTTGCCCTTGCCGATGACCATCTCGAACCGGCCCCGGCTGAGCTGGTCGATCGTCGCGTAGTCCTCCGCGACGCGGATGGGGTCCAGCAGGGACAGCACCGTCACGCCCGTGCTCAGCAGGATGCGCGACGTGCGCGCGGCGATCGCCCCGAGGATCACGGTGGGCGACGACGACAGCACGTCCCCCGCGTGCCGCTCGCCGACCGCGAACGCGTCGAGGCCGAGCTCCTCGGCCAGGACCGCGGTCTCGACGACGCGTTCGAGTCGTTCGGCCGCGGGAACGGCCTCGCCCGTGACGGGGTGGGGCGGGTTGAAGACGATGTCGAGGACCTGGAAACGCACGGATGCTCCTTGGTGGGGGTGGGGTGGGGTGTGCCGCGATAGACGGCGGGCGTCGAGGTAGAGGGCGGGCGTCGAGGTAGAGGGCTCGGGCCCTCTACCTCGACGCGAGCCCTCTACCTCGCGGGGAAGGAGGCTCAGGCCGCCTGTGCCGACGCCGCCTCGGCGTCCCGCTTGGCGACCTCCTCGCGCACGATCGGGATGACGTAGCGGCCGAAGTCGGTCGCGTCGTCGAGCAGGTCGTAGCCGCGCGCCGAGATGATGCGGACGCCCAGGTCGTAGTAGGCGAGCAGCGCCTGCGCGACGGTCTCGGGCGTCCCGACGAGAGCGTTCGAGTTGCCGGCGCCCCCGGTGGCCTTGGCCGTCGCGGTCCACAGGGCCGTGTCGAACCGGTCGCCCTGGGCCGCGATCTCCAGGAGGCGCTGCGAGCCCGCGTTCTCGGGCTTGTCGATCGGGTGGCGACGGCTCAGCACGCCGCCCGCCGCGGCCTTGCGCTCCTCGATCCGGTCGAGCACGCGGTGGGCCTTCTCCCAGGCCAGCTCCTCGGTCGCGCCGAGGATCGGACGGAACGCGGCGTGGATCCGCGGGGGCGTGGAGCGCCCGGCAGCCGCGGCCTCGGTGCGGACGCGCTGGATCTGCTCGGCCGTGCGGTCGAGCGGCTCGCCCCACACCGCGTAGATGTCGGCCTCGGCCGCACCGACCTTGAACGCCGCGTCCGAGGACCCGCCGAACGAGATGGTCGGCGTGCGCCCCTCGAAGGGCTTGGTGTCGAGGACGAAGTCGTCGAGGTCGTAGAAGCTCCCGTGGTGGTCGAACGGCTCGGCGCTCGACCAGGCCTTCTTGACGATCTGGATGTACTCCTGGGTGCGGGCGTAGCGCTCGTCCTTGGTCAGGGTGTCTCCCTCGCGCCGCTGCTCGTGGTCGTTGCCGCCCGTGATGAAGTGGACGGACAGGCGACCCTCGGAGAGCTGGTCGAGGGTCGCGAAGGACTTGGCCGCGAACGTCGGGTAGGAGACGTTGGGGCGGTGCGCGAGCAGCAGCTCGACCGTGTCGAGGCGGGCCGCGGTCCAGGCCGCGAGCGCCGACGGCTCGGGTCCGCTCGACCCGTAGGCGAACAGGACACGGGTCCAGCCGTTGTCCTCGTGGGCGCGCACGATGCGCTCGAGGTACTGCTTGTCGAACGGTGCGGTCGTGCGGGACGTGGTCTCGGAGGCGTCGCTCGTGGTGGCGATGCCGAGGAACTCGACGGGCATGGTCTTCTCCGGTTCAGGTGGGGTGGGGTCTTCGGCGGGTACGGGTGGTGGTGCTCGTGCGAGTGGCGGTCGGCCGAGGTAGAACCTGCTGCGCGAGGTAGAACGCGTCGAGCACTACCTCGCGCAGCACGCACTACCTCGGCGGGACGGTGGGTGGATGCGGGCCGGGGCCCTCGACGGGCGGGAGGTCCAGGCCGTACGCGTGCAGCCGCCCGCCGCCCTCTCCCTCGATCACGCGGGTCTCGCGCTCGGGCAGCCGCCTGAACCCGAGCGCCTCGTAGAGCCGGTGCGCCCGGGTCATCTGCGGACCCGAGTTCATGACGACCCGCTGCGCCCCCTGGGCACGAGCCACGTCGAGGACGTGCCGCGTGAGCGTCGTCCCGATCCCCCGTCCCCGAGCGGCGGGGGCGACGCCGAGGAGGCGGAAGTCCAGCTCGCCGTCGAGCGCCAGGGGTGAGATGTGCCGACCAGGCGGCGGGGTCGCGACGGTCCCGAGCAGCGCTCCGGTCTCGTCGTCGACCGCGACCCACACGTCGTGCTCGGCCGCGCGGCTCGCGACGTCTCGCAGCACGTCCCGGTACGACTCCGAGATCGTGTACTCGAACCCGTACGCCGCTTCGAGCAGGTCGGCGACGGCCTCGTGCTCGACGGGCGTCACGAGCCGGACGGTCACCCCGGCGCCGTCCCCGGGCGACCCTGCTCCTCCGTGACGGCTCCCGTCCGGGCGAGCGGCGCCGTCGGGCCCCCTGCCCCCGTGACCGTCGCGGCGCGCCGACTCGACGAGGCGGGCGACGCCGTCGGCCACCTCGCGCACCCGCCGGGCCCGGCGCGAGGACTCGCGGGGGTCGGCCAGGCCGGCGGGCGGGTTCCCGACGCCCGCGCGCGACGTGGTGGGCGCGCTCATGCGCGCTGCCGGACGGGCTCGTGCGGGCCCGACGACGCCGGCTCGCCCGCCGCGTCCTGCGCACCCGCGCCCGGCTCGGCCGGGAGGCCCGCGTCGCGCCAGGCGGGGAAGCCGCCCTCGACGTGCGAGACGTTCGTGTAGCCGCGAGCAGCGAGGGCCTCGGCGACGGGGCCCGAACCGCGCTCGGAGCCGCAGACCACGACGATCGGGGTGTCGAGCGAGACCGCGGGCGCCGCGACCGAGCCGAAGATCGCGTCGAGGTCCTCGCGGTCCGTGACCGTGGCACCCGGGATGGCGCCCGCGCTCGCACGGCCTCCCGCGCTGCGGACGTCGACGAGGAAGGCTCCGGCGGCGACGCGGTCGCCCGCGTCGGTGGCCGGGGTGAGCAGGGGCTGGTGCTGGGACATGTCGTCTCCTGGGTCGGGTGGTGCAGGTGGTGCTGCTGCCGAGGTAGAGGCCTCCCGTCGAGGTAGAGGTCTGGAGCCCTCTACCTCGACGGGTTCCCTCTACCTCGCGAGGGCTGGTTCGCGGTCGGCCGCGACCTCGGGCCCGGCCGCGTCCGCCGCCGACAGGCCCCAGCGGGCCGCGAGCAGCTCGAACGACCGGGCCCGGTCGGCGGGGTCGTGCGCGACGGTCGTCACGACGATCTCGTCGGCCACGGTCACGCGCGCGAGGGTCTCGAGGCGTTCGACGACCGTGTCGGGCGACCCGACGAACCTCGTGTCGACGCGGTCCTGGACGGCCGCACGGTCGGCGTCGGACAGGTCGTCCCACGCGGGCGTCGTGCCGGGCGCGGGGTAGGCGATCGCGCCGTCGGCCCCGCGGCGGATCGACAGGACCCAGGCCGTGAAGGGGTCCGCGATCCGGCGGGCCTCGGCGTCGGTGTCCGCGACCAGGACGTCGGCCGAGACCACGACGTACGGCCTGTCGAGCACGCCCGGCCGGAACGCCGCACGGTAGGCCGCGATCGTGTCGAGCGTCGCGGACGGGCCCACGTGGTAGTTCGCGGCGAGCGGCAGGCCCAGCTCGCCCGCGACGCGCGCGCTCACGCCGCCGCTCGACGCGAGCACGAACAGGTCGAACGCCGCGCCCTCGACGGGCGGGCTCGTGTACGCGGTGCCCGCGCTGTTGGTGAAGGTCCCCGCACGCAGGCCCAGGACCAGCTCGAGCTCGTCGCGGAACTCGGCGGGCGTCCGGCTCGCACCGACGACCTCCTTCTGCGCGAGCAGACGCTGGCGCAGCGCGGTGTCGGTGAAGGCGACGCCGGGTGCGGCGGGGATCAGGAGACCGTCGACCACGCGCGTCCCGGCGGGCTGCGCGGGGGCGGACGGGGTGGGCTCGCCCGCCGTTTTCGCCTGCGTGCCCGACGACGGAGCCTCGGCTCCCGTGCTCGCCTCGCTCTTCGCGGGGGGCGGGGTGAAGGCCCGGCCCAGTCCCAGGTCGACCCGACCCGGGTGCAGGGCCGCGATGGTCCCGAACTGCTCGGCCGCGAGGAGCGGGCTCGTGGTGCTCAGCAGCACGGCGCCCGACCCCACGCGGATGCGCGTCGTGCGCTCGGCGACGAGGGCCGCGAGGACCGCGGGGGACGCCGAGGCGACGCCCGGGGACAGGTGGTGCTCGGCGAACCAGATGCGGCGGTAGCCCAGCTCGTCGGCGCGGACCGCGGTGTCGAGGGTGTCGCGCAGGGCCTGGGCTCCGGTCGAGCCCTCGCTCACGACCGCGAGGTCGAGGATCGACAGCGGGACCCGAGTCGGGTGCGGGGTCTGCGGGGTGGTCGGCTGGTCGGAGACGGTCATCGGGGTTCCTCGGTGGTCGTGGGGGTGTCCTGGTCGAGCGGGGGGTCGGGCGGGCGGTCCGCCGGTCAGCGCGAGGGCAACCCGCGCGCTGCGAGCGCCGAGTGCAGGTGCGCGTGGCCGCGCTCGGGTCCGGGGACCGCGAGCCGGTCGACCACGCGGCGGCGCCAGCTCTGCGCGAGCCCCTCCTCGCGGTAGAAGGGCGCGATGAGGTCCTCGTACGCGTCGACGTACGGCGCCTGGGCGGCCAGGTCGTAGGTCTCGTGGTGCAGCACCGCGGCCTGAGGAAGCCGTGGCTTGACCCGTTCGCCGCCTGCAGGGTCGGGATGCCCGACGACGAGGCCGACGACCGCGACCGTGCCCTCGGGCAGGCCCAGCTCGGCCGCGACCTGCTCGGGGTGGTGGCGCAGCGCGCCGATGTAGACGGTCCCGAGCCCCAGCGACTCGGCGGCCACGACCGCGTTCTGCGCGGCGAGCGCCGCGTCGACGAACGCGACGACCGTCGAGTCGAGGTAGTCGGCACCCGCCAGGTGCGTGCCGTCGGCCGCCCCGATCGCCCGGGCGCGGGCCAGGTCCGCGACCCACACGAGCAGCAGCGGAGCCTGGCGGACGTGCGCCTGCCCTCCGGCGAGCGCCGCGAGCCGGTCCTTGCGGGCCGGGTCGGTCACCGCGACGACGCTCCAGAACTGCATGTTGGACGAGGTCGGCGCGGACTGCGCGGCGGCGACCAGGGTCGGCAGGACCGTGTCGTCGAGCGGGTCGGTGAGGTAGGCCCGGACCGTGCGGTGCCGCAGGATGCCGGCGATCGCGTCGGTGAGCGGGGCGACGTCGTCGGGCTGGTGGGCGCCGTAGCGCTCGGTCAGGGGCGAGACCGTGGTGAGGGTCGACATGCTGGCCTTTCGGTCGTGCGGGCGGGGGACGCGGGTGCGGGTGCGGGTGCGGGGGCCGGGCAGGAGGATGCAGACCGGACGCGTCAGCCCGCCGGCACCCCCGCGAACCGGGCCAGGGAGAACAAACGGTCCGCGGCGGCCGGCCGGGCGGTCGGTTCCTCGCGGGCCAGCTCCGCCAGGACCCGGCCGATCGACGGCGCGAACTTGAAGCCGTGGCCCGAGAACCCCGCGGCGATCACGACACGGCCCACGCGGTCGAGCACGAAGTCGTGGTCCGGTGTCGTGGTGTACGTGCAGGAGATCGGCACGAGCCGGTCGGCGTCGGCCCCTGGGACCCACGTCCGCACGTAGTCCTGGAGCTGTGCGAGCTGCCCGGGCTCGGGACGGTAGGTCCGCCGGTCGGGATCGGTGCGCGGCCCGACCCCGTGGAAGCCGACCTTGATCCCCTCTCCCGGGGTCGCGAGCCCGTAGACCCCGCTGGGCCACGGGTGCGGCTCGGCAGGGGCGTGCGTGAAGCTGGGCCAGGCGTCCTCCGCCGGTGCTCCCGGGGCGAGCGCGAAGTGCGCGGGCTGCTCCTGGGTGACGACGAGGGGCGGGACGGACGCGACGCCGTCGGGCTCGGAGAACGCCGCCCCCAGCAGGCCCGCGCTCCACGCCCCCACCGCGACCACGACCGTGTCCGCGACCAGGTCGTACCGGTCCGTGACGACCCGGACCGAGCCCGCACCCGGGTGGACGTGACGCACGTGCACGCCGTGGCGGACGTCGGCGCCGTGCGAGCGCGCCGCGGACTGGAAGGCCGCGACCGCGCGGTCGGCGTGGACGCGCCCCGCCGTCGCGGTCTCGTGGAGCACGTCGCCCTCGAAGCGCAGGCCGGGCCAGCGCTCGGCAGCCTCCTCGGGGCGCAGCCACTCGTGCGGGACGCCCCGCGCGACGAACGCGTCACCGATCTCGGTGCGGCGCGGGAAGCCGTGGCTCACGCCGCCCGTCAGGGTGAGGACCGCGTCGGCGGGGAGCCCTGCGTCGCGCTCGAGCTCGCGCCACAGGCCGAACGCCTCCTGCGCGAGATCGAGGTACGCGGGCTGGGTGTACGTGGTCCGGTAGATGCGCGACGCCCCGTGCGAGGCACCGTGCGCGTGGCCTGGCTCGAAGCGCTCGAGCAGGACGACGTCGTGCCCCGCGCGCGCGAGCTGCCACGCCGCGGCCGAGCCCATGACGCCTCCACCGACGACGACGTGCGACACGTGCTCGGTCATCTGGCTGCCTCTCGATCAGTAGGTCTGGTGCCGCCGGCCCGCGGGTCCCAGGAGGATTCCGCGGGCCGGTCGGCCGTCCGGGTCAGGGCTTGGGCAGCCCGGGAGGGTTGGTCTCGGAGGCGGGGATCGCCTCGTCCTCGAGACCCCAGTGCTCGAGGAGCTCGGTGTAGCTGCCGTCCTCGATCGCGTGGTTGATCGCCGCGGTCACGGCCGGGGCGAGCTCGCTGCCCTTGAGCGTCGCGACGGCGATCTGCGCGGTCGCGGGCCAGCCGCCGTTGAGCGTGCCGACCACCTTGTACTGGTCGGGCGCGGTCGCGGCACTGTAGGCGAGGCTCGCGTTGGGGCCGACGTAGAGGTCGAGCCTGCCCGACGCGACCGCGAGCAGCGCGTCCTTGTAGTCCTCGTAGTACTCGGGCTCTCCACCCTTGATGGGCTCGAGTCCCGCGTCGATGTTCTCCTGGTTCCAGGCGAGGAGGATCTTCTCCTGGTTGGTCCCCGAACCCACGCCCACGGTGAGGCCCGCGATGTCCTTGGCCTCCTTGATCGCAGGCACCTTGTCGTTGGACGCACCCGCGAGCCAGCCGAGCTGGTCGTTGCGGTAGGACGAGAAGTCGTAGAGCTCCTTGCGCTCCTCGGTCACCGTGACGTTCGAGATCACGGCGTCGACGTCCCCGGACTGCAGCGCGAGCGGCCAGTCGGCCCACGCCTTGACCTCGAGCTCGAGCTCGAGGCCGAGCGCGTCCGCGACGAGGACCGCGATGTTGGGCTCGTTGCCGATGGGCGTCTTGTCGTCGTCCGCGAGGAAGCCGAGCGGAGGCAGTCCGCCCGCGGTCGTCGAGACCTTGAGGACCCCCGCGGCCTTGACGTCCTCGGGCAGGAGGGCGATGGCCTCGGGCGACTCGGTCGTGTGGATCCACTCCTGGTCGGGCGAGGTGTCGATGACGAGGCCGGCGGCCTCCGCGGCCTTCTCGTTGTCGGCCGTGCCGGGCTCGGCGTCGGCGCTCGTGGCGCACGCCGCGAGCAGCGCGAGGAGCGGGAGGGTCGCGACGGCGGCAACCGTCCGGCGGGAGGGGCGGCGGGCGGCGCGGGGCGCGCCGGAGGTACGGAGGGACATCATGTTCTCTTTCGGTGTGGGTGGACGTGCGGTGGGGTGACGCGGCCCGGGCGATCTGTGTGCCGGGCTCCGGGCGTCACAGGACCTTGTCGAGGAAGGCCTTGGTCCGGTCGTGGCGGGGAGCGTCGAGGACCTGCGCGGGCGGGCCCTGCTCGACGATGCGGCCGGCGTCCATGAAGACGACCGTGTCCGCGACCTCGCGGGCGAAGCCGATCTCGTGCGTGACGACGACCAGGGTCGTGCCGCCGTGCGCGAGGCCCTTGATGACGTCGAGCACCTCGCCGACGAGCTCGGGGTCGAGCGCAGAGGTCGGCTCGTCGAAGAGCAGGACGCGGGGACGCATGGCGAGCGCGCGGGCGATCGCGACGCGCTGCTGCTGCCCGCCCGAGAGCTGCCGGGGACGGGCGTCGGCCTTGTCGGCGAGACCCACGCGGGCCAGGAGCTCGCGCCCCTCGGCCTCGACCTCGGCCCGGTCCCTGCCCTGGGCGGAGACCGGTGCCTCGACGACGTTCTCGAGGGCCGTGAGGTGCGGGAAGAGGTTGAAGCTCTGGAACACGAACCCGATCCGGGTCCGCTGGACCAGGATCTCCTTCTCCTTGAGCTCGCGCAGGGTGTCGCCCTTGCGGGAGTAGCCGATGAGGTCGCCGTCGACCGCGATGAAGCCGCGGTCCACCTTCTCGAGGTGGTTGATGACGCGCAGGAGCGTCGACTTGCCCGAGCCCGACGGGCCGAGGATCACGGTGACCTCGCCCGGGCGGACCTCGAGGTCGATGCCCGCGAGCACCTCGAGCGTGCCGTAGGACTTGTGGACCCCGCGGACCTCGACGAGGCCCGTGGCCGGGGATGCGGCCGTGGAGCCGGCCGCGGTCGAGGCGGCCGCAGCGGTGGTCGTGGCGGTCATGCGGCACCTCCGGTGGTGCGGTCGCTCGTCCCCGTGCGCAGCAGGTGGCCGCGGCCGACCGCGGCGCGGGCCGCGTAGGCGGGGGGCAGGTGGGCGGGCGCGGGGCGGCCCGTGAGGCGGGACCACGCGACCTGGAGCGTCCAGCGGACCCGCTGGACCGGCGTCGGGGGCAGCGTGCGCACCGCGCCCTTGGCGTAGTGCCGCTCGACGTAGTACTGCGCGATCGTCAGCACGGTCGTGATGACCAGGTACCAGATCGCCGCGACCATGAGCAGCGGGACGACGCGCTGGTTGCGGCCGTAGATCACGCCGATCGTGTAGAACAGCTCGCCGTAGGCGAGGACGTACACGACCGACGTGCCCTTGACGAGGCCGATGATCTCGTTGACCGACGTCGGGACGATGGTCCGCATGGCCTGCGGGAGCACGATGCGCAGCGTCTGGCGCGAGCGCGGGATCCCGAGCGAGGCCGCGGCCTCGTGCTGGCCCTGGTCGACCGAGAGGATCCCGGCGCGCACGATCTCCGAGGAGTACGCGGCCTGCGAGAGGCCCAGGCCCAGGATCGCGGCGCCGAACTTGTCGATCACGTCGAGCGTCCCGAACTCGAGGAAGCCGGGCCCGAACGGGATGCCGAGCGAGAGCGTCGGGTAGAGGTAGGCCAGGTTGTACCAGAGCAGGAGCTGCAGGATCAGGGGCACCGAGCGGAACACCCACGTGTAGGCCGACGAGACGGCCTGGAGCAGGGGCGAGCGCGACAGGCGCATGAGCGCGAGGATCGTGCCGAGGCCGAACCCGACCACGGCGGCGACCGCGGTGAGCCGGATGGTGCCCCACAGGCCGTTGAGGACCGAGGGCCACGTCAGGTACTGCGCGACGATCGACCACTCCCACTTGGGGTTGGTCACGAGCGAGCTCACGACCATCGCGAGGAGGACCGCGACGCCCGCGGTGGCGATCCACCGGCCCGGGTGCCGCGCGGGGACGACCTTGAGGTCCTCCCAGCGCGTGGGCGACACGTCGGTCGTGCTGGTCGTGCTGGTCGTCGTCGGGGTGGCGGGCGCGAGCGTGGACGCGCCCGGCGGGTCGGGCAGTGCTCCGGGGGGTGGGACGAGCTGGCGTGACTCGTCCTGTGGCAGGGACAGGGTGCTCATGGGGACCTCGGGCGGGTGAGAAGGGGTCGGGCGAGGGCGCCGCGGCGGGAGCCGGGGCCAGGTCGTGCCGTGTCAGAGCGAGCGGGACGTCGAGGTCACGCCGGTGCTGACACGTGCGGACAGAGCCACTTCTCGAACGCCAGGGGCCCGACGTCCTCGGGGTCCCGGCTCACGTCGAACAGCGGGGTGTAGCCCGCGCTCAGGTACAGCCCGGCGGCCTCGGGCTGGCGAGGGCCGGTCGTCAGGTAGATCCGCGCGTAGCCGCGCTCGGCAGCGCGGTCCTCGAGCTCGACGAGGACCTGGCGGGCGAGCCCGCGGCGCCGGTGGGCCGAGTGCGTCCAGATGCGCTTGAGCTCGGCGGTCGCGACGAGCGGGGTGCCGTCGTCGCTGTGCGTCTCGTGAGCGTCCGGGCGGGGGTCGTCACGCAGGGCGGACCGCCCGTCCCCGGGCCGGGTCCGGCGCGCGGGCTCTCCGAGCTCAGGCTCTGCCCGACGCCGGAACGCACCTCCCGCGACCGGCTCGCCGTCCGCGAGGAGCAGGACGAGCTCGCCGTCGGGCGCCGCGAAGTCGGCTGCCGGGTAGTGCTCCATCTCGGCCCGCAGCTCGTCCTCGTCGAGGATGCTGCGGTAGCGCGTGGCGTACTCGTGGGCGAGCTCGTCGAGGAGCGGGCGCACGAGCGGGTCGTGCAGGGTCACGGACCGGACCTCGACGGACGGGAGGACCGACGGCGCGACGACCGGCCCGGTCGTGGCGGCCCGTGTCGTGACGGCCCGTGTCGTGGTGGGTGCGCTCATCGGGGGACCTTCTCCCCCGCCTCGACCGAGAACGGCAGGACGTTGCCCGCGACGGGCTGCGGGCACGTGCCGAAGTCGCTGAAGGCGTAGGGCAGGTTGAGCGTGCGGTTCAGGTCGAGGCGCAGCGTCGGGCCGGGCTGCCCGTCGCTGCGGACGCCTTCTCCTGCCTCGTCCTCGTCGGCTCCTCCGCCCGCCGCGTCACGGTCGACGAACAGGATCCGCCAGTCCGCGACGCCGGGGGCCGGGTCGGTGAACAGCAGCGTGGCACCGCCGCCGGGCTTGCCCGTGAGCCGGAGCGTCGTCGTGACGCCGTCGCGGACCACGTCGACCTCGCCCACGACCTGGACGTGGTGCTCGAGCCCCGGCTGCGCGCCGCCCACGACCTCGGCGACCGGCTCGTCGTACCAGCGGACGGGCGCGTCGAGGACCCAGGCCGGGTCGTAGGAGAACGTCGGCACGCCCTCGAACGCGACCCGGGCGCGGGCCCTCGGGTCACGCACGCGCAGCCCGTAGCGCCCGGTGCGCCGCACGAGCTCGACCGCGACCGCGGAGGCCGGGTCCGCGCCGTCGGGCACGAAGGTCGCGACGATGCGCGACGCGCCCTCCGCGACGTCCTGGACGTGGGTGCCGCGCAGCGCGTCCTGGCTTCCGGCCGGGACGATCGCGTCGGCCGCGGCCGCACGCAGGTGCACGCCCTCGGCATCCGACCACCACTGACCGGGCAGGCCCGCGAACGTCGCCGGGGACTCCGGGACCCAGTGCAGCGCGGTGAGCGTGAGCCAGCCGTGCGGCTCGCGCAGCGACCGTTCGCGCTCGGCGTGCCAGGCGGCCCACGCGGCCGCGCCGTCCGGGTTGCCTGTCGACGTGCCCGTCGGGGCGGACGCCGCGGCGTGGCGGCCGCGCGTGGCGACGTCGGTCGGGGTGGTGGTGCTCGTCGTCATGATGCTCCTTCAGGACTGGTGGTCGGACGGTCGGATGCTGCGGGGGTCAGCTCAGGCGGGCCGAGCTGCTCGCCCCGGCCGCGACCGTGTCGCCTACGGGGGCAGGGCCGGCTCCGACCTCGGGGCGCGAGAGGCCGAGGTGGTCGCGCAGCGTGGTGCCCGTGTACTCGGTGCGGAACGAGCCACGCTCCTGGAGCAGCGGCACGACCTGGTCGAACACGTCGTCGAGCCCTGCCGGGGTCAGGTGCGGCACGAGGATGAAGCCGTCCGACGCGTCCTCCTGGACGTGCCGGTCGATGTCGTCCGCGACCTGCTGGGCCGTGCCGACGAACCCGCCCCGGCTCGTCACGTCGATCACGAGGTCGCGGATGGACCAGCCGTTGGCCGCGGCCTTCTCGCGCCAGGCGCGGACCACGGGACCTGGATCCTTGACGTGCCGGACCCGGCCCCGCGTGATGCTGAGGTGCTCCAGGTCGGGCTCGAGGTCGGGCAGCGGACCCTCGGGGTCGTAGGCCGTGAGGTCGCGCCCCCAGACCTGCTCGAGGAACGCGATCGCGGTCCTGCCCGGCACCTGCTGGAGGCGGATCTCGCGCGCACGCTCGGCGGCCTCGTCGGCCGTGTCCCCCAGGACGACGACCGTCGCCGGGAGGATCTTGAGCGAGTCGCGGTCGCGGCCGTGCGCCGCGAGGCGCGACTTCACGTCGGCGTAGAACGCCTGGCCGTCCTCGAACGCCGAGTGCGCCGAGAAGACGACGTCGGCGGTCGCCGCCGCGAAGTCGCGGCCGTCGGCCGAGTCGCCCGCCTGGAACAGGACCGGGTGCCCCTGGGGCCCACGCGGGGTCTCGAACCGGCCCGACACGTCGAAGTGCTTGCCGCGGTGCGCGAACGGTCGCACTCCCCCGGGCCGCACGAGGCCCCCGGGGGCGAGGACGTCGACCGTGCCGTCGTCCTGGCCGTCGACGAGATCGATCACCGCGTCGTCGTCCCACGAGTCCCAGAGCCGCCGGGCCAGGGCCACGAGCTCGCCCGCGCGCTCGTACCGCTCCTCGTAGGGAAGGAACCCGCCGCGACGGAAGTTCGCGCCCGTGAACGCGTCGGGGCTCGTGACGAGGTTCCAGGCCGCGCGGCCTCCCGACAGGATGTCGAGGCTCGCGAACTGGCGCGCCAGCTCGTAGGGCTCGTTGAAGGTCGTGTTGACCGTGCCCGCGAGGCCCAGGCGGTCGGTGACCGCGGCGAGGGCCGCGAGCACGGGGAGCGTGTCGGGGCGGCCCACGACGTCGAGGTCGTGGATCTGCCCCTTGTGCTCGCGCAGGCGCAGGCCCTCGGCGAGGAAGAAGAAGTCGAGCTTGGCCTCCTCGGCCCGGCGGGCGAGGTGCTCGAACGAGCTGAACTCGATCTGGCTGCGGGAGGCGGGGTCGCTCCACACGGTCGTGTTGTTGACGCCCGGGAAGTGGGCGCCCAGGTGGATCTGCTTGCGGGGACGGCCGTCGCGCGAGCGGGCCGTCGAGGCAGGGGTGGGGTGCGTCATGGTGGCGGGTCCTCAGGCGATCGCGGCGGCGTAGCGGTTGGCGGGGCGGGCGAGCCCCAGGGTGTCCCGCAGGGTCGAGCCCGGGTAGGTCGAGCGGAAGACGCCGGCCTCCTGGAGGAGCGGGACGACGTCGTCGACCAGGGCGTCGAGGTCGGTGCGCAGCGACGAGGGGCGGATCGTGAACCCGTCGACCGCCCCGGCCTCGACCCACTCCTCGACGACCTCGGCGAGGTCGCGGGCCGTGCCCACGTGCGTGAGCGACCCGGTGTCCCACGTGATCCCCTCGAGCCCCTCGAGCAGGTCGAGGCGTGCCTGGGCGCTGGCCCGGTCCTGGCCGATCACGGCGTAGACGTCGACGAGCACGCGCAGGTCGTCGGGGTTGCGGCCTGCCTCGGCGGCCGCAGCACGCACCTGGTCGCGCAGCGCCCGGGCGCCGTCGAGCGTCGTGGCCCGCACCCGCACGACGTCGGCGCGACGACCTGCGAGGGCCAGCGCCTCCGCGGAGTCCCCGCGCACGACGACCGGGGGCTGCGCCTGGGGCGAGCGGGGCGTGATCGACGGGCCCTTCACGGCGAACCGGACGCCGTCGTAGTCGACGTAGTGGAGCTTGTCGCGGTCGACGAAGCGGCCCGAGGCGACGTCACGGATCTCGGCGTCGTCCTCCCAGCTGTCCCACAGCCGGCTGACGACCTCGATGGCCTCCTCGGCCTCGGCGACCGCGTCGGCCGTGTCCTGGGCACTCTTGCGCCCGAACAGCGCGGCACCGGACTCGGTCGTCGACCAGCCCACCTGCCAGGCGGCGCGGCCCGCGCTCACGTGGTCGACGGTCGCGATCGCCTTGGAGACGTGGAACGGCTCGGTGTGCGTGGTGTCGACCGTCGCGACGAGCCCGATCCCCGCCGAGCGCGGGGCGAGGCGCGAGGCGACGAGGGCCGCGTCGAGGCGTCCGCGCAGCGTCGTGTTGCGCGTCGGCTGGAGCGAGAACGTGTCGTCGAACAGCGCGAAGTCGAGCACGCCGCGCTGAGCCGTGGCGACGAGCTCCTGGAGGCGCTGGCCGTCGAACAGGCGGGGCGACTCGGACCCGACCGCGCGCCACGCACCCGCTCGTGCTCCGGCGTCGGACAGGTCGACACCCAGGTGGGCCGAGCGGCGGGGCGAGCCATCGAGCAGGTCGTCGAGCGCGTCGAGCGACGGGTCGGTCGCACGGTCGCCCTGCTGCTCGGCGGACGAGGAGGCGGGGGTGAACAGCGGGGTCAGGTTCGAGTCAGGCATGGGTCGTTCCACTCCGGGAGGTCGGGTGCGGGATCGCTCGGCCGCTGTCGCAGGGATCGGCGGAAGGCCGCGGCGGGTCGCGAGCACTGCGGGGTGCAGGTGGGGGTGCAGCGGGGTGGACCGCCGGGCCGGGCGACGGGTGACCGGGGCAGGCCGGTGTTCCGGCAGGCCGCGGCGACCGCGTCACGGGCGGGGCGGTTCAGGGGCGAGCCGGCTCGGCTCGGGAGGCGTCAGGAGGAGCGCAGGCTCAACAACAGACGCGGCCCGGGACGACGGGACGCCCGGGGGAACAACACATTCGACGGGCGGGAGCCACGGCTCCCCGTGCCGACGCGACGGGCGTGAGGACGAGCGTGTCGCGGATGTCCACGGGTCCTCCTCGGGTCGGCGGTGCTTCGGGTGCTGAGGCGCTTCGGTGCGGCGGACGGTGGCGTCTGCCGATGGCCCGGAATGTATGCCCGGGTCCGAGGAGTGTCAACGACTTCGGCGAACAGTCCGCATTCTGGACCGAATCAGTAGAGATTGCGCCCCGAACCCTGCCGAAACGGACATCGGAGGTGAGGGCCGTCGTCGGGCGTGCGCTCGACGGGGAACTTCCCGGTGCCGAGGTAGAACCGTCTGCGCGAGGTAGGACGCGGCAGGCACTACCTCGCGCAGACGGTTCTACCTCGCGGACCGGCAGCCTGGCGGGTCAGCGCGGCGCCATCCGGATGCCGCCGTCGAGGCGGATCACCTCGCCGTTGAGCATGGGGTTCTCGACGATCGAGCGGACCAGGCGCGCGAACTCCTCCGGGCGCCCGAGCCGCCGCGGGTGCGGCACCTGGGCCGCGAGAGACTCCTGGGCCTCCGCGGGCAACGACGCCATCATGGGCGTGCTGAAGATGCCGGGCGCGATCGTCATGACACGGATGCGCAGGTCCGCGAGGTCGCGCGCGAGCGGCAGCGTCATAGCCGCGACCCCGCCCTTCGAGGCCGCGTACGCGGCCTGGCCCACCTGACCGTCGAACGCCGCGACCGACGCGGTGTTCACGATCACGCCGCGCTCCTCGGGGACCTCGATGTCCCCCGGGGCACCGGCCGCCACACCGTCTGCACCGTCCGCGCCCACCACCCCGTCCAGCGCGACCATCCGCTCGGCCGCGAGCCGCGCGACGTTGAACGTCCCGACGAGGTTCACGCTCACGACCTTCGCGAACGACGCCAGGTCGTGCACCCCGCTCCTGCCGAGCACGCGCCGCGCGAGCACGATCCCCGCGCAGCTCACCGCGACGTGCAGCCCGCCCAGGTCCGCGGCCGCGTCGAGGGCCCGGGACACGTCGTCCTCGCTCGTGACGTCGGTCGGGACGAACCGCACCGCATCGCCCAGGGAGTCCGCGAGCGCCTGACCGGGCAAGCCCGGCAGGTCCGCGACCACGACCCGCGCCCCGGCGCCGACCAGCTCCTCGACGGTCGCCCGCCCCAGGCCCGAGGCCCCTCCGGTCACCAGCGCGACCTTGCCCGCGATCTCCACGTCCCACTCCTTCGTCGACGGTCGTCCGCCAGCGTAGCCAGGTGGTCGCGTCGTCGCCCGGCGCAGACTCCCACCGTGGGTTCGTCGCAGCACCCCGCGCGGGGCCGCGGGAGCGGCGGGAGGATGAGACATGCTGCTCGCCGAGGTCGCCGCCACGTCCGACGCCGTCGCCGCGACCCGCTCGCGCCTCGCCAAGCGCGCCGCGATCGCCGACCTGCTGCGCCGTGCCGCCCGGGACGCAGCGGTGACCGGGGGGCCGGGCGCTCCCGAGGGCAGCGCGGGGGACGACGTCGAGATCGTCGTGTCCTACCTCGCGGGCGAGCTGCGCCAGCGTCGCACGGGGCTCGGCTGGGCCTCGTTGCGTACGCTCCCTCCACCCGCCGCGGCGCCGACGCTGACCGTCCAGGCCGTCGACGCGGTCTTCGAGCACATGGCCGGACTCGCGGGGCCGGGTTCCGACACGGCCCGCTCCGCGGCGGCCTCGGCGTTGTTCGCCGCCGCCACCGAGCGTGAGCAGTCGTTCCTGCGCGGGCTGGTCGCGGGCGACCTGCGGCAAGGAGCGCTCGACGCGCTGGTCGTCGACGCGGTCGCCGAGGCCGCAGGGATCCCGCTCGACGCGGTGCGCCGCGCGGCCATGCTGCGCGGGGCGTCGGGCCCGGTCGCGCGGGCGGCGCTCGAGGCGGACGGCCCGACGGCGGCGCTCACCGCGCTGGCAGGGTTCGGCCTCGAGGTGGGGCGCCCCGTGCGACCGATGCTCGCGCAGTCGGCCCCCGACGTCGCGGCGGCGTTCGACAAGCTCGGTGTCTCGGCCGAGTCCGACGACCGGGAGCACCAGGTGTCGGTCGACGTCAAGCTCGACGGCATCCGCATCCAGGTGCACCGTGACGGCGACCGGGTGCGGGTGTTCACGCGCTCCCTCGACGACATCACCTCACGCGTCCCCGAGATCGTCGCGGACGCCCGCTCCCTGGCCTCGGAGCGGTTCGTGCTGGACGGCGAGGCCCTCGTCGTCGGGCCGGACGGGGTGGCCAGGCCCTTCCAGGAGACGGCCGCCCGCTCGGCCACGCGCGACGCACCCGGTGCTCCGGACGCCGAGGCCGAGGATGCCACGCTCGCCGGGGCCCTCGCGCTGCGCCCGTACTTCTTCGACGTGCTCCACGCGGACGGTCGCGACCTGATCGACGCCCCGCTGCGTGAGCGGCTCGTCGTGCTGGACCGCGTCGCAGACTCCTTCAGGGTCCGGCGTCTGACGACCTCCTCCCCCGGCGCGGCGACCCAGTACTTCCTCGAGACGGTGCGCGAGGGCGACGAGGGCGTCGTCGTGAAATCGCTCGACGCTCCCTACGCGGCCGGACGGCGCGGCGCCGGATGGATCAAGGTCAAGCCTCGGCACACGCTCGACCTCGTGGTGCTCGCGGTCGAACGCGGGTCGGGGCGCCGGACGGGCCTGCTGTCCAACATCCACCTGGGCGCGCGCGATCCCGAGACGGGCGGGTTCGTGATGCTCGGCAAGACCTTCAAAGGCATGACCGACGAGATGCTGCGCTGGCAGACCGAGCGCTTCCGCGAGCTCGAGGTCGCCGACGACGGCTGGGTCGTGACGCTGCGCCCCGAGCAGGTCGTCGAGATCGCGTTCGACGGGCTCCAGCGGTCCACGCGATACCCGGGCGGGCTCGCGCTGCGGTTCGCGCGCGTGCTGCGCTACCGCGACGACAAGACCGCGGCCGAGGCAGACACGATCGAGGCGGTCCGGGCGCTGGCATGAGCCGCGGCCGATCGCCCGCACGACCCGAGATACTCCCCGTCCCTGACCCGTCCTGCCGCGGCGCGTGCCGCCGTCGGGCATCGTTTACCGGGAGAAACCGGGCGAAACATCGTCTCGGAGACCGGATGGGGGCTTGTGCCGTGCCCGCGCAGGCCGACAGGATCACCGCCATGCGCTTCGACGTCAGCACCCACGAGCACCCCGGGACACCGGTGCGCCTCGTGGTGCGCCGCGCCGTCGACCTGCGTCTCGTCGCGGGCTGTCTCTGTCGGTAGCCCCGCCCCGGCCCGGCCGCAGCTCGCGCTGACGACCGGTTGATCCGCGCACCTCGCACCTTCACCATCCCGCTCACGCCGTGCCGCTGCAGGCCTCTCGCGCCCGCACGCGGCCTCACGCTCCGAGCGTCTCGCTTCTCTCCCTGCCGCCGGCGTACCCACGACCGGTCGGCTCCCGTACCCGATTCCCTGGAGCTCCCATGCCCCGCACCCTCAGACCCCATGCCCGTCGGCTCGCTCGCACCACCCTGCGAGCCGCCGTGACCGTCGGCCTCACGACGGCGCTCGTGGCCTGCTCGGCTGCGAGCGCCGAGGAGGCCGTCGTCGGCGAGTCGGGCCGGACCGTCCTGCGCTACGACGGCTCGGTCGGCCAGGTGACGTTCCCCGAGCTCGCGGCGGACCTCGGCTACTACGAGAAGGTCGAGCTCGACTGGGTCGGCGACTCGACGGGTGGCCCGCAGAGCATCCAGGCCGCCGCGACGGGCTCGACCGACTTCGGCGGTGCGTTCAACGGGGCGATCGTCAAGCTCAAGGCCTCGGGCTCGCCCATCACGTCGGTCATCTCCTACTACGGCTCGGACGAGCTCTCGTACGGCGGCTTCTACACGCTCGAGGGGAGCCCGCTGACCGAGCCCAAGGACCTGATCGGCAAGTCGATCGGCGTCAACACGCTGGGAGCGCAGAGCGAGTTCGTCATCCGCGAGTGGCTCACGCGGGGCGGGCTGACCGCGGACGAGATCGACCAGGTCGAGCTCATCGTGGTCCCGCCCGTCAACGCCGAGCAGGTGCTGCGCGAGGGGCAGGTCGACGTCGTCGCGCTGTCCCGCGTCTTCCAGGACAAGGCCCTCGAACGCGGCGGGATCACGCCGCTGTTCAGCGAGCTCTCGCTGTTCGGCGACTTCAGCTACGGCACGTACATCTTCCGCGACGAGTACATCGCGCAGAACCCCGAGGTGGTCGAGGACTTCGTCCAGGGCACCGCGCGGGCCATCCGGTGGTCGCAGGTCACCCCGGTCGAGGAGGTCCGTGCGCGGTTCACGTCCATCATCGAGGGGCGCGGGCGCGGTGAGACCACCGACCTGGTCCCCTACTGGAAGTCGGCGAGCATCACGGCCCCCGGCGGCGTGATCGTCGACGAGGAGATCTCGACCTGGATCGACTGGCTCGTCCGCGAGGGCGAGCTCGAGGAGGGCCGCTTCTCGCCCGAGGACATCTACACCAACGACGACAACCCCTACGCGAACGGGACCTACCCGCAGGACGCCGGCCCCGACGGCGAGCCCGTCGAGGTGTCGCCGTGAGCGGCGCGGTGGCGGTCACGACCGCCCGCCCCAGCGCGACGGACTCCGCGGCTGCGACCGACTTCCCGGGCTCGACGCCCAAGCTCCGCCTCGAGCACGTGCGCAAGGAGTTCATCGTGCGCGACACGGCCGGTGGCCGCAGCGCCCGCAAGCGCTTCACGGCCGTCGAGGACTTCACGCTCGACGTCCGGGCAGGCGAGTTCCTGACGGTCGTCGGACCCTCGGGCTGCGGAAAGTCGACGCTCCTGGACCTGCTGGGCGGGCTCACCGAGCCGACGTCGGGCCGGATCCTCCTCGACGGCTCCCCCGTGACCGGCCCCGGGCTGGACCGCGGCGTGGTCTTCCAGCAGTACGCGCTGCTGCCCTGGCGGTCGGCCCGCGCGAACGTCGAGTTCGGGCTCGAGGCCAAGGGCGTCGGGCGGGCCGCACGCGCCCGCGTCGCCGACGAGTACCTGGACCTCGTGGGCCTCACGGCCTTCGCGGACCGGTACCCGCACGAGCTCTCGGGCGGCATGAAGCAGCGGGTCGCGATCGCTCGCAGCCTCGCGTTCGACCCCGAGGTGCTCCTCATGGACGAGCCGTTCGCGGCTCTCGACGCGCAGACGCGCGAGTCGCTCCAGGACGAGCTGCTGCGCATCTGGCGCACCACGGGCAAGACGATCGTCTTCATCACGCACGGCATCGAGGAGTCGGTGTACCTGGGCCAGCGCGTCGCGGTCATGACACCCCGCCCCGGTCGCCTGCAGACCGTGATCGACGTGGACCTCGCGGGGGCCGGCGACGCGGGTCCGTCCGGGGACGCCCGCCGGGCGGACGACGGCCCGGCGGACCACTCCGCCGACGACACCGGAGGGGACGTCCGTTCCTCGGCCCTGTTCGGCCGGTACCGGCACGAGGTGTGGAGCGCGCTCCACGGCTCGCCCACCCAGGCGCAGGGCGCCGCCGCAGGAACCCAGGAGGACGCCCATGTCTAGCACCGCGACCACACCGGCCCGCGTGGCCCCGGTGCCCCCGGCCGAGGACACCGTCGCGTTCGCGGACCCGCCCACGCTGGGACGCCGCCAGGCGCTCACGGCCGACCAGGACCCGACGCCCTCGCTCGCCGCCCGCCTGCGCGGCGTCGGGGCACGGGTCCTGCGGGCCTCGGCCGCGATCGTGATCTTCCTGGCGATCTGGGAGGTCGCGCCGCGCGTCGGGCTCGTCGACCGGGTCTTCCTGCCGCCGCTCAGCGCGGTCCTCGAGTCCTTCTGGGGGCTGCTCACGAGCGGCGAGCTCGGCAAGCACGTCGGGACGAGCCTGACCCGGGCCGGCATCGGCTTCTCGATCGCGGTGCTGCTCGCGATCCCGCTGGGGATCGCGATCGGCTGGTGGGCGAGCGTCGCGCAGTTCCTCGGCCCGTTCCTCGAGCTGTTCCGCAACACCGCCGCCCTGGCCCTGCTGCCCGTGTTCATCCTCGTCCTGGGGATCGGGGAGACGTCCAAGATCACGCTCGTCGTCTACGCGTGCTTCTTCCCCATCCTGCTCAACACGATCGCGGGGGTCCGGACCGTCGACCCCCTGCTGGTGAAGTCCGCCCGGTCGCTCGGGCTGCCGCCCGTCCGGCTGTTCCAGAAGGTCGTGCTGCCCGCCGCGGTCCCCACGATCTTCACGGGGATCCGCATGGCCGGGACGAGCTCGATCCTCGTGCTCATCGCGGCCGAGATGGTCGGCGCCAAGGCCGGCCTCGGCTACCTCATCACCTACGCCCAGTTCAACTTCCAGATCACGAACATGTACGCCGGGATCATCGCGATCTCGCTCGTCGGCGTCTCGATCAACGCGGTGCTCGTGAGCCTCGAGCGGCACTTCTCGCGCTGGCGCACCACGTGAGCCGGGGCCGCCCGTCCTGAACGGCCCCCGCACGCACGACCTCCCGACCCGTCACCCACACCCATACCCACGACCAGAGGACCCACCATGACCCGCCCACCCCGTCAGCTCAGCCTGAACCTCTTCATCCACCCGGCCGGCCACCACGAGGCGGCCTGGCGCCACCCGGACACCCAGCCCGAGCGCATCTTCACGGCCGACTTCTACACCGAGCTCGCCCGCACGGCCGAGGCCGCGACGTTCGACGCGGTCTTCTTCGCCGACGGCCCCGTCCTGCACGACGGCGTCGAGTTCAACAGCGTCGGCCGCCTCGAACCGCTCCTGACGCTCGCGTCGATCGCGGCCGCGACCGAGCGGATCGGCCTCGTCGCGACGGCCTCGACCACGTTCTACGACCCGTACAACCTGGCGCGCCTCTTCTCGACGCTCGACCACCTGAGCAACGGGCGTGCCGGGTGGAACATCGTGACCACGGCCTCCGAGGACGCGGCCCGCAACTTCGGCCTCGACTCCCACCCGGACCACGTCGAGCGGTACGCGCGGGCGGCCGAGTTCGTCGAGGTCGTCACCCGGCTCTGGGACAGCTGGGAGGACGACGCGGTCCTGATCGACCGCGCGTCGGGCCGCTACGCCGACCCCGCGAAGATCCACGACGTGGCCTTCCGCGGCAAGCACCTGCGCGTCGAGGGCGCGTTCAACGCGGCCCGCTCGCCCCAGGGCCACCCGGTCCTGGTCCAGGCGGGCGCCTCGAACGAGGGGCGCGCGTTCGSGAGCCGCTACGCCGAGGCGATCTTCACGGCCCACCAGCGTCTGGCCGACGCCCAGGCGTTCTACGCCGACATCAAGGCGGGTGCCGAGGCCCTGGGCCGGTCGCGCGACGCGGTCAAGATCCTCCCGGGCATCAGCCCGTTCATCGCCTCGACCGAGGACGAGGCGAGGGCGCTCGAGCGCGAGTTCAACGAGCTCACGGTCCCCGAGTACGGGCTGCGCCAGCTCGAGAAGCTCACGGGCGTCCGCCTCGACCACGCGCAGCTCGACGGTCCCGTCCCGGCCGAGCTGTTCGCGGACGCGGGCGACGTGACCGACAACTCGCGCAGCCGTCTCCAGGTCGTCGCGGGCATCGTCGAGCGCGAGCAGCCCACGGTCCGCGGCCTGCTCCACCGCCTCGCCGGGGCGCGCGGCCACCGCGTCGTCGCGGGCACGCCCGAGCAGGTCGCCGACACGATCGAGGAGTGGTTCACGCAGGGCGCCGCCGACGGCTTCAACGTCATGCCGCCGTACCTGCCGGGCGGCCTGGACGACTTCGCCGACCACGTCGTGCCGATCCTGCGCGAGCGCGGCCTGTTCCGTACGGAGTACGAGGGCACCACGCTGCGCGACCACCTCGGGCTTGAGCGCCCCGTGAGCCAGTACGCCTCGCCTGCTGCGGACCCGGCCCCCGCCCTCCGCGACGCGAGCGGCACGGACGAGGTGAGCGACGCCGTCGGGCAGGAGGAGGCCCGGACCGCGGAGCCGGTCCTGGCGTGAGCACGGGCACGAGCGCCCCGCCGGTCAGGTTGGCCTGGACCGTCCACGTCCCCGCCGGGGTCTGGGGCGTGGCCCAGGGCGCGGCGGCACCGGTCGTCGCGCTCGCGGCGCGCGAGCATGGCGCGTCGCTCGGCGCCGCAGGACTGGTCGTGGCGCTCGCCGGGCTGGGCCAGCTGATCGGCGACCTGCCCGCGGGGCGGCTCGTCTCCCGGTTCGGGGAGCGACGCTCGATCATCGGGGCGGGCGTCGTGGCTGTGGTCGGCGTGGCGCTGTGCCTGGTCTCGTGGTCGGTGGCCTCGCTCGCGGTGGGGGTGTTCCTCGCGGGGCTGTCCCAGGCCGTGTGGGGCCTCGCGCGCCAGACGTACCTGGCCGAGGCCGTCCCGTTCGCGCGCCGCGCGCGCGTCATGTCGACGGTCGCGGCCATGATGCGCGTCGGGTTCTTCGTGGGGCCGATCCTCGGCGCGGCGGCGATCGTGGCCGTCGGGACGCGCGGCGGGTTCGCGGTCCAGCTCGTGGCCGTGTGCGTCACGGCGGTCCTCATGGGCCGCGTGCCCGACGTCGGACGCTCACCCCGGGCGTCCGGCTCGCCCGACGTCGCGGGCGCGCGGGAGGCGGGGCTGTGGCGCGTGGTGGTCGAGCACCGCCGGCTGCTGCGCACGCTCGGCCTGGGGGCCGCGCTCATGGGGCTCTCGCGCACGGCCCGCACCGTGGTCCTTCCCCTGTGGGCCGACGTCCTGGGCGTCGACGCCGCGACCACGAGCCTGGTCTTCGGGGCCAGCGCGGCGCTCGACGTCGCGGTCTCGATCCCGGCGGGCTACCTCATGGACCGGTTCGGCCGGCGCGCGCTCGCGGTCCCGTCGCTGCTGGTCCTGGCCGCGGGCTATCTCGCGCTGCCCTGGGCGGGCGGCGTCGCGTCGTTGACCGTCGTCGCCCTGGTCCTGGGGCTCGGGAACGGGCTGAGCAACGGCGTCATCATGACCCTCGGGGCCGACGTCGCGCCGCCCGCCCAGCGCGCCGAGTTCTTCGGGGCGTGGCGGCTCATGCACGACGCGGGGGCCTTCGCAGGTCCCCTCGTCGTCGCGGGCACGGCGCTCGTGGCCCCGCTCGGGGCCGCCGCGCTCGTGGTCGGGGCGGCGTCGGCCGCGGGCGGCGCGGTGCTCTGGCGGTACGTGCCCGTGTGGGCGCCGTGGCCTCGGCCGACGGCGCTGCTGGTCGCGCCTCCCCCGCTGGCGGACGAGGCCGTCCCCCGGTGATCCTGGAGGCGCGCCGCGCCCGCGGACGGACCGAGAGAGGACCGAGCCCATGACCGAGGACCGTGCTGCCGTCCCGCCCAGCGACCTCACGCCACGCATCGGCAAGGTCGCGACGCGCGAGCTCGCCCACCACGGATACACCCGCTACGAGGACCTCACGCGCGCGACGGCCAAGGAGCTGCTCGCGATCCACGGGGTCGGACCCACGTCGATCCGGATCCTGGGCGAGGAGCTCGCCGAGCGGGGATCGGGGTTCCGGGAGGGCTGAGCCGGTCGTCAGGCGCTCGGTCCGGACGAGCGGACGAACCGCTCCGGCGGGGTGGGCTGTCTGCCGAGCAGGTTCGGCTGGGCCGAACGTGCGTTCGCTGAGCAGGACCAGGTCCCGCCCAGCCGAACCTTCCCGGCACGCTCACTCCCACGGAGCGCCCGACGTCCGACGCGAGGACCTCAGCGCCCCTGGCTCTCCCGAGAACGCGCCAGCTCACCGAGCAGCGCGGCCTGGGACCCGGTGAACGGCAGGTCGAACACGAGGAGCGCGTGCGCCGCACGGCCGACGAGGAGCGCGACGCGCTCGTCCTGGTCCGTGACCGCGCACTCCTCGTCCGAGAGCGCGATGTCGAGCTCGGTCGCGGACCTGTCGATCCCGATGTTCAGGACGCCGGCGCGCACCTCGTCCCCGTCCTCGGCCTCGCCGTCCCACTCTGCCTGCGACAGCACGACGACCGCGACGAGCCCCAGCACGTCAGGTCGTTCGAGAGGGCTCCCGAGGGCCGCGTAGAGCCGCTTGCTCGCCTCGATGCCGGCTCCGGTCCACCCGTCGCGAGCCTCGACCGGCGCTCCCTGCTCCGCGGCGATCGACGACGCGTCGACGTCGATCCACCCGTACTCGGGGTCGAGGTGGAACATCTGCGCGGCGGAGTCGTCCGCGACGCTCGGCCATGCCTTCTGGCGCCGCGTGCTCAGGCTCACGAGCACGTCCTTCCAGACCATGCGGTGAAGCGGGTCCTTCCACCTCTCGACGTCCCACCGGTCGCTCAGGTACCCCTCGGGGTCAGGGGTCTCGTAGGGCGCGACGGCGGGCGAGGAGTCGTACGAGCGCAGGTACGAGGGGTCCGCCGCGACGCGCGCGACGGCCTCCGGGCCGGCGACGATCACGGCGTCGACCGTCCTCAGGAAGCGACGGCGCGCGAACGGACGGTCCGGTCCGGTGAACGGGATCTCCCCTGCGAAGCGCGCCACGGCCTCGGTGTCGAGCAGGTCGTAGGCCCGCTCGAGCTGGTCCTTGGCTTTCGCGAGCACCTTGGGGTCCATGGTCGCCGCGGCCCGGAGCCACGTCTCGGTGCTCGACGACGTCACACGCCCGCCGTACGGAGCGAGCACCGTCCACAGCTCGTCCCACGAGGACGGGTCGGACTTCTTCTTGCGGAACAGCGAACCGAACAGCGCCATCTAGGGGGTCCTCACGTGAGCCGGGGTCGGCGAGAAGCGTAGCCGGACCGCGACGGCGAGCGACGCCGTCGGGCACGGGACGGGATCGACGGCACGCTCGACCGGCCAGTCGTGCCTCCGGCCGGCCGAAGTCGCTCGAGCGCTCAGGCGCTGACGACCTGGATGACCTCGGTGTCGTCGTGCCGGCGCGCGAGCGCCGAGACCACGGGGGGCTTGGGCACCGGGGGCTGCGCCTTGACGCCCGTGCTCTTGCTGCGGCGCGGGCGCGTCGGCACGGCGACGCCGAGCGACTTGAAGACCTTGCGCAGCTCGGCCTCGGTCCAGCCTGCGGCGAGCGCCTCGGAGAAGGTCGCGGCGTAGGCGCGCTCGGCGTCGTCGAGCTGGGCGCGGGCAGCGGCGACCTGCTCGGCCCGCTCGGCGAGCGCTCGACCTGCGTCCATGCGCTGGGCGAGGAGGTCGCGCAGCTGCGACTCGTACGTGGTGGCGGTCTCGTCGGCGCTCATGGCACCAACCTACGGCCTGACCTGCACGGTCGCCAGGATCGCGAGGTGATCCGTGCCGGGGATCTCTACCGTGCCCACGTCGTCGACCCGCATGCCCCGGTCGACGACCACGTGGTCCAGGTCGGCGAGCGGCGGGTAGCGCCGACCGGCGGGCCACGACAGGCTCACGCCCTGCCCCGCGAGGCGGGTCGCGTCGGCGAAGCGTCCGCCCAGGAGGTCGCGGAACGCCGAGTGGTCGTAGGTCGCGTTGAAGTCTCCGAGCAGGATCTGCGGCATGGGGTCGCCGTGCGCCGCGTCGCGCAGCAGCGCGAGGTCGTCCGTCCACAGGTCGACGTCGCCGGGTGTGGGCGGGTGCGGGTGGACGGCCGTGACGCGCACCGAGGTCCCGTCCAGCCCGACGACGGCGCTCGGCTGGTGGAAGCGGCTCGCCACGCCCTTGCGCTCGTCGGTCAGCGGGGTCGCGCTCCACAGCCCGCTGCCCGCGGCCCCCTCGGTCGGGTGGATCGCGGTCCACGAGTACGGCAGCACGTCCTCGATCCCGGCGGCCACCAGGTCGGCCTCGAACTCCTCGCTCAGCTCGACCACGCTCAGCAGCTCGACCTCCTGCTCCCGGACGGCCTCGACCACCGCCCGCGCGTCGGCACGCCCGTAGAGGACGTTGGTCGCCATGACGCGCAGGGTCCCGTCCGCCCCGGGCGCGATGCCCGGGCCCGGCACGAAGAACGGCACGAGCCACACCGCGTGCGCGACGACGAGAACCCCCGCGATCGCGCTGAGCACCCACCGCCGCCGGCTCAACGAGAGCAGCAGCACCACGAGTGCCGCGAGGGCGACCCACGGCGTGAAGGACACGAGCTGCGCGAGGGGAGTGACGTCGTCGACCCCCAGGGCGCGCGCGAGCGTGAGCGCGCCCACCCCCGCGACGCACAGCGACAGCACGACCGTCCACACCACGCCGCCGACTCGCCGTGCCCGGGACGGCGGACGGCGCGTGCTGAGAGCGGGGGCGCTCACGGGGCGACCTGCACCGTGACCGCGAGCGCGCGGTGGTCGGAGCCGGGGACCGCGAGCGACGTGAGGTCGTCGACCCGCATGCCCTCGTCGACCACGACGTGGTCGAGGTCGAGGAACGTCGGGATCCGCTCCCCCACGGGCCACGACAGGTTCAGGCCGCGCCCGGCCGTGCGCGTCGCGTCGTGGAACCGGTCGCCCAGGACCGCACGGAACGACGCGTGGTCGTACGTCGAGTTGAAGTCGCCCAGCAGCACCTGCGGCAGGGGCTCGTCGTGGGCCCGGCGGGCGAGGTCGGCCATCTCCTGGTGCCACACGCCCGTGATCTCGGGGAGCGGCGGGACGGGATGGACGGCGGTCACGCGCACGGGCGTGCCGTCCACGTCGACGGTGGCTGCGGGCATGGCGAACGTGCTCCACTCTGTCGTGTCGGGGTCGGTCAGCGCTGTCCTGCTCCACAGGCCGCTCCCGGGCGAGCCCGTGCCCACCTTGGCGTCGACGTGGTGCGGCATGACCGCCTCGATCCCTGCGGCTTCGAGACGGTCGTGGAAGTCGGCCGTGAGCTCGACGACCGCGAGCACGTCGGCGTCCTGGTCGTGGACCAACCGCACGACCGCGGCGGCATCCGCCTGCCCGAAGTACGCGTTGACCGTCAGGACCCGCAGCGTGCCCCGGGCGTCTGCCTCGATGCCGCGTGCGATGCCCTGACCGGGTACGAAGAACGGCGCGACCCACGCGGCCTGCGCCGCGAGCGCGACCGCGCACAGGATCGCGAGCAGCCGGCGGCGCAGGGCCAGGGCCGTCGCGGCGACCAGGAGCGCGAGCGGGACGACCCACGGCGTGACGCCGACGACCTGCGCGAGGGGCGTGACGCCGTCGTACGGGACGGCGCGCACGAGCGTCATGGCCAGGACCAGCCCGCCCACGACCCACAGCACCAGCCCGACGGCGCGCCCACCGGGGCGACGTCGGGTCGCAGTCGCGGGGCTGGCGTCGGGCGGGGTGGTCAATGAGGACGGTGACTCGGCCGTCGAGGCGGCGATCTCCCCCGTGGTGCGGCTGTCCCCTGTCATGCAGCGACCCTATCGACCGGTTCGCACGGTTCTGGGCCGGTCGGCCGCTCTCGATGCGGGAGCCCGGTGCAGCCCGCGGAGGGATCCTGTGAACGGGCACTCACGGCGAGGGGTTCGATGCGGGTGGCGCGTCGGGCCGACCGCGAGGGTTCGCGCCGCGAGATGCGGCCAACGGGGGTCGAAAGCCGTCCAAGGCCCCCGTTGGCCGCATCTCGCGAGACCTGCTGAGTCCCAGCGCACGTCGCCCCGGGGACCAGCGGGAGGCAGCGCAGAGGAACGAGTGCGCGCCGCCGGGTCGGGCCCGGCGGGAACGCGCGAGGGACGAGCGCGCGGACAGAAGACCGCGCACTCGCCCCTCGGGCCTGACGACTAGCCGAAGATCCCCGGCAGCGTCGCGCGGAAGACCTGGTCGGCCTCGTTCAGCGGGATCGTGAAGATGCCCTCTACCTCGAGCGACTCTCCGGTCTCGGCGACCTCGGCCGGCTCGGTGCCGGTCACGCCGATCTTGAGGACGGGCACGCCGCGGGCGACGCACGCGTCGACGAGCTTGGTCTCCTCGCTGCGCGGCACGGCGACGAGCGCGCGGGCCGTGGACTCGGAGAACAGCGCCTCGAACGGCGTGACGCCGTCGCGGGTCGCGAGGGCGTCGATGGACACCTTGGCGCCGGTCCCGAAGCGCAGCGACGCCTCGAGCAGGCTCTGGACCAGGCCACCCTCGGAGAGGTCGTGCGCGGCGGAGACCAGGTGGTCGCGGCTCGCGTTGACGAGGACCTCGGCCAGGGCGCGCTCGGCCGCGAGGTCGAGCTGCGGGGGAAGGCCGCCGAGGTGCTGGTGGACGACGTCGGCCCACGCGGAGCCGTCGAGCTCGGCGCGGGTCGTGCCGAGGAGGTAGATGGCCTCTCCCGCCTCGCGCCAGCCGGACCCGGTGGCGTGCGCGACGTCGTCGAGCACGCCGAGGACGCCGACGACGGGCGTCGGGTGGATCGACGAGTCGATCTGCCCGGGCTCACCCGTGCCGTTGTAGAGCGAGACATTGCCGCCCGTGACGGGGACGCCGAGCGTCTGGCACGCGTCGGCCAGGCCCTCGATGGCCTCGACGAGCTGCCACATCGAGTCGGGGTCCTCGGGCGAGCCGAAGTTGAGGCAGTCGGTGATGGCGAGCGGGCGCGCGCCGGTCGTGGCGACGTTGCGGTACGCCTCGGCGAGCGCGAGCTGGGCGCCCGTGCGCGGGTCGAGCTTGGCGTAGCGGCCGTTGGCGTCGGTCGCGAGCGCGACCCCGAGTCCCGTGCTCTCGTCGACGCGGATCACGCCGCCGTCGTCGGGCTGGGCGAGGGCCGTGTTGCCCTGGACGAACCGGTCGTACTGGTTGGTGACCCACTCCTTGGACGCGAGGTTGGGCGAGCCGAGCAGGCGCAGCGCGGTCGCGCGGAGCTCGTCGGCCGTCTCGGGACGGGCTAGCGCGGCGGCAACCACGGTGTCCGCGTTGAGGCCGTCCATCCACGTGGGGCGCGCGTAGGGGCGGTGGTAGGTGGGGCCCTCGTGCGCCACGGACTTGGGGTCCACGTCCACGATGCGCTCGCCCTGGTGGTCGATCGTGAGGCGACCGGTGCCGGTGACCTCGCCGATGACCGAGGTCTCGACGTCCCACTTGCCCGTGATGGCGAGGAACTCGTCGAGCTTGTCGGGAGCGACGACGGCCATCATGCGCTCCTGCGACTCCGACATGAGGATCTCGCCCGCGTTGAGCGACGGGTCGCGCAGCAGGACCGAGTCGAGCTCGACGTGCATGCCGCCGTCACCGTTGGAGGCGAGCTCCGACGTGGCGCACGAGATGCCCGCCGCGCCCAGGTCCTGGATGCCCTCGACGACGCGTGCCGCGTAGAGCTCGAGGCAGCACTCGATGAGGACCTTCTCCATGAAGGGGTCGCCGACCTGGACCGAGGGGCGCTTCGCGGGCACGCCGTCCTCGAACGTCTCGGACGCGAGGATCGAGGCGCCACCGATGCCGTCGCCGCCGGTGCGCGCACCGAACAGGACGACCTTGTTGCCCACGCCCGAGGCGTTGGCGAGGTGGATGTCCTCGTGGCGCAGCACGCCGATGCACAGTGCGTTGACGAGGGGGTTGCCCTGGTAGGAGGAGTCGAAGACGAGCTCGCCGCCGATGTTCGGCAGGCCGAGGGAGTTGCCGTAGCCGCCGACGCCCGACACGACGCCGTGCACGACGCGCGCCGTGTCCGGGTGGTCGACCGCGCCGAAGCGGAGCTGGTCCATGACGGCCACGGGGCGCGCGCCCATCGAGATGATGTCGCGGACGATCCCGCCGACGCCCGTCGCGGCGCCCTGGTAGGGCTCGACGAAGCTCGGGTGGTTGTGGGACTCGACCTTGAACGTCACGGCCCAGCCGTCACCGATGTCGACGACGCCCGCGTTCTCGCCGATACCGACGAGGAGGTGCTTCTTCATCTCGTCGGTCGTCTTCTTGCCGAACGTGCTCAGGTGCACCTTGGACGACTTGTAGGAGCAGTGCTCCGACCACATGACGGAGTACATCGCGAGCTCGGCAGCCGTGGGGCGTCGCCCGAGGATGTCGCGGATGCGCTGGTACTCGTCCGGCTTGAGGCCGAGCTCCGCGAAGGGCTGCGCCTCGTCGGGGGTGGCGGCTGCGCGCTCGACCGTGTCGAGGTGCGGCCGGTGCTCGGAGGTCGCTGCGGCGGCGGGCGTCGGGGCGTTGCTGGGGGCGGTCATCGAATCCCTCGGGGTGGCGTGCCAGCCGGCGCGTTTCGACGAGCGAGTCATCGGGGAGGCGACCGGCACGGGGCTGCACAGGTGCGGCCAGTTTACCGGGGGTTGGCCGCGGTGCGGTCGGGCGTCCACGAACGCGTCCGTGGGGGCACGGGCAGGCCCGTGGGCTGGGCGGATGCGCTCCCCTCGGGCCAGGAGTGCCGGGTGCGCGCGGGGCCCGGTCCGCAGGCGGGGATAGCCTCGCACGGTGACCTCGATCGTTCGCCGCCCCCGTCCGCGCCTCGCCCTCGTCGGGGCCGCGCTGGTGGCCTGCCTGCTGGTCGGTTGCACCGGGCCCGACGGCGCCGCTCCCGTTCCCGGGTCGCCCGCGCCATCGGCGGGGGTTCCCTCTGACGGGCCGCCGGGCGACTCGGATCTCGAGCCCGCTGCGCCGGCCATGACCACGCGCACGCTCACGGCCGACGGGATCGAGCTGCTGCTGTCGGTGCCGGTCAGGGCTGCGCCGGGCGGGGCTGCCGGGGCCGACGGGGATGCCGGTGAGCCGGCTGCGGCGGGCGACGCTGCCGATCCGGCAGGGGCCGACCCGGCGACGTCCGCACCCGTCGCGCCGGTCACCGTGACGCCCGACGAGGACGGGTCGAGCCGGGTCTCGTTCGGGCTCGCGATCCCGGGGGCCGGAACCGGGGCCGCCTCCGACAGCAGCGCCGGCGGCGCCACGACCGGCACGACGGACGGCACGGCTGACGACCCGACCGCCACCGCGACGCTCGAGCTCGTCTCCCCCGCCGACGGGTCCCTGCTCCGCAACGGCGACGGCAGCATCAGCGTGCTCGACGCGGCGGGCACGCCGCTCGGCGGCCTGTCGGCGCCGGAGGCGACGGAACCGTCCGGATCCGCTGTCCGCGCAGGAGTGCTGGTCGTGGCGCCGACCCGCGCGGAGGTGCGCGTGAAGGCGGCGGGCGCGACGCCGTCGGGCACGGCGGGAACCACCGCGAGCGCCCCGCCCGAGGACGTGACCGTGACGACCTGGCTCGGCGCGCAGGGCGTGCGCAGCGCGACCTGGGGCAACCGCGAGGGCGGGCGCTCGCTCGCGGTGGACCCGACGCCGTGGGCGCGGCAGTCGGGCCTGGTGGGCGAGGAGACCGCGTGGGCGCAGCTCGTCGCGAGCGAGCCCGAGGCCGACTCGTCGACCATGCGCGACCAGTTCGACTGCCACGCCCTGGGTGCGACCGACAAGAAGACGTGGAACCTCGAGCCGTGGCGGCCCGACGTCGGGTTCCTCGCGACGGCCGCGGCGCGCTGCAACCCGACGTCGTAGCCCTGGGTGCCGAGCACGAGGTTGCGGTCGTTGTCCGGCGGATTCCGACCGCAACCTCGTGCTCGACCGACCGCAACCTCGTGCTCGGCGTCGAGGGCGCCCTAGCATCGGCGGATGCCCTCAGACCTCCCGCCGTCCTCCGTCCTGCTCGACGCCGCCACGACCTGGTCGACCTCGGTCGGGCACGGCGGGGCCGTCGAGCTCGTCGAGGAGTGGCTCTGGCCCCACGGCCAGTCCCGCGTAGCGCGCGTGCGGACCGGGGCGGGCGACGTCGTCGTGAAGTGGGAGCGCTCGGCGCGCAACGTGGAGCGCGAGGTCGAGGCCCTGCGGCGGTACGTCCCCGTGCTGGGGGACGACGCCGGTCAGCTGCTCGCGGCCGACGTCGACGCGCACGTGCTGGTGATGACGCACGTGCCCGGGACGCTCGCCGCCGGTGCGGCGGCCCTCGACCTGGACGTCCACCGGCAGGCCGGGGCACTGCTCGCGCGGCTGCACGCGAGCGCCCCGGCCGTACCAGACGAGGGGTACGGGGAGCGCCTCCTCGCCGAGCTCGACGAGAAGATCTCCGCGCACGCCGGGCTCGTCGACGCGGCGGACCTGGTGCGGCTGCGCACGGTCGCGGCGCCCGTGGCCCACGTGCGGTCCGTGCGGCTCGTGCCCGCGCACCGCGACTACGGTCCGCGCAACTGGCTGGTCGATGCGGTGGGGCACGCGCGCGTGATCGACTTCGCGCACTGCGAGCCGTCGCCGTGGGCCGTGGACCTGCAGAAGCTCACGATGCGCGAGTGGCGGGGCCGCCCCGACCTGGAGGCGGCGTTCCTCGAGGGATACGGACGCGTGCCCGACGACGAGGATCGCCTCGTGCTGCGCGCGTACGTCGCGCTCTCGACGCTCGCGATCATCACGTGGTCGGTCGCGCACGACGACCCGGCGTTCGAGGCCGAGGCCAGGTCGGTGCTCGCGGGGCTCGTGACCGGCTGAGGGGCCTGGCCGGCGGACGGGGCCGTCGCTGGGTGCCGAGCACGAGGTTGCGGTCGATATCCGGCGGATTCCGACCGCAACCTCGTGCTCGGTCGACCGGAACCTCGTGGTCGACCGCTCAGCCGAGCCCGAGCATCTCCCGCACCGGCCCGACACCGTGCAGCGTCACCTCGGGTCGCAACGCCTCGCCGCGGGCCTCCCAGTCCGCCCGGTCGAGGCGGTACCGGACGTCGACCGCAGGCTTGCCCTCGCGAGCGAGCGTCGCCGTGCCGTTGGGCCGGTAGCCGATCTTGCGCGTGACACCGTTCGACGGGCCGTTGTCCTCCCAGGCCGAGGTCGTGGCGGTCTGCGCCCCGAACCCTGTGAAGAGGAGCTCGAGGATCATGAGCCGCGCGAGCGTGCCGACGCCGGCCCCCTGGTGCCGCCGCCCCAGCCACGAGCCGGACTCCGCCGTGCGCGTCACAGCGAAGTCCGACGCCGTGATGGCCTGGACACCCAGCACCTCGCCGTCGCGGACCACGGCCAGCTCGATCGCCCAGGACGCGGGCGCGATCCGCGACGCCGCGCCCCACTGGTAGGCCAGGATGCTGCGGCCGACCTCGACCGCCGACCCCCGCGACCACGGGAACGCGAAGGGCATGAAGCCCTCGTCGTGGATGCCCTCGCCACCGATCGCCGCGAGCTGGAAGAGCAGGTCCTCGTCGAGGTGACGCAGCTCCAGGTCCCCCGAGACGACGCGCAGCCCGGACGGGGGCCAGAGCTCGGTGCGCGACGGGGGCTCGGTGCGGCGCACGGTCTGGGCGGGGGCGTCGGTCGCGGGATCGGCTGCTGGGTCATGTGCCATCGGTGCAGCCTGGCCGAGTGCACGGGGCGCGTCAACAGGATTCGTCGCCGGTCGCGGTGCCTTCGACGACGCACGAAGGGACCCGCGGGCCCGGTGCGACGGCTGGCGGTCGTCACGCCGGACCCACGGGTCCCTGGCTCCCTCGGCGGCGGTACCGCTCCGCCGGGCCCCGAGGTCGTTCGTGCGGTGGTGCTGCCGTGCTGGTCGAGCACGAGGTTGCGTGCGTTCGAGCACGAGGTTGCGGCCACTATCGACCGGATAACGACCGCAACCTCGTGCTCGGCACGGATAGCCAGCCCCGCGTGCCGTCAGCGCCTCGCGATCTTCGACCCGCCTCGTGCCGCCGCCTTGGCCGCCGCCTTCTCGCGCGCCTTGATCGACTTCTCGCTCACGGGCTCGTCGCCGCTGGCCCGCAGCTGCCGGTAGTACTCGCGGGCCTCGTCCTGACGCACCTGCTCGGCCCCCGACGCGATCTTGGCGCGCAGGTGCTCGGGGCCGTAGCCCCAGGCGTCGACCAGGTCCTGGGCGTGGGGGCGCAGGCGTGCGACGAGGCGGTCGATGTAGCCCGTGACCGTGCGGGCACGCTGCGCGGACAGGCGCCCGTTGATCAGGTACCAGGCGAGGTTGCGCTCGATGACCGTGAGCCCGAACAGGTCGCGGACCCACGTGAGGACCTGGCGGGTGCCCGCGTCCTCGATGGTCTCGAGGGCCTGCGTGAACGCCTCCCAGTGCAGCAGGTCGGCGTGCGCCTTCGCCATCTCGATGAGCTCGTACTGGTGCTCGTTGAAGAGCTCGGCGGCCTTCTCCGGCGTGGCCTTCTGCGCGGGGCGCAGGGCCGCGGCGACGTCGGCGACCATGGTCTCGACGCGGTCCGTCAGCAGCTCGCGCTGGTTCCCGACGTCCTTGAGGTGCCCGGCCGCACGGCGCGGGTCGCCCACGTCCGCGATGGTCTGCGCGGCGCGCTTGAGCGGCGTGCGGTGCAGCGCGGCGTCGGCGGCCTGCTCGACCACGAACCGGGCCATCTGCCCGGGCGAGATGTCCTTGAACTCCTTGCCGTAGTCGGCCAGGAGCCGCTTGGCGACGAGCTGGAGCAGCACGGTGTTGTCGCCCTCGAACGTCGCGTACACGTCCATGTCGGCGCGCAGGCTCGTGATCCGGTTCTCGGTGAGGAACCCCGCGCCGCCGCAGGCCTCGCGCGTCTCCTGGAGGGTGTCGAGCGCGAACCACGTGCTCATCGGCTTGAGCGAGGCCGCCATGGTCTCGAGGTCCTCGCGCGACTCGGGCGTGTCGTTCTCGCCCGAGAACACCAGGTCGAACAGGTCGAGCAGGCGGTCGTGCGCGAAGTGCATCGCGTACGTCTGCGCGATGCGCGGGATCAGGCGACGCTGGTGCGTGCCGTAGTCGAGGATCACGACCTCGTCGACGGGCGAGGCCGCGTTGAACTGACGGCGCTGGTTGCCGTAGGTCACCGCGGTCGCGAGGCCCAGCTTCGACGCGGTGATCGCGGCGCCGTCGAGCGAGACGCGGCCCTGGACGAGCGAGCCGAGCATCGTGAAGAAGCGACGCCCGGGGCTGTCGATCGGCGAGGTGTACGTGCCGTCCTCGGCGACCTGGCCGTAGCGGGCCAGGAGGTTCTCGCGCGGGACCCGGACGTGCGTGAAGTGCAGGCGCCCGTTGTCGATCCCGTTGAGCCCGCCCTTGAGCCCGTCGTCCTCCCCGCCGACGCCGGGCAGAAAAGCACCGGCCCCTCCGTCAGCCGTGGTCTCACGGATGGGCGCGTAGAACGCGTGGACGCCGTGGTTGACGCCGTTCGTCACGAGCTGCGCGAAGATGACCGCCGCCGTGCCGTTGACCGCCGCGTTGCCGAGGTAGTCCTTCCAGGCCCCGCGGAACGGGGTGTGGACGACGAACTCCTGCGTCGCCGGGTCGAACGTCGCGGTCGTCGCGATCGAGGCGACGTCCGAGCCGTGGCCCGTCTCGGTCATGGCGAACGCGCCGGGCACCGAGGCGTCCATCGCGGCCGGGAGCAGGCGGTCCTGCTGCTCGGGCGTGCCGAGGTGCAGGATCGCCGCGGCGAACAGGCCCCACTGGACGCCCGCCTTGATCTGGAGCGAGGGGTCCGCCGCGACGAGCTCCTCGAACCCGGCGAGGTTGCCGCCGGCGTCGTCCTGCCCGCCGAGGCGCGTGGGGAACCCGCGGTGCACCTGCCCGATCTCGACGAGCTGCTTGACCTGGTCCATGACGCGCTCGCGGTGCTCGGTGAGCGAGAGCCCCTCGATGCGCTGGAACCGCTCCTCGCCGGCGGTCGCGCGCGCCTTGGCGCGCAGGTCGGCCCAGCGGCCCAGGAGCTGGTGCGAGAGGTCGGCCACGTCGACGCGGACCTCGCCCTCGGGCATCGGGGGTGTGACGCCTGCGGCGGGGATCGACGTGGAGGTCGCTGCGCCGTCGCCCCGCTGGGTGTCGCGGGCGGCGGTGCGGTCAGAGGTGGTGGTCATCGGGACTCCTGTGTGCCGGTGGTAGCCATGAGAAGGATCAGAGGTCGTCGGTGGAGGGGGCGGCGGCGCCGTCCGGGGCGGCCACGCCGTCCGGGGCGTCGCCACGAGCGGCGGGTGCAGCGTCGCCCGCGGCGGTCGCGCCCCGACCACGGGCCATGACGCCCACGGGGCCGCCCCACAGCCAGGCTGCGACCCGCTCGGTGAGCTCGTCGCGGTCCGGGGTGTCGGGGTCGTCGTGGTGGCCGAGCCACCACTCGCCCGCGCCGCGCACGAACCCGACGGCGCCCGCGGCCCAGGCCGCGGCGTCGGCGGGCGTGACGTCGGCCGCGCGCGTGAAGGGCTGGGCGACCAGCTCGGTCACCGAGTCGAGGAACGCCGCGAGGGGCGCGGAGGCCGTGCGCGCGGTGCCGTCGGTGCCGGCGATCGCGCCCGTACGGGTCACGAAGTAGTAGACGTTGGGCGAGCTCGCGATCATCTCGAGGTAGACGCCGACCATAGCGCGCAGCGCCCGGCGTGGCGTCTCGGCGGACTCCGCGGCCTGCGTCAGGGCGTCGTGCATCTGCCCGACGACCGAGGCCCCGATCGCGATCTGCAGGCCGGTCTTGTCCTCGAAGTAGCGGTAGATGATCGACTTGGACGTGCCCGAGGCCGCCGCGATCTCGTCCATGGACACCCCGGGGCCGCCCTTGTGGACGGCCTTGCGCGCCGCGTGCACGAGCTCGGCTCGGCGGATCGCCCGGTGGTCGTCCCACCGGGTCGAGCGTCCGTCCACGACGGGAGCGGGAGCAGGTGCGGGGGTGCGGCCAGGGGCACGGTGGAGCACGGCGGTCCGCGGTCGCCCGGTCCTGCCGTTCGTGTCGCCGTTGATCACACAGTCCTCCAGAGGTGCCCGACGTCGGTGTCGTCCCTGGTCGTCCGTCCGTCGGTCCGCGAGTGGTCCTCACGACGGCGTCCTACCCTGGCGGGAACGCCGGGCACAGGGAGTGAAGGGTGTGACCCGCCTCACGATACCGAGAGTATCAGGTACTGTGGGTCTTGGACACCGCGTGGATCGCGCCCGCGGTCCGAGACCCTCAGCAACGAAGCGAGAGAGAGCAGCCGAAGTGGCCATCCGGAAGACGCAGCAGCCCACCCCCACACCCAGCTCCGCCCAGCAGCCCCCGGCCCTCCGCGACGCCTACGTCCTGGGCGGCAACCGCATCCCGTTCGCGCGTGCCGGCGGGAAGTACACGGGAGCCAGCAACCAGGACATGTTCACGGCCGCCCTCGAGGGGCTCGTGGCCCGCTACGGCCTCCAGGGCGAGCGCCTGGGCGAGGTCGTCGGCGGTGCGGTGCTCAAGCACTCGCGCGACTTCAACCTGGTCCGCGAGTCGGTCCTGGGCTCGTCGCTCTCGCCGCAGACCCCCGCGTTCGACCTCCAGCAGGCGTGCGCCACGGGCCTCGAGGCCGTCGTGACGGTGTCCAACAAGATCCGCCTCGGGCAGATCGAGTCGGGCATCGCGGGCGGCTCCGACACGGTGTCCGACGCCCCCATCGCCGTCAGCGAGGGGCTGCGCAAGGCGCTGCTCAAGGCCAGCCACGCCAAGACCCTGGGCGCGCGCCTCAAGGCGTTCGCCTCGGTGCGCCCCGGCGACCTGGCGCCGTCGACCCCCAGCACGGGCGAGCCCCGCACGGGCCTGTCGATGGGCGAGCACCAGGCGATCACGACCGCCGCGTGGGGCATCACGCGCGAGGCGCAGGACGAGGTCGCCCTGAACAGCCACCTGCACCTCGCCGCCGCGTGGCAGGCCGGGTTCTTCGACGACCTCGTGACCCCGTTCCGCGGCCTCACGCAGGACCAGAACATGCGCGCCGACTCGTCGGCCGAGAAGCTCGCGTCCCTCAAGCCCGTGTTCGGCAAGCACCTCACCCCGAGCGCGCCCACGCACGGGGCCGCGGCGGGCGGAGATGCCGGACCCGCTCAGCCGGTGGGCCCCACGATGACCGCCGGCAACTCGACCCCTCTGACCGACGGCGCCTCGGTCGTCCTGCTCGGCTCGCGCGAGTGGGCCGCCGAGCACGACCTGCCCGTCCTGGCCCGCGTGGTCGACGCCGAGTCCGCGGCCGTCGACTACGTGCACGGCCACGAGGGCCTGCTCATGGCCCCTGCCCACGCGGTCCCCCGCCTGCTCGCCCGCAACGGCCTCACGCTCGAGGACTTCGACGTCTACGAGATCCACGAGGCCTTCGCCTCGACGGTCCTGACCACGCTCGCCGCCTGGGAGGACGACGACTACTGCCGCACCGAGCTCGGCCTCGACGGCGCCCTGGGCTCGATCGACCGCTCGCGGCTCAACGTGAACGGCTCGTCGCTCGCCGCAGGGCACCCGTTCGCCGCGACGGGCGGGCGCATCGTCGCCACGGCCGCGAAGCTCGTCGCGCAGAAGGCCGCGGAGACGGGCCGCCCGGCACGGGCGCTCATCTCGATCTGCGCGGCCGGAGGCCTGGGCCTCGCCGCGATCCTCGAGAGCGCCGACGACCTGTCCACCACGCCCGCGCAGAGCACCGAGAGCTGAGGGACCCCGCCATGACCGACAAGTACCTGTCCGCGGTGAACTCCGGCTTCACCAAGACGCTCGCCACGAAGCTCGGCCTGCCCCGGCCCGCGGTCCTGCGCCGCTACCGCGCGGGCGACCCGCTCGTCCCGGGCCCCGTGCTCGTGATCGGCGAGCCCGGCTCGGCCGCCGACACGACCGCGGTCGCCCAGGCCCTGCTCGGCTGGGACCTCGACGTGCGGCAGAACGCGAACGGCGCCGAGACCCGCTGGGGCGCGATCGTCGTCGTCCTGACGGGCGCGACGAGCCCCGCCGACTTCTCGGCCCCCGTCCTCGAGCTGGGCGCGAACCTGCGTCAGCTCGCGCCCGGAGGCCGCGTCGTGACCGTCTCGCGCGCACCGTCCGACGACGACACGCCCCTGCTCGCGGCGACCCGCCAGGGCGTCGACGGGTTCCTGCGCTCGCTCGCCAAGGAGCTGCGCGCAGGCGCCACGGCGAACGGCATCCAGCTCACCGAGGACGCCGCCCCCGACAGCACGTCGGCCCTGGCCACGCTGCGCTTCTTCCTCTCGGCGAGGTCGGCGTTCGTCGACGGCCAGCTGCTGCACGTGGGTCCGGCCCCGACCGAGGCGAGGCCCGACTGGGACCGACCCCTCGCGGGCCGGGTCGCGGTCGTGACGGGCGCGGCCCGCGGGATCGGGGCCGCGATCGCCCGGACCCTGGCCCGCGACGGCGCGACGGTCGTCGTGGTCGACGTCCCCGCGGCCGGCGAGTCGCTCGCCAAGGTCGCCAACGAGATCAAGGGCACGGCCCTCCAGCTCGACGTCACGGCCGAGGACGCGGGCGCCCGCATCCTCGAGCACGCACGGACCCGCCACGGCGGCCTGCACGTCCTGGTCCACAACGCCGGGATCCTGCGCGACAAGCTCCTCGCCAACATGTCCCCCGACAAGTGGGACGCCGTGATCGCGGTCAACCTGCTCTCGCAGCTGCGGATCAACGAGTACCTGCTGGGCGCGAACGGCTTCTCCGAGGCCCCGCACATCGTCTCGCTCGCCTCGACGAGCGGCATCGCGGGCAACCGCGGGCAGACGAACTACGGCGCCTCCAAGGCCGGGGTCATCGGGCACACGCGCGCGACGGCCCGCCTCCTGGCACCCCTCGGCGGCTCGGCCAACGCGGTCGCGCCCGGATTCATCGAGACCGACATGACGGCCTCGATCCCGCTCGTCCAGCGCGAGATGGCGCGGCGCGTGTCGTCGCTCCAGCAGGGTGGCCTGCCCGTCGACGTCGCGGAGGCCATCGCCTTCCTCGCGTCCCCCGCCGCGGGCGGCGTCAACGGCCAGGTGCTGCGCGTGTGCGGCCAGAGCCTGGTGGGCGCGTGACGGCCGCCGCTCAGGAGGCCCCGGAGCGCCGCAACCCGCGTCTCGTCACGCTGCCCTCTCTGCCGGCGCTCGGCGGTCTGTACGCGAAGGGCGTGGCGTCGTCGGGCCGGATCGCCGTGACGCGCTCCCCCGTGGGGCGCGTCCTGCCCGGGCCGCGCGACGTCGTCCTGCCCGACGTCGTCTACCGCGTCGCCGACGTCCCGACCGCGGGCGTGACCGAGCACCTGACCGACTACCAGCGCCTCCTCGGCGAACGCGTGAGCGACACCCTGCCCGCGGGGTACCTGCACGTGCTCGCGTTCCCGCTCGCGACCGCGCTCATGGTGCGCGGCGACTTCCCGCTGCCGCTGCTGGGGCTCGTGCACGTGTCGAACGCGGTCTCGATGCACCGGCCCGTGCGCGTCGGCGACGTGCTCGAGGTCCGCGCGACGGCCGAGGACCTGCGCGCGCACCGGCGCGGGGTCCAGGTGGACCTGGTGACCGAGGTCAGCACGGGCGGCGAGCTCGCGTACCGCGGCGTCTCGACGTACCTGGCCAAGGGGTTCGGCCTGCCGTCGGAGGAGGAGGCGCCCCCTCAGCGGACCGAGGAGGCGTCGCGCGAGGAGTTCGTGCCGCCGGTCCCGACGGCACGCTGGGAGCTCGGCAGCGGGATCGGGCGCGCGTACGGCGCGATCTCGGGCGACCGCAACCCCATCCACACCTCGGTCCTGGGCGCCAAGGCGTTCGGGTTCCCGCGGACCATCGCGCACGGCATGTACACGGCTGCACGCGCGCTGGCCGAGGTCGGCGCGGCACGCGGTGACGCCTACGACTGGACGGTCGAGTTCGCCGCGCCCGTCCTGGTCCCGGGCACGGTCCAGGTCGCCATCACGCGCGTGCCCGACGACGGCGCTCACCCGGGCGGGTTCACGTACGTGGGCTGGAACGGGAAGAGCGGCAGGCGGCACCTCAGCGGGACGGTCACGCCGCGCTGAGCGCTGCTCCCGCCGCTCGGCGAGACGTGAGCAGATGCCCCTGATCGGGTCAGATCAGGGGCATCTGCTCACGTCTCGGCAGGAGCGTTCACCCCGCGGTCCGCCGGATGCTGCGCCGCCACCGACGTTCGAACACCACGTCCTCGCCGTCGCGCGCCACGACCTCGTCGTCGGTGTGGAAGAACTCGGCGTCGCACGAGATCTCCGAGCGCGTCACGACGCTCGCGTCCCACGCGAGGTCGGACGGCGTGGCACCGGGCCGACGCAGCCGCACGCTCCAGTCGGAGCGCGTGCGTGCGCTCAGCGGGTCGCGCCCGATCCAGTAGCGCTCGAGCGCGTCCTCGGTGAACTCGAGGCCGTCGGGGTAGATGCGCGTCCCGCCGTACCTCGGGTCCACCTCCAGGAGCCACTCGTCGGCCGCGACGTCGCGCACGACGCGCCGCTCGGGCCGCTGGTCCGCGTCCTCCGGGTAGACGACACCGAGCGGGGGCGCCTGCTCGGGCTCCTCGAAGGTGACGACCGGGTGCCCGCCGGGAGCTGCGCCGTCATGCAGCGGGAGCTCGAGCGAGCTGCCCGCGGGCGCGACCGCGAGGGCAGCTCCGCCCGGCTGCGGCCACACCCACGGCCAGTACGCCGAGGAGAGCGCGAGCCGGAGCCGGTGCCCGGGAGCGAGCGCGTACCCCACGCCGCTGAGCTCGAACGTCACGTCGTGCGTCGCGCCGGGCTCCCAGGGGACGACGCGGTCGCGCCCCTCGCGGGCCGACAGGTTGAGCACGCCACGGGTCACGAACGTCGAGGAGCCGTCGGGGCCCACGTCGCACAGCCGTGCCACGACCTGCCCCTTGTCGCCCGCGCACGACAGGCGCAGGCGGACCCGTGCACGGCCCAGGATCTCGAGCCGCTGGGTGAGCGGCGGCGAGTCGAAGCAGACGGACCGCCCGTCCTCCTCGCGCTGGTCGGGCGGCAGGTCCGCGTCGTTCCCGAACGGGAAGAAGCGGCCCGCGTCGATCCCGGTGTGCTGGGGAGAGGCCACGAGGCACGACGGCGGCACGTCCGCCGGGGCGGCCGGCCCACCGCTCGCAGGGCCCGGGCGGGCGGGAAGGTGCGTGACGAGCGGGGCGGTCGTGCGCAGCACGGTGGCGACCGCTGCGTCGTCGACGTCGTAGGTGCCGCCAGGCGCTCCCGCGAACGGGAGGACCGTCGGCCGGACGTGCGGGGACGGCCACCGCTCCTCCCCGACCCAGCGCCCGGGCAGCTCGTCGTAGACCGTGGCGGGAGGCACTGACTCGGTGACCCATGCGCGCAGCGCCGGTTCGTCGAGGGCGCCCGTGTCCTCGTCCTTGAGGAACTGGTCCCACCAGCGCAGGGTCTCCTGGAGGAAGCCGATCGAGGGGCCCGGCGGCAGGCCGCGGTCGGGGTACTGGTGCGACCAGGGACCGACGATGCCGCGGACCGGGCCACCCAGGGCGCGGTCGCCGTCGGCCGTCGCGTCACCCGCGGCCACGAGCCGCAGGACCGTGTCGCGGTAGGGGTCGTTCCACCCGCCGACCGCGAGCACCGCGGCCTTGATCGCCGAGTAGTCCTCGATGACGCTGCCGTGGCGCCAGTAGTCGTCGCGCGTCTGGTGGTCGAGCCAGGTGTGGACGAACGGCTCGGTGTGCTCGAGGCGGTCGAGCCACTGCTCCTTCCACCGCTCGCCCACGACGGCCGGGTCCGGAGGCCGGGAGCAGAACGCGAGCATGGTCGCGGCCCACGCGTGCATGTCGACCGCGAGGACCGATCCGCCCGTGTAGTGCACGTCGTTGTCGTACCGGTCGTCGGTCGAGCACACCGTGACGATCGCCGCGAGCGCCTCGGGTGCGAGGGCCGCGACCTGCAGGGCGTTGAACCCACCCCACGAGATGCCGAACATCCCGACCTTGCCGCTGCACCACTCCTGCGCGGCGAGCCACTCGACGACCGCGACGCCGTCGGCGAGCTCGGTCGGGGAGTACTCGTCGTCCTGGTGGCCGTCCGAGTTCCCGCTGCCCCGGATGTCGACGCGCACCGACGCGTACCCGTGGCCCGCGTAGTACGGGTGGCGCTGCGCGTCGCGCGGGGCGGTCCAGTCGGACAGCCGGTAGGGCAGGTACTCCAGGATCGCGGGGACGGGCGTGGGGTCGACCGGTCGCCAGACGCGCGCGGCGAGGCGCGTCCCGTCGGCGAGGGGGATCCAGTGGTCCTCGACCGTGGTCTCGAACGGGAGCTCGGTCACGTACCGCATGGTCATTCCTCCGGTGCTGGATGGTGCGGGTGGTGCGGGTGGTGCAGTCGTTCGGGTGCTGCCGGTGGCGCGCACCGGTCAGTGGACAGGGTGCATGGTTCGTCTCATCCAGGGCGAGAGGACCAGGACGACGACCGCGACGAGCACCGCGACCGCGCCGTTGAGCGTGAAGTAGAGGCCGTCGGGGATCTCGCCGTAGAAACGGACGGTCTGCGCCTGGATGCCGTTCGCGAGCGCGATCGACAGGAACCACACGGCCATCGACTGGCTCGAGAACGCCGCGGGGGCGAGCTTGGTCGTCGCGGACAGGCCCGTCGTCTGGAGCAGCACGTCGCCGAGCCCCAGCAGCAGGAGCGAGGCCAGGAGCCACCACACGGCGATCTTCCAGTCGCCGCTCTGCCCCGTCACGGCAGGCACGAGGACCAGGTAGGACAGGCCGCCGAGCAGCGCGCCGATCGCGATCTTCTTGGACGCGTGCGGCTGCCGGGGCCCGAGCCAGGTCCACAGCGCCGCGACCACGGGCGCGACGAGCACCTCGACGCCGCCCAGGAACGAGCTGAACCAGGCCGCGGGGGCCTGCCACCCGAAGATCGTGCGCTCGACGTGCTGGTCGGCCAGCAGGATCAGGACGCTGTACGCCTGGAACAGCACGAAGTTGAACGCGACCGACGCGAACCACAGCACGAGGAACGGCCGGAGCCGGCCGCGTTCCTCGCCCGTCACGCGGGGGCTGCGGAACATGACGGTGAAATAGACGATCGGGGCGGCCATGGCGACCACGGTCAGCGCGTCGACGACGCCCGCGATGCTGAGGCGTCCCACGAGCGCGAGCCCGACGGCGAGGATCACCACCCCGGCCGCGACCCCTCCCAGGATCCACAGGGTCCGGCGCATCACGGCCGGCGGCAGGGGCGCCTCGGGGCCGCGCCCGTGACCCGGGATGTGCCTGCGTCCCACGACGTACTGGATCACTCCCGCGGTCATGCCGATCGCGGCGGCCGAGAACCCCCAGTGCCAGCCGACGTCGGCGCCGAGCCAGCCCGTGACGAGAGGACCGAAGAACGCCCCGACGTTGATGCCCATGTAGTAGAGCGCGAACCCCGCGTCCCGGCGCTCGTCCGTGGTCGAGTAGAGCTTGCCCACGAGGGTCGACACGTTGGGCTTGAGAAGTCCCGTGCCCAGGCTGATGAGGACCAGGCCGAGCCACGTCGAGAGCTCGGCGGGGATCGCCATGGTGTAGTGCCCGCACGCGATGAGGATCCCGCCCCACAGGACCGCGCGGTACGAGCCCAGGACCCGGTCCGCGATCCACCCGCCCCCGACCGAGACCAGGTAGACCATGGTCCCGTAGCCGGCCGCGATCGAGGCGGCCTGCCCGGCCTCCATCCCGAGCCCGTCGTCCGCGACGGTCGCGGTGAAGAACAGCACGAGGATGGCCTGCATCCCGAGGAACGAGAACCGCTCCCAGACCTCGAGGCCGAACAGGGTCGACAGACCTCGCGGGTGCCCGAAGAAGGCTCTGTCGTCCGGGTCGACCGCGGGTCCTGCCGGTCGTGCGTCCTCGGTCGTCAACAGCCCTCCAGCGGTCGGTGCGCCCACCGCAGGCTCGCGGAGGCATCCTTCCAACCTAGGCAGGTTCGTCGCCCGAGGCCACAGGGACGCCCCGGTGGCGCCGTCAGACGACCCGGTCGAGGCCCTCCAGGCGCGCGAGCCGGTCGAGCAGGCCGTCCCGGACGGCCGGCCACTCGTCGGCGAGGACCGAGAAGTAGGCCGTGTCGCCGCGCGACCCGTCGGGCGCGACACGGTGGCTGCGCAGCACCCCCTCGGGTACGGCCCCGAGGCGCTGGATCGCCGCGATCGAGCGGGAGTTGCGCGCGTCGGCCCGCAGAGCGACGCGTTCGACGTCGAGCACCTCGAACGCGTGCCGCAGCAGCAGGTACTTGCACGCCGGGTTGGTCACGCCGCCCCACCAGGGACGGTCGTAGAAGGTCGAGCCGAGCTCGACGCGGCCCTGCGAGGGCGACCACTCGTAGAGCGAGGTGCTGCCGCGGACGGACGTGGCGTCGTCGGGCCCCTCGCCGGGGACACGCGGCCCGACGACGGCCCACGCCAGTCGCCCCGGCGCCGCCACCGCGTCGCGCACGTAGGCGGACATGGCGGGCGTCCCGCGCGGCGTGGGCGACGACATCCCTGCCCACAGGGCGTCGTCGACGAACGCCCCCAGCTCGGGCGCGTGCTGCTCGCCGAGCGGCTCGAGGCGCAGCCCGAACCCTTCCAGGACCGTGACGTTCTCCATGCGGTCATCCTGCCGGACAGGACGTGAGGATCTTGTGAACCGCCCGTCCCCCGAGATGCGAGTCGCCCGGGGGCCTGCCTACGGTCGATGCGAACCAACCACCACCGAGGGAGGAACCCCATGGGACTGGGAGACAAGATCAAGCACGGTGCCGAAGAGGCCAAGGGCAAGGTCAAGGAAGGCGCTGGCAAGGCGACCGGCAACGAGAAGCTCGAGGCCGAGGGCCACGCCGACCAGGCGAAGGCCAACGTCAAGCAGGCCGGTGACGACGTCAAGGACGCCTTCACGAAGGACTGACCGCAGACGAAGGACGCCCCGGGACCCGTACGGGTCCCGGGGCGTCGCTGTGGACGGGAGAAGTTCTCAGAGGGCGACGGCGGGCGGCAGGGCCGTGACCGAGCCGACGGCCTGACCGGCCGCCTCGGCGACGTGGTCCGCGACCGGCGGGACGACCGACAGGAGCGGCGTGGTCACGGGCTCGCCGGCGGCGGACATCTCGACGGGGCCGAGCACCGGGACGATCCGCGGGCTCGTGATCCGCGCGAGCAGGCCGAGCTCGACGCCCGCCCACTCGTGCGCGAGGATCGAGAAGCACACCGAGTCGGCACGCGTGCCGTCGGGGGCCGTGCGATGACCTCGCATGACGCCCTCCTCGTACGCGCCGAGGCGACGCATCGCGGCGAGCGAGCGCGCGTTGCGCGCGTCCACCCGGAAGCCCACGCGGTGCACGTCCCACGACTCGAACGCATGTCGGAGCAGCAACCATTTCGAGACCGGGTTCACGAGGCTCCCCCACGTGGAACGGGCGTAGAAGGTCCGCCCGATCTCCACGCGCCTGTCGTCGAGCGACAGGTCACGGAAAGCGGTGCTCCCCACCACGAGACCCGAGCCCGCGTCGACGACGGCGAAGGCCGTCAGCGCCCGGGTAGCCCGAGTGTCCTCGATGAAGTTCACCATCCCGACCTCCCCCGCAGGGAGGGTCGTACTCATACCCGCCCACATCGTCGGATCGACGATCTGAGCCAGCGCACCGGCGTGCGCGACAGCCAGGGGTTCGAGGCGGAACCCCTGGCCTTCCAGGACGACATCGTGCTGCACAGCGCATATCAGAACACACGCGGGCGTCGCCGCCAAGACCACGGAGCGGTCGTTCGTGGACGGCGAGGTGACGCACGGGTGAACGTTGTGTTCCGAGGAGCGTCTCCGCAGGTCAGAGGGCTCGTCAGGCCGGGGCCGGACCGCACCCCACGGCGGCCGTGATGTTGCCGACCGCGGCGGTCGCGAACAGCCCGGAGAGCCCTGCGACCTGGAGCAGCGGACGAGGGTCGTCGCTCACGACCCAGCAGCCGTCGACGACCTCGTACCGGGCCTTGGCCCCCTCGCCGACGTAGGCGCGCAGCGCCGCGATCAGGCGCTCGATCTCCTCGCCCGTGGTGCCCACGCCGATCGACGCCCGGATGGCACCGGCCGGGAAGCCCAGGCGGGCCAGGAGCGGGTGCGCGCAGAACCGGCCGTCACGCACGCCGATGCCGTGCTCGGCCGACAGGTAGGACGCGACGAGGCCCGCGTCGTGGCCGTCGACCGAGAAGGTCACGACGCCCACGGGGTCCACGGCGTCGGCCCAGGCGCGGACGACGCGCACGCCGTCGATCTGCTCGAGCCCGTCGACGAGACGGGCACGCAGCTCGGTCTCGTGCGCGACCAGCACGCCCGGCTCGAGCGCCGCGAGCGCGTCGCACGCCGAGGCGAGCGCGACCGCGCCGATCACGTTGGGCGACCCGGCCTCGTGCCGCGCCGGGGCGCTCTGCCACGTGGTGCCCTCGAGCGTCACGTTGCGCACCGCGCCGCCCCCGGCGAGGTAGGGCGTGCCGGCGTCGAGCCAGTCACGGCGCCCCACGAGCGCGCCCGCACCGAACGGCGCGTAGGTCTTGTGGCCCGAGAACGCGACGTAGTCCACGTCGCTCGCGGTGAGCGAGACGCCGCGGTGCGGGACGAGCTGGGCGCCGTCGAGCAGGACCCGCGCTCCGGCGTCGTGCGCCGCGGCGACGACCTCGGCGAGCGGCAGCGACTCGCCCGTGACGTTCGAGGCCCCCGTGATCGCGACGAGCGCGTACGGGAAGCGCGACAGCTCTGCGCGCAGCCCGGACAGGGTCTCGGCGACCGTCGCACCGCCGACCAGGACCGTGGCCCCGCCCGTGCGCTGCCACGGCAGGAGGTTCGCGTGGTGCTCGACGTCCAGCACGAGCACACGGCCCGGCGAACCGTCGGCCTGGGCCGGGACGCAGCCCGCGAGCAGGTTGAGCGAGTCCGTGGTGTTGCGCGTGACGATCGTGACGTCGTCCTCGCGGGCTCCGACGAACGCGCCGATCGTCTGGCGCGCGGCCTCGTAGAGCGCGGTCGACACCTGGGACAGGTAGCCCGCGCCGCGGTGCACGCTCGCGTAGAGCGGCAGGACCTCGTTGACGCGATCGGCCACGACCTGCAGCGCGGGGGCCGACGCCGCGACGTCGAGGTTGGCGTACGGGAGGCTGCGCCCGTCGACGAGGGGGACCAGGGTGTCGCTGCCCACGACGGGCAGCACGGCACACGAGGTAGGGGCTTCGATGACTGCGTGTGCGCTCATGGCACGTCCTCCGGTGGTCGTCGGAGTTCGCCCTGCGGCCCCTCCGCGCTTGCCCCCCTCCTTGTAGAGAGGGACCTGGTCGTCACCCGGGGCACCCCGCCGCGGAGGAGGGTTGCCGGCCAGCAAACCGGGGTTTTGCGCTGGCACTCATGACCTGGTGTCAAGGATGGGCGAGGCCCGCAGAGCGTGTCAACCGGTGGGCACGGCGTCTCGGATGGTGGGCAGAGGGGCCTGTCAGGCGGGCGCGCCCGCTCAGCGAGGCGACGCGTCCGCGAGCGCCTGAATGTGTCGCGCGTCGGCCCGGTACATGGCCGCGTGCTCCCGGAAGTCGTCCCGCCCGGTCGCTGACGCCCTCTCGTCGGTGAAGGCCGCGAGCTCGTCGAGCCGCGCGACCACGACGGTCAGGACCTCGCGACGCGAGTACCGCATCCCGTACGCGGCGACCAGGGCGTCGAGCCGCGCCAACGGGTCCAGCCGCCCGACGACGTCGGCTCCCTCCCCGTCCCCGGCGTCCGCCACGAGGGGCACGAGCCGGTAGCCGAGGTAAGCCAGGTCCCAGATCCGGGGGCCGGGGCTCGCGGTATCGAAGTCGATGAGCCCGACGACGACCCCGTCGCGAAAGACCAGGTTGTACGGGGCGAAGTCGTTGTGGCACACGACCTCGGCGGGCTCGTGTGGTGCGCTCTGCCAGATGGGTGGCGCGGGCGCGTCGCCCGCGGCGAGGAAACCGACGCTCGCGTCGTGCACGCGCCGCAGCAGCACGCCCGCGTCACGGAGCACTGACTCGTCCCAGACCCACAGGGGAAGGGGATAGTTCGCGACGTCGCCCGGGAGATAGGACAGGACCTCGCGCCCCTGCTCGTCGGTCCCCAGCGGCTCGGGCACCTCGGTGATGCCGTGCGCGCGCAAGTGGCGCAGGAGCGCGTGGACGGTCGGCGTCCAGGGCCCGGCGGTGCGTCGCACGGTGTCGCCGCGTCGCACGACGGCCGTCGAGTTGCCGCCGGCCAGGACCTCCTCGGGCGGGCTCTGCTCACGACTGCCTGCCGTGAGGTAGAGGGCTTGCGTCGAGGTAGAGGCCCCGAGCCCGCTGTCTCGACGGGAATCCTCTACCTCGTGGCGACGCGCGGGGTGCTCCATGCGCAGCAACCTATCCCCTGCCCACCCTGCGAGACACCCGTTTCACTCCGTGGGCACGGTGACGTACGATCCGACGCAACCATCCAGAGCGGCTGAGTGACTTGGCACGATGACGCCGCAGCAACCCCCCGGTGACGGGCGAGGGTGCTACCGCCACGACCGATGGAGGATCACCATGAGTGCCCCCGACCGCGCGACCGCTGCACCGGTCCCCGACGCCCGGCCCGCCGACGGCTACGCCGGCGACATCACGCCCCAGCAGGCATGGGACCTGCTCCAGAGCGCCCCGGGCGCCGTCCTCGTGGACGTCCGCACCGACGCCGAGTGGCGCTTCGTCGGCGTCCCCGACCTGTCCTCGACGGGCCGCGAGCCGGTCCTGACCCAGTGGGTCACGGTCGAGGGCCGGCCCAACCCGTCGTTCGTCACGGACCTCGCCGCGGCCGGCGTGACGCCCGAGACCCCCGTCGTGTTCCTGTGCCGCTCGGGAGCCCGTTCGATCGGCGCGGCCAAGGCCGCGACCGCCGCCGGCCTGGGCCCCGCGTACAACGTCCTCGAAGGCTTCGAGGGAGCGCTCGACGGCGCCGGTCACCGTGGTTCCGACGGCTGGCGCGCAGCAGGCCTCCCCTGGAAGCAGTCGTGAGCGCCGCGACCGGGGACGGCGTCCTGCGCATCCCTGCCGGGGTCCCGGGCGGCTCGGGCCGCGGCCCGCTGCCCCGCTCGGTGCGGCCCGACACCCTCGCGGTGCGCGGCGGCCACGCCCGCTCGAACTTCGAGGAGACGAGCGAGGCGCTCTTCCTCACGCAGGGCTACGTCTACGGGAGCGCCGCCGAGGCCGAGGCCGCCTTCGCGGGCGAGGTCGACCGCTTCATCTACTCGCGCTACGGCAACCCGACCGTGCACACGTTCGAGGAGCGGCTGCGACTCATCGAGGGCGCCGAGGCCTGCTACGCCACGGCGTCGGGCATGTCCGCGGTCTTCACGTCGCTCGCGGCCCTGGTCGGTTCCGGGTCGCGCATCGTCGCGGCCCGCGCCCTGTTCGGCTCGTCGCTCGTGATCTTCGACGAGATCTTCGCCAAGTGGGGCGTGCGCACCGACTACGTCGACGGTCACGTGCTGTCGCAGTGGGAGGAAGCGCTGTCGACCCCTGCGGACGTCGTCTTCTTCGAGACCCCGTCCAACCCCATGCAGGACGTGATCGACGTGCGCCGCGTGAGCGACCTCGCGCACGCGGCGGGCGCCGTCGTCGTGCTCGACAACGTGTTCGCGACCCCCGTGCTGCAGAAGCCGCTCGAGCTCGGTGCGGACGTCGTCGTGTACTCGGCGACCAAGCACATCGACGGGCAGGGGCGCGTGCTCGGCGGCGCGATCCTGGGCTCCGAGGAGTACGTCAAGGGCCCGGTCCAGACCTTCATCCGCAACACCGGACCCTCGCTCAGCGCGTTCAACGCGTGGGTCCTGGTCAAGGGCCTCGAGACCCTGTCGGTGCGCGTCAAGGCCCAGAACGCCGCAGCGCTCCAGGTCGCGACCGCGCTCGAGGAGCTGCCCGGCATCACGGCCGTGCGCTACCCGTTCCTCGCCTCGCACCCCCAGGTCGAGCTCGCCAAGGCCCAGCAGAGCGGCGGCGGGACGGTCGTGACGTTCAACCTCGACGTGCCCGGCGCCGACGACCCGGGCACGGACGCCGAGCTCCTCAAGAAGCGCACGTTCCAGTTCCTCGACGCCCTGCAGATCGTGGACATCTCCAACAACCTGGGCGACGCCAAGTCCCTCATCACGCACCCCGCGACCACGACGCACCGCAAGCTGGGCGCGGACGGTCGTGCCGCCGTCGGGATCGCGGAGACGACCGTGCGCCTGTCGATCGGCCTCGAGGACCCGCTCGACCTGATCGAGGACGTCGAGCAGGCGCTCGCCGCGCGCTGAGCCCTGCGGTCCACCGCTGCGTGCGGAGTACTCGTCGTGAGACCGGCCGGACGGCGACGAGTACTCCGCACCCGGCGGCAGCAGGCAGGAATACCCCGACCGCCTCCCGGGGTTGGACCTGGCGATGACTACCTCGCCGCGCCTCTCCGTCCTCGACCTCGTCCCCGTCCGTTCGGGACAGTCCAGCTCCCAGGCCATCGCCGCGTCCCTGGACCTCGTGCGCCTCGCCGACCGCCTCGGCTTCACGCGCTACTGGTTCGCCGAGCACCACAACATGCCAGCGGTCGCCGCGTCCGCCCCGCCCGTCATGATCTCCGCGGCCGCCGCGGTGACCGAACGGATCCGCGTCGGCTCGGGCGGCGTCATGCTCCCCAACCACGCGCCGCTCGTCGTGGCCGAGCAGTTCGCGGTCCTCGAGGCCCTGGCCCCGGGACGCGTCGACCTGGGGATCGGCCGGGCGCCCGGCAGCGACCCCGTCGTCACGGCCCTGCTCCGCAGCAGCGGCCCCACGTCCGACGTCGACCGCTTCCCCCAGCACGTCCAGGACATCCGCTCGCTCATGAGCGCCGAGGGCGCCTCGGTCCGCCTCACGAGCGGCCAGGTCTACGACGTGCACGCGACCCCGGCCGCCGAGTCCGTGCCGACCGTCTGGCTGCTCGGGTCGAGCGACTACTCGGCACGCCTGGCCGCCGAGCTCGGCCTGCCGTACGTGTTCGCCAACCACTTCTCGGGCGCCGGCATGGACGAGATTCTGGCGCTGTACCGCGACGGCTACCGCCCGTCGCCCGAGCACCCGGCGCCGGAGACGTTCCTGACGGTCAACGTGTCGGTCGCCCCGACGCTCGCCGAGGCCCGTGCGCGCGCGCTGCCCCAGGCCCGCATGATGGCCCGCCTGCGCTCGGGCAAGCCGCTGGGCGCCCAGGAGACGGTCGAGGACGCGGCGTCGACGCCGCTCGACGGGCTCACGTCCCAGATGGCCGACGAGATGCTCGACCGCTGGATCGTCGACGAGCCCCAGGCCGCGGCCCGTCGCGTGCGCGAGCTGGCCGCCCGGCACGGCGTCGACGAGGTCATGGTCGTGCCCGTCGCGGCGTCCCGCGCCGAGGAGTCGCTCGACGCGACGCCCGGCCGCACGCAGACGCTCGAGCTGCTCGCGGACGCGCTCGCCTGACGACCGTCCCGTGAACCCGACGCGGCCAGAGCGCACCCGACCGCCCGCCGACGCGGCGCCGTCGGGCGTGCCCGTGCGCGTCACGGACCACGCCTCGGTGCTGCTCGCCCCGAACCCCGGACCCATGACGCTCGACGGGACCAGGTCCTACGTCCTGGCCGCGCCCGGCGCGCGCACGCGCGTGGTCGTCGACCCCGGGCCCGACGACGTCGCTCACCTCTCGGCCCTGGCCGATGGGCCGCGCGTCGAGCTGGTCCTCGTCACGCACCGGCACGCGGACCACACCGCAGGGGCGGCGCGCTTCGCCGAGCTCACCGGGGCGCCCGTCCGGGCGGCCGACCCCGCCCACTGCCACCCCGCGGCGGGCGGCCCGGCGGGAGGGCCCGCGCGCGGGAGAACGGCCGAACCGCTGCGCGGGGGCGAGGTCCTCCGTGCGGCCGGGCTGCGGATCGAGGTCGTCGCGACCCCGGGCCACACCGCCGACTCCCTGAGCTTCCGCCTGCCGGACGACGGACCGCGCGGCTCGGTGCTGACGGGCGACACGATCCTCGGGCGCGGCACCACGGTGATCTCCGCGCCGGACGGCTCGCTGAGCGACTACCTCACGAGCCTCGACACGCTCGAGGCGTTCGGGGCCGCGACGGTCCTGCCCGCGCACGGCCCGCACCTGGACGACCTGTCCGCCGTCGTGCGGGCGTACCGCGAGCACCGGCTGGGGCGGCTCGCCGAGGTGCGTACCGCCCTCGCCGCGGCCGGGCTCGCGGGAGACCCCATGACCGACCGGCTCGTCGAGCAGGTCACGGCGGCCGTCTACGGCGCCGTCGCCCCCGGGGTGCTCCCGGCCGCCCGGCAGAGCGTCCGCGCCCAGCTCCGGTACCTCGCCGAGCGCGCGTAGCGCGACGGGCACGGCGAGACCGCAGCGCACGGTGCCGCAGATCCGCGCGCTGGAGCCGGAGCGGCGGAGACGCCGATCCGGCGCGACGGGCCGTGGGGCCGGTGGTTGACTGACCGCGTGACTCCCTCGATCCCCGACCTCCCCACGTCCCCCGCCCGCCGCGACGCCCTGGGCGCGGGTCCCGTCGTACGCCTCGGTGTCGGTGCTGTCGTGGGGATCGCCGCGGGCCTCTGGTTCGGCACGCAGGGCTACCCCCGGTTCGCGGTCCTCGCCGGATGGAGCGTCGCCGCGCTCGTCTTCACGGTGTGGACCTGGGTCGTGGTCGCACCCATGGACGCGCGGCTGACCGCGAGCCTCGCGACCCGCGAGGAACCGTCCCGGCGTGTGACCCACCTGTTCATCGTCGCGGCCTCGCTCGCGAGCCTCGTGGGAGTCGCGCTCCTCCTGCTGGCGTCACCCGAGAAGAAGAGCGCCCAGGCCGTGAGCGCAGTGTTCGCCGTGGCGTGCATCACGGTCTCGTGGGCGGCGGTCCACACCCTGTTCGGGCTCGCCTACGCCCGTCTGTACTACACGGGCGAGGACGGCGGGATCGACTTCAACCAGATCGAGCCGCCGCGCTACCTCGACTTCATGTACGTGGCGTTCACGGTCGGGATGAGCTTCGCGATCTCCGACACCAACGTCACGTCGGGAGAGATCCGGCGGACCGCGCTGGGCCACTCGTTGCTGTCCTACTTGTTCGGGACCGTGATCATCGGTGCGGTCGTGAACCTCGTCGCAGGGCTCTGAGGCTCTGCGTCACCGGGCCCGGCGCGTCAGGACGCTCGACACGAGCGCTGCGACCGCGGCGACCGCCATGACCAGGAACAGGGCGACGGCGACCCGTAACGGGGTGTACGCGATGCGCTCGGCCATCTCTCCGGCGGGGCCGGTCCAGCCCCACCCGGTGATCACTGCCTCGGCGCGCGTGGCGATGGCCCCGACCCGTCCAGGAGCCGCGCCCAGCGCCCCGGCGACCCACGCGAGGCAGTCGATCATGAAGGCGCCGAACGTGGAGGAACCGGACAAGAAGGTGGGCACGGGAACAAGGGTAGCGGGTTGCGCTCTCACCGCGCGGCAGCGCTCGGGGTGACATGCCGACGGCGGGGCTCACCTCCTGGGTGAGCCCCGCCGTCGGGCAGTGCTGGTGCTGCGGTCAGGCCTGAACGAGCGTGCTCAGCACCGAGGTGAAGAAGCCCAGCCCGTCGGTGCCCGCACGGGGCCCGGACTCGTTCGCGGGGCCGAACCCGGCCTCGACCGCGTGCTCGGGGTGCGGCATGAGACCCACGACGTTGCCCGCCGCGTTCGAGATGCCCGCGATGTTGCGGCGCGACCCGTTCGGGTTCCAGCCCTCGTAGCGGAAGACCACGCGGCCCTCGGCCTCGAGCTCGTCGAGCGTGCGCTCGTCGGCGACGAACTGGCCGTCCTGGTTCTTGAGCGGCACCGTGATGCGCTGGCCCGCGGTGTAGTCGCGCGTCCAGGCCGTGTCCGCGTTCTCCACGACCATGGTCTGCTCGCGGCAGATGAACGCGAGGTGGTCGTTCTTGATCATCGAGCCGGGCAGCAGGTGCGCCTCGGTGAGGATCTGGAAGCCGTTGCAGATTCCCAGGACGGGCAGGCCGCCCTTGGCCGCGTCGACGAGCGAGTCCATGACGGGCGCGAAGCGGCTGATCGCCCCGGCACGCAGGTAGTCGCCGTACGAGAAGCCGCCCGGGAGCACGACCGCGTCGACCCCGTGCAGGTCCGCGTCCGCGTGCCACAGGGACACGGGCTCGCCGCCGGCCAGGCGCACGGCACGGGCCGCGTCCCGGTCGTCGAGCGTGCCGGGGAACGTGATGACACCGATCCGGGCCGTGGCCAGGCCGGTCGCTGCGGGGGCGCTCATCAGGCGCTCTCCCCGCCCAGCTCGGCCGTCAGCTCGGCGACGAGGACGACGTCCTCGATGACCGGGTTCGACAGGACCTTCTCGCCGGCCTCGCGGGCCGCGGCGAGCACCTCGGGGGTGACGTCACCCTCGACCTCGAGCTCGAACCGCTTGCCCTGGCGCACGCTGGTGAACTGGGTGAAGCCCAGGCGCGGGAGCGCCCCGACGACGGCCTTGCCCTGCGGGTCCAGGATCTCGGGCTTGGGCATGACCTCGACGACTACGCGTCCCACGGGAGCTCCTCGGGAAGTTGGTCCGGCCGCTCGGCTCGGACAGGTCCGCACGAGGCTCGGGGCGCGCCGCGAGGGCGGCGACCGGGTCGCACGGATCTCGGTGGGTGGGGATTCCGGGGCCAGTTTACCCGGGCCACGCACGGGGCAGGGTCGCGTCTCAGGCGGCGGGCGCGGGTGCGGGCTGGGCGAGGTGCGGGGCGAGGCCGGCCGATGGTCGAGCGTGGTGCCGAGCACGAGGTTGCGGTCGTTCTGCGCGTCAGAACGAACGCAACCTCGTGTTCGACCGCAGGGATCTCCCGGCCCGACGGCGGAGCGCGCCTCAGGAGTCCTGTGCGGCCTCGCGGGCGCAGGGCTCAGGTGCGGTCCTGCAGCTCCGACGACGGGCTGGCCGCGAACCGCATCTGCTCGGGCACGTTGCCGTAGACGACGTGCCGGTACCAGGCGTCGCGCGTACGACTCTTGCGCATCAGCGTTCCCGCCAACAGCAAGAGAACGGCCAGGAAGGCCCAGAAGAACCCTGACGCGAAGAAGGCCGGCCAGTATGCGGCGACCGGTTCGCCGGCGATCAGGGCGTATCCCGCGATCGTCGTGAGCATCGTGCCGTAGCCCAGGGCAAGGGTCCAGACGACGTCCCGCACCGAGTAGAACGCGCCCCTGATGTCGTCGGCGACCCACCACCAGTACCGCGCGGGCAGCCGCAGACCGAACCGGTACAGCACCCACCGCCACAGCGGCGGTCGCTCACGCCACCGCAGTCCCCACCCCGCGCGCAGCAGGCCACGGATCTCGTCGACGCCCAGCCGGTCGGGCACGGGCGCGCCGGTCGCCTCGGCCACTGCGAGCGCGACGTCCTGCTGGACCGCGAGCAGCTCGTCGCCGTGGACCTCGCGCCAGCGGCGCGGGTAGGCGCGCGCCCAGAAGCGCGCGGACCGTTCGAAGCTCTCGTGGGGCGTCAGGTCGCGGCGGCGCATCAGGCCAGCCCTCCCGCGAGGCGGCCCGACGTCGGGCGTGCTGCCGTGCCCCGCCGGTCGAGGGCCTTCTGCGCCCTGGCGGCGAGCTCGCGGAGCCGGGCCGTCTCCTGCTCGGCCGCGCGACGGCCGTCGTCGGTGATCCGGTAGTAGCGGCGAAGACGACCGTCGACCACCTCCTCGCCCGAGGGCTCGACGAGCCCCGCACCCGAGAGCCGGTCGAGGTTGCCGTACAAGGTGCCGGCCCCCAGCGCCGTGGCGCCGTCCGACAGCTCCGCGACCGCCTGGATCACGGCATAGCCGTGGAGCGGCTCGGGCGTGAGCGAGAGCAGGATCAGGTAGGCCTGCTCGGTCATGCGGAACGGCTTGGCGCCCGGCGGGCCACTCGCAGCGGAAGTCATGGTCGATATATATCGCGCAACGACTCATTCAGCAACGGGACGCACCGGCCGCACTGCTCGACGGTTCCGCGGGTCGTTGTCGGACCCGGACGCTACGATCGAACACATGTTCGAATCGCTGCTCGAAGCCCGCCCTGGGCCTGGGGTCCAGGTGATCGCTGCCGTCCTCTCGCGCGACCGCACGTGCACGTTCCCGGGGTGCGCCGTGCCCGCGTTCCGCTGCGACCTCGACCACGTCAGGCGCCCGTCGCCGCCGGGACCGGGCGTGACGCAGGAGACCACGGACGTGGGCCCCGACGAGCTCATCTCGCTGTGCCGGCACCACCACGTGGTCCGGGCGCGGCACGGCTGGCGCCCCGAGCTCGCGATCGACGGCACGGTCCGCTGGACGTCACCGACGGGGCACCGCTACGTCCGCGAGGGCCCCGGGACCGCGGTTCAGACCAGCACCGCCGCTCAGAACAGGGAGTCGCCCGTGATCCGCTCGTAGGCCTCGAGGTAGCGGTCGCGCGTGCGCTCGACGACGTCGGCAGGCAGCGACGGCGGCGTGGCGTCGGACGCGCGGTCCCAGCCCGAGGCGTCGGAGGCGAGCCAGTCGCGGACGTACTGCTTGTCGAAGCTCGGCTGCGACTGCCCCGGCTGCCACTGGTCGGCAGGCCAGAAGCGCGACGAGTCGGGGGTCAGCACCTCGTCGCCCAGGACGGTCGCGCCCGTGACCGGGTCCACGCCGAACTCGAACTTGGTGTCGGCGAGGATCACGCCGCGCTCGCGCGCGATCTCCTCGGCGCGCGAGTAGACCGCGAGCGTCAGGTCGCGCAGCCGGGTCGCGGCCTCGAGCCCGATGGTCTGGGCGACGACCTCGAACGACACGTTCTCGTCGTGCTCGCCGACCTCGGCCTTGGCCGCGGGCGTGAAGATCGCCTCCGGAAGACGCGAGCCGTCGACGAGCCCCTCGGGCAGAGGAACTCCGCACACCGTACGGTCCACGCGGTACTCGACCAGGCCGGATCCGGTGAGGTAGCCACGGGCCACGCACTCGACCGGGAACATCTCGAGGCGGCGGCAGATCATGGCGCGACCGGCGACGACGTCCGGCACCAGGCCGTCGCCCGGCATGGCACTGGCCTCGGTGCTCACCACGTGGTTGGGGACGAGGTCGGCGAGCTTGTCGAACCACCACAGGCTGAGCTGGGTCAGGACGACCCCCTTGTCGGGGATGCCCGGCGACAGGACGTGGTCGAACGCGCTCACGCGGTCACTCGCGACGACCAGGACGACGTCACCGAGCGGGTGCGCCCCGCCGAGCTGCGCGAGGTCGGGCTCGTAGAGGTCGCGGACCTTCCCCGAGTAGACGTGCCGCCACCCCGGCAGGTCGAGGTGGGCCGTGTCGAGGGCGTCGCGCGAGTCAGTCACGGCGCCTAGTCTCTCATCCGGCGCACGCACGGTTCGGGGCGTCCGGATGGCGAGGCTCCGGCCTGCCGGACACCGCGACGTTCACCCAGGTCACCCGGGTCCGGGGCGTTCCGGGCCCACCGGACCCACGGGCCGTGAACCCGCCACCTGTGCCCTCCGGGCTCCCCGTCCGTGCCTCGTGCTGACATACCTCGTGCTGACATGCCTCGGTCCACCGCCATGTGCACGGATCGACGCCACTGCTCGCCCGCACGACCGGGTCTCGGTGAGTGGCCCATGTAGGGTCCTGGCAACGGTTTCGGGGCAGATGTCACCCACGACCCGGAGCGATGGAGCCCCGGCCTCGACGAGGAGGTCGTGCTGGGGCAGAAGGGCGGTTCAGGTCGGATGAGGCAGAGCATCTTGCTCAGCGCAGCACTCGTCGGCACGCTCGGGCTCACGTCGGGGTGCGCCGGCATGGGCGTACCCCGTCTCGATCCACTTCCCACCCCGACCGGACCGGTGCCGTTCGCGTACTGGCTCCCGTCAGAGCCGGGAGGAGACTCGGCGCAGCTCGAGGGCACGCTCGTGGAAGAGGACGGCTGTCTGTACGTCGACGCTGACTCGGCGAGGTACCTTCCGGTCTTTCCCGCGGGTGCGGTCGCCTGGGACGGTTCGACCCTGACGACCACCAACCCGAGAGACCCCGCGACGAGGGACGACGTCGTCCCGGGCGAAGAGATCTCCCTGGGCGGCGGGGGCGGCGAGGGGACGCCAGGGCCCACCACCGTGGTCCCTGACGCCTGCGACCTGGCGGACGGGTACTTCGTGGTCGCCGCACCCTAGGCGCTGGGGGAGCCGGGTCACACGGGCCGCGAGCGATCGGTCAGGAAGACCCCCCGGAGAGCGGCCTCCCGACGCTCGTCGGACCGGTCCGTCATGACCCCGACCATGCGCGTCGGGCAGCCCGCACCGTCGCTCACGGTCACGGCACGGCAGGCCACCCGCAGGTAGCGGCCGTCGGCGGCCCGCAGGCGGTGCTCGAGGTCGAGCGACCCGCCGGCCCCGCCGAGTTGGGCCGCGAGCGCGACCTGGACGGCCTGCAGGTCCTCGGGGTGGACACGGTCGATCCACTCGTCAGGGTCGGCGGCCCGCACGTCGTCGGCCGGCAGGCCGAGCATCGACCGCCAGGACGGCGAGAAGTAGACCGTGCCGGTCGCGACGTCCCAGTCCCACGTCGCGTCGTACGCCGCGACCGAGGCGAGGGCGTAGCGCTCCTCGCTCGCGCTGATCTCCTCGGCCAGGCGTCGCTCACGACGTGCGGCCTCCTCGAGCTCGGTCCGCTGGGCGCGCAGCGCGGCCAGGTGGTGCTCCTGGTCGAGCGCGACCGCGAGCATGGCCGCCCAGTGGTTGTACTTCTCGCGCGCGCTCGTCGCCCGGGTGTCGACGGGGCCGCCGATCACGAGGTACCCCCAGTCGCTCGCGTCGAACGCGACGGGGATGACGAACGAGAGTGCGTTGGCGCTCAGCAGAGCCCTGGGCGGGAACTCCGCCGCGGGGTAACGGTGGCCGACGAGCCGTTGACCGGCGGCGCTGCCCCGGACCCCCGCGACCTCGAGCACGCCGCCTGCGGGACCCCCGCCCGGGGGGACCCACAGCGCGATCGCCGCCGGGCCGGCCTGCCCTCGGGGCAGCCACTCGAGGTGCCGCAGGGACGCGCTGTCGGCGTGCATGAGCTCGAGGTCGAGCTCGTACTGGTCGACCATGGCCCGTTCGAGGTGGCCCGAGCGGACGAGGAGCCCGTGCGTGCACCCCTTCGAGAGCGCGACGAGGATCTCGGTCGTCACGTCACCGAGCGCCCGGGCACGACCCTGCGGTCGTGCGCGGGCCGCGCCACCCAGCGGTCCCGTCGTCCCCCGGCGCTTGATGCCCCCCAGGAGCTCCGCCTCGAGCGCGCGCACCACGGGCACGAGCTGCTCGAGCGCCTCGGGGACGGGTCGCAGGACCGCGGTCCGGTCGGCGAGCGCACGATAGGAGTGCGACGTGGGCACGGTCGCGTCCGCAGCGGCGTCGGTCATCATCCCGACGACGGCCCGTACCCACCCTCCGACGGCGCTCTCCCCCGCTCCGGACGACCCCGCGCTCCCTGGACGCGGCTTCGCACGCAGGACCACGGCGTCGTCGAGCACGGCGCGCGCCACGGCGGCGAGGCGCGCTGCCGCGGAACCGTCGTCGGCGGTGCCCGCGCTGCGCGGCACCCCGTCGACGAGCAGGTCGGTCCGCGTGCCGTCGACGCAGCCGCAGGACTCGCGGCAGACGAGGGTCGCGTCCGCGAGGTGCTCACCCGGCCCGACCCGCTCGCCGTGCAGGCGCGCGAGCAGGAGCTCGGCGGCGAGCTCTCCGACGCGGTCGTGGTGCGGGTCGACCGACGAGAGCCGAGGGCGTGCCCGCGCGCCGCCGTCGGAGTGGTCGAACCCGATGAGCGCCTGGTCGCGCGGCAGCACGAGCCCCGAGTCGGTCAGTGCGCGCAGGAAGCCGACCGCGTTGCGGTCGGTGCCCGCGATGGTCGCGGTCGTGTCGAGCCCCTCGTCGAGGGCGACCCGGGCGGCCGCCGCGCCGGCGGCCTCCTGGTTGTCGCGCGTCCGGTAGACCCACTCGGGGCGGGGTTCGATCCCGTGGGCGCGCAGCGCTGCCTCGTACGCGGCGTGCCGCTCCGCCAGGTCGTGCTGGCGCGGGTTCCCGAGGAACCCGATCCGTTGGTGCCCGTGCTGGAGGAGGTGCTCGACGGCGGCACGCACCCCGCCCGCGTTGTCGGGCGTGACCACGGGAGCCCGCAGGTCGTCGACGGTCTCGCTGATGACGACCAGGGGCTTGCCCGACCGGTCGAGGGCGCGCAGCACGTCGTGCTCGACGGCCGACGTGACCACGATGACCCCGTCCATCGCGTCGAGCCCGGCGATCGGCCGGTGCGGCGGCTGGTCGGGGAACTCGTCCCGGTCGAGGTCGGCCGGGTACGTCTGGACCGCGACCACGCGATGCCCGCCCGCGCGCAGGCCGCGTGCGATCCCTGCGAGGACCTTCCCGAAGTAGAAGCCGCCCACGACCGGCGAGAGGACACCGATCGTGAGGTTTCGTCGGTGGGTCGTGACATCGACCATGGCGCTCACCCCGTCGTGTACCTGATTCCCCCCTGACGGCTCGCCGTCGAGCCGGCCCGATCGTGCAGCACGCCCCGGCTGGGGGCATGCTGTGTGACCGTGGCCACATTCTTACGTCCGGAACGCCCGATTGCTACTGGTAGGCGCACGACCATCACCGACGTCGCCCGTGCGGCGGGGGTGTCGATCGCGGTCGTCTCGTACGCCCTCAACGGACGACCGGGGGTCTCGGACCGTACCCGGCGGCGGGTCCTCCAGGTCGCCGAGGAGCTCGGGTGGCGGCCGAGCGTGGCGGCCAGGACCCTGCGCGGCGCGGCCGGGTCGGTCGCGCTCGTCCTGGTGCGGGACGCGGTCGGCGCCGCGGCGACGGCCACGGACCTGGAGCTCTCGGACGGGCTCCGGGACGTCCTCGACGGGAGGCTCTCGCTGGCCGTGCACCTCCTGGGCTCCCCGGCCTCGGCGGCGCTCGCCATCGCGGACTGGTGGGCCGAGCAGCGGTACGACGCCGTGGTCCTCACAGGGATCCGCCGCGAGGACCCCCGGCTCGCGGCGCTCGAACGCCTGGGGGCCGTGGCGGTCCTGGTCGACCACGTCGCCCTGCCGGGCGACGCATCGGGCGACGCATCGGGCGACGCATCGGGCGGCGTGCCGAGCAACCCGCCGCCGCCGGCGGCCCCGCGTCCGCCCACCCCCACATCCACATCCACGCAGACCGTCGCCCTCGACTCGTCGGCCGACACCAAGGTCGGTCGCTACCTCTCCGACCTCGGGCACCGCCGCGTCGCGGTGCTGGCGTCCGCGCCCGACCTCCGGTCGGGGCGCGGTGCCGCGGAGGCCCTGAGCGCCGAGGTCGCGCGCCGGGGCGGGGTCGCGGTCGTCGAGTCGTGCACGACGCTCGAGGACGTCGCGTCGACCGCACGCCGGCTGCTCGCGTCCCCCGAGCCCCCGACGGCGGTCGTCACCTCGGACGACCAGGGCGCCCTGGTCGTCCTCGACGTCGCGCGCCGGGCGGGGCTCGTCGTCCCCTGGGACCTGTCGGTCGTCGCGGGCCGCGACGCACCGGTGCTGCGGCTGTCGACCCCGCCCGTGACGGCGGTCGCGCGCCCCGACCGGGCGCTCGGCCAAGAGGCCGGGCGCCGGGTGCTCCGGGGTCTCGGTCGGGACGCGGCTCTCGCCCCCGCCCCCGGCACCGCCCCTGCCCCCGCCCCCGGCACCGCCCCTGCCTCTGCCTCTGCCTCTGCCTCTGCCCCCAGCACAACCCCCGCCCCCGGCACCTCACCGGGGGGCTCGACCCCGCGCGTCGAGCCGCTGCCCGCAGTCCCGGGCGGACGGCTCGTCGTGCGCGGCACCACCTCTCCCCCGCGCTGACCGCGCGCCGCCCGCCCCCTCGTGCGGGTGAACCGAGTTGTCCACCTAAACGTTTCACGACGTGCCGACGTCACCCGGTCCGTGACACGTTGCGCTCGACGCCGCACCCCGCGGCACGGGCCGGCCGGTGTCGTCCGGCCCCAGGACGAACCTCAGGAGGACCTCGTGTCACCTACCCACCATCGGCTGCGCAAGGGCGCGACAGCCATGGCCGCTGCGGCGCTTGTCGCCGCTCCGCTCGCGCTCGCACAGGTTCCGGCCGCCGCGGCCGAGGCCCGCGTCGCGAACCCGTACGCCGGGGCGACGCAGTACGTGAACCCGTACTGGTCGGACTCGGTCGAAGCCGCCGCCACGCGTGCCGACGGTGACCTGGCCGCGAAGATGCAGGCGATCTCGGGTGAGCCCACGGCCGTCTGGATGGACCGCATCAGTGCGATCGAGGGCAATGCCGACGGCCCGGGCCTGCGCTTCCACCTCGACGAGGCGCTCGCCCAGAAGGACGCGGGCGTGCCGATCGTGTTCAACCTGGTCATCTACGACCTGCCCGGCCGTGACTGCTACGCGCTCGCGTCGAACGGCGAGCTGCCCGCCACGGACGCCGGGCTCGTGCGCTACAAGAACGAGTACATCGACCCGATCGTCGACATCCTCGACGACCCCAAGTACGACTCGCTGCGCATCGCGGCGACGATCGAGCCCGACTCGCTGCCCAACCTCATCACCAACATCAGCACGCCCGACTGCCAGCAGTCCGCCCCGTACTACCGCGCGGGCGTGAAGTACGCGCTCGACGAGCTCTACACGGTCGGCAACGTCTACTCCTACATCGACGCCGCGCACGCGGGCTGGCTGGGCTGGCCGAGCAACTCGGGCCCCGCCGCCAAGCTCTTCGCCGACGTCGTGAGGTCGACGAACGCGGGCTTCGCGTCGGTCACGGGCTTCGTGACCAACACCGCGAACTCGACGCCGCTGGTCGAGCCGTTCCTCGAGGACATCCAGATCGGCGGCACGCCCATCCGGTCGTCGAGCTTCTACGAGTGGAACGCCGACTTCGACGAGGCCGACTGGACCGCGCACCTCTACGACCTCCTGGTCGCCGAGGGCTTCCCGGCCTCGATCGGCATGCTCATCGACACGTCCCGCAACGGGTGGGGCGGCGACGCCCGACCGACCGCGGTCAGCACGTCGACGAACTACAACACCTACGTCAACGAGTCCCGCGTGGACAAGCGCATCCACCGCGGCGCGTGGTGCAACCCGGCGGGCGCCGGCATCGGTGAGCGCCCGCAGGCCACGCCGTCGGGCTACCCGGAGTCACACCTGCACGCGTTCGTGTGGGTCAAGCCTCCGGGCGAGTCCGACGGCGCCTCGACGGACATCCCGAACGACCAGGGCAAGCGGTTCGACCGCATGTGCGACCCGACGTTCGTCTCGCCCAAGCTCTCCAACCAGCTGACGGGCGCGCTGGGCGGGGCCCCGCTCGCGGGCCAGTGGTTCGACGCGCAGTTCGAGATGCTCGTCGAGAACGCCTACCCGGTCATCGAGGGCGGCGGCACGACGCCCGGCGACGTGACGGCTCCCACGGCCCCGACGGGCCTCACCGCGGGCACGGCCACGGCCACCTCGGTCCCGCTCTCGTGGACGGCCTCGACCGACGCGGTCGGCGTGACGGGCTACACGATCTACCGCAACGGCGTGCAGGTCGGCACCTCGACCTCGACGAGCTTCACGGCGACGGGTCTGAGCCCCGCGACCACGTACTCGTTCACGGTCACGGCGCGCGACGCGGCCGGCAACGTCTCGACGCCGTCTGCCGCCCGGTCGGTCACGACCGCGGCGGGCCAGACGGACCTGCCGCCCTCGACACCCACGGGTCTGACCGCGGGGACGACCACCGCGAGCACCGTCCCGCTCTCCTGGAACGCGTCGACCGACGACGTCGGCGTGGCCGGCTACGTGGTCCTGCGCAACGGAACCCAGGTCGGCACCCCGACCGGGACGTCCTTCACCGACACGGGTCTGACGGCGGGCACCACGTACTCGTACACGGTCCGGGCCAAGGACACCGCGGGCAACCTCTCGGCGGCCTCGGCCGCGGTGAGCGCGACGACCACGACGGTCGTCGTCCCGCCCCCCGGCTCGTGCACGGTCGCCTACTCGGCGAACGGCTGGGGCTCGGGCTTCACGGGCACCGTGAAGGTCACGAACACCTCGACCAGCACGGTCAACGGCTGGAGCCTGGCCTTCACGTTCCCGTCGGGCCAGACGATCACCAACTCGTGGTCGGGCCAGTTCACGCAGACCGGCGCGAACGTCACGGTGACCGGGCTCTCGTGGAACGCGAACCTCGCCCCGGGCGGGTCCGCCGAGGTCGGCTTCAACGCGAGCCACAGCGGCACGAACGGCGTGCCGGCCGTCTTCACCCTCAACGGCCAGGCCTGCACCGTCGCCTGACCTGACCGACAGCACCCGACCGGGCTGTCCGGGCCCGCACCTCGCGGCCCCGGGCAGCCCGGTCCTTCTTCCAGGAGCTTTCCATGAGTCCTCTGCAGGATCCGATCTCCCGGCCCCGACCCCGGCGCCGGGCCGCGTACGCCGCGATCGCGGCGGGCGCGGTCCTGGTCGCGGGCGCGCTGCCGTCCGCGGCAGCCCTCGCCGGCCCGACGGCGCCGCTCACCTCGTCCTCGACGCCCACCTCGGCGTCCCTCACCCCGTCCGCGGCCGCGGACGTGCCCCTCGCCGCCGTCCCGGCCGACGACTGGCTGCACACCGACGGCTCGACCATCGTCGACGCCGCGGGCGACGAGGTGTGGCTGACCGGCGCGAACTGGTTCGGCTTCAACGCGAGCGAGCGTGTGTTCCATGGTCTGTGGTCCGGCAACCTCGAGGCGATCACGCGCTCGATGGCCGAGCGTGGCATCAACATCGTGCGCGTCCCGGTCTCGACCGAGCTGCTGCTCGAGTGGAGGGACGGGGAGACCGTCGCGTCGCCCAACGTCAACACGTTCGTGAACCCCGAGCTCGTGGGCATGGACAACAAGGAGATCTTCGACCACTGGCTCTCGCTGTGCGAGAAGTACGGGCTCAAGGTCATGATCGACCTCCACAGCGCCACGGCCGACAACTCGGGCCACGTCTACCCCCTGTGGACCCACGGCGGGTTCACGGTCGAGGACTTCTACGCGGGCTGGGAGTGGTTCGCCCAGGAGTACGCCGACGACGACACGATCGTCGCGGCCGACCTCAAGAACGAGCCGCACGGCTCGCAGTCCGAGGCCCTGCGCGCCAAGTGGGACGGGTCCGGCGACGCCGACAACTGGCGCCACGTCGCCGAGCAGGCCGCCGCACGGATCCTCGCGATCAACCCGCACCTGCTGATCCTCGTCGAGGGGGTCCAGGTCTATCCGAAGGCCGGCAAGACCTGGGCCGACCGCGGCCTCGACGACTTCCACAACACGTGGTGGGGCGGCAACCTGCGCGGCGCGGCCGACCACCCGGTCGACCTGGGTGCGCACCAGGACCAGCTCGTCTACTCGCCGCACGACTACGGGCCGCTCGTCTCGCCGCAGCCGTGGTTCGAGGGCGACGACTGGGACCGGGCCTCGCTCGAGGCCGAGGTGTGGGACCCGAGCTGGCTGTACCTGTGGAAGGAGGGCACGGCTCCGCTGCTCGTGGGCGAGTGGGGCGGGCTGCTCGACGGCGGCAAGAACGAGAAGTGGATGCGCGCGCTGCGCGACATGATGGTCGACTACCGGATCAGCCACACGTTCTGGTGCATCAACCCGAACTCGGGCGACACGGGCGGTCTGCTGAACCACGACTGGACCACGTGGGACGAGGCCAAGTACGACCTGCTCGAGCCCTCGCTGTGGAAGGAGGGCGGGAAGTTCGTCTCGCTCGACCATCAGGTGCCCCTCGGCGGGGCCGGTTCGACGACCGGGCAGTCGCTCGGCGACCTGTACGGCGACGGCGGCACCACGCCCGTCCCGGACACCCAGGCACCGACCGCGCCGGGGACCCCGAGCGCGACGGACGTGACGTCGTCGGGCGTGACGCTCACCTGGGGCGCCTCGACCGACGACCGGGCCGTGACCGCCTACGACGTCTACCGGAACGACGCCTCGGGGGCCACCAAGGTCGCCACGACGAGCACGCCGAGCGCCACCCTGACGGGGCTCTCGCCCGCGACCACCTACTCGTTCACGGTGCGGGCGCGCGACGCGGCGGGCAACGTCTCGCCCGCGTCGGGCGCACGGACCGTGACCACGTCGGCCGGGCCCGTGACCCCCACGGGCCAGTGCGCCGTGACGTCCTCCACGAACGGCTGGAGCACGGGATACACCGGGACCGTGAAGGTCACCAGCACGAGGTCCACGCCCCGCAACGGGTGGACGCTGACCTTCTCGCTCCCCGCGGGGCAGCAGGTCACGAACGGCTGGTCGGGAACGTTCAGCCAGTCGGGCACGACCGTCACGGTCGTCAACGCGCCGTGGAACGGGACCCTGGCCCCTGGCGCGAGCGTCGAGGTCGGCTTCACCGCGAACGGCACGGGGGCGGGCCCGTCGGGCTTCGCACTCGACGGCCAGGCCTGCACGACCTCCTGACCGGGTGCGCCCGCGGCCGTCGGCCGAGGCGCACCCCCGTGGACCTGGCCTCGTCGGACGGGCCGGGACGGCGAGGGCCCGCGAGCATCAGCTCGCGGGCCCTCGTCGAGCACGTGCTCAGCGCTGCTCGCGCGCGGCCTTCTCGGCGATGTCGGTGCGGTGGTGCGAACCGGGCAGGACGATCTTGTCGACGCCTGCGTAGACACGGCGGCGGGCCTCCAGGAGATCCTGGCCCCGCGCGACGACCGACAGCACGCGCCCACCGGCGCTGCGCAGCACGTCCTCGTCGTCGAGCGCGGTGCCCGCGTGCAGGACGTGCACGCCCTCGAGGGCCTCGGCCTCGGAGACCCCCGTGATGGCGTCCCCGCTGCGGACCGCTGCCGGGTAGCCGTTCGCGGCGACGACCACGGTCACGGCCGCGTCGTCCGACCAGCGCAGCCGCGGGAAGTCCGCGAGCTCGCCGCGGGCCGCTGCGCGCAGCACCGCGGACAGCGGCGTGACGAGCCGCGAGAGGACGACCTGGGTCTCCGGGTCACCGAAGCGGGCGTTGAACTCGACCACGCGCGTGCCGCGGCTCGTGAGCGCGAGGCCCACGTAGAGGACTCCGGCGAACGGCGTGCCGCGGCGGGCCATCTCGTCGATCGTGGGCTGCGCGACCCGGGTCACGACCTCCTCGGTCAGGCCAGCGGGCGCCCAGGGCAGCGGGCTGTAGGCACCCATGCCGCCCGTGTTGGGGCCCGCGTCGCCGTCGAACGCGCGCTTGAAGTCCTGCGCGGGGGCGAGGGGGACGACGCTCGTGCCGTCCGACAGGCAGAAGAGCGAGACCTCGGGCCCGTCGAGGTACTCCTCGATCACGACCACGGGGTCGCCCGCGCCGGGGCGTGGCGTCGCGAAGCACGCCTGCGCGTGCTCGAGCGCCTCCTGGCGGTCGTCGGTCACGACGACGCCCTTGCCCGCGGCGAGCCCGTCGTCCTTGACCACGTAGGGCGCACCGAACGCGTCGAGCGCGTCGGCGACCTGGTCGATGTCGGTGCACACGTGCGCGAGCGCGGTGGGGACCGACGCTGCGGCCATGACGTCCTTGGCGAACGCCTTGGACCCCTCGAGCGCGGCGGCCTCGGCGCTGGGGCCGAAGCAGTCGATGCCGGCCGCCCGCACGGCGTCCGCGACACCGGCGACGAGCGGCGCCTCCGGGCCGATCACGACCAGGTCTGCTCCCAGCTCGACCGCGAGCGCCGCGACGGCCTCGCCGTCGACCGCGCTGACCGCGTGGAGCGTCGCGAGCTCTCCGATCCCCGGGTTCCCCGGGGCGGCGTGCAGCTCGTGCGCCTCCGCGCCCGTGGCGACGGACTCCTGGGCGAAGGAGTGGACGATGGCGTGCTCGCGGGCACCCGAACCGATGACGAGGATCTTCACGGGAACGCAGTCTACCGATCGGTGCGCGGTGGGCCCGGGGCGTCCACGTCGTCGGGCACCGGTCCCGCTGCGGGACCGTCCGGCATCGGCTCGTCGTCGGGTTCCTGACGCTTCTTCGAGGAGGGCATGAGCGCGAACCCGACGAGCGCGCACGCCGCGACGACGACGGGGATGCCGACCGCGGGCCGACGCAGGGTCTCGATGGCGTCGCGGGCCCCCGGTATCCGGACGAGCGGCACCAGGGCGTCGTCGACGACGTACTGCTCGGGGTCGTCGACGGGGTTGTTGTCCCCACGGAGCGTGAGGGCCCGCTCGTCGCCAGGTCCGCCCTCGATCGCGACGACACGGTGCGTCACCAGGACGCCGTCACGGGTGAAGACGCTCACGACGTCACCGACCTCGAGGCTCGACGCCGGGACGCGGCGCGCGACGATCGCGTCACCCACCTCGTAGGTCGGCACCATCGATCCGGAGATGACGACCATGGTCTGCAGCCGTCCCGTCTGGATGCCGAGGAACAGCAGCAGACCGAGCACCCCGGCGACGGCGGCGACCGTCAGGAACGCGTCGCCGATCCGCTTGAGCCACCTCACGAGGCCCATCCCGACCAGGTCGGGCTCATCATGACCGGGCGGTACGACTGGACCGTGCTGCCCGTCCCGAGCTGCCCCGAGGAGTTGAGGCCCCAGCAGTAGAGCATGCCGTCCGTCGCGGCCCCGCAGCCGTGCGTCGCGTCGACGTCGACCGTCCGGAACCGCGCGCCGTCGGTGACGGTGTTCATGTTGCCGCGGTCGACCTCGGTCGGCCGGTTGACGATGGCGTTCCAGGTGACGTTCGTCCCGGTCTGGCCCTCGGAGTTGTTCCCCCAGCAGTACGCGATGCCGGACGCCGTCAGCGCGCACGTCGTCCCGTCCCCCAGGTCGAGCGAGACGACGGGCGTCCCGGCGAGCTCTCCGCCTTGGGCGATCGCCACGGGGACGGGCGAGCTGCCGCCCGTCGAACCGATGCCGAGCTGCCCCCAGGAGTTGTCCCCCCAGCAGTACGGCGACTGGCTCTCCGGGCCCGTCGTCTTCCGGCCGATCACGCAAGCGCTCTTCCCGCCGACCGAGATGTCGAGGATCTCCGCTCCCTGGAGCACGCCGTTCGTCACGACCGCCACGGGGGTCGGGCTGGGGGTGGTCGTGCCGTCGCCCAGCTGCCCGACGTCGTTCGAGCCCCAGCAGTACGGCGCACCGTCGGCCAGGAGGCACCCGAGGCCGGCACCGATCGCGATGTCGGTCACGGTCGCCCCGGCCGGCATGGCCCCACCGGAGATCTCGACCGGGGTCGAGGAGGTCCCTGCAGGCCCCAGCGTGTCGCCCCAGCAGTACCCCTTGCCGCCCGCGACCGCGCACGAGCCGGTTGCTCCGAGCTCGAGCTCGGTCACCGGACCGACGGCGTTCCCGGGCGGGATCGCCACCGGCTCGGTGTAGAAGGCCGCACCGCCGACGCCGATCTGCCCGCTCGAGTTGTCGCCCCAGCAGTACACCGAGCCCTCGGCGAACGCGCACGTGTGCTTGTCGCCGGCGTCGAGGAAGGTGACCTCCTTGCCCGAGAGCAGCCCTCCGACCGGTCCCACGAGGACGTCCGAGGACGCCGTGGTGCCCGTCCCCAGCTGGCCGCGATCGTTGGCCCCCGTGCACCAGACCTCGCCGCCCTCGACGAGCGCGCACGAGTGGTAGTCGCCCGCGACCACGTCGACAGCGGCGGAGATCGACGCCGTGGTCACCCTCCCGTCGGCGAAGACCGTGTCCGCCCACGCCGCCGAGGTCGGACGCGACTGCCCTGCGCTCCACAGGGCGACTCCGACCAGGAGCAGGAGCGCCAGCACGGCGGCCACCCGTGCCGCGGCACGGCCTGGGGCGAGCCGCCGGACGCCGGGCCGCGGGGACGGTCGATCGATCACGGGTGACTCCTCTCCTGGTCGTCGTGCGAGCACGAACCGCCGCACTGCGTGTCGAAGCACCTGCCGCGCAGGTGGCGCGGAGGTCGTGAGCCGTGGAGTGCGCCTGTCTCTCCGCTGCGCCTCACGGCCCGACCGGCTGCCCGGTCGTCGCGCCGGGTTCAGGATGTCTCCTGCGGCGCAGGAGCGCTGCCCCGACGCCGATCGCGGCACCTGCGAGCGCCGCGACCGACCACACGGCGGCGCCCGTCGCCGCAAGCGGTCCACCAGGCCCTCCGGGACCGGAGGGGTCGGTGGTGCCTCCGCCCTCGGCGGTGCTGTCTCCCTGCAGCGCGAGGTCGTACGTGACGGTGCCCGTGGCGCCACCGGGTGCGTCGTCGTCGAGCGTCACGAGGACGCGGAGCGACGTGGTCGCTCCGGCGGGAAGGACGACGTCCTGCGCGGCAGGCCCGGACTGCGGCCCCCGCCAGCCGTCGACGAGCCGGACGGCGCCGCTCGGGCACTCGTCGCCCTGCCAGGGACTCGTGCACGCGTCGATCGAGGTGCTGATCGAGTCGCCCAGCTCGCCGGTCGACGTGACGCGGACGTCGACGACCACCCCGTCCGACGCGTGGGTCGAGACGAGGTCGACGACGGTCGAGCGGGTCTGCCCCGGTGACATGCCGTCGAGGGAGAACGACAGGGGCTGGGGGCTCACCTCCCCGGCCGCCGCCTCGGAGGGTGCCTCGACGGCGACGGCAGCACCGGTCCCCGGGAGGAGTCCGGCGCTGCCGAGCGCGCAGAGGGCCGCCACCCCCACGACGGCGCGAGCCGTGCGTGAGGTCCGGGTCATGTCAGGGAGTCACGACCTCGGTGCCCGTGACCTGGATCGTGAAGTCGGCCGTCTGGCCCTGGAGCGCGGCGTTGTCGGCGGCGCTCGAACCGGTGGGGATCGTGAGCGTGTAGGTCACGTCGATCGCGACCTGGGCGTCGGGCGCGAGGCTCGCCGCTGCACCGGCGTCCGCGTACGCGGCCGTGACGGTGAGCGCGCTCTTGAGCTCGGCGCTGTCGCTCGTGACCTCGACGACTGGGGCCGCAAGGTTGGCGGGGTTCGTCGAGTCGGTGTCGTTCTTGACGTAGACCGTCTTGGTGACGGGCGTTCCCGGGGAGAGGTTCTCGACCGTCGGGATGGTCAGCTCGATGTTCGTCCCGTCGTCGGACTCGACCCAGGTCGTCCCGTCGAGCGAGCCCTCGAGGTTGAACGTCGAGGAGGTCACGTCGCCCTTGAACCAGACGTTGTCGCTCCAGAGCGCGCTGGTCGCGGCGACGCCCACGCCGAGGACGACGAGTCCGGCGAGCCCGACCTTGATCTTGCGGCTACGAGATTCCTGCATGTCACACACCCGTTTCTGTCGGTCAGGGTGCGAACGGCCCGAACGCCGACGCTCACCCTGAAGATCCCTTGCGGTCCCCCCAAGAAGCGCCGTTGCCTGGACTTTCTTGGTACGCCCATACCATACCGACGATCCTTGACGGAATCGAGGATGAAACCTGACCATTTCACGCAGGTTGTCGGAATCTTCCGGCATGTTCGACGCACATCACAGCACCAGAACATAAAAACGGACGCAACGGACGCTCGATGCGAGATCGAGAATCCGCTACGTCCGTTTCTACCGCCAGACGTTCGTCAACGCACCTGGAACCTTCCGTCCGGTCGGGAACAGGTGCGGTACCGGCGTCTCAGTGCAGCAGGTCGTGCAGCGGGATGATCGCGTCGCGCGACGGCCCCACGCCGATCGCCGAGACGCGCGCACCCGAGAGCTCCTCGAGCGAACGCACGTACGCCTGGGCGTTGGCCGGCAGGTCCTCGAAGGTCCGGCAGCCGGAGATGTCCTCGGTCCAGCCGTCGAACTCGGTGTAGATCGGCTTGGCGTGGTGGAACGCCGTCTGGTCGGTGGGCATCTCGTCGTACCGGACGCCGTCGACGTCGTAGGCGACGCACACGGGGATCTTGGGGATGCCCGTGAGGATGTCGAGCTTGGTCACGACCAGGTCCGTGATCCCGTTGATGCGGCTCGAGTAGCGCGCGATCACCGAGTCGTACCAGCCGCAGCGGCGTGCGCGGCCCGTGGTCACGCCGAACTCGCCACCCGTCTTGAGCAGGTACTCGCCCATCTCGTCGAAGAGCTCGGTGGGGAACGGGCCCTCGCCCACACGGGTCGTGTAAGCCTTGATGACGCCGATCACCGACGAGATCTTGGTGGGTCCGACGCCCGAGCCGGTCACCGCACCACCAGCCGTCGCGTTCGACGACGTCACGAACGGGTAGGTGCCGTGGTCGACGTCGAGCATCGTGGCCTGCCCGCCCTCGAAGAGGACGTTCTTGCCCGCGTCGAGCGCCTGGTTGAGGATCAGCGAGGTGTCCGCGACCATCGGCTTGACGCGCTCCGCGTACGCGAGGAGCTCCTCGACGGTCTCGTCGACCGTGATGGCGCGGCGGTTGTAGACCTTGACCAGCAGGTGGTTCTTCTGGTCGAGCGACCCCTCGATCTTCTCGGCCAGGATCTTCTCGTCGAACAGGTCCCACATGCGGATCCCGACACGGTTGATCTTGTCGGCGTACGCCGGCCCGATCCCGCGCCCGGTCGTCCCGATGCGGCGCTTGCCGAGGAACCGCTCGCTCACCTTGTCCATGGTGCGGTGGTACCCGGTGATGACGTGCGCGCTCCCGGACACCAGGAGGCGCGAGACGTCCACACCGCGCGAGATCAGGTCGTCGAGCTCCTGGAAGAGCACCTCGATGTCGACGACCACGCCGTTCGCGATGACGGGGGTCACGCCCGGCGACAGGATGCCGGAGGGCAGCAGGTGCAGGGCGTACTTCTCGTCCCCGATGACGACCGTGTGCCCGGCGTTGTTGCCGCCGTTGAACTTGACCACGTAGTCGACCCGCGAACCGAGGAGGTCGGTCGCCTTGCCCTTGCCTTCGTCGCCCCACTGGGCACCGATGAGCACCACGCCTGGCATGGATTCCCCACTTTCAGACTGCCTGTTCCTCGGACCGGGTCACGGACCAGCACCGACCGGCACGTACAGAGGACGGGCCGGCCGGCGAACGGCGGCACGCACTGACGACGGGGGTCGATGCGTGTCGTGTCTCACCGGCGGGTCCTCTGCGGGCCCGAGGCACGTCCGGGCGGCAGTCACCCGGAAGCCGGGACGAGTTTACCCGTCCTTGCCCTGGACGGCTCCCCTGGTCCACCAGGTGCGCTCCAGGTGTCCGACGGCGCCGCTCCCGCCCCGGGCTCGGGTGCGGGTGCGGGTGCGGGTGCGGGTGCGGGTCGCGGGTCGAGCGCCCCGAGCGTGCCGGGCGTCGAGCGGCGCCGTCGACGTGCTGCGTGCTGCGCGCGTCAGGCGACGAGCGCGGCGACCTCGTCGACCGAGGTACCCGAGTCGACCAGGAACTGGGCGCAGCGGTCGGCCTCGTCGGTCTCACCGATGAGCGCGGCGGCGCGGTGCAGCGCGAGCAGCGCCCGCAGGAACCCCTGGTTGGGCTCGTGGTCGGCCGGGATCGGCCCCTGGCCGCGCCACCCTGCCCGCCTCAGCGCGTCGAGGCCCCGGTGGTACCCGGTGCGCGCGAACGCGTACGCGGTCACCGGGGCGTGCTCTCCCCCGTCGCGCAGCGTGGCTTCGGCGAGGAGCGCCCAGAGCAGCGAGGACGACGGGTGGGCGGCCGCGAGCCCGAACGGCTCGTCGCCGCGCGCGAGGCCGGCGACGACGTCCGGCTCGGCGGGCAGACGCACCGGAGCCGGTCCGTCGAGGAGGTTGGGGCGCACTGGTGTGGTCGACATCCGTCGATTCTCGCAGGCCCCTGACGAGCGCATGTGCAACGAACGGCGCACCCGCCTAGAGTCAGGACCATGATCGAGATCTCGACCTCCCCCGCGACGACCACTCTCGTCATCGCCGGAGACCTCGATCTCGCCGAACGGGACCAGTTCCCCGAGATCGCCGCCCGCGTCGTCGGGCTGCGCCGTCAGCTCCTGGTGATCGACATGTGCCGGGTGACCTTCATGGACTCCACGGGCGCAGCGTTCCTCATCTCGCTCGCCGACTCGGGACGCAAGCGCGGCGGTGCGACCGTCCTGCGGGGGTGCGACGACCGGGACCTGTTCGTCCTCGAGGTGTGCGGCGCGCTCGACCTCTTCCGGATCGACGTCGACCACCGCTGCGACCCGCCGGCGGGGGCCAACGCTTCCTGACCGAGCTGTTCCTCGACCGACCGACCCGCCTGACCGCCCCTCGGTCTGCGGCGCTCCCGCCTGACCGCCCCTCAGTCCCGGGCGCTCGCCGACCTGTCCTGCCGCTCCCCGAGCGGGCGCAGCCGCGCCCACACGAGCTTGCCCGAGCCCGCCGGACGCCAGCCCCAGTCCGCGAGGCGCTCGACGATCTGCATCCCGAACCCGCCCATCCGGTGCGCGTGCCCGTCGGTCGAGACGGGCGGCGCAGGGTTGGAGTCCTCGACCTCGACGCGCAGGCCGTCGCCCGTGTCGAACAGCCGCAGCGCGAGGTGACCCCAGCCGTGCAGGACCCCGTTGGCGACGAGCTCGGAGACCACGAGCTCGGCGTTGGCGCTGTCACCCAGGTCCCAGGCCTGGCACGTGCGCAGCACGGCATGACGGGCGCGCCCGATCGACGCGGGCTCGCTCGGGAGGAGCCAGCGACGGCTCCGCGGGCTCAGGGCCGAGGTGACGGGGTCCGAGACCGGGTCCGGGATCCGCACGACCACGAGGGCCACGTCGTCCTCGGGGGCGTCCGCGAGGCGGGAGAGGAGCTCCTCGCCGATGCCGGCCGAGTCGATGGCCGTGATCGACCGGGTCGCCTCCACGAGGGCGTCGAGCCCGACGCGCAGCGCGCGGTCGCGCCGCTCGATCAGCCCGTCCGTGTAGAAGAGCAGGACGTCGCCGGGTTCGAGCTCGACGCGCCCCGTCGCCCGGGTGCCGGTACCGAACCCGACGAGCGAGCCGCCCGCCTCGTTGAGCTGCGTCACCGCACCACCCCGGAGCAGCAGGGGCGGGAGGTGCCCCGCCCGCGAGTACTCGATCGCCCAGGTCTTCGCGTCGTCGCCCGCGTCGGCTGCGCCGTCCGTCGCGTCGGCCTCCAGGACCGTCGTGCTCTCCTCGAACGCCTCGGGGTCGAGCTCGGGCGAACGCGCGTCAGGCCGAGCCGGAGGACGGTGCGTGAGCGCCGCGTACACGAGGCTCGCGGACCGCGGGATGCGCATCCCCACGACGAGCTGGTCGACGCGCTCGAGCACGGGCCCCGGGGTCGTGAGCTCGTACGCGTACGAACGGACCACCGACCGCAGCTGCCCCATCGCGGCCGCGGCCTCGACGTCGTGGCCCACGACGTCCCCGATCACCAGGCCGACGACGTCGGGGGAGATCTGCAGGACGTCGTACCAGTCGCCGCCGACCTGCGCGTGCTCGGAGTTGGGCGCGTAGTAGGTCCACACGTCGAGCCCCGTGACGTCCGCCTGCTCGGGCAGCATGGCCCGCTGGAGCGTCTCGGCCAGGCGGTGCTCGCGGGCGTACAGGCGCACGTTGTCGATCGCGAGACCTGCCCGCCGGGCGAGCGCACGCAGGACCGCCCCGGTGCCCGACGCGTCGGGGGCCGTCGTCACCGAGGCGGGCAGCCCGCTCGTGGCGAGCAGCCCCAGGACGCGGCGGCGGCCGGCGATCGCGTGGAGCAGGACGGCGCTGGGCGCATCGGCGTTCGACGAGGTGCGCTGCCGCACGTCCCGGCTCAGCCAGCTCGACGCGGACCACTGCGGGTAGTCGGCCGTCAGGTCCAGGCGGACCGGGCCGTCGATCCGGCCGTCGAGCAGGTCCTGCACCGTGTCCTGCAGGTCGATCACGGTGCCGGGCACGAGGCCCGCGGGACCCGTGGCGTCCCCGAGAGCGTCCGTGAGCCCCATGGCCCCCTCGACGACGCCCGCCCCGTCCGCGATGTAGCGGCCGTGACGTTGCCCACGGCCGCTCGGCGGGGTCGTCGTGTCGATGCCCTCGGCGTAGCGCAGCCCGTCGTCGTTCATGTAGAAACCGGCCCACCCGACGAGCGCCCCCTCGAGGACGTCGCAGATCTCGCGCAGCGCGAGCGGGTAGTCGAGGTCGTTGAGCAGGTCCGAGGTCTCGGTGATGATCGCGAGGCTGACGCGCTCCCGGCGCTCGAGCTCGAGCGACGCGAGCTGGGCCGCAGACCGGTCGATGTGCTCGGAGACGTCGATCATCATGCCGATCCAGTGGGCGACCTCGCCGTCGGCCTCGTCGACCGGAGACAGCGAGACCTGCGTCCACAACGACGCGCCGTCGTGCCGGTCGCTGCGGACCGTGCGCGCGACGTCGCGCCCCTCCTCGACCGCGGCGCGGAACAGGTCCGCCTCGGCGGGGTCCGCGAGGAGCTCGGCGAGGAAGCGCGGGCTGCGGCTCAGGACCTCGTCGGCCGTGAACCCCGTGAGCCGGCAGAAGGCGTCGTTGACCCAGATCATCGGCATGCCCTGGGACCGGCTGCCCAGCAGGAAGGACGCGACCCCGGAGCGTTGCGCGGCGCGCGCGAAGAGCTCCGGTCCGCCTGCCGGCAGGGAGGCCCCGGCCGCGCGCGGACCATGGGCCCAGGAGCCCAGCCCGAGGCTCGACGAGCCGACCATTCCCACCTCCGACCGAGATTGCCGTGAGCGCGTTACTGTCCCGAGTGGACATTCAACCGTAGATTGGTGATCTCCGAGACCTGTGCGGGTCCGGTCCACGCTGGGAGGAGCAACGTGCGCGACGGTAACACCACGGTTGGTAGCGAGCCTGACGACCCCGCGACCGGGTCGAGCAACGTCGTGACGGAGCAGTCCGACCCTGCGAGCGTTCACGTCATCGTCGGGGCGACACGCGCCCGCATCGTGCTGTCGGGCGAGATCGACGCCGATCTGGGCCCGGACCTGCTGGACGCGACCGCGGACGCCGAGGCCACGGGCCTCCCCGTCGAGATCGACGCGCACCACGTGACCTTCATGGACTCCTCGGGCGTGGCGTTCCTCGCGCGGCTCGCGACGCGCGGGCCGCACCGTGTCCGGGTGCTGCGCGCTCCCCCGACCGTCCGCTTCCTGCTCGAGGTCACGCGCATCGGGGACATGCTCGACATCGTCGACGAGGACCCCGGCTTCGACCTGCCCGACGGCGTCACTCACCTCAACGGGAGCCGTCGCCTCCCGCGCAGCGACCGCTGAGGCCGGCCGCCCGACGGACGCTCCGCCGTCGGGCAGCCCGAGCCGCCCCACGACACGCAGCAGGCCCCGGTCCTGACGGACCGGGGCCTGCTGGCACTCCTGGTGGCGGGACGCTCCCGCCGGGCTCACCGCCCTCGCGGGCGGCTCAGCGAGCCGTTCAGCGGATCTTCTGGCCCGCGGAACGCAGCTGCTGCGACGCCTCGACGATGCGCTGAGCCATGCCGGCCTCGGCGAGCTTGCCCCAGGCGCGCGGGTCGTAGGCCTTCTTGTTGCCCACCTCGCCGTCGACCTTCAGGACGCCGTCGTAGTTGCGGAAGATGTGGTCGACGACCGGACGCGTGAACGCGTACTGCGTGTCCGTGTCGATGTTCATCTTGATGACGCCGTTGTCCACGGCCTCGGTGATCTCCTCGGCCGTGGAGCCCGAACCGCCGTGGAAGACGAGGTCGAACGGGTTCTCCTTGCCGATGGCCTCGCCGACGGCCTTCTGGATGTCCGCGAGGATCGACGGACGCAGCTTGACCGCACCCGGCTTGTAGACGCCGTGCACGTTGCCGAACGTGAGGGCCGTCAGGTAGCGGCCCTTCTCGCCCGCACCGAGGGCCTTGACGGTCGCGAGACCGTCCTCGACCGTCGTGTAGAGCTTGTCGTTGATCTCGGCCGTGTGGCCGTCCTCCTCGCCACCGACGACGCCGACCTCGATCTCGAGGATGGTGCGCGCGGCGACGGAGAGCTCGAGGAGCTCCTCGGCGATGATCAGGTTCTCGTCGAGCGGCACGGACGAGCCGTCCCACATGTGCGACTGGAACGTGGGGAGCTTGCCGGCCTTGACCTGCTCGATCTCCAGCGCGAGCAGCGGACGGACCCAGGAGTCCAGGTTCTGCTTGGCGCAGTGGTCCGTGTGCAGCGCGATGGTGACGTCGTAGTTCTTGGCGACCTCGGTCGCGTACGCCGCGAGGGCGAGCGAACCGGTGACGCGGTCCTTGATGGTCGAGCCCGCCGCGTACTCGGCGCCGCCGACGGAGACCTGGATGATGCCGTCGGACTCGGCCTCGGCGAAGCCCTGAATGGCGGCGGTGATGGTCTGCGACGACGTGATGTTGACGGCGGGGTAGGCGAACTTGCCTGCCTTCGCGCGGTCGATCATCTCGGCGTAGACCTCGGGGGTTGCGATAGCCATCTGCAGAACTCCAATGACGGAAGGAGGTGGGTGCCGACGACACTGCCGCGCGCCCTGTTATCCCCATGATTTTGCCATGGATCCCTACCGGCGGTGTGGCCCGTCCCACTGGTGGACGTCCGTCACCACTGGTTGGGACGTCCCGGGGGTCGGACGGCCTGCTACCGGTAGGCGTGCTGCACGGCCCACGCGTGCATCGCGATCGCCGCCGCGGCCCCCGCGTTGATCGATCGCGTCGACCCGAGCTGCGTGATGTGCAGGATCTCCCGGCTCGCCGCACGCGCCTCGGCCGAGAGCCCGCTGCTCTCCTGCCCGAACAGCAGGACGCACTCCGGCGGGAACGCGAAGCCCTCGATCGGGATCGAGCCCGGGACGTTGTCGATCCCGATCACCGGGATGCCCGCGCCGTCGTGCTGCGCCGCGGCCCACGCGAGCAGGTCCTCGACCTGCGGCTGATGGCTCACGTGCTGGTAGCGGTCGGTGACCATGGCACCGCGACGGTTCCAGCGCCGCCGACCCACGATGTGCACGCCCGCCGCGTTGAACGCGTTGGCAGTGCGCACGACCGACCCGATGTTCAGGTCGTGGCCCCAGTTCTCGATCGCGACGTGCAGGCGCCGGTCCGCAGGGCGGCGCGCGTCCATGTCCGCGACGATCGCCTCGACCGTCCAGTAGCGGTAGGCGTCCACGACGTTGCGCCGGTCACCCTGCTCGAGCAGGTCGACGTCGTAGCGCGCGTCGGTCGGCCAGGCCTCCCGTCCGCCCGGCCAGGGGCCCACGCCCACCTCGACCTGGTCCTCGCCGCGGGCGAGCGGCGGCTCGGGCGAGGGCTCACTCGGCCGTCCGGTGGGCGCCTCGGTCCGGGAGCGCGCTGCGGGCAGGTCGTCGCGCGCGGGGCGCCCGGGGGAGTTCGTCACGGCTCCATTGTCCCCGGCGCACCATCAGGGCCCGATCCCCGCAGGATGTTCACGAGTGCTCGACAGCCGCTCGACACGGCCCGGGTCCGGGCAGCGGGACGCCCACTACGCTGGTGGCGTGCTCACCGACCTGCTCCTGACCTCAGCGCTGCCCCACGCCGCCGCGGCGCTCTCTGCCGTCGACGGGGGCCAGGTCGTCGCGCTCGGTCCGGACTGGCTCGACGCGCGGACCATGATCAGCGGCTTCATCGAGCGCTTCGGCGTGTACGCGGTGTTCGGCATCGTCGCCGTGGTCTTCATCGAGACCGGGCTGCTCTTCCCGTTCCTGCCCGGTGACTCGCTGCTCTTCACCGCGGGCCTCCTGGTGGCCCAGGACGAGCTGAACCTGTCGATCTGGGTCGTGTGCGCCATGATCTTCGCCGCCGCGTTCCTCGGGGACCAGCTCGCCTACCTGATCGGCAACAAGATCGGCCCCCGCCTCTTCACGCCTGACGCCCGCGTCCTCAAGACCAAGTACATCGACCAGGCCCACGACTACTTCGAGCGCTTCGGCGGACGCACGGTCATCCTGGCGCGGTTCGTCCCCTTCCTGCGGACGTTCGCCCCGGTCGCCGCAGGCATGAGCGGCATGCGCTACCGGACGTTCGTCGCCTACAACCTGGTCGGCGCGTTCGTGTGGGGCGTCGGCGTGACGCTGCTCGGCTACTGGCTCGGCAACGTCCAGTTCGTCAACGACCACATCGAGACGATCCTCGTCCTCATCGTCGCCGTCTCGGTCGTCCCCGTGGTGATCGAGGTGCTGCGGGCCCGCCGCGAGGCGAGGAGCGCCAAGGCGCAGCTCGCCGCGGTCGGGACGGCCGCTGCTGCGGCTGACGCGACCTCGACCGCTGCCACACCCGCCGTCCCGACCGCTGTTACACCCGCCGTCCCGACCGCTGCCACACCCGCCGTCCCGACCGCAGGTGCGAGCGACACCCCCCTGACGACGGCCGAGGCGACCACCGCCCCGCCGACCCGGTCCGAGAAGACGACGGACGCCGTCGAGCACACCCCTGGAGAGGACCACTGATGACGCGCGTGATCGAGAGCTGGCTCACCGACATGGACGGCGTGCTCGTCCACGAGGGCCACGCCATCCCCGGAGCGGCCGAGTTCGTGCGCGCGCTGCGCGACAAGGAACGCCCGTTCCTCATCCTGACGAACAACTCGATCTTCACGGCCCGCGACCTGCGTGCGCGCCTCGCGACCTCGGGCATCGAGGTGCCCGAGGAGTCGATCTGGACGTCCGCCCTGGCCACCGCGCAGTTCCTGAGCGACCAGGTCCCCGGCGGCAGCGCCTACGCGATCGGCGAGGCGGGCCTGACCACGGCCCTCTACGAGGCCGGCTACACGCTCACCGAGTCCGACCCCGACTACGTGGTGCTCGGCGAGACCCGCACGTACTCGTTCGAGGCGATCACCAAGGCCGTCCGCCTGATCCTGGGCGGCTCGCGCTTCATCTGCACCAACCCGGACACGACCGGCCCCTCGCAACAGGGACCGCTGCCCGCGACCGGTGCGGTCGCCGCGATGATCACGGCCGCCACCGGACGCGAGCCGTACTTCGTGGGCAAGCCCAACCCCATGATGTTCCGGTCCGCGCTCAACCGCATCGACGCGCACTCCGAGACGACCGCGATGATCGGCGACCGCATGGACACCGACGTCGTCGCGGGCATCGAGGCCGGGCTCTACACCTACCTCGTCATGACGGGCTCGACCAAGATCCACGAGGTCGACACGTTCCCGTTCCGTCCCAGCAAGGTCGTCGACTCGATCGCGAACCTCGTCGACCTCGTCTGACCCACGCTCCCGGACAGCACGCTGCCCCGGCCCCCGACCAGCTCGGCGAGTTCTAGCGTTCGTCGCAACACGGTGTGTATAGCACAGCGTCCCATCACGATCGTAGGGGTAGGCATCGAAGGTCACGTGACCGACGTTCACCTCTACGATCGGCGCATGGACGGACTCTCGATTGCGCTGCAGCGGCTCGATGCGGCCCGCACGACGGACGAGCTTGTCGGTGCCTTGTGGGACTTGCGCGACTCGGCCTACGACACACCTGAGTTATGGAGCACCTTCGCCGCAGAGGCGTTCTTCCAGAGGTTGGCCGGCGAACTTGAGGACGCGCCTGCCGATGACGCTGGCCAGCTTTCGGTTCCCGTCTTAGCTCGAGCGGTGAAGACGGCGGTGGCTATACCTGGCCATGGCATTGATACCTAGCGTGATGTGAAGGGGCATCACATCGGCCGAGTGATGAGTTGCGGAGACGCCGGGCTGGTGTCTGCCAGCCCAGCGTCTTGCGAGGCCGGGCGTTGAGCTCGGCGGCGGGGGCCTCTTTCGCCCGTCCGGACGACCGTTGCGCCACTCCCTGCCCGTTCGAGGGTTGATACCTGCTCGATCGCACGCCTCGGCGTTGGCGTAACCAAGGTCCATGAGGCGGGAGTATTCCGCCCTCTCGAACCTCAGCCCTCCGCCCAGCACTCTGCCGCTCCTGACGAATCTCGAAGCCCATCGCATGCCCATCGCTTGGGTGTTGCGACGACCGCTAGAACTCGCCCTCGGGGTACCAGGGCAGCGTGCGGCGGGGCCTCGCAGGCCTGCGATCGGCCGTGCCGAGGCAGAAACACCCCCACCACGGCTCCGCGGGGCGCCTGGAGCACCGCTACCGGCCAGCGTCCGAGGTCGCTGCGACCGGCTGAGGCGAGGACGACGAACGGCGGGCGGTCGTGCGTCAGGCGGTCGCGCGTGCCCGACGGCGCCTGCTCACCGCGAGCAGGCCCGCGCCGCTGAGGAGCAGCATCACCGCGAGGGCCGTGACGTTGCCCGCCTCGGTGCCGGTGGCGGCAAGTCCCGAGAACGCGTCGCACTCGACGTCGCCCCCGATCGGGAAGCTGAACGTGACGGGAGCCAGTGCGGTCCCTGCCTCGTAGAAGCCCGCGAACGCCTTGGCGCCTGCGGCCGTCAGCGTGGCCGGCGCGCCGGTCCACGTGATCGTGGTGCCCGAGGTCGACTTCTTGCCCGAGAGGTCGAGGTTCGCGAACGCGACACCCTTGCTCGTGGACTTGTTGCCCTCCATGTCGCTGCTCACGACGTCGACGACGAGCGTGCCGCTGCCGCCGTTGACCTGGACCCGCGGGTTGGAGATCTGCAGGTCGAGGATGCCGCCGTGGCCGGTGAAGGCCACCGAGCCTGCGAAGGCGGCGCGGCCCTTGCCGAGCTCGGTGTTGAACGATCCCTTGCCACCGCTCCACGTGGTCGTGGAGCCGTTGTCCTTGGCACCGCTGGCCGAGACCGAGCCCTTGGCGATGGGCCCCGCGATGTACGCGCGGAACTTGTCGCTCACGGCCCAGGTCAACGTGGCGCCGTTGACACCCTGCGCGTAGCACTGCTGAGCGCTGGAACCGCTGCCCGAGGTGCTCGAACTCGTGACCGTGATGGCCGCGGACGCGGTGTGGTTCGCGCCGATGAGGAGCAGCGTGTGCTCGCCCGCCGGAAGATCCTTGGGGATCGTGACGGTCGACGTGGCAGCGCCACCGGCGTTGGCCGTGATGCCCGTGGCGAGCACCCGCGGGGTGGAGTGGACCTCGACGCGCAGGCCCGACTCGTTCGCCCCGAACCCGAAGCCGCTGATCGTGACCTGGTCGCCGGGGGCGACCTGCGAGACGGAGAGGTCGGCCACGGCCGGGTCCTTCGGCGTACCCGAACCGTCGGTGTTGCCCGACCCTTCGCCCGGCGTCGTGCCCGGGTTGTCGACCGCAGCGCCGACCGTGAAGGTCACGGGGTCGAGCGCGTCGCCGGCCGTGTAGAACGAGCCGAACGCCGGGACACCAGCTGCCGTGAGGACAGCAGGGACGTCCGCGTAGGTCGTCGAACCGTTCGCGGTCGTGGCCTTCGCTGCGGACAGGTCGAGCGTCGCGATCGTGACGCCGGCCTGTACGAACGAACCGCCGTCGATGTCCTTCGAGTCGACGTCTGCGACCAGGGTCGCCTGGCCGCCTGTGGCGACGATGCGGGGGTTCGTGAGTCGGACGTCGAGCACCCCACCGTGCCCGGTGAAGCGGACGGTACCGGCGTAGTCGACCTTGCCCTGACGTGCGGCCGTGTCGAACGCGCTCTTCGCGGACTGGGGGAACGTGTAGCGGTCGCTCGCGGCGCCCGTTGCTCCACCGGACGTCTGGATGCCACCCTTCGCGATGTTCCCCGTGATGTAGCTGCGGAAGGACTCCTTGACGCCCCACTGCAGGCTCCCGGCGACGCCGGAGGTCGGCGGGGTGACGGGCTTGGCGACCACGGTGACGGTCGCCGTCCCCGTGGCACCGAGCGCGCTCGTCACGGCGACAGTGAGCTCACCCGGCGCCTGGTCCGCCGGCACCGTCACGACGACCGCCCCGTCGTTCACGACGAAGGTTGCCGCTGCACCACCCAGACGGACGGACGAGACCTTGTCGCCGGTCGCAAGACCCGCGACGGTGAGCGACAGCTTGGCTCCCGCCGTGACCGACGGCGCCGAGGGGGTGACCGTGAGCGGTGCAGGAGCCGGGGCGTTCGTGAAGTTGACCGGGACCGAGAGCTCCTGAGCAGCGTTCTTCACGCCACCAGCCGCGTACGTGTAGACCCCGAACGACCCACCCTCGAACGAACCGTCCTCGGCGATGTCGACCCACTGCTTGCGGATCGTCCCCTGGAAAGCCGGCGGAACCTGGTCCAGCACCGACTCCGCCAGAGCCCACGCCTGCGGCCCGACCTTACGAGCCGACGCCGGAGCACCAGYCGAGGGCTGCCACTCGTCCGCGAACGACCCGAACACCACATACGTGCCCTGCGGCAGGTTCGCCGGGATCGGCACCCCACGCCCACCGACGTTCGCGGCCGGATCGAAACCAGAACCCTTCACCACGACCGCATCACCAGGACGCACCACGGTGCTCTTCAACGGCGTCACACCATCAGCAGCGAACACCTCGACCCTTGAACGTGACGGGCGTGAACGTGTCGAGCGAACGATCCGTGACCGAGAGGGCGTGCGCGGCCGACGTCGCGACCACGTACTCCTTCGTGGCGTCGAACGAGCCCGCCGGGACCGTGATCGTGGTCCTGAACGCGCCGTCGACGATCGAGCGGACGTAGACCTGCTGCAGCCAGCCCTCGGCCAGGAGCGGGCCCTCGCCCTTCCAGATCGACGACTCGCCCAGCAGGACGTAGGCACCGTTCTTCGCGCCAGCACCCACGAACCCCGTCCCCGAGATCGTGAACTTGTTCTCGACCGCGGGGTCGACATCCGCGCTCGGCGTGACCGTCACCTTGGGGTCTGCGACCGGAGCCGGCGGATCGACGGTCTTGGCCGTCACGGTGTGCGCGGTGGACGCGGACGTCGAGGCGACGAACGCGGCTGCGTCGGCCGGGGTGAAGCGTGCCGAGTAGGCGTGCTCCCCCACTGCCGGAGCCGCGACGTCGAGGCGAGCGGCGCCGTCGGACACCGTGGCCGTGCCCAGCGACGTGGCTCCGTCGAGGAACTCGACGCTGCCCGCTGCGGCCGGGGCGACCGTCGCGCTCAGCGCGACCGCGGTCCCCTCGACCGAGGTGCCCGCCGGGGCGACCGCGAGCGTCGTGGTCGTCGGTGCGGCCGGCGCCACCGGGAGCGGCGCGTCGAGCGTGGCGGTGAAGGTCGACATCGGCTGGCCGACGTAGTCGGAGAAGTTGCCGTCGAGCGCACCGAACGCGCTGGACAGGGCCCCGTTCGCCGTGACGGTGAGCGTGTCGCCCGCGCGGGCCGTGCTCACGGCCACGTCGGCGACCTTGACGTCGTCTGCCAACCCGGCGGCCGTGGTGACGTCCGCGGTGAGGACGCCGGTCGTCGGCGAGCTGATCGTGAGACGCAGGTCGGCGACCGTGATGTCGAGGACGCCGCCGTGCGCCTTGTAGTTGGTCGATCCACCGAAGCGCAGCGCGCCGACGCCCGTCACGGGGTCGATGCTGCCGCTCGCGGGCGAGTACACGGACTTGCCGTTGCTCAGCGCCGGCGTGATCGTCCCCGCACCGCCGACGTATCCGGTCCAGCTGTCCTTGAGGTTCCAGGTGGCGCTGCCGCCCGACACCGTGACGGTGTCCGCGGCGCTGGCGGGAGTGACCCCGACGACTGCGAGACCGGCGACGAGCGCTCCGGTCAGGAGTGAGGCGAGAGCGCGACGGCGCCCTCCTCGTTGCGTGATGAGCACTCGGTCTCCCGTGATGGTTCGTGGGCCGCCCGCGATGGCGGCGTCAGGGCGGCAGGTCTCTCGACCATCGCCCTGTGGACCATATAAGGCGTGCCTCACCAAAGCAAGGATTACCTTATCTCCTGTGGTCGGAGTCACACCCTCGTCTCAGACGCCTGTCGGACCGGGACGCGCCGAGGGGCGGCGCGCCCCTGGCGCACCGCCCCTCGTCCGTCCGTGCCGCACGTCGCGGCCGGTCCTCGACCTCAGCGGTCGAGGATCGGGCCGTTGCCGTTGAAGTCCAGGCGCGGCGCGTTGCGCACCGCCGGGTTGTCGACCTCGAAGTACTCGGCCCGCTGGAAGCCGAACATCTTCGCGATGACGTTCGGCGGGAACGTCTCGACCTTGGTGTTCAGCGTGCGGACGTTCGCGTTGTAGAACCGACGACCGGCCGCGATGCGGTCCTCGGTGTTCGTCAGCTCGGCCTGGAGCTGACCGAAGTTCTCGCTGGCACGGAGCTGCGGGTAGGCCTCGGCGACCGCGAACAGCCGCCCGAGCGCCTGCGTCAGCTGGTTCTCCTTGGCTGCCTGGTCCGCCGGACCGGAGACCGGTCCCGCCGCTGCCGAACGCGCCGCGGCGACCTGCTCGAAGACGCCCCGCTCGTGCGCGGCGTACCCCTTCACGGTCTCCATCAGGTTCGGGATGAGGTCATGGCGCCGGTGCAGCTCGACGTCGATCTGACGCCACGACTCCTGCACCAGGTTCCGCAGCCGGACGAAGCCGTTGTACTGCGCGACCGCCCAGAAGAGGACGATCAGGACGATGACGCCGATGACGATCAAGGCGATGATGCCGCCTGACATGCTGCCCCCTTGGGCTGAGGTGTCGGACCGCCCGGCCCGGACGCCCGCGCGCCCGGGCCCGACAGGCCGAGGTGCGTGACGTCGTCGGGCGACGCGGAAGGTACGTGCATCGTAGCGGGGAGCAGGGCACCCCGGACCGAGGCGTCAGGGAGCCGGCGTCCCCCACGTCGGCGCGGAGCGGGGCCGGTCTCCCTGCCGACGCGGTGGCGACGCCCCGCGGTCGAGCCAGACGTGGTCCGGGATCGCGTCGGCCACGGCCGCGAGCCGCGACATGAGGGGGAACACGTTGTCCAGGACCGTCCTGCCACCCGTCCACCCGAGGATCGCGTCCCCCTCGATCCGCACGTTGCGTCGCGCGAAGTCCGGCTCGAGGAGACGGTGCATGAGGCGCGGGTGCAGGACCTGGTGCGCGAACCGGAGGTCGCTCGTCTCGACGCGCCAGGCCCGGTTGAAGTCCTCCGACTCGAGCTGCACGTCCTGCCCGCCGAACGCCTTGGCGAGCCTGGCCCCGAAGCCCTCGGGCGTCAGCTCGAGCGCGGGCAGCACCGCCGGCAGGAACAGGGCGACCACGTGCGCCGTGTGCGTCGTCTCGCTCTTGCCGCCCCCGACGGTCCAGACGTACGTGAACGACAGCGCCGGGCGGCCTGCGTACTCGCCTGCGAGGACCTCGGTCGCCTTGCGGTCGTGCCCCGCCCCGAACGGGGTCCCCCGCCAGCGCTTCGCGAGCTCGCGGTCGAGGGCCTCGTAGCGCCACCCGTGGCGCGCGGCCCACGCCTCGAACATGCGCAGCCGCGCCTTGCCGGCCCGCCAGAACACGTACATCAGACCGATCACGACGACGTCCACGACGACGAAGACGACCCACGCCACCCAGGTCACGACGTGCCCCCTCCCGCTGCCGGCCCGCTCACGGGTCGCTCAAGACCTGCTCAGGCCTGCTCAGGCGAGGTCGAAGTCCGTCAGGCCGAAGATCGAGAAGTAGGGCACGCCCAGCGCCTCGATCTTCTCGCGCGCACCCGTGTCGCGGTCCATGATCGTCGCGACGCCCACGACCTCGGCGCCCGCTGCCCGCGCCGCCTCGATCGCCGTGATGGGCGAGCCACCCGTCGTCGTCGTGTCCTCGACGACGACGACGCGGCGCCCCGCGATCTCCGGCCCCTCGATCTGACGCTGCATCCCGTGGGCCTTGGCGGCCTTGCGCACCACGAACGCGTCGAGGTCCTGGCCCCGCGAGGCCGCGGCGTGCAGCAGCGCGGTCGCGATGGGGTCAGCACCGAGCGTCAGACCGCCCACGGCGTCGACCTCCGCGGTCCCCAGCCCGGCCTCCTCGAGCTGGTCCAGCAGGACGTGCCCGACGAGCGGCGCCGCGCGGTGGTGCAGCGTGATGCGGCGCAGGTCCACGTAGTAGTCGGCTTCCTTGCCCGAGGAGAGCGTGACCTTCCCGTGCACGATCGCCAGCTCGGCGATCAGGTCGCGGAGCTGCTCGCGGGGCGTCGGGGACAGGTGCGTGGAGGTGTCGGTCATGGGGTCAAGGCTAGCGTTCCTGCGGGTCCGTCCTCCGCGCCCGACCGCGACCCGAGACCGGTCAGCGCGCCTCGAACGCCCGCACGGCGGCACGCGGTGCGACCTTGAGCAGCCCCGACGCCAGCCGGTACCGCAGCGAGGGCGTCGAGATCACGACGCCGCGGCGCACGTCCGCGAGGGCCGCCGCGACGACCCGGTCCGCGTTGAGCCACGCGACCTCGGGAAGCTGCGTGTAGTCGATCCCGGCCCGCTCGTGGAACTCGGTGTGCGTGAGCCCCGGGCACAGGGCCGTGGCCGTCACGCCCGTCCCGCGCAGCTCGACCGCGAGCCCCTCGGTGAACGTCCGCACCCACGCCTTGGCGGCCGAGTAGGTCCCGCTCGCCGTGAGCGCCGCGACCGACGCGACGTTGAGGATCGCGCCGCGCCCGCGCTCGGTCATCTGGCCCGCTGCGGCGTGCGAGAGCACCAGGACCGCGCGCACCATGACGTCCAGCGCCTTGACCTCGGCGTCGACGTCCCCGCCCACGAAGCGCTGGTGCACCGCGTAGCCGGCGTTGTTGACGAGCAGGCCCACGGGTCGCTGCCCTGCCTCGTCCTCGTCGACCACGGCGAGACGTGCTGCGACGCGCGCGACGTCGTCGGGCACCGAGAGGTCCGCCGGGAGCACCTGGACCCGCACGCCCGCGGCCGCGCGGATCTGCGCCGCGACGCGCTCGAGGCGCTCGGCGTCGCGCGCGACGAGGACCAGGTCGTGACGGGCCGTGGCCAGCTGCCACGCGAACTCGAGGCCCAGGCCGGCGCTCGCGCCGGTGATCAGTGCAGTCGCCATGGGCCCAGCCTAGGGGGCGCGCGGCGGTCGGGGGACCCCCGTGCCCGACGGCGCCACGCACCTCGGGCCGTCGGCTCGCCGTCCACCCGCACCGGGCGTGGGTCGCCCCGGCTAGCCTGGGCGCCATGCGACTCGCCACCTGGAACATCAACTCGATCCGAGCCCGCGCCGAGCGGGCCGTGGCCTTCCTGGAACGCTCGGGCACCGACGTGCTCGCGCTGCAGGAGACCAAGTGCAAGGACGCCCAGTTCCCGCACGAGGTCTTCGAGGCCGCGGGGTACGAGGTCGCGCACTTCGGGCTGAGCCAGTGGAACGGGGTCGCGATCGTGTCCCGCGTGGGGATCGAGGACGTCGAGACGGGCTTCGCGACGCAACCGCACTTCGGGGCCGAGCCGCACCTGGAGGCCCGGGCGATCGGCGCGACGTGCGGCGGCGTGCGCGTGTGGAGCCTGTACGTACCGCACGGGCGCGGGCTCGACGACCCGCACTACCCGTACAAGCTCGAGTGGCTCGGCAACCTGCGCGAGCAGGCCGCGGGCTGGCTCGCGGCCGATCCTGCGGCGCAGGTGGCGCTGGTCGGCGACTGGAACGTCGCGCCGCTCGACACCGACGTGTGGGACCCGGCCGTGTTCGCGGGGCACACGCACACCTCCCCGCCCGAGAGGGAGGCGTTCTCGGCGTTCGCGGCGGCCGGGTACACCGAGGTCACGCGCGAGTTCTTCCCCGAGGAGCACAAGTACACGTACTGGGACTATCAGCAGCTGCGCTTCCCCAAGAACCAGGGCATGCGGATCGACTTCGCCTACCTGTCCCCCGCGCTGCGGGCCCGCGCGACGGGCGTGGAGATCGACCGCGACGAGCGCAAGGGCAAGGGCGCCTCGGACCACGTTCCCGTGATCGTGGACTTCTCGGACTGACCACCGGGTCCCGTAGACGCTGAGTGCGGAGCAGCTGTCGTCGGACGAGCCGTTCGACGACAGCTGCTCCGCACTCAGCGGCTGGCGGTCAGCCCAGCGTCACCACGACCTTGACCTCCGAGCCCTCCGGCTGGGCCGGGATCGGCTGCGTCGGGTCGAGCTCGACGCCGTCGAGCGTCACCGACGTCACGCCCTTCGAGACGTGGTCGGGGTTGCGGACCTCGATCTCGTAGACCGCTCCGCGCCACTCGCGACGCACCTCGAAGCCGTCCCAGTCCTTGGGGATCGACGGGTCGACGACCAGACCGTCGAGAGCCAGGCGCACACCGAGGATGTACTTGGTCGCGGCCGTGTACATCCAGCCTGCGGTGCCCGTGAGCCACGGGTTCTGCGCCTTGCCGAACCACTCGTGGTCACGGCCGTACAGGAACTGCACGTAGGCGTACGGCTCGGCCCCGCGGACCTCGATGTTGTCGTTCTGGTTGTACGGCAGGATCGCGTCGTAGAACTGCACGGCCTCGTCACCGCGGCCCAGCATGGCCTCGGCGATGATGGGCCACGCGTTCGGGTGCGAGAAGATCGCCGCGTTCTCCTTGATGCCCGGGTACACGCGCGTCACGAACCCGACCGTGTCGTCGACCTTGGTGAACGCCGGCCAGTTCAGGTGGTTGCCGTACTCCGAGCCCAGGAGCTCGCGCACCGAGTCCATCGACGCCTCGCCGCGCTCCTGGGTCGTGATGCCCGCGATGACGGGCCACGCCTGGTGCTCGAGGAAGATCTTGCCCTCGTCGTTGTCGTTCGAGCCGATCTTCACGCCGTCGCGCGTGTAGCCGCGGATCCACCAGGCGCCGTCCCAGAGCTGGGTGTCCGCGACCTTCGCGATGCGCTCGAGCTCGGCCTCGTACTTGGCGACGTCCGCTGCCGCGGCCTCGTCCCCGGCAGCGGCACGGTGCCGTGCGAGCTCCAGGAACGCCTGGATGGCCCACGCGTGCAGGAACGTGACCAGCGAGGTCTCGCCGCCGCCCAGGTTGAGGCAGTCGTTCCAGTCCGCACGCAGGCCCAGGGCCACACCGTTCTGACCGACCTGCTGGCTCGAGAAGTCGAGCGCGCGCGTGAGGTGCTCGTACACCGTGGCGGGCGTGCCCTCCGCGAACGGGATCTCCTCGTCGAGGAACTCGAGGCGGCCCGTCTCCTTGACGTACTCCACGACCGACGGCACGAGCCACAGGTGGTCGTCCGAGCACGTGTCCTCGAGCCCGTGGATGAGGTCCTTGGGGTCCGGCGTCGGGACGATCGTGGGCGACGGGACGTCGGGGAGCTTGGGCGCGTCCGGGTCGAACGCCTTGGGCTCGAACAGGTGCAGGCCGTAGCCCGCCTCCGTCTGGGCCCGCAGGAGCTCGACGATGCGCTGGTGCGTCTTGGTCGGGTTGGTGTGGATGACGCTCATGACGTCCTGGGCCGTGTCGCGGAAGCCCAGGCCGCTGCGTCCGCCGACCTCGACGAACGACGCGAAGCGCGACCACACGACACAGGTCTCCGCCTGGAGCAGCGTCCACGAGTTGATCATCGTGTTCATGCCCTCGTGGGGCGTGCGGATGCGCAGCTTGTCCTGCTTGGCCTTCCAGTAGGCGGCCAGGCGGGCACGCTCGGCGTCGACCGTCGCGACGTCCGCGTACTTGGCCTGCATCGCACGACCGGCCTCGGCGCGCGAGCCGTAGCCGAGCATGTAGACGAGGCGCTTGGTCTCTCCCGGCTGGAGCGTGATCTTGTGCTGGAGCGCACCGCAGTGGTTCTGCGTCGTCGCGCTATCGTTCGAGCCGTACCCGCGCTCGATCGCGATCGGGTTGGCCTCGGAGCGGTAGGGGCCGATGAAGTTGTCACGCAGCGAGTCGTACGACGACGGCGTCTCGCTCGACGCGAAGTAGTGGAACGTCCACGGCTCGTAGTAGGCGTCGTACTCGATGATGCCGTCCTCGTAGGACGACCCCGTCGAGTAGAGCGACATCTGCAGGTTCTGGTTGTCGATCGTGATCGTGTGGAAGGAGAACTCCACGTACGACCCGACCGTCAGCTCACGGACCTCGTCGGTCGTGTTGGTCAGGCGCACGTCCCAGATCTCGACGTCGTCGTCCAGCGGGATGAAGATCGTCTGCTGGGCGTCGATGCCCTTGTACCGGGCCTCGAACGTCGAGTAGCTCAGGCCGTGGCGCGTGGTCCAGCGGCCCGCCCCGCCCGAGGGGTCCAGAGGCGCACCGTCCTCCGCCAGCGGCTTGCCCACCGGCTGCCACGACACCGACCAGAAGTCGCCGTCGGCCTCGTCGCGCAGGTACACGTAGTGCCCCGGGCGGTCGAGCGGGACGCCGTTCTGGCGGAACCGCGAGATGCGGCCGGTCTGCGCCGACTTGTAGTACGAGTAGCCGCCGCCGTTGTGCGAGAGCACGGTGCAGAAGTCCTTGGTGCCCAGGTAGTTCGTCCACGAGACGGGGACGTCTGGGCGCTCGATGACGTACTCGTCGCGAGCGGTGTCGAAGTGGCCGTAGCGCATCGTCGGGTCGGTTCCTGTCGGTGAGGTGGGGTGGGGAGGTGATGAGGTGGGCCGGGCCGGGCCGCGGCGCGTCGTGGCGCCGCGGGCCCGTGTCCGAGCCTCCGAGGTCGCAGGACCCCGGGGGAAGGAGGCTCAGACGCCCGCCGTGACGAAGCCCTTGAGCCAGTCGAGGAGCTCGGTGGCCTTCTCGGGGGAGTCGGCCTCGACGAACATGCGCAGCACGGGCTCGGTCCCGGAGAACCGCAGGAGCGCCCAGTTGTCGTTCTCGAGGACGATCTTTGTGCCGTCGAGGTGGGAGATGCTCACGACCGGGTAGGGCCCGATGTGCGTGAGCGGGTCCGCCTCGAGGCGGCGCGGCACGGCGACCCGCATCTCCGGCGTCGAGTCGACGCCGGCCTCGAGCGTGTAGAGACGACCCGTGATCTCGTAGATCATCTCGCGCAGCTCGGAGATCTTCTTGCCCGTGCGGGCGAGCATCTCGACGACCAGGGCGCACGCGAAGATGCCGTCCTTGCCGAGGATCCAGCCGCGGACCGTGAGGCCGCCCGAGGACTCGCCGCCGAGCACCGCGCCGATCTCCTCCATGCCGGCCGTGACGTGCTTGAAGCCGACCTTGACCTCGCGCGACTCCTCGCCGAAGTGCGCGGCCAGCCGGTCGAGCAGGTGCGTCGTCGCGAGGTTGCGCACGACGCCGCCCTTCTCGCCGCGGAACTCGTGCAGGTACCAGTAGAGGAGGAGCAGGAGGTCGTTGGTCGAGATGTACTCGCCGGTCTCGTCGACGATGCCGATGCGGTCGGAGTCTCCGTCCGTCGCCATGCCCAGGTCGTAGCGGCCGTCGCCCTGCTTGATCATCGAGATCAGGGTCGACAGGCGCTGCAGGTCCGGTGCGGGCGCGATCCCGCCGAACAGCGGGTTGTGCGAGGCGTGGATGAACTCGGAGCGCACGCGCATGTCGTTGAGGATGGTGCCGAGCGTGAGCTGGCTCGTGCCGTACATGGGGTCGACGATCACGCGCAGGTCCGAGCCGCGGACGGCGTCGACGTCGACGATCTTCTCGATCGCGTCGACGTAGGGCTCGGTGAGGACCTTGTCCACGACCAGCCCGGCCTTGCGGGCGACCGCGAGGTCGAGCGTGATGACGTCGTCGACGCTCAGCGCGTTGGCCTCGTCCTGGTAGCGGTCGGTCTCGTCGTCGAGGGGCAGGGAGCCGTCCTGGCGGAAGACCTTCATGCCGTTCCACTCGGGCGGGTTGTGGCTCGAGGTGACGATGATGCCGTAGGCCGCGCCGAGGTACGGGGCCGCGAACGTCACGAGGGGCGTGGGGACGTCGTCGGGCAGGAGGGTGACCGGGATGTTGTTGCCCGCGAAGACCTCTGCCGCCGCGACGGCGGACTCGCGCGAGAGGAAGCGGCGGTCGCCGCCGATCACGACGCCGAGCCCGTCGATGCCCTTGCGGACCGTCTCGTTCGCGATCGCCTGGCACAGGCGACGCACGTTCGCGAGCGTGTAGCCCTCGCCGATGATGGCGCGCCACCCGCCGGTGCCGAACACGATCTTGGTGTCGGTGTTCTTCTTGGGCATGAAGAGCCGCTTGAGGAGGATGTCCGCGGCCTCCTGGAGCTCCTCGGGGGTGTTGATGCCCCGGACCTCGTCGGTGTCGTAGATCCGGTACGAGGAGATGCTCTTGTGCTTGGCGATGACGCGGCGGGCGAGCTCGGTGAGCCGGTGCTCGCCGCCGGCGAGCATGGCCTCGAGCTCGGCGAACAGCAGGCCGGGGGACGCGACGTAGGCACCCACGTTGACCTCGGCGGGGGCCCCGCCGGTCCCGGCGTCGGCCGGGCGGTCCTCCTCCTCGAGGATCGCGGTGATCTCGCCGTCCTCGCGGACGATGCGCCCGTAGGTGGGCAGGTCCTCCGTCACGACGGCAGCGAGCAGCGAGAGGTCCGCGCCCTTGAGCGTGTGACGGGTCAGGAGGCCGAGCAGCGACTCGGAGCGCAGGAGCGGCGTGTCGGCGTAGGCGACGAGGACCTCTCGCGCGGGGGTCGCGAAGGCCTCGATCGTGGATCGGGCCGCGAGCACCGCCCCGCCCGTCCCCGGCAGGTCCTGCTGCTCGACGTACGTGAGGTCGTCGCCCAGCAGTCCGCGGACCGTGGTGTCGCCCGGGGCGACGACCACCACGATGCGGTCGTCGGCGACGATCTTGCGGACGTTGGCGACGGCGAGCTCGACCACGGTCGCTTCGCCGAGCGGGCGCGTGATGAGCTCGCGCGACGCGTCGTCGTGACCGGCAGCGAGAACCACCGCCGCTCGATCGTTCGTGGTGGCGGGAGCCTGTGCGGCCTGTGGCAGGGTCATGACGTCCTCACTGCTCGGTGATGCGTCGCGCGCGACCTGTGCCGGCCGCGCTCGGTAGGGCACCGGAGAGCCGAGCGAGAAAAGCACGACTCCTTCCAAATCCCTCGTACGAGAGACCGCGGATGCCCGGTACCACCACGATCATAGACGCGCGGAGCCGTGCGAACGAGGGCCAGGGGTGGTTTAGGGTGGAATCCTCACAAAATATGCGCGAGCCTCCGCCCCCGTCCGCGAAGGGCCTCCGCAGGGTGAGTCCTGTGGGGAGTTCCACCGAGGTCCGCGCCACGTCGCTACGGTTCTCCCATGACCTCCTACCCGCCGCAGGGCCCCGGCGCACCGGACCAGGATCCGACGCCTCCGCCCAACCCCTACCTCTCCCCCGGCGGACCGACGCGTCAGCCTCCGCTCGTCCCGTACCAGCCGCCCGCGGCCGGCATCGAGGACGCGCCCGTCGAACCGGACCCGTACTTCCCTCCCGCCGGGCCGTCCGGTGCAGGGTTCCCGACGGCGCCTCCGCCGTCGGGCGGCCCGGCCCACCCTCCGTACGGCGCACCGGGGACGCCCGTCCACGGGAACCCGTACGGCTCTCCCTACCCGCCTGCGCCCGGTGCGTACCCCCAGGGACAGTGGCCCCCCGGTCCGACCACGCCGTATCCCGGCGCCCCGCAGGGGATGCCGCCGGCCTGGCAGCAGGGGCCCCAGGGGCCAGCCTGGACGGCGTCGTTCGCTCCCCCTCCGCGGCAGAGCGGACTGGCTCTCGCGTCGATGATCACGTCGCTCGCCGGGCTCGCCCTGTGCTTCTTCCCCGGGATCGTCGGCCTGGTCCTGGGGATCGTGGCCCTCCAGCAGATCTCGCGCGACGGGACGACCGGACGCGGGTACGCGATCACGGGGATCGCGGTGGGCGCGGTCATGACGGCGCTCCTCGCGCTCTGGTTCATCGGCATCGCAGCGGGCTCCGTATGAGCACCCCGCCTCCCCCGTCCGGGTACGACCAGGACGTCTACTACGCGCCGGGCTGGCAGCCCGCTGCTGCCCGGACCGAGCCCCTGGCCTTTGCGGCGATCCCGACGGGGCTGCTGCTCGGGCCGGTCGGTGTAGGCGTCGGGGCCGCGGCGCTCGCGCGGATCCGACGGAACGGCACACGAGGCGTCGGGCTCGCCTGGGCGGGGATCGCGCTGGGTCTGGCCACGACGCTGACGGCGATCGCCGTCACCGTCGCCCTGCTGCTGGGCGGCGCCGCGACGCGCGCGCTGCCCGCCGACGTGAGCGCACCGCAGGACGCGCACGCGCGGCAGCTCGTCCTGGGGAACTGCCTCGCCGACCTGCCCGACGACGGCCCCGTCACCACGGTGCGCGTCGTCCCGTGCGCGGAACCTCACGAGGCCCAGGTCGTGGCCCGCACCGACTTCTCGGCGGACTCGCTCTGGCCCGGGCAGGGCGACGTCGAGTCGAGGGTCTCGCGCGTCTGCGTGCCGGCGGTCCTGGTGGACGACGTCGACCCCGCGGGGATCGAGCTGTCGGTCTGGACCCCCTCGGAGGAGTCGTGGACCGAGGGTGACCGGACCGGCCTCTGCCTGGCCGCGACGCCCGTGCTGACCGAAGGATCGCTCATCGACTGACGCCCGCCGCGACACACCTACCACTCGGTAGGTTTCTCGGATAGTCTCGGAGGAACAAGCAGAGCGGCTTGGCCGCGAACCCTCGAGGAAGTGCACCGTGAGCAACGAGAACACCGCCACCCCCACCACTGCGCGCACCGCCGGACCGCTCGACGTCGAGCGGCTCGTCCAGGAGCTCACGCTCGAGGAGAAGGCGTCGCTGACGTCGGGGCTGGACTTCTGGCACACGCAGCCCGTCGAGCGAGCGGGTGCCGAGGTTCCTGCGGTCATGGTCACCGACGGCCCGCACGGCCTGCGCAAGCAGAGCGGGGCCTCGGACCACCTGGGCCTCGCGAACTCGGTCCCCGCGACGTGCTTCCCCACGGCCGCCGCTCTCGGTTCCACGTGGAACGTCGACCTGCTCGACCGCGTCGGGAAGGCGCTCGGTCGCGAGACCCGCGCCAACGACGTCGCCGTGCTCCTCGGCCCCGGCATCAACATCAAGCGCTCCCCGCTCTGCGGCCGCAACTTCGAGTACTTCTCCGAGGACCCCGTGGTCTCGGGCGACCTGGGCGCCGCGCTGATCCGGGGCATCCAGAGCCAGGGCGTGGGCACCTCGCTCAAGCACTTCGCGGCCAACAACCAGGAGACCGACCGCATGCGCGTCTCCGCCGACGTCGACGAGCGCACGCTGCGCGAGATCTACCTGACGGGCTTCGAGCGGGCGGTGAAGAAGGCCTCGCCGTGGACCGTCATGTGCTCGTACAACAAGATCAACGGGACGTACGCATCGCAGGACCACTGGCTGCTCACCGAGGTCCTGCGTGACGAGTGGGGCTACGACGGCGTCGTGGTCTCCGACTGGGGAGCAGTCTCCGACCGCGTCGCCGCGCTCGCCGCCGGTCTCGACCTCGAGATGCCCGCCACGGGCGGCCGCACCGACGCGCAGGTCGTCGCCGCGGTCCGCGCCGGCGAGCTCGACGAGGCGATCCTCGACCAGGCGGTCCGCCGCCACCTCACGCTCCTGAACCGCGCCCTGCCCGCGCTCGCCGAGCCCGGCGCTTTCGACGTGGCCGAGCACCACGCCCTCGCCCGCGAGGCCGCCGCCGAGGGCGCGGTCCTCCTGCGCAACGAGTCCGTCGACGGCACGCCCGTCCTCCCCCTCGACCCGGCCGCCGCCGCGTCGCTCGCCGTCGTCGGCGAGTTCGCACGCACCCCGCGCTACCAGGGCGCCGGGTCGAGCCAGGTCCAGCCGACGCGCCTCGACGACGCCCTGACGGAGATCCGCGCGATCGCCGGCACCGAGGTCCCGTTCGCGGCGGGCTTCGGCATCACGGCCGAGACGTCGGCGGCCGACGACGCCCTCCGCACCGAGGCCGTCGAGCTGGCACGGGGCGCCGAGACCGTCGTCCTCTTCCTGGGCCTGCCCGCGAGCCACGAGTCCGAGGGCTTCGACCGCGACGACATGGACCTGCCCGCGAACCAGGTTGCGCTCCTCGAGGCCGTGGCGGCCGTGTGCTCGCACGTCGTCGTGGTGCTCGCGAACGGGTCGGCCGTCACGATCGCCCCCTGGCAGCACCACACCGCGGCGATCCTCGAGGGCTGGCTCGGCGGCCAGGCGGGCGGCGGCGCGGTCGCGGACCTGCTGTTCGGCGTCCGCAACCCGTCGGGCAAGCTGACCGAGACCGTCCCGCTCCGGCTCGAGGACAACGCGTCGTACGGGAACTTCCCGGGCGAGTTCGGCCACGTCCGCTACGGCGAGGGCGTCCTGGTCGGGTACCGCTACTACGACGCCAAGCGGATGGACGTCGCCTTCCCGTTCGGCCACGGCCTGTCGTACACGACCTTCGCGTACGAGGACCTGTCGGTCACGGTCTCGGGCGAGGGCCCGACGGCGTCGCTCACCGTGGACGTGACCGTCACCAACACGGGAGCCGTCGCCGGAGCCGAGGTCGTCCAGGTCTACGTGGGCGACCCGCAGGCCGCGGTCGAGCGCCCCGAGCGCGAGCTCAAGGCGTTCGGGAAGGTCGCGCTCGCTCCGGGCGGGACGCGCACCCTCTCGTTCGAGCTCGACGCACGCGACCTGTCGTACTGGCACCCCGTGCTGCGGCGCTGGGTCGTCGAGGGCGGCGAGTTCGTGGTGTCCGGGGGCGCCTCGTCCCGTGACCTGCGCGGGTCCGCCACCGTCACCGTGGTCGGCGAGGACATCACCCCGCCGCTGACCCCGTCGTCGACGCTGAGCGAGGCCCTCGCCCACCCGGTCGCGGGCGAGATCATCCGGACCGCCATGGCGCAGACCGACGACACCTCCGCGATGCCCCTGGACGAGGGGATGCTGGCGCTCGCCGGTGACATGCCGCTGCGGGTCATCGCGGCCTTCGACGGCATGCTGTTCGACGAGGCCCAGCTCGACCAGCTCCTCGCTGCGTCCGGCGAGGCCTGACCGGACGACCGACGGGCGCCCCTGGATCGACGGATCCGGGGGCGCCCGTTCGCGTGTCGGGCCGACAGCGACCCGGCCGTCAGCGGTCGGAGGTCGGCCGCCACCGGCCGGCGAGCTGCGTCAGCGGCCAGCCGTCGGCCGCCACCAGCCACCAGCCCCTCAAGCGCCAGGCGTCATGCCTGCGACCTCAGTCGGAGGTCTCGGCCTCTGCCGGTGCCGCGTCCGGCAGGATCAGCGAGAGGTAGGCACGGAGGCCGGCCGCCATGTCGACGGGCGGGCGCGGCCCGTTGCGCTCGAGCAGGAACTGGACCTGGAGCCCGTCCATGAGGGCGACGATCGCTCGCGCGGTGGCCGGGATGTCGACGTCGGGCCGCAGCCGGCCCTGGGCCGCGCGGTCCGTGAGCTCACGTCGGCTCCGGGCGAGCACGTCGTCGTATCGGCGCTGGAAGTACTCGTGCGCGGGGTGGTCGGGAGCCGTGGCCTCGGCCGACAGGATGCAGTAGAGCTCGACGATCCCGGGGCGGGCCGCGTTGCGCTCGACGACGTTGACCAGGGCGTCGAAGTACGCGACACCCTGCGCCAGGTCGTCCGCGAGCAGCGCGAAGTCCACCTCGTCACGGTGCTCGAGGACCGCCTGGAGGAGCAGCTCCTTGGTCGGGAAGTGGTGCAGCAGACCGGGGTGGGAGATGCCGACGCGCGAGGAGATCTCGCGGAGCGACGCCGAGTGGTAGCCGACCTCGCCGAAGAGCCCGGTCGCCGCCTCGAGGATCTCGTCGCGCTTGGCGCGGCCCTTCGCGTAGCCACGGGGTGCAGCGCCGGAGCCTCGCCCAGGGGCCTCGCGCGTCGCCGACGTGTCGGGCGCGCGCTCAGGTACCCCGCGGGCACCCTCGCGTGGTTGCGTGGTCTCTGACGTCCTGCTGGGCATGCGCCCTCCCCCATGAGTGTTTGCGTGAACGGTCCTGCGGTGCGTACCGCGATGTTCCGATTCCGTGACCCTACCGCCGCAGCGGTTCCTGCGGCTGGATCGTCCCGCAGGGCCGCCGCCACGGCCCGGCGTACGCGAGGTAGAACGTCCTGCGCCGAGGTAGGACGTGGCGCGCTCTACCTCGCGCAGCACGTTCTACCTCGGCGCTACGCGGGCGGGTGGCATCCAGCCGACGCCACCTCCGCCGGAAGGCGCAACCCACCTTCCCCCCTCCGCCAGAAGCGCCCGCCACAGCCCGGAAGCCAGGCTGGAGGCACGGCGCGCGGCACCCCGGCTGCGCGGCCGGAGAAGAAGGGATCCCCGATGCCAGCCATCGAGATCGTGGGCCTGCGCAAGTCCTACGGGACGTTCGACGCCGTCCGCGACGTTAGCTTCGTCGTCGAGCCCGGGAGGGTCGTGGGGCTGCTCGGCCCCAACGGCGCGGGCAAGACGACCACGCTCAACGTCCTGCTGGGGCTCGCGTCCGCGAGCGCCGGGACCGCGGCGATCCAGGGCAGCCCGTACGCGGCACTGGAGAAGCCCGGCCAGGTCGTCGGCGCGCTGCTCGACGCGGGCGGCCTGCACCCGGGTCGCAGCGGACGCGACCACCTGCGGGTCCTCGCGACCGCGGCCGGGATCGGGGGCCGACGGGTCGAGGAGGTGCTCGCGCTCGTCGGGATGGACCGTGCCGCCGACCGGCGCGTCAGGACCTACTCGCTCGGCATGCGCCAGCGCATCGGGTTGGCCGCGGCGCTCCTGGGCGACCCGCAGGTCCTCGTGCTCGACGAGCCCGCCAACGGCCTGGACCCCGCGGGCATGCGGTGGATGCGCGAGGTGCTGCGCTCGTTCGCGGACGGCGGCGGGGCGGTGCTGCTCGCGAGCCACGTCCTGGCCGAGGTCACGCAGGTGGCCGACGACCTGGTCGTGATCGGCCAGGGCCAGGTCATCGCGGACGGCCCGCTCACCGACCTCGTCCGGGGCGAGTCCCTGGAGGACTTCTACCTGAACCTGACCGCCGAGACAGAAGGAGTGCGCTGATGTTCCGCGCCGAGCTGCTCAAGCTACGCACGACCCGCACGCCCTGGATCCTGGGGATCGTCGCCCTCGCGGGCATGGTCCTCGTCCAGGCCCTGACCATCGCCCTGCCGCGCGTCCTGTCGGGCCTCGAGGGCCTGGGTGGCGGTGCCACCGTGGGCCTCCAGGCCTCGCCCGAGCTGACCGCGGACCTCGCCCCCGACCTCACCGGACTGACCGACCTGGGCGCGGCACCCGTGCAGCGCGCGATGCTGGACCTGCTGGGCAACGGCCCCGCGGGCTCGGGCTCGGCAGGCGTGTCGGTCATCTGCATGCTGCTGCTGGGCGTCCTCGCGGTCACGACCGACTTCCGCACGGGCGGCATCGTCCCTACGGCCCTCGTGGTCCCGTCGCGGCTGCGCATCCTCGGGGGCAAGGCGGGCGCGACCGCGGTCGTCGCGCTCGTGACCGGCGCCGCGCTCGCGGTGCTCACGGCCCTGGGCCTGTTCGTGGCCGTCGCGTCGACACCGGGCGCTCAGCTCATGGTCGGCGCGGGCGACGTCCTGGGCGTGTGGGGGCGTGGGCTCGTGGTCCTCGTGCTGTTCGCGTGGCTCGGGCTGGGCATCGGGACGCTGATCCGCGGGCAGGTCGCGGCGATCCTCGTCGTCGTGGGGCTCGTGGTGGTCGAGCCGTTGGTCCAGGCCGCGGTCCTGCTGCTCTCGGGGGGCACGTCGAACGCCGCGGCATGGCTGCCGCTCGGGCTGGGGTCGCTCGCGTCGACCGGCCAGAGCGCGACGTCGGTCCTGGGCGGCCTCGCCCCTCTGGGCGTCGGGGCCGCGGTGCTGGGCCTAGCCGCGTGGGTCGCGGTCGCGCTCGGGTCGGGCGCGGTGACGTTCCGTCGCCGCGACCTCGTCTGACGTCTTGCCCCGGAGGGGCGGCCCGTCGGGCGCCACGGCCACGTACCGTGGTGCCCGACGGCGCCGCTCCCCCGGTGGGCGGGTCGCCTGGGTGCGGGGCACCTGAGCCGGGGCCTCCCCGCTCCGGTGAACCCGCACGCCGCTCTGCCCGACCGCCCGACCGCCCGACCCGAGAGGCCCCCCGTGCTCGACACACTGCACCGCCGTCTCGCCGCGGTCGGCATCCGTACCTCGACGGGTCGCGACGCCCTGCTGGGCGTGGTCGTCGCGGTCCTCACGGTCGGCTTCCTGCTGGCCGTCGAGCGGGTCGCCCTGACGGACCTCGGCATCGTGGTCGAGGGCGGGCCCGACTCCCTGCGGTTCTCGACCGGCGGGCGGGTCGCCGCGATCGTGCTCGTCGTCGCGCAGGCCATGGCGCTCACGCTGCGCCGTCGGGCCCCTCTGCTCGCGCTCGCGCTGACCGTGGTGGGCCAGGTCGCTCTCGTGCCCGTGCTTCCCGCCTTCGTCTCGTTCCAGGCGCCCGCGACGCTCGTCGCGGCCTACTCGGTCGGTGCGTACGCACCGCGCCGCACGGCCCTGTGGGCGGCCGCGGCCGCAGCGGGCGTGCAGGTCCTGCTGAGCTTCGTGCTCGGCGGGCCCGTGCCGATCACCTCGACGGGTCCCGTGCCGGTCGCGGTCCAGGTCTGGGGCGGCCTCGCGTCAGCGCTCCTGACCTACGTGGCCTCGGCGCTCGTGGGTGCGTACGTCGGCACGCGCCGCGAGCTGTTCGCCCAGCTCCAGGGGCGCGTGGCCCAGGCAGAGCGCGAGCGCGACATGCTCGCGGCGCAAGCCGTCCTGGAGGAGCGCGGCCGCATGGCCCGCGAGCTGCACGACGTCGCCGCGCACCACCTGTCGGGGATCGTCGTCCAGGCGGCCGCGGCCGAGCGCCTGGTCGACCGCGACCCCGAGCGCGCCAAGGAGTCGATGCGCTGGATCCGCACCCAGGGGCGCGAGACGCTCGACAACCTGCGCCTGGTCGTCGGCATCCTGCGCAGCTCGTCGCAGGCCGGTCCCGGCGAGCCGGGCGAGGACGCCCCGGCCGCACCGCAGCCCACGCTCGACGACGCGGGCGAGCTGCTCGACCTCGCACGCAGCGCTGGCGCCGAGGTGCGTGACGTCCGTCGAGGCTCGCCGTTCGGGCTCTCCCCCGCCGTCCAGCTCACGGTGTACCGCGTGCTCCAGGAGGCGCTGAGCAACGCGCGCCGTCACGCCCCGGGGCGCGCGATCGAGGTCGTGACCGACTACCAGCAGGCCGCGCTCGTCCTCACGGTGACCAACAGGTTGCCGGTCGCGGCGATCTCGGGCGGCCGGACCGGTCGGAGCGCGGGCCGTGACCTCGATGCGCGCGAGGGGCACGGTGCCCCGGCGGCCGCTGCGGTGTCCGACAGGTCGACCAGCGCGACGGCCGTCGCCCAGGCCGCGCCCGGGCACGGCCTCATCGGCATGACCGAGCGCGCGACCCTCGTCGGCGGGACCCTCAGCGCGGGCCCGGTCCCGGGCGACGGCTGGCGGGTCCGGCTCACGGTCCCCCGGCCCGCAGCGGCCGAAGCCGCCGCTCCCACCCCCACCATCCCCGAGCGCTCGGCGACGTCCTCGGACGAGCCGTGCTCCGCCGTCGGGCAGGAGGCCCCATGACCCGAGTGGTGCTGGTCGACGACCAGGCCGTCGTCCGCGCAGGCTTCACCGTGATCCTCGAGAGCGAGGGCTTCGAGGTCGTGGGCGAGGCGGCGAACGGCTCGGACGCCGTGCGCGTCGCGCGCCGCGAGCGCCCCGACGTCGTGTGCATGGACGTGCGCATGCCCGGTGGGGACGGCATCACGGCGACGCGCGCGCTCGCGGGGCCCGGCGTCGTCGACCCGGTCCCGGTGCTCGTGGTGAGCACGTTCGACCTGGACGACTACGTGTTCGGCGCCCTGGAGGCCGGGGCGAGCGGGTTCCTGCTCAAGGACGCCGAGCCCGACGTGCTGGTCGACGCGGTGCGGCGCGTGGCGTCGGGCGAGGGTCTCGTCGACCAGACGCTCACGCGGCGCGTGATCGACGAGTTCGCCCGACGGCGGTCCCCCGCCGCGCCCGACGAGGTCGCCTCGGGCCTGCTCACCTCGCGCGAGCACGACATCCTGGCGCTGCTGTGCCGGGGGCAGTCGAACGCCGAGATCGCGGCGACGCTCTACCTCGAGGCGAGCACCGTGAAGTCGCACCTGAGCCGCATCATGACCAAGACGGGCATGCGCGACCGCGTCCAGCTCGTGGTGTGGGCGTACGAGCACGGGATCGCGGCGCCCGGCACGAGCTGACCCCGCCCGACCCCGCTGAGTGCGGAGTACTTGTCGCCGATCGGCTCGTTCGACGACAAGTACTCCGCACTCAGCGGTCGGGCAGGTGGCCGAGGCAGCGGCTCAGCTGCCCGCGACCGGCAGGTAGACCCGGCCGCCCGCGTCCGTGAACTCGCTCGACTTCTCCGCCATGCCGGCCTCGATCGCCTCGACCGACGTCAGGCCGTTCTTCTCGGCGTACTCGCGCACGTCCGCGGAGATCCGCATCGAGCAGAACTTGGGCCCGCACATCGAGCAGAAGTGCGCGGTCTTGGCGGGCTCGGCCGGCAGCGTCTCGTCGTGGAAGGCGCGGGCGGTGTCGGGGTCGAGGGAGAGCGCGAACTGGTCGTGCCAGCGGAACTCGAACCGGGCACGGGACAGCGCGTCGTCCCGCAGCTGCGCACGCGGGTGCCCCTTGGCCAGGTCGGCGGAGTGCGCCGCGATCTTGTACGTGATGACCCCCGTCTTGACGTCGTCACGGTCGGGCAGCCCCAGGTGCTCCTTGGGCGTGACGTAGCAGAGCATCGCAGTCCCGGCCTGGGCGATGATCGCGGCCCCGATCGCGGACGTGATGTGGTCGTAGGCGGGCGCGATGTCGGTCGCGAGCGGGCCGAGCGTGTAGAACGGCGCCTCCTCGCACAGCTCCTCCTCGAGGCGCACGTTCTCGACGATCTTGTGCATGGGGACGTGCCCCGGGCCCTCGATCATGACCTGCACGCCGTAGGACTTCGCGACCTTGGTCAGCTCACCCAGCGTTCGCAGCTCAGCGAACTGGGCCGCGTCGTTGGCGTCCGCGATGGACCCCGGTCGCAGGCCGTCGCCGAGCGAGAACGTGACGTCGTAGTCGCGCAGGATCTCGCACAGCTCCGCGAAGTGCGTGTACAGGAACGACTCCTGGTGGTGCGCGAGGCACCACGCGGCCATGATCGAGCCGCCGCGGGACACGATGCCCGTGACACGGCGCGCGGTCAGCGGGACGTAGCGCAGCAGGACGCCCGCGTGCACGGTCATGTAGTCGACGCCCTGCTCGGCCTGCTCGATCACGGTGTCGCGGTAGATCTCCCACGTGAGCTTCGCGGGGTCCCCCTTGACCTTCTCGAGCGCCTGGTAGAGCGGCACCGTCCCCACGGGGATCGGGGAGTTGCGCAGCACCCACTCGCGGGTCTCGTGGATGTCCTTGCCCGTCGAGAGGTCCATGAGGGTGTCGGCGCCCCAGCGCGCGGCCCACACCATCTTCTCGACCTCCTCCTCGATCGAGGAGGTCACGGCCGAGTTCCCGATGTTCGCGTTGATCTTCACGCCGAACGCCTTGCCGATGATCATGGGCTCGATCTCGGGGTGCCGACGGTTGGCCGGGATCACCGCCCGGCCACGCGCGACCTCGTCGCGCACGAGCTCGACGTCGACGCCCTCGCGGGCAGCGACGAAGCGCATCTCGTCGGTCACGACCCCGGCGCGCGCCCAGGCGAGCTGCGTCCGGGCGCCGCCCGTGCCGCGCTCGGTGGGGACGGCGTCGGGCCGGAGCCAGGACGCCCGCAGGGCGGGCAGGCCGCCCGCGAGGTCGAACGCCGCGGGGTCGTCCGACTCGGTGTAGGGGCCAGAGGTGTCGTACAGGTCCAGGTGCTCGCCGTTGCTCAGGAGCACGCGGCGCTCGGGGACGCGCAGGTGCTCCGCGCCCGGGACCGGGTGGTGGACCTTGGCGGACCCCGCGATGGGTCCGGTCGTGATGGTGTGCGCGGACGACCCGGTGGTCGCGGCGGGCACGGTGGGTGCAGCTGGTGCAGCGGCGGCGGGCCCGGTGGTTGTGGGCACAGCGGTCTCAGAGCTCATGGCTCTCTCCCTACGTCGGCATGATCCGAACAGGTTCGAACGGTCGGCGGCGCTGAGCCGCCCTCTCAGCTCGCTGCTGCGAGCTCCCGTGGGTGTGTGGAGTTGTGGGTCGTGCTGGTGGTGCGGTGGTGCTGGGTCGTGCGGTCGTCACCGTAGCGCACGGCGCCGGGCGTCGGCGCACCTGTCCCGCGTTCGGCGCTCACGGCCTCACTGCTCGAGCAGCGACCTCGGTGATCTGTCCGTCCTCGGCGATCGTCCTCACCAAGTCGACGTCCGTCGCCTGCCCGAGCGCGAGGACATCCGGTACCCACTGACCCTCGTCGGCAACAGGCGCCGCCGAACAGCCAACCACCAGCACACTCAGCAGGCCAGTGGCGACGCCAGCCAGGCCGACCTGCATCGCAAGGTCGGCCTGGCCAGAACAGATCGGGTTCGCTCAGTGAACCACGTCGAGGTAGCGGTAGGTGATCAACGAGGTCGTGATCGTGCCGGTCTGAGAAATGCTCCTTGCAGATGCCCACCCGCCATAGACCGTTGCACCGCTGCCGGTCGCGGGGTTCTTCCATGACATTCCTGCTCGCGCGCTCGAGCAAGTGTCGTTCCTCACCTTGGAACGCGTGGGCGACTCTACGGCTGTTCCTCACACCCGAGCCCACCGTCCCGGCCCCTCACGAATCTTGCAGCTCTCTGTACTCACCTCTCCTTGAAGTACTTGAAGAGGTGCTTCTCGCGGGTCGTGAGCGCCCCGGCCACGGCCCCGACGAGCACCGCTCCTGCTCCGGCGAGGACGGTCCGCATGCCGATGATCCAGGTGCTCACCTGGTCGGTGGCGAGCCCGTCACCTCCGGCTCCCGCGAGCCACCACAGCGCGGGGACGGTCACGACGATCCCGGCACCGGTCCAGGCGGCGGTCTCGAGGAGCATCTGCCAGGTCAGGGCGGCACGCGGGACCCGGGCGTGCAGGGCCGCGGCGAGCTCGAGGCGGCGCAGCCGTATCGCGACGTATCCCAGGGCCAGGCCCAGGGCGGCCGTGGCGATCGGGGTGGGCTCGGTCAGGCGGCCGGAGAACTCGGCGCTCGCGTCGTAGGTCGCACCGAGCCGGCCGTTGAGCTGCTTCTGGGTGGGTTGCACCTCGGAGGACGGGTCGGCGACGACAGTCGTGCGCAGGAGCGTCGCGGTCTCGGGGTCGACGGGCCAGATCTCGACCCAGCACGAGTCGAACAGCCCCGTGGCGGGTACGGGAGCGACGGCTGCGTAGCCCAGGGCGCGGTCGCGTCCGTCGTCGGGGTACGGGTAGACCGCGCCGAGCCGCGCGGGCCCGGTGGTCGTCGCGATCGAGTCACCGGGGACCGCGCCGAGCGCCTCGGCCAGGTCCGCGGACAGCCACAGGCCCGCCCCGGCGACCCGTCCGCGGTCGAGCGCGCCGAGCAGCCCAGGGGTTGCTTCGAGGCCGGTGAGCTCGCTCGAGGGGAGGTTGAGCGCCCGCAGCGGTTCCCCGGTCCGCAGGGCGCCGGCCGCGTTGACGCCGTCGACCCTGGCGAGGGCCTCGCAGCGTGCCCCGTCGACCTGCCCGGTAGCCTCGAGGATCTGCACGCTCGCGCCCGCGTCACGGTACTCGCGGGCTCCCTCGATAACGCCGACGATCGCCCGCACGTCGACCGCGGCCAGCGCGCCGACGACCACCACGAGCACCGCCGCGAACAGGGTCGCGCGGGTCGTGCCGGTCGCGACACTGCGCCACGCCTCGGACACCACGGACGCGGCCCGCATCGTGCGAGTCCGTCCGGCCCGTGCAGGTTCCCCGCCGTGCCCGACGGCGCCGCTCACCTCCGCGCGGGGGTGCGCTCCGTCGTCGGGCAGGGTGGGGGCGTCGAAGCCGAGGCTGGCGGGCAGGCTCGACGTGTCCGGGGGCGCACCGACGTTGAGGGCAGCGCCGTCGTCAGGCGAGGTGGACGCTCCTGCGGGCGGGTCCTGACGACCGGGTCCTGCGGGGCGGTGAGCGTCGCCTGGGGCAGTCGCGAGACCGGGCCGCGCGCCGTCGTCGGGCGTGATCATGCCGCGTCCTGCGCGTGCTGGAAGTCGGCGAGGTCGATCACGCGCGTGCAGGCGTCGCGCGTGTGCGGGTCGTGCGTGGCGACCACGACGATCGAGTCGTCCTGGGCGATGCCGGCCAGGACCTCGTTGACGGTCGCGGCCGTGCGCAGGTCGAGCTGCGCGGTGGGCTCGTCGACGAGCAGCAGGTCCGGCGCCAGGGCCACCGCGCGCGCGAGCATGAGCCGCTGGGCCTCGCCACCGGACAACGCCCGGAATGGGCGGTCCGCGACGGGCGCCAGGTTGAAGCGCGCCATGATCTCGAGAGCACGGGCCTCCGCGTCGGGACGGCGCAGACCGCGCGCAAGGAGCGGGAGCACCACGTGGTCCAGGGCCGCCCGGCGCGCGACACCGTGCGGGTTCTGGAAGACCCACCCGGTCGTGGCGACGCCCAGACGCTCGACCTGCCCTTGCGTGGGGCGCTCCCAGCCCGCGACGATGCTCAGCAACGTCGACTTGCCGCTGCCCGAGGGGCCCACGAGCGCGACGACCTCTCCCGGTACGACCTCCAGGTCCAGCCCGGTGAACAGCAGGCCCGTGCCGGGAAAAGCGTGCCCCAGATCGGTCCCGACCAGCCGCTTGCCCCCTACCGGCACGTCTGCCCCTCGGCCTGCGAGGTCAGCTCGACCTCGGTCGGCGCCGTGGCGGCGTCGAGGCCGTCGAACGTCACGAGGGTCTGCCCCAGGCTCGACGCGACGACCGTCACGGGGTACGCCGTGCCGTCCGCTGACACGCACCCCGCGGCGCCGCTCAGCGCGAACAGCGCCCCGGGCGGCACGACCGAGACGTCCAGCGGCGCGGCGAGCACGTACTCGAGCGTCAACGGCTCGGAACCCTCGGAGCGCTGCCAGCCGGCGAACTCCATGCTGCCGCGCACGGCCTCGAGGAACGCCGGATCGGTGACCACACCGCCCTCCCCGACGAACGCACTCAGCTCACCCAGACGCAGCACCCGGTCACCGGGCGTGACGTTCGAGAGCGTGTCCGACAGGCCCAGCGAGACCAGCGTCCCGGCCGTCGTCGCGAACGCCTCCTCGGACGTCGCGGCTCCCACGGGCACCTCGCACGTCTTCACCGTGACCGACGTCGCCGGGAGCCACAGCACCGAGGCGACCGGCAGGTCGCCGGTCGGCTTGGCCACGCCCGCGGCCTTGAACAGCTTGGTCACGGCGGCCTTGGTCGCGTCACCGTACGTCCCGTCCGCACTCACCTTGTGCCCGAGGCGAGCGAGCTCGACCTGCAGGGCCTTGACGTCGTCACCCTTGGCCGTGGGAGCCAGGTCCCGCCACAACGGGATCGACGTCGCGAGCGCCACGACCGGACGGTCGTCGACCGTGACCGGGCTCGATCCCGACTCGATCACCGCCCCCGGGGCGCACACCGAACGCGTGACCTTACCCGTGTCCGCCACCTGGAGCGTTCCCTCCTCCGCGACGACCGGGGTGACCTTGACCCTGCGCGCATCGTCGAACACCTGACGCGAGACCGGGACCGCCGCAGGCGGCGTCGAACTCCGCACACTCTGCGGCTCCGACTGCGGCGCCAACGCCATCCCCGCCGTGACACCTCCCGCGAGCAGCACGACCGCCGCGAGCGCGAGCACGCCTGCACGGGCTGCTCCTGAGCCGGCCGCCTTGGGCCGGGCGGGGCGTCGATCTCTGGTCACTGCTGCTCCTCGAGCTACTGCTGATGGCGTTCTTGGTGCGGGTGGACTTGGGCTGCCGGGATGTCTCTCCCTGTCATCGAGCAGCCCCGATCATCTGTCGGCCATCGCGCCCAAGGGGTCGTCCTCACACCGCAGCAGGTCCGGTGCGCCGGGATCGGTTCCCGGCCTCTTCTGCGCCAAGAGGTCCTCCTTGTACTGCTCACCCGTGTACGACTCGTCGACGACTTTGAACTCGCGGAGGCACTGCGCGATCAGCTCGTTGAAGTCCACCCTGTTCGGGTTTGTCACGATCTGCCGGTACAGATTCTCGACGGGATCCAACCCAGTGCTCTCGCCGCACGTCGTGAACGCCGACTCGAGTTCGTCGGTCCACTCGCCCGCAGTCTGATAAGACTCGAGCCCGTTTTCATCCACCCAGGTGGAGGCCGCGAAACCCAGGTCGCCGAGGCAGGCCAGGTAGGTGTCCTGCACCTCCCGATACTCCAGCTCCTCGATGACGCCGTCCTGAGCGACGTCCTGCACGAGCGCGACGGGCGACAACGACGCGAGAGCGCGAACATCCGACTCCCAGGGCGACTCCGACTGCTCGTCCTCACCAGCGGTACATCCGCTCAGGAGCACGCCCAGGGCGAATGCGGCTCCCAGACAACCCACTCTCCGCACAATCACACATCCTCTCCAGAGGCCCGAGCGGCCGACCCCGCAGAAGGTCGGCCGCTTTGGCAACACCCACCATCGGAAACGTCAGGGAATCACCCCGATGTGTCGGTTGGTCACCCACGACGGCGTAACCGACCCGGTCGACCTGGCCTGGCCCGCGAGCGCGTACGTGGACCATGTCGTCACCTTCGCGCCTGTCGCGGGGTTCTGATACGTCATCCCGGCTCGGGCCGCTGAACAGGTGTAGTTCGTCACCATCGCGTACCCCGGCGTGCTCGCGCTCGCGTGCAAAGCCCCCCCCTTGAGGAGGCCCTGCACAGCTAGACTGGCAACACCCGACCCCATCCCGCAAAGGGATTCGTCAGGACTTCTCACTATGTAAACGGCACGTACGGTCCGTGACAACGAAACCACCTTCAACGCACCTCCCTCCCCACGGACTGCTGGCCAATCTCATCATGTGGAACCCTCGCGGTCGGGCGAGGTTTCACGGCGTATCCATGTCGAGCCCCGGCTGAAGCACCTCAGAATCGTCACCATCGAGCGTGACGATGACAGGATCCGTCCCCAGGAGACCGCGTTCCTCGAGCATCCGGGTGGTCGCGGCCAGGGCATCGGCTGCAGTCGGTTCATGCAGGCAGGTCGCGTCGATGTCCTCCACGTAGACGACCCCCCACCCCTCCGACGCCACGCCTGCGTTGTCGGTCGCGCAGGAGAAGACGTGTCGTGAGATCGCCCAGACGGGACGGTCGAGCTCCAGACTCCAGGTCTCCGTGAACTTCCATCCGGCTGATTCAAGGAGCTCGTCCACTTTCTCCATGCCTCGCGCCATGACTCCAGGAGACGAATGGAATCCTGGCGGCACGACATGGGTGTTCACCGCCGCGTCCTCGAGCAACGCCGCCACCTCGTCGGCCGAGAGAGGCTCTCCTCGATCGCTCTGGAGGTTCACCCGTGGAGACGAGCACGCGGCGAGGACCAGAGCGAAGACCAGAGCGAGCAGCACGCCGCCAGCCCCTCGGGTAAGCGCACCGTGACGGCAGCTCACCCGAGGGGCTGACGGGTCAGAACGACGTGTCGTCAAGGCAAGCGATGACGGTTTCACGAAGTTCCTCGGAAGGTCCGTTCGAATCGGCATTTGACAGCGAATAGCTCTCGAGATCCTCAGCCCGTGCGGACTCGGGCGCGACACCGTGCCGAATGAGGCAATCAACCGCGTTCTGCCGGTAGTCACCACCTTCCGGATTCGATCTCACCGCCGCGTAGAGCGGTTCGATCACCGACGTCGATCCGACCTCGCACTCAAACGCCTTCTCGGAAGCAGCTTCGGTCTCAGCCGCGTTTGACGCATCGACACCCGGGTACTCGATACGCATCCCGTGCTCACCGAATGTCACGAGATACCCCAGGTCCTCGACACATCGCTCGAACCTCTGCCTGGCCTCGTCCAGCTCCGCCTCAGCGATCTCGTCGTCCTCAAGGACTTCCCGCTCGAAATCGGTCGTGGCTTGGTTGCGCGCCTGAGCAAACTCGGCCGCGAACCGACCCTCGGACTCTGACGGCGCCGTCGAGCACCCGCCCAGCACAACCAGTGCGGCGACCACCACCCAAGACGGCCCTCTACTCACTCTCAGGTCGAGACCTTCCACGCGGACGTCGCACCACGGAAGATCGCCTGCCCGTAGTTCTGGGTGCGCATCCAGCTCGGATAGGTGCTGGTCACCGAGTACCCGTTCGACCAGTAGGCCACGTCATCGACGGGTGCGCCGGTCGCCGTCTTCCCGGTGAATCGCGCACGCGACATCCCACAGGTCCCGGTGAACGTTTCGGTGAATGTCGGATAGCCGTTGTTCTGGAAGATGCAACCGTACGGTCCGGTTGCCGCCTGCGCCGGAGCCCCCGCGACGACGACTCCGCCGAACGCCACCACCGTGGCCGTCAGGACTGCCATGATCTTTCGCTTCATTGCGTTCCCCTTCTGCAGACCTCCCCCCCTTGGGAAGCCCCTGCACCGCCAACCCTGGCAGCATCCGACGCAGCCTCGCAAGGGATACGTCAGGACTTCTCACTATCTGAACTGGACGTACGACCCAGTAGCGCCCAGGCCGCCTTCAGTGCCGCCCAGCACGATCACCGCACCGGGGGAGCCAAGCCCAGTCTCACCAGATGAGCGCCCGGACACCCTCTCCTCAGCTACCAGCCGCGGATCACCCGTCCGCCGGCGCGCCCTCCGCGATGTCGTCGGACATGTCGGGCTGGTAGACGCACACCCACAGCGCCCCGGCACGGACGCTGACCTCGAGCTTCTTCGACGGCTCGATCACGTCGCCGTCGAGCTGGCGTGGCTGCGGCCGGTCGGAGATCACGGAGATCCGTGACCCGCGCAGCACCTCCATGTTGGGGACGCGCTTGCGCCCTCGCAGCACTCCGACGAGGAGCTGGACCCAGTGGCCCAGGTTGCGGGGCGCGAGGATCGCGACGTCCATCTGCCCGTTGTCGGGCACCGCGTCGGGCAGCAGGTTAACGCCCGCCTGGAGCTTGCCGACGTTCCCGACGAGCACGCTGCGTGCACGACGGCGCAGCACCGGCCGGTCGTCGACGCGCACCTCGACCTTCATCTCGTCGTCGGCGAGGTGCTTGAACGCGGAGACGACGTACGCGAGCGCACCAGCCTTGGCCTTGAGCGCCGTCGGCGCGTCCTCCATCATCGCGGCGTCGAGCCCCATGCCGGCCATGACGGCGAACGCCTGCCCGTCGACCTCGCCGATGTCGACGGCGCGGCGCCCGCGGTCGAGCGCGAGGCGGATGCCGTCCTCCGGGCTGGGCGGGATACCGAGGTTGGTCGCGAGGAGGTTGCCCGTGCCGCCGGGCAGGACCGCGAGCGCCGCCTCGGTCCCCACGAGCCCTTCGATGCAGGCGCGCACGGTGCCGTCGCCGCCGCTCACGAACACGACCTCGGCGCCGTCCTCGACGGCCTGCCGGGCCTGGCCGGTGCCGGGGTCCTCGGCGGTCGTCTCGAGCCAGGCGGGGGCGGGCCAGCCCGCGTCGGCGAGCTGGGCCTCGATGGTCCGGCGGAGCTCGTCGAGCCCCTCGACCCGGTTCGGGTTGACGATGACCGCGGAACGGAGCGGTGCGTGGTCGAGACGTTGCTGGGCGGCGGGCTCGGGCGTTGCTTCGTGGGACGGGTTCACACCTGAGTATGTCGCGGCGCGCGCTGGCTCGCCCGGCAAGCGGACACCTCGGACCTTCCGGGCGTCCTCAGTACCCGAAGACCTGCACCCAGGTGTTGCCCACGCGCCCGATCCCCATCGCGGTGAAGTCGCAGTTGAGGATGTTCGCACGGTGCCCCTCGGACGCCATCCACGCGTCGACCACGGCCTGGGCGGTCTGCTGGCCCGCGGCGATGTTCTCACCGCCGGGTCGCGCGTACCCCTGAGCGGTCACGCGGTCGCCGAACGTCCGCCCGTCGAGGCTCGTGTGGCTGAAGTACCCCTGGTCGACCATGTCCTGCGCGTGCAGGGTCGCGGCGCGGGCGAGCTGGTCGTCGGCCCGCAGGGCCGGGCAGCTCGCGGCCGTGCGCTGCGCGTTGACGAGGCTCAGCACCGCGGCCATGTCCCCGGTGCCCGACGACGGCGCTCCCCCGGTCGAGCCGGCTCCGCCCGTCGAGGTGGTGGGGTCGGCGAGCAGCGCGGCCCGGGTCGCCGCACCGGCCACGCCGTCGGGCTCGAGGCCTTGTGCCGCCTGGAACGTGCGCAGAGCGTGGTCGGTCCCCGCACCGAACTCGCCGTCGGCCAGGACCGTGGCCCCGTGCACCTGCAGCCGCTCCTGGATCGCCTGGACCTCGGGTCCGGTCGCGCCGAGCTGCGGCGGGCCGGTCGGGGCGGGCGCCTCGGGCGCGGCCTCGGTGGTCGGCGCGGGGTCGGGGGCGGGGGTCGTCTCCGGCGGAGCCCCGGATCCCTGCCCACCCGGTCGCTCGACCGTCGGCGCCACAGGCGCCTGCGCAGCGGGGTCCGCCTCGGCGAGGACCGCTCCGCGGGGGCCGTCGCTCCGGCTGGCGCGGTCGGCGTCCCGCCCGAGCGCGGCGTCCCAGCGTGCTCCGATCGGTTCGAGGCCCGGCCCCTCGCCGTCGAGCTCCTGGACGGCCGGGACCGCGAGCAGACCGCCCACGAGGCCGAGCGTGACCACCATGACCTGAGGCAGCGCGCTCGCGCGACGCACCTCGGCGCCGGGGCGTGCGTGCCGGACGGCCTCGGCACGGCGCCGACGCCTGGCCGCGCGCGACGGCGAGGACGCGATCTCCTCGGCACGGCGGCGGGCAGCGCGGGTCTGCGGAAGGTGGTCGGGCACGGGAGAGTCCGGCAGCACGAATGACCTTCCGTCGAGGGAACGTGGGCTGATCGTCCAGTATGCCCGTTCCGTGGGAGCGAGACCAGGCTGCGCACGCACGAAGGCCCGGACCCCTCAGGGGACCGGGCCTTCCACGCACGAGGCGAGCGACGCCGTCGGGCAGGAGGATCCCCTGCCCGACGGCACGCACCTCACCGGGCCGTCACTGCTGGACGCGGAGCTCGAGCCCTTCGCCCTCGACCTGCGAGCGGTCGACCACGATCGTGTCGCCGTCCGCGATCTCGCCCGCGAGCAGCTTGCGCGCGAGGCGGTCGCCGATCTCGCGCTGCACCAGGCGGCGCAGCGGGCGTGCTCCATATGCGGGGTCGAAGCCCTCGAGCGCGAGCCACTCGCGTGCCCCGGCCGTGACCTCGAGCGTCAGACGACGGTCCGCGAGCCGCTCGCCGAGCCGGTCGACCGCGATGTCCACGATCCGTCCCAGCTCGTCGAGGTTGAGCGGGTCGAAGATCACGACGTCGTCGAGCCGGTTGATGAACTCGGGCTTGAAGCTCGCCCGCACTGCCGACATGACGCCCTCACGCTTGGCCGCGTCGTCGAGCAGCGGGTCCACGAGGAACTGCGAGCCCAGGTTCGACGTCAGCACCAGGATGACGTTGCGGAAGTCGACCGTGCGGCCCTGGCCGTCGGTCAGGCGACCGTCGTCGAGCACCTGGAGCAGGATGTCGAACACCTCGGGGTGCGCCTTCTCGACCTCGTCGAGCAGCACGACCGAGTACGGCCTGCGCCGCACGGCCTCGGTGAGCTGGCCGCCCTCCTCGTAGCCGACGTACCCCGGAGGGGCACCGACCAGGCGCGAGACGCTGTGCTTCTCGCTGTACTCCGACATGTCGATGCGCACCATGGCGCGCTCGTCGTCGAACAGGAAGTCCGCGAGCGCCTTCGCGAGCTCGGTCTTGCCGACGCCCGTGGGGCCGAGGAACAGGAACGAGCCCGTGGGGCGGTCGGGGTCGGCGACGCCTGCGCGGGAACGTCGTACGGCGTCCGACACCGCGGCGACCGCAGCCTTCTGCCCGATCAGGCGCTTGCCGATCACGTCCTCCATGTGGAGGAGCTTCTCGGACTCGCCCTGGAGCATGCGGCCCGCGGGGATGCCGGTCCACGCGGACACGACCTCGGCGATCTCGTCCGCACCGACCTTGTCGGCGATCATCGGCGCCTGGGGCGGCGCCGTGGCGGACTCGTCGCTGTCGATCGACGCCTCCTCCTGCTCGGCCGCCTGGAGCTGCTCCTGGAGCTGCGGGATCTCGCCGTACTGGATGCGCCCCGCGGTCTCGAGGTCGCCCTCGCGGATGGCCCGCTCGACCTGGACGCGCAGCTCGTCGAGCTTGGCGCGCAGGTCGCCGACGCGGTTGTGGCCCGCCTTCTCGGCGTCCCAGCGCGCGGTCAGCGCAGACAGCTCCTCGCGGCGGTCGGCCAGGTCGGCACGCAGCTTCTCGAGGCGCTCGCGCGAGGCGGGGTCGTCGGACTCGGAGAGCACGACCTCCTCCATCTCGAGGCGCGTGACGGCGCGCTGGAGCACGTCGATCTCGATGGGCGACGAGTCGAGCTCCATGCGCAGGCGCGACGCGGCCTCGTCGACCAGGTCGATCGCCTTGTCGGGGAGCTTGCGGCCCGTGATGTAGCGGTCCGAGAGCGCGGCGGCAGCCACGAGCGCCGAGTCCGCGATGGTCACCTTGTGGTGCGCCTCGTAGCGCTCCTTGAGCCCGCGCAGGATCGCGACGGTGTCCTCGACCGAGGGCTCGCCCACGAAGACCTGCTGGAAGCGGCGCTCGAGGGCCGGGTCCTTCTCGATGTGCTCGCGGTACTCGTCGAGGGTCGTCGCACCGACCAGGCGCAGCTCGCCGCGGGCGAGCATGGGCTTGAGCATGTTGCCCGCATCCATGGCGCCCTCTCCGCCCGCGCCCGCACCGACCACGGTGTGGAGCTCGTCGATGAAGGTCACGACCTCGCCGTCGGAGGACTTGATCTCCTCCAGGACGGCCTTGAGCCGCTCCTCGAACTCACCGCGGTACTTGGCGCCCGCGACCATGGCCGCGAGGTCGAGCGAGATGAGCTTCTTGCCCTTGAGCGAGTCGGGGACGTCGCCCGCGACGATGCGCTGGGCCAGCCCCTCGACCACGGCCGTCTTGCCGACGCCGGGGTCACCGATCAGGACAGGGTTGTTCTTGGTGCGCCGCGACAGGACCTGCACGACGCGCCGGATCTCCGAGTCGCGCCCGATCACGGGGTCGAGCTTGCCCTCGGCCGCGGCCGCGGTGAGGTCCTGGCCGTACTGCTCGAGGGCCTTGTAGGTGCCCTCGGGGTTGGGGCTCGTGACGCGGCCCGAGCCGCGGACCGCGGGCAGGGCCGAGCGCAGCGCGTCGGCGCTCGCCCCGGCGTCCGTGAGGATCTGCGCGGCGGGCGAGGAACCTGCGGCGATGCCGATGAGCAGGTGCTCTGTCGAGACGTACTCGTCCCCCATGCCCTGGGCCTCCTTCGAGGCCAGGTCGAGGGCGGTCGACGTCGCGCGCGACGCCGTCGGCTGCGCGACGGCCGATCCGCTCGCGGTGGGCAGCGAGACGAGCGCCGCGCGCACCTTCTGGCCGATGGCCTGGGCGTTCGCGCCCACGGCGTCGAGGAGCCCGACGGCGACGCCGCCCTCCTGCGTGAGCAGTGCGGCAAGGAGGTGGACGGGTTCGAGCTGGGGGTTGCCGGCGGCCGAGGCGGTCTGGATGGCCTCGCCGATGGCCTGCTGGGACATGGTGGTGAACTTGGTGTCCATGGGGTCTCCGGTACTTCTGGGGTCTGGGTCTACCTGGATCAACGCGACCAAACTTGAGCGTATTCCACTCAAGTCTGTCCGTCATGTCGGCAACTGTGTCTGACGGCTGCCGTACCAGCCGGTGGTTCCCCTTTTCTCGTCCCGTGATCCACGGGATGCTGGGGGCGTGACTACACGACGGCTCGAACCTTCCGCCACCCTCGCACCGGACCGCGGCGCCCGCACGACGGCACCGGCCCACCCGGGAGACCAGCTCTCCTCCGACCTCGCCACCGGGGGTGCCCTGTGAACCTCGCACTCGTCGCGATCGTGGTGATCGTGCTCCTCGGGCTCGTCGTCATCGGGCTCGTCACCTGGCTGCTCCTGCGCCCCCGCAAGGCACCCGTCGCCCAGCCGTACGGGCACGGCGCCCCCGTCGAGGGGTACCCGGCACAGCCTCCGTACCCCGGGCAGCCGTCGTACCCGGGGCAGCCGTCGTACCCGGCGCAGCCTCCGCACGCGGTCGAGGCCGGGGCCCAGGCCGTCCCGGTCGACCAGTACGCACCGCAGCAGACCCCGCCGGCCCCGCCCGGACCGCCTGCGCCGGCAGCCGGGCAGCAGTTCGCACCGCCGCACGCGCCGGCCCCGCAGGTTCCCGACGTGCCCGCCTCCGCGGTCCCGCCGGCCGCACCGGTCGCACAGCCGGAGGCGCCGGCGCAGTACGCGCCCCCGGCTGCCCACCCGCAGCCCGCGCAGACCTGGACGGCCGAGGTCACCGAGCCCTGGACCGAGCAGGCCGACGACTCCGAGCTCGACGAGACCACACGCCTGCGCGAGGACCTCCGCCCGGCACCGCCCGCGGCGCCTGCTGCTCCTCCGGCTCCGCCCGCGAGCCCCGCACCACCCGCCTGATCCGCGGCTCCCGTCCGGCGAGCAGGGCGGGAAGCTCCCGCTCGCGAGGCGGGAGCGACCGCGCGAACCCGGTCGTACCGACCGAGGGCAGCCCTCTCGGAAGGGGCTTCAGGACGAGCGAGGCACGCCTCCTCGCTCGTCCTGACAGGGCACCCCGCAAGGGGCACAATGGCGGCACCGCGATACCGCCCGAGTACGCGGGCGAAGGGCTGCACCATGACGAACGGCTGGCACCAGGACGTCCTCGGCCCCGAGTGGGTCGCCCGCACGCTCGACCTCCCCGACGGCGACACCGCGACGCTCGTCCGCAAGGCGACGCCTCCCGCGGGAGGTGAGCGCCGCCGTCGGGCCGTGCTGTACGTCCACGGGTTCGTCGACTACTTCTTCCAGGCCCACCTCGGGGACGCTTTCGAGGACCACGGCTACGCGTTCTACGCGATCGACCTGCGGGGCTACGGCCGCTCGCTCGCGCACTGGACCGAGGCGGGCAAGGACCCCAACATGGTCGACGACCTGAGTGTCTACGCCCAGGACCTCGACGCCGCGGCCGCCACGATCCGTGCCGAGGGCCACGACGAGCTCGTCGTCGTGGGGCACTCGACGGGCGGTCTCGTCACGAGCCTGTGGGCCAACGCACGACCGGGCAGGATCGCCGCGCTCGTCCTCAACAGCCCGTGGTTCGACCTCAACTCGAGCTGGTTCGACCGCGTGGTCTCCACCCGGGTGATCGACGTCGTCGGGCGCTTCGCCCCTCGCCTGAAGGTCGGGTCGCTCGACGACGCCTACGGGCAGGCGCTGCACGCCGGAACCGGAGGCGAGTGGGACTACGAGCTGGGCTGGAAGCCCCACGAGGGCTTCCCCGTCCGGGCCGGCTGGCTGCGCGAGATCCGCCGCGGGCACGCGCAGATCGCGCGCGGGCTGCACATCGAGTGCCCCGTGCTCGTCCTGACCTCGACACGGTCCGGCCCGAACAAGGGCTGGCACCCCGAGGTCATCACCACGGACAGCGTCCTGGACGTCCAGCACATCAAGGACCGCGCCCCCGGGCTCGGCGACGACGTGACGCTCGTGGAGATCGAGGGCGGCGCGCACGACCTGGTCCTGTCCCCCGAGCCGGCGCGCAGCGCGTTCCTCGACGAGGTGTTCGGCTGGCTCGACAGGCGGCTGCCCGGCTGATGCGCGGCCGCCCGGATGCGCGCTCCTCGTGCCGGCTGATGTCGCGCCTCGTCCCCGGTCGGTCGATGGTGAGCAGGTCGATGGTGAGCAGGGGGACTCGATGAGTGGGATGAGTGGGCGGACACGAGCGGCGCGCAGCGGGTTCCTCGTCCTGACGTTCACGGCGACCTTGACCGCCTGCGGGCCTGCTGGCGACCTGGGCTTCTACAACTCGAGCGCAGGGGACGTGACGGTCTCGACCGGGGACGAGGAGTTCGAGGTCGCCTCCAGCGAGGGAGCGGTCCTGCTCGACTACGGCTGCACGCCGGGCGACATCACGATCGAGCTCTCCTCGGGGCAGGTCGTGCTGGTCTCCGGGCCTGTGTGCCCAGAACAGCAGGTCGTCATCCGCGACGACGAGGTAGACCTGGAACCCGCACCGGACCGGACCTAGCCGAGGATCAGGCGAGGTCGCGCCGGCCCGGCTCGTCCGACGGCACGAGCGACCACTCGCTCGCCGGGGACACCGAGATCACGGCCCCCGCGATCACGGGCGCAGCGGTCGCCCGACGCTCGAGCGCGTCGATGCGCTCGGCGACCACGTGCTCGTCGTCGTCCCCCACGAGGTCGACGCTCGCGACCAGGTAGAGCGAGCGCGGACCCACGTACTCGAGACGCAGGTAGGTCACCCGGTCGACCTCGGGGTCGGCCAGCAGCTCGCGCAGCGCGGCGTCGCGCGTCGCGGCCCCCGCGGGCTCGCCCACGAGGAAGCGCCGGTTGCGGTCGATCAGGATCCACGAGATGACCCCGAGGATCAGGCCGACGACGATCGAGCCGATCGCGTCCGGGACGGGCGACCCCGTGACCTGGTGGAGGAAGATGCCCACGAACGCAACCACGAGCCCCATGAGCGCCGCGGCGTCCTCCGCGAACACGGCCCGCAGCGTCGGGTCGGACGTGACCAGGACGTGCTGGAGCAGGTCTCGCTCGGCCGCCTTCGCCTCCTTGCGCGCCTGCCGGTTCGCCTGCAGGAACGAGACCCCCTCGAGCACGAACGCGACGCCGAGCACCGCGTACGCGATCCCGAAGTCGTCGGCCGGCTCAGGGTGCACGAGCTCCTGGATGCCGTGCGTGATCGAGACCCCCGCGCCCACCGCGAACAGCCCGAGCGCCGCGAACATGGACCACACGTACGCCTCGCGCCCGAACCCCAGCGGGTGGTCGTGGTCCGCGGGCTTGCGCGACCGCTTGTTCGCGAGCAGGAGGAACACCTCGTTGCCCGTGTCGGCCCACGAGTGCACGGCCTCCGCGACCATCGAGGCCGAGCCCGTGATCACCGCGGCGCCCGACTTGGCCACCGCGATGAGCAGGTTCGCGCCGAACGCGACGATCACCGTGAGCGCGCTCTCGGCGTGCTCCTCGGTCTTGACGACCCGGGGGCTGTCGGCGACGGGGGTGGTCGAGGGCGGCTGGGACGACGAGGTCATGTAGCGGGTCTATCACCGGACCCGGCGGGGCGCGCGGGGACAGGTCACCCTCGGCGGGTGTCCCCGTCCCCCTCGACGGGCCGGCCGTCCCCCTCGGCGTCGGTCGCGGCCTGCGCCGCGTCGCGGTCGGCCTCGACCTTCTCCCGGTCTGCGGCCTCCTGGTCGGCCGTGAGGTCGTCGAGCACCAGCAGGTCCGGACGCACCTTCCCGGTCCGGTAGCCCGCGCGCCCGACCATGTGCGCCGCGACGGGCGACGTCATGAGCTGGAAGATCACGACGAGCACGAGCATGCCCACGGCGGACCAGCTGCGGATCCGCAGCGCGAGCGCGATGAGCACGAGGATCAGGCCCAGCACCTGGGGCTTGGTCGCGGCGTGCATGCGTGCGAGCAGGTCCGGGAACCGCACGACGCCCACGCCCGCGGCGAACGCGAGGAACGCCCCGCACAGCAGGAAGATCGCGGCCAGGACGTCGGCCACCACGGTCCAGCTCATGAGCGTGCCTCCTCGGGTCCGGTCGTGCCGTCGACCTCGGGGGCGGCGGCGGGCTCCGCCTCCGCGAGGTCGTCGGGCTCGTGCTCCGCGCCGTGCTCGGGGTCGGCAGCCATGTCGCGTTCGTCGTCCTCGGCCGCGAGCCGCTCGGCCTCCTCGGCCGCGATCTCCTCGCGGGTCTTGATGCGTCGTTCGCCCTCGGGCTCGACCGACGCGAAGCGCGCGATGGTCACGGACCCGACGAAGCCCACGAGCGAGAGCACGACGAGGATCGGGATGGTCTCGGTGCGCCGCGACCAGGCGGCTTCGAGCGCGATGGTGCCGACGAGCGTGGTCGTGAAGACGTCGAGCGCGATGGTGCGGTCGAGCATCGACGGCCCCTTCTCGGCACGCACGACGGCGAGCGTCGCGGCCGATGCGAGGAGCACGGCGCAGATCAGGACGACGACGATCATCGCTTCCCCTCCCGTCGGTCGGTACGTCGATCGGTCCGGCGTGCAGCGTCGTCGGCAGCGTCGCCCGCCCCGCGCGTGCCCGACGGCGCCGCTCCCGCGGGCACGGACGGCTCACCCGGGTGGTGGTACAGCCCGGCGGCCTTGAGCTCCTCGTTGGACGCGAACGCGCGCAGCACCCGCGCCTCGAGGTCGAGCGTGTCCTGGCGGACCTTGTCGGCGCCGCCCGCGGCGTCGAGGTCGAGCACGTGCAGGTAGAGCATGCCCGTGAGCCGGTGCGCCTCGATGACGAGCGATCCGGGCACGAGCGAGCTGAGCTCGGCCGTGATGGTCATGTAGATGTCCGAGGGGTTGCGGAGCCTGACACCGACCACGGCCCCGTGCGGGGTGTGGTGGAAGCGGAAGGCCTGCATGCTCACCTGGAACGAGGCGACCACGAGGTCGGCGACGAACCGGGAGACCAGCACGAGCAGGGGCCAAGGACGGACCGTCCCGCTCGTCGCGATCGACGGCAGCGGCATGAAGGTGATGAGCAGGCTCGCGATGATCACGCCCGCGATGAGGTTGCCCCACGAGAGGTCGCCCCAGAGCATGACCCACACGACCGTCAGCCAGGCAACGGTCCGCCACTGCGCGGTGAGCCGGCCGAACCAGCCGCCCGCGAGCGGTCCTCTCCGACGGTGCAGGCTCATGAGTCCTCACCTCCCTGCTGCTCTTCCTCGACGAGGTCGCTCGACACTCCCTGCCCACGCCCCGAGTCGTCGGGGAACACCGCGTCGACGTACGTCGAGGGCTGCATGAGATTCCCTGCAGCGCGCTCGGCGTACGAGTAGAGGGGGCCCGCGGCGAACGTGAGGGCCAGACCGAACGCGACGAGCGCCGTCGTGGGCCCGACCATGCCGCGCGGGGTGCCCGTCGACGGAAGCTCGACCGGTGCCGTCTGCCAGAACGCCTTGTTCCATGCCTTGACGATCGCGTAGAGCGTCAGGAGCGAGGTCACGACGCTGCCCACGACGAGCGCCCACGTGAGCGGCGTGCCCTGGGCGACGCCCTCCTGGAGGAGGCCGACCTTGCCGAGGAATCCGGACAGCGGCGGGATGCCCGCGAGGTTCATCGCGGGGACGAAGAACAGGATCGCGAGCCCCGGCGCGATCTTCGCGAGGCCGCCCAGCTTGTCGAGCGACGTGGATCCGCCCCGCCGCTCGATGAGCCCGACCACGAGGAACAACGTCGTCTGCACGGTGATGTGGTGCACGACGTAGAAGATCGACGCCGCCATCCCGGCCTCGGACGCCATCGCGATGCCGAAGATCATGTAGCCGATGTGGCTGACCAGGGTGAACGACAGCAGACGTTTGATGTCGTTCTGCGCCACGGCGCCCAGGATCCCGATCACCATGGTCAGCAGCGCGAGCCACATGAGCACGGTGTCGAGGCGGTTGTCGGGGAACAGGAGCGTCTGGGTGCGGATGATCGCGTAGACGCCGACCTTGGTGAGCAGCCCCGCGAACACCGCCGTGACCGGGGCGGGCGCCGTCGGGTACGAGTCGGGGAGCCAGGCCGAGAGCGGGAAGATCGCCGCCTTGATCCCGAACGCGAGCAGCAGCAGGAGCTGCAGCGTCATGCGGACCCCGGGGTCCACGTCCGGGAGCCTCTCGGCGAGCTGGGCCAGGTTGACCGTGCCCGTCGCGGCATAGGTCAGCGCGATCGCGACGAGGAAGATGACCGACGAGAGGAGCGCGACGACCACGTAGATGGACCCGGCGCGGATGCGCTCGCCCGTCCCGCCGAGCGTCAGCAGGACGTAGGACGCGGCGAGCAGGATCTCGAAGCCCACGTACAGGTTGAACAGGTCGCCCGAGAGGAACGCGTTGGCGACGCCCGCGGCCAGGACCAGGTAGGTCGGGTGGTAGATCGAGACGGGGGCCTTGTCGTGCCCGTCGGCCACGCCCTGCCCCAGCGAGTAGAGCAGGACGCACAGCAGCACGAAGCTCGAGACCGTGAGCATGAGCGCCGAGAGCCGGTCCGCGACCAGGTCGATGCCGACGGGCGCGGCCCACTCCCCGACGTCGACCACGATCGGGCCGCTGTCGGCGCCGATGAGCAGCCCGATCGAGGCGGCCAGGACCAGCGTCAGCGCGGCGACCGAGATGATGTGCTGGGCGCGCGGGTGACGCCACAGCGCAAGGGCGAGGCCCGCCGCGAAGAGCGGCAGGACGACGGGCAGCGGGACGAGGGTCGCGAAGCTGTCGGGGAAGGTCATCGGCCCTCACCTCCTCCGGTGCCCGGTCTGCCCTGTCTGCGTGCCGCCTTGTCCGGCCCAGGACGGTTCCCGTCGCGCGCGTCGGTCTCCCCGTCCCCGTCGCCGTCGGTCTCGTCGTAGACCTCGGCGGCCTCGTCGTCCAGGGTGGCTCCGCTCTCCTCGGTGTCGCTGTCCTCGAACGCCGGGGCGTTGCGCGCGGCGTGGCGCGCGACGCGGCGGTCCTCGAGGTCGTCCTGCACCTCGTCGTGGCCGTGCAGCTGCCACGACCGGTAGGCCATGGCGAGCACGAAGGCCGTGAGGCCCAGGGTGATGACGATCGCGGTCAGGACCATGGCCTGGACGAGCGGGTCGCTCATCTGGGCCGGCTCCGTCTTCCCGATGATCGGTGCGCCCCCGGCCCGCCCTCCGGCGACGAGGAACATGAGGTTCGCGCCGTTGCCGATGAGGATGAAGCCGATGAGCACGCGCGTCAGGCTGCGCTCGAGGAGCAGGTAGACACCCGTGGCGAACAGGACGCCGATCGCCAGGACCAGGACGAGGCTCGGGGTCATGTCGATGCTGTCGGTGGTCCGCGCGACCTCTGCGGGGTCGATGTCGGCTGCCGGCAGCAGGAGCGGCGCGAGCAGGTGGTTCGTCGGGTTCATCGTCGCCCCCCTCCGATCTGGTCCGGTTCCATCGCTTCCATGGGGCCCGCGTCCTCCCGGGCCGCGGCCTCACCGTGCCGGTCGATCTCGGCACCGAGCGTGCGCAGGATGTCGAGGACCAGGCCGACGACCACGAGGAACACCCCGATGTCGAAGAACAGCGACGTGACCAGGTGGATCGTCCCGACGAGCGGGAGGGTCAGGTCGATCGCGACGCTCTGCAGCACGCTCCCGCCCATGATCAGGCCGATCAACCCGACCCCGACGGACAGGAACAGCCCCGTGCCCAGCAGCAGACCGGGGTGGACCGGAGCGGCCTCGCCGAGCTCGTAGCGTCCGCCCGCGAGGTAGCGAACGATCAGCGCGATCCCGACCACGAGCCCGGCCGCGAAGCCGCCACCGGGGGCGTTGTGCCCCGAGAAGAGCAGGAAGATCGCGAACACGATCATCGAGTGGAAGAGCACGCGCGTGACGACCTCGAAGATGACCGAGCGTCGCTGCGGGGCGAGCGTGCGCCCCGCGCTCAGCCACACGAGCATGCGAGGCTGCTTGCCCTCCGCGGTCGCCTCGTCGACGCCTCGGCGGCGCAGCGCGGCGCCCGGGTCCTCCTCGTTGGCCCAGATCCCGGGGGTCGCGGCGCCCGACGACGTCGCGTTGCGCTCGCGCAGGATCTCGCCGCTGCGGGTCCGCAGGAAGACCAGGGACGCGACACCGGTCGCCGCGACGAGCAGCACCGAGATCTCGCCCATGGTGTCCCAGGCGCGGATGTCCACGAGGGTCACGTTGACGATGTTCTTGCCGTACCCGTGGATGAACGCCTCGGCCGGGAAGTCGAGCGAGATGGGGCTGGCCACGCGGGCGAGCGGGACCGTGAGGGCGAAGCCCATCATGACCACGCCCACCGCGACGCCCAGGACGAGCCGCACCCAGCGCGACGTCGCGAGCGGCCGGTTGGAGAAGTACGGAGGGAGCCTGCGGAGCACCAGGACCATGACCACGAGGGTGATGGTCTCGACGAGGACCTGCGTGAGCGCGAGGTCCGGGGCGCCGTGCAGCAGGAACAGCATGGCGTTGCCGTAGCCCGCGATGCCCACGAGGATCACGGCCTTGAGGCGACGGCGCGAGCGGGCCGCGAGGACGGACGCGACGCAGATGGCCGCGACCGCGGCGATCTGCGCCGGGCGGTCCCACGCCTTGACCTGCTCGGGCCACTGCCCGCCGATGAACATCAGGAGGCCGGGCCCGACGACGAGCACGACGAGGATCGCGCCGAGGTAGAACGGCAGCGAACCACGCTGCGTGACCGCGGTGACGTCGGCAGCGACGTCGTCGAGGCGGCGCATGATCCGGCGGTAGGTGCGGTCGGCCTCCGGGCCGGTCCAGAGCGAGGCCTGGAACCGCTCGACGGCCTTGCGCTGCCAGAACAGCAGCGCGCCGACGGCGAGGATCAGGACCGTGAGCCCCAGGGCCGGCGTGAACCCGGCCCAGAGCGTCAGGTGCCCGGGCTCGCCGGTCGGGTAGGTGTCGGCGTAGGGCGCGAGCAGGTTCTCGCCGAAGTGCGGGACGAGCGCGGCCGCGAGGCCGAGCAGCGCCAGGACGAGCGCAGGCCACACGAGGAGGACGGGCTGGCGGTGGATGCGGGCCGGGTCGATCGGGGCCTCGTCGGGCAGCGGCAGCCCCGCGCCGCGCTGGGCGACGAGCTGCTTGCCGGTCGCGTTGAGGCGGACGTGCTCGTTGGCCCGGGCCACGGCCGCCGCGACGTGCTTCTTGGTCGCGAACGCGCCCCAGAAGAAGCGGGCACCGTAGGCGACCGTGAACATCGAGCCCACGACGACGCCGATCAGCACCACGGCGTCGACCCAGGTGGGTCCCTCGCCGTGCAGGAGCGCCTCGAGCGCGGCCTCCTTGGCGACGTAGCCCGCGAGCGGGGGCAGGCCGATCATGGACGCGGTCGCGAGGCCGCCCGCGAGCGCGGTCAGCGGCAGCGCGCGCCCGACGCCCGTCAGCCGGCGCAGGTCACGGGTGCCCGTCGCGGCGTCGACCACGCCGACCACGAGGAAGAGCGAGGCCTTGAACATGGCGTGCGCGCCGATCATCGCCAGGCCCGCGAGGGCGGCGGACCGCGTCCCGAGCCCGACGAGCAGGACGATCAGGCCGAGCTGGCTCACGGTCCCGAACGCCAGGACGAGCTTGAGGTCGTGCTGGCGCAGCGCGCGGTAGCCGCCCACGAGCAGCGTGCCCACGCCCAGGACGATGACGATCGTGCGCCAGACCGTGGTGTCGGAGTAGGCGGGGGCGAACCGCGCCACGAGGTAGACGCCGGCCTTGACCATGGCCGCGGCGTGCAGGTAGGCGCTGACCGGGGTGGGCGCGGCCATGGCCGCGGGGAGCCAGAAGTGCAGCGGGATGAGGGCGGCCTTGCTGGCGGCCCCGGCCAGCAGGCACACGGTCGCGGCCGTCACGGCCCCGCCCGTCGGAGGGTCGGCGACGATCTCCGAGAGACGGAAGGTGCCGCCCTGGACCCCCAGGATCACGACGCCCACGAGCATCGCCAGACCGCCTGCGGTCGTGACGATGATGGCCTGCATCGCGGCTCGCCGGCTCGCCTTGCGATCGGCGTAGTGGCCGATCAGCAGGTAGGAGAAGACGGTCGTGAGCTCCCAGAAGATGAACAGGAGCAGCATGTCGTCGGCCGTGACCAGGCCGACCATGGCCCCCGCGAACGCCGTGAGCACGGCACCGAAGCGCCCGAGGCCGGACGCGGTGGGAGAGAAGTAGGCCGAGCAGTAGACGAGGACCAGGGCCCCCACGCCGCCGACGAGCAGCAGCATGAGCCAGGACAGGGTGTCCATGCGGAAGGCGAGCTCGAGCCCCAGCCCGGGCACCCACTGGGTGACCTCGGTGGGGTGCACGCCGTCCATGACGCGTGTGGTCCAGCTGAGGGCGTAGACAGCGGCGGAGGCGGGCGCGAGGGCCATCACCAAGAACGCCTTGCGGCCCAGCACCGACACGAGTGCGGGCGCGCCGAGTGCCATTGCCAGATGCGCAACGAGCAGATAGAGCACGTCCGCTCCGTCCTGGTCGGGGGCGGGTGGGCGAGAACGTGGACCAGGGGCTGCCGTCAGGACCGACCAGGACGACGCGACAGCGCGCATGCAGAGGACGGCCCGGAGACACACCGGGTCCGGTAGGTATTTTACCGTTCAACGAGGCCCTGGTGACCACTCGGCGCCCCGAGGATCGGTGGGTGATGTCACAGGTTCAGCGGGAACACACGAGCGGGCCACGACGTGGCGAGGCGTCGGTGCCCGCGGAGGGCGTCAGCGGACGGCCGACCGCCACGCCTCGATCCCCCCGAGGGTCCCGTCGACGATGCGTCGCGCCAGCACGTCGGTGTACGCGAGCTCGGCGCGCAGGATCGCGAGCTCGTACCGCGAACCCGCGACCGCGAGCTCGGACGTCTCGCCCCGCGCCCCGTCGGCGGCGTCGTCGTCGTCCAGGTCCTCCAGGTCGTCCTCGATCCTGCGGACCTTGACCCGCAGAGCGACGAGGCGGGTGCGCAGGAGGTCCGCGACGTCGTCGGGCTCCAGCAGCGGGAGGAAGCTGAGCGCCGCCATGAACTGCGGGTACTCCTTGACGGGCGCGCCCAGCAGGGCGCGCATCCAGTCGTCGAGCTCGGTGCGCCCCGCGGAAGTCAGCCGGTAGACGGTGCGCTGCGGGCGGTTCCCGTCCTGCTCGGTGCCCGCAGGCTCGATGAACCCGTCGCGCACGAGCGCCGTGATGACCGAGTAGAGCGAGCCGTAGTTGAGCCGCACGGACTCGTCCTTGCGGCGGTCCTTGAGCGTGCGGGCGATCTCGTACGGGTGCATGGGCCGCTCTGCGAGCTGCGCGAGGACCGCGAGCGCCAGGGCGTTCGCGCGGCGCCGCACTGTGGCCGCGTCGCCGGACGCTGCGTCGTCAACCATGTCCGCCTCGCCCGTTCTCGCCCGTCTTCGACTACTCGGCACAGAGTATTTCGCGGGCCCCTGGGAGCGCAACCACGCCCCCGGGCCGGCGGGTGCGGACCGCGGGCCGGCCCGCACCCGTCGCTCAGATGTCCTGCGGGTCGACGAGGAAGTCGGCCTCGTCGGCGATCTCGCCACCGACCGCGGCGTAGAGCGCCCGCGTGACGGTCGCGATGAGCTCGGCCGCACGCTTGCGCGCGATCTTCAGCTCGAACGACGGCGACTCCATCTGTGCCTCGACCAGGTCGCGCGGCTCCCAGCGCAACCGGTAGGCGACCGCGCCCTGCGAGGCCCACGGGAGGTTGCGCAGCAGGAGCGGGAGCTGCTCCTCGCCGCCGATCTCCACGGCCACCAGGCCGTCGACCCCCATGTCGAGGATCAGGCCGTAGCCGTCGAGCACCTTGCCGCTCGTCAGTGCGGCGATGTCGATGTCGTCGGCCTGGGCGTGCAGGGCGCGCCTCAGCTCGGGGTCCATCTTCTCGCCCCGGTACAGCGGCAGCTCGCCGATGCCCTGGGGCGGGCCCCCGTACGAGCGCCCCTCGGTCGCGAGCACCACGCGCGGGTGGACGTTCGAGACGACCGACAGCGCGGCCTCCGGGTCGAGCCACACGTCCGAGAACACCGACATGTCGACCGCGACGCCCGGGTCCGGGGTGAGCACGACCGCAGGTGCGGCCGGGTTGCCCGCGTCCACCCGGATCGAGCCGCCCAGGCGGCGCGCGACCTCGACGAGCCACGCGATGACGCGCTCCTCCTCGCGCGTGGGCAGGCCCGCGGGGAAAGCTCGCCCGACGCCGTCGCGGTCCCCACCACCGGGGAACGGGACGTCGCCTCGCTCGCGCGGGCACACGACGTCGTACACCTGCTCCGTGCCGGGCGGCAGGCCCGGGTTGGTGCCGTCCGCCGACCACGGCGAGTACGGCCCCGTGAGCGTCGAGTGGCGCGAGGTGCGCAGGACCCCGGGTTCGCCCGGCTTGGCCGTGCGGGGCGCCGGGGTCAGGGGATCCGTGCCCGACGGCGCCACGTCCCACCGCGCCCCGGCGAACCTGGACACGGCGAGGGTCTCGACCTCGTCGATCTCGACGTCCCCCGGCAGCGCGAGCAGGTGCCGCGCCTGGTGGCCCTGCGCCGACGACGCGGGGAACGGCTGGAGGGTCGAGCTGGGCGCCTGGGACACGGTGGTGTCAGCCTCTCTGCGGTGAGAACGTCCGATCTGGCGGGCTCGGGTGAGCCGGCTGGGGATCACACGTCGGTGCGGTGGAAGTTCTGCCAGGAGCGCGAGGCCGTCGGGCCCCGCTGACCCTGGTACCGAGAACCATAGATCGACGAGCCGTACGGGTGCTCCGACGCCGACGACAGCCGGAAGAAGCACAGCTGGCCGATCTTCATCCCGGGCCACAGCGTGATGGGGAGCGTCGCGACGTTGCTCAGCTCGAGCGTCACGTGGCCGCTGAACCCGGGGTCGATGAAGCCGGCGGTCGAGTGGGTGAGGAGCCCGAGGCGCCCCAGGGAGGACTTGCCCTCGAGGCGGGCCGCGACGTCGTCGGGCAGCGAGACCTGCTCGTAGGTGGCGCCCAGGACGAACTCGCCCGGGTGCAGGATGAACGGCTCGCCCGGCTCGACCTCGACGAGGCGCGTCAGGTCCGGCTGGTCCGTCGACGGGTCGATGAACGGGTACTTGTGGTTGTCGAACAGCCGGAAGAACTTGTCCAGGCGCACGTCGATGCTCGACGGCTGGAGCATCGCGGGGTCGTAGGGGTCGAGGCGGACCCGCTGGGCGTCGATCTCGGCAGTGATGTCGCGGTCGGAGAGGAGCACGGGGCAACGGTACTCCGCGCCGGGTCGCCGCCGGGAGGCGGTCCGGGGCGGCCTGCGGGAGCACTGCCTCCGCGGCGGTTGCCCCCGCGAGCCGGGCGTGAGCCGGTGTCCCGAGGCGCCGGTCCCGAGGCAGGTCAGGCAGGTAGGCTCGGACGCCTGACCGGCCTCGGGTCCGACGCTCGCGGAGCCGGTTGCGTCAGCTGCGCAGCGGGCGGCCCGTCGAGTCGACCGCGTACTGACCCGACTTGGACGTCAGGTAGAGGATGCCCTCGACGAGCCCCCAGATGGCGACGGCCCAGCTGAGCATCCCCAGCGACAGCACCGAGATGAGCAGCATGGTCACGCCGACCCCGGTGTACCCCAGGTAGAACCGGTGGATCCCCAGGCTGCCCAGGAAGATGCCGAGCAGACCTGCCGCGAGCCGCGACTTGGCGTTCGGGTCCTCGTAGTAGCCGGTCTGCTGGGCTCCGTACGCGCCGTAGGGCTGCTGGTAGCCGGGCTGGCCCTGCTGGCCGTACGGGTCCGCGGGGGCACCGTAGCCGTAGCCGGGCTGCTGGCCGTACGGGTCCGCGGGGGCGCCGTAGCCGGGCTGAGCCTGCTGGGCGTAGGGGTCCGCCGGGGCGGCGTACCCATAACCGGCCTGCTCGCCGTAGCCGCCCTGCTGGCCCGCAGACGGGTCGACGGGCGGGTAGCCCTGAACCCCCGGGGCCGCGGGCGAACCGGCGGGCGTGCCGTAGCCGGGCTGGGCCGGCTGGCCGTACGCGGGCTGCTGCGCCGCGTACGGGTCCGCTCCAGCCGCAGGATCAGTGGGCTGCTGCTGGTACGGGTTCTCGGACAAGGCGCCTCCTCAGGCGTAGTGCAGGCTCGGATGCTGGCATCATGGCCCGTGTTGGGTATGATCGTGGACGCACGCCGGTTCCTGACCGGTTCGCACCGGCCGGAGACGGCCTGCGAGCTGCAGGGTTCCACGTCATGCGGATGTAGTTCAATGGTAGAACTTCAGCTTCCCAAGCTGATAGCGCGGGTTCGATTCCCGTCATCCGCTCCGCTCGAGAGGCCCCGCACCGACACGGTGCGGGGCCTCTCGCGTCCCTGAGGCGTGAGGGTTCGTCAGACGTCGCGCCGAGCACGCACCACGTAGCTCGCGACCCCGGCGACGACCGCGACCACGCCCAGCACGACCCAGAGCATCGGCGACCCGGGTTCGTCACCTCCCGCGATCACCGTGACGACTCCTCCGACGGCCCAGATCGCACCGATCACGACCAGGGCCAGCGAGCTCCAGTACCGACTCACGACAAGCACCCCTCCCCGTTCCCCGGCGCGCGCCCCGCACGCCTCTCGGAGCATGCCACGCACGACCCGCGGAATCAGGCATATCACCGCCAACCCGTTCGTATCGTGACATCGTGTCGCAACGTTTCCGCATCTGCGGCACTATGCTCGCTCTCATGCCGCACTATCGGATTCGCGAAGCTGCCGACCTGCTCGGTGTCAGCGACGACACCGTCCGCCGCTGGGTCGACGCCGGAGACCTCGACGTCACCCTCGACGACTCCGGGCGCAAGGTCGTCGACGGTGCGCAGCTCGCGCGCTTCGCGACCCGGAACGCCCAGTCCCCCACGAGCGACCCCTCGGGCGTGGCCCGCTCGGCCCGGAACCGGTTCGTCGGGATCGTGACCCACGTCGTGAGCGACACCGTCATGTCCCAGGTCGAGATGCTGTGCGGCGGGCAGCGCGTCGTGTCGCTCATGAGCACCGAGGCCGTGCGCGAGCTCGGGCTCGAGCCCGGCAGCCTCGCGGTCGCCGTCGTCAAGGCCACCACCGTGATCGTCGAGACGCCAGGAGGCATCGCGTGAACCGCACCACCCCCGCTCCCCGGACCGCACGGTCGTCCACCGCTCCCCGCCGGCGAGCCACGCGGCGCGCGCTCGCCATTGCGACCACCGCCCTGCTGACGGCTGCCCTCGCAGCGTGCGGGACGTCGTCGGGCAGCGAGGCCCCCGCCGCCGGCGCCACCTCATCACCCGACGCGGCCGTCGAGGAGCAGACCCTCACGGTGCTCGCCGCCGCGTCGCTGCGCGACGTGTTCGCCGAGCTCGCCGAGGGCTTCGAGACCGAGCACGACGGCGTGAGCGTCGCCCTGTCGTTCGCCGGGTCGGCCGACCTCGCCGACCAGCTCCTCGCCGGCAGCCCCGGCGACGTGTTCGCGTCGGCCGACACCAAGAACATGGACCGCGTCGTCGAGGGCGGCGACGCGGCCGACCCCGTGGTGTTCGCGACCAACACGCTCACGGTCGTCGTCCCCGCCGGGAACCCCGGCGGCGTCACGTCGTTCGCCGACCTGTCGCGCGAGGACCTCAAGGTCGTCGTGTGCGCGGCCGAGGTGCCCTGCGGGTCCGCGACCGCCAAGGTCGAGGCCGCTGCCGGCACCGCCGTCCACCGCGTGAGCGAGGAGGCGAGCGTGACCGACGTCCTCGCCAAGGTCACCGCCGGGGAGGCCGACGCCGGGATCGTCTACGTGACCGACGCGACCCTCGCGGGCGACGACGTCGAGGTGATCGACGTGCCCGAGACCAGGACCGTCGTCAACACCTACCCGATCGCCATGACGTCGGGCGCCGCGGACGCCGCACTGGCACAGGAGTGGCTCGACCTCGTGACCGGCCCCGTCGGCCAGGCCGCGCTCGCGAAGGCGGGCTTCGGGGCACCGTGAGGCCAGGACGCGGGGGCGGGACCGGTCTCGGCTCGATCCTCGGGCGCGCCCGGGGCCGGGGCCTCGGGCGGCAGCGGGAGGCCGACTGATGCGCGGCCTGCCGCGCTGGGTGCTCGCGCCCGCGCTGCTCGGCGCCCTGTTCGTCGTCGTGCCCGTGGTCGCGATGGTCGCGCGCCTCGACGTGTCCGGGGGGCTCGGCGGGATCTGGGACCTGCTCACCTCGCCCACCGCGACCGACGCCCTGTGGCTCTCGGTACGGACCTCGCTCGTCGCGACCGCGTGCTGCGTGCTGCTCGGCGCACCCATGGCCCTGGTCCTCGCACGGACCACGTTCCCCGGGCAGCGCGTGGCCCGTGCGCTCGTGCTGCTCCCCCTCGTCCTGCCGCCCGTCGTGGGCGGGATCGCGCTGCTCTACACGTTCGGGCGGCGCGGGCTGATCGGCCAGCACCTGTCCGTCCTGGGGATCGAGGTCGCGTTCACGACCACCGCGGTGGTCATGGCGCAGACCTTCGTCGCGCTGCCGTTCCTCGTGCTGAGCCTCGAGGGGTCGCTGCGGACCCACGACGCGCGCTACGAGGAGGTCGCCGCGACGCTCGGTGCCTCCCCCACGACCGTGCTGCGCCGCGTGACCCTGCCGCTCGTCCTTCCCGGGTTCGTGTCCGGGGCGGTGCTCGCGTTCGCGCGCGCCCTCGGGGAGTTCGGCGCGACCATCACGTTCGCCGGGGCGCTCCAGGGCGTCACGCAGACCCTGCCGCTCGAGATCTACCTGCAGCGCAGCGCCGACCCCGACGCAGCGGTAGCGCTCTCGCTCCTGCTCGTGGTCGTGGCCGTGGTCGTCACGGCGGCCGTGCACGGCGGGCCGTTCGGGAGCACGGAGCCTCGCGTCCGAGAGGCGGGGCCGTCCGCCGAGGACGACCGGGGTCTCGACCCCGACCGGGGCACCGGGCGTGACCGGGGGCTCACCGGGGCCGACGAGCATCCTGGCGACGACGACCGGCCCGGTCACCCCCGGCAGCCGGGCACGAGCCCCATAGCGGGCGAGCCCGTCACCCTCGGCGTGCGCGTGCGCCTCGCCGAACGCGGCGTCGACCTCGACCTCACGGTCGAGCCCGGCCAGGTCGTCGCGATCCTCGGGCCCAACGGCGCCGGGAAGTCGACCGTCCTCCAGGCCGTCACGGGCCTGCTCCCCCACCGCGCGCACCACCCGCGTCGCGCGGGATCCCGCCGCGCGCGGCGCTCCCTGCCCGACGGCGCCGCTCCCGGCTCGCGGACGAACGCACCCGCGCCGGGGTCCCCGCCCGACGAGCTCCGCGTCACGGTCGACGGCGAGGTCCTGACCGACACCTCGCGCGGCCTCTCGGTCCCGCCGCGCCGCCGCGGGGTCGGCTGGCTGACCCAGCGGCCGCTGCTGTTCGGGCACCTCGACGCGGCGGACAACGTCGCGTTCGGCCTACGGGCTCGGGGTGTGCCCCGCCGTGCCGCACGGGTCGACGCCCGTGAGCGCCTCGACGGGCTCGGTGCCGGACCGCTCGCGGCACGTCGCCCCGGCGCGCTCTCGGGTGGCCAGGCCCAGCGGGTCTCGATCACGCGGGCGCTCGCGACCGACCCGCGCGTCCTGCTGCTCGACGAGCCGCTGGCCTCGCTCGACGTCGGGGTCGCGCAGCAGGTGCGCCGGGTCCTGCACGACGCGCAGCGCGCCGCTCCGCGCACGACGCTGCTCGTGACGCACGACCTGCTCGACGTCCTCCTGCTCGCCGACCGGGCGGTCGTGCTCGAGGAGGGCCGGGTCGTGGAGGACGGCCCGGCACGCGAGGTCCTGACCCGTCCCCGGTCCCGCTTCGCGGCGCGCCTCGCGGGCATCAACCTCCTCGCGGGCGTCGCGACCGACGGCGGGCTGCTGCTCACGACCAGCGACGGACCCGTCGGCGGTCCGACCGTCACCACGAGCCCGGTCCAGGACACCGTGCCACGCGGCGGCACCGGCACCGACCTCGGCACCGGCCAGCTGGGCCGCGGACCGGCGCTCACGGTCGCGGGCGTCGTCGCCGACGCGGCCGACCTGGTCCCCGGCGATCCCGCGGTCGCGGTGTTCGAGCCCCGCGCGGTCGCCATCCACCGTGAGGCGCCGTCGGGCAGCCCGCGGAACGCCTTCGCGGTGACCATCACCTCGATCGAGCCGCACGGGCAGCTCTTCCGGGCCTGGGGCGAGGTGCCGGGTCCGCGCGAGGTGCGTGACGCCGTCGGGCACCTGGCCGCCGACCTGACCCCCCGCTCGGTCGCCGACCTGCGCCTCGCCCCGGGCGAGCGCGTGTGGTTCGCCGTCAAGGCCGCCGAGGTGCAGATCTACGGCACGCGCTGAGTGCGGAGCCCGTGCGCGACGCGCCCGGCGTGCCGCGCACGGGCTCCGCAGCCGGCTGGGGGCCGGCAGGAGGCTCAGCGCGAGACGGCAGCCTTGACCGACTCCGCGAGGCTCCCCGTCACGGGCACGTCGGCCAGGAGCAGGGTCTGCCCCGCGTGGTAGATGTCGGGCTTGCCGTCCCACACGACGCCCGACGGGCGGTTGTGGACGTCGAGCTCGTGGTGCCACGAGCCGTGCTCGACGTCGACCAGGTGAGCCTGCGCGTACGCCCACCACTCCTGGGCGAGCCGCGCGTACCGCTCCTCCCCCGTGGCCTTGGCGAGCACCTCGGCGGCACCGATCGCCTCGGCCGCGACCCAGTGGAAGCGACGCCGCTCGATGGGGCGGCCGTGCCAGTTGACGGTGTAGACGAACCCGCCCTCGTCCGGGTCCCAGCCGTCGGCGAGCGCCCGGTCGAACAGGTGGCGGGCCGCCTCGAGGTGCGGTCCCGGGATGCCCGCGGACGCGCCCGCACCCGCGGAGTCGCTCGCGGCGTCGAGCTGCACCAGCAGCCGCGCCCACTCGAAGCCGTGCCCCGGGGTCGAGCCGTAGGGCTTGAACTGGTCGTTGGGGCGCTCGGCGTTGAGCTCGGGCTCGGGGTTCCAGGACTCGTCGAAGTGCTCGACGACGCGCCACTCCCACTCGGCGGCCACCGCGACGACCCGGTCGGCGACGGCCGTCGCGTGAGCGAGCCAGAGCGGGTCACCGGTCGCCGAGTGCGCCGCGAGCATCGCCTCGACCCCGTGCATGTTCGCGTTCGCACCACGATAAGGAGCGCAGGTCGTCCAGGCGCGGTCCCACTCGTCGCACAGCATCTGCTCCGCCTCCCAGAACTCCTGCTCCAGGATCCGGAGGGCGACGTCGAGCAGCTCGCGTGCGCCCGGCCGCTCGGCCACGGTCCCGCTCGCGGCCGCGAGGACCACGAACGCGTGCGCGTAGGCGCTCTTGGTGTCGTCCACCGCGTCCCCCGGCCCTCGCGAGGCGAACCAGCCGCCGTCCACGGGGTCGGCGAGGTAGGTCCGCAGGCCCTCGAGCGCCAGGTCGGCGTGCTCGTCCGCCCTAGGGACGCCCAGCAAGGAGCCGAGCGAGTACATGTGCGCCATGCGCGCCGTGATCCACGTGTGCACGGGCTCGCGGGGGTCCGGCGCGCCCTTGTCGTCGAGCCAGCGAGCCCCGCCGTCCGCTCCCAGCGACGCCTCCGCGAAGGTGAGCAGCCCGTCGAGCTGGCTCCGGCGCCACGTGGCAGCGTCCGGTGCTCCGGCTGCGTCGTCCCTGGTGGTCATGGTTCCCCGTTCCTCGTACCTGTCAATGATGTTCCCCCGGGTGGGTGCCCCGCCGCCGGACGTCCGGCGGCGGGGCACCCGCTCAGGTACTTCTGCGGCTAGCCGCAGGTGGCCGCGCCGTAGGCGACCTCGCTGGTGACGACGACCTCCTCACCGTCGACCGTCGCCGTCGCGGTCACCGTCGCGGTGCCCGCCTCGATCGAGCCCGCACGCGTCGCGAACGACTGGTGCGCGCTCTTGCCCGACCCGACGTTCGTGAACGTCTTGGTGCCGAACGGGGTGACGACCTTGATCGTCACGGGGAAGGACTCCCCGTTGACCGCGGTGACGGACAGCGTGACCTTCTTGGCCGTGCACTGCGTCTTGACGGTCGTCGCGACGTCGAGCGTCGGAGCGGCCTCGGTGACCGTGACGGTCACCGGGGTGCTCTTGCTCGCGTACCCGTCGTCGACGGTCACGTACGCGGTGTAGGTCCCGGGCTGCGCGTAGGTGTGCGCACCCGTGACCGTGCCGGCGACGTCACCCGGGACGACCGTCCCGGGGGTCACGTCGCTGCCGTCGCCCCACGTGATCGCCGCCCGCAGCGGCGAACCGGCCGTCGCGCGTCCACCGGTCACGGTGGCGAGCGTCGCCTCGAGCGAGGCACCGGCCGCGACGCTCACGCCCGCTGCCGCCTCGACGACCAGCGGAGCGTGCTCCACCGGGGTGCCGTCGGAGGCGACCGTGAAGACGTGGATGCGTCCGTCGCTCGAGAGCGACCCCGGCTGGTCCGGGAGCGTGAGGCTCACGGGCCGCTTGCCCTCGGGGAGCGTGACAGGCGCCGTCGCGAAGATCGCGGCGGGGGTGCCGGTCTGCGGGCTGCCACCGCGCAGGCGGTGGTCGGTCACCGCGACGGGGATGTTGCCGTACACCGGGTTGCGGGCAGCGCCCGACCAGTCGCCGAAGCTCAGGTCGATGGGCTGCGACGAGCCGTCGTCGAACGTCAGCGTCCCGGAGGCCACCTGGTTCTTCTCCGTGCCCGTACCGATCACCGAGAGCTGCTCGGCGTCCGCGGGGACGTCGATCTCGATGGTCTGGCCGTCGCCCGTCGCGTTGTCGGGCTGCGCCACCGGGACCGCCGGGACGTCGAACGCGAGGTCCGTGCCCGGCACCGTGCCGCGCTGGCCCTGCACGAAGCCCTTCGCCGCGAGCTGGGCCCGGTCGAAGAACACGCCCTGGCCGTCGCAGCTGCCGAACGTGGTCCCGACGTCGCCGATGCACACGTTGTCGTAGGCCGCGAGGAGCGAGCCCTCCCGGACCAGCTCGACGGACACGTCGAGCGAGGCCGTGACGGTCTTGTCGCCGCGCGTGACCGTGACCGTGACCGGGTAGACGCCCGGTGCGGCGAAGGTGTGCGGTGCGGTGACGGTGTACCCGCCGAGCTGGACCTTGGTGAGGATCCCGGTGGCGGGCTCGCTGCCGTCCCCGAAGGTCACGGTCGTGGAGACGTCGCCTGCGGCGATCTCCTCGGGCGTGACCCCGACGAGCGTCGCGAGCGACGCCTTGACCTCGGTGCCGGTGGTGGTCGCCACATCCTGGCCGGCCGTGAGCGTGAGCTCGGCGCCGGTCGAGGCCTTGGGGTCGGCGAGCAGCTCGAGCTCGGCGAGCGCGAGCGCCCCCTCGCCCGAGGTCGCCGTGATCGCCACGCGGTACTGCGAGTACGCGGCGGGCTCGGCGAGCGTGAACGGCCGCGTCTGGACTGCCCAGCGGAACTGCTGGTCGGTGCGCTCGTCGAGCGTCGTCCAGGTCTGGCCGTCGTTCGAGCCCTCGACCTTCCAGGCCTTGGGTGCGGCCGTGCCGGTCGCGCCCGAGGTCAGGGTGTAGGACGTGACCGTCGGCTGGAGGCCTGCGGCCTTCCAGGTGACGACGGGCGTGCCCGTCGTGAAGGTCGTGCGGGTCTGCGACGTGTTGTCGGTGAGCGACGCGAGCTGAGCGGCCGGCGTGCCGTCGGAGACGGTCACCGTCCCCAGGCCCGACGTCGTCACGTCCGTGTCGGACTCGGGCGCCTCGTCACCGGTGGTCAAGGACGGCGGTGCGTCGTCCTCGCCCGTGCCCCACGCGGAGGGCTCGGGGCCCATCTCGAAGTCGAGCGTGGTGCCGCCGACCAGGTCGGAGTGCTTGATCGACGTCGAGGTGTGCGCCTCGCCGTCGACCGTGAGCGACTGGACGTAGACGTTGTCGACGCTGTTCTGCGGGGCGTTGACGACCAGGTCGCCGCTCTCGAGGTGCACGGTCGCCTTGGTGAACTGCGGCGAGCCGATCGCGTACTCCTCCGAGCCGACCTGCAAGGGGTAGATGCCGAGCGAGGACAGGATCCACCACGACGACATCTCGCCGTTGTCCTCGTCGCCGGGGTAGCCCTGGCCGATGTCGCTGCCCACGAACAGGCGGCGCAGCGACTCGCGGACCTTCTCCTGCGCCTTGGACGGGGCGCCGGCCGCGTCGTAGAGGTAGGGGATGTGGTGCGAGACCTGGTTGCTCATGCCCCACTGGCCCATGCGGACGTCACGTGCCTCGAGACGCTCGTGGATGCCGCCGTTGGGGGCCTTCTCCGGGGTGCTGAAGAACAGGTCGAGCTTGGCCTCGAGGCCGTCCTGACCGCCGTAGAGGTTGGCGAGGCCCTGACCGTCCTGGGGGGCGTGGAACGCGAAGTTCCAGCCGCTGGTCTCGGTGAAGGGACCGCCCCAGTCCTCGGGGTTGAACGTCTCGGGCGACTTCTCGAACGTCCCGTCGGCGTTGCGGCCCTGGAAGAAGCCCGTGGCCGGGTCGAACAGGTTGACGTAGTGCGTCGCACGCTCGAGGAAGTACTCGGACTCCTCGCGCAGCTGCTCGCGGCGCTCGTCGGGCGTGGCGGGGTCCTCGGCGAGGGCCGCGGCCATGTTGCCGATGCCGAAGTCGTTGATGAGTCCCTCGAGGCCCCACGACACGGACTCGTGCGTGGACGCCTGGGTGTAGCCGAGGAACTGCGACGTGTCGAGGCCCTTGCGGCCCACGGCGTTGTTCGGCGGCAGGACGGTCGCGTTCTTGAGCGCGGCGTCGTACGTCGCGAGCGGGTCCGCGAGCGGCACGCCCTTGAGGTACGCGTCGGCGAAGGCCACGTCCGAGCTGGTGCCGGTCATGAGGTCCGCGTAGCCCGGGGAGGACCAGCGGGCGACCCAGCCGCCGTCACGGTACTGCTGGACGAACCCGTCGACGAGCTCGGCCGCCAGCTCCGGGTACAGGAGCGAGTAGGCGGGCCAGGCCGTGCGGTAGGTGTCCCAGAAACCGTTGTTGACGTAGATCTTGCCGTCGACGATCTTGGCGTTCGTCGTGGTGTCGCTCGCGCTGCCCGTCTTGGCGGCGACGGGGCTCGCGTACTGGAACTTCGGCGCCTCGGCCGTGCCCGTGTTCTCGAACTGCGAGTTGGGGTAGAGGTTGAGGCGGTAGAGGTTGGAGTAGAGCGTCGTGAGCTTGTCCTCGTTGGCACCCTCGACCTCGACGACCTTCAGTCGGTCGTTCCAGGCGGACTGCGCCGCGGAGCGCACGTCCTCGAAGGACCTGCCCGTGACCTCGAGGTCGAGGTTCTTGCGGGCCTGCGCCTGGCTGATGAAGGACGTGGCCACGCGGAGCTCGACGGTCTTGTCCGACGAGGTGTCGAACGTCGCGAACCGGGCGTTGGCGCGGTTGCCCGCGGCCGTCCCGACCGCGCTGGGCAGGCGGTCGAACGTCCCGGAGATGAACATGCGCGAGCGTCCGGCGGAGAGTCCGCTGCCGCCGTCGACCCAGCCGGAGAGCGTGCCGCTCGCGGCGTCGTAGGCGAGCTTGGCGTCGCCGCTCACGCTGTCGACGAGGACCTGGCCCTGGTCGGTCGCGTAGGAGAAGCGGAGCACCGCGCCGTGGTCGGTCGGGGTCACCTCGGCCTGGATGCCGTTGGTGAACCTCACGCCGTAGTAGTCGGGCTGCGCGGTCTCGTCGTCGTGCGTGAACTCGAGCGCGCGCGTGCCGAGAGTGGCGTTGGGCGTGCCGCCGCCGGCCGCGGGCAGGAACGCGAGCTGGTTGCGGTCACCCATCCAGGGGCTGGGCTCGTGCGAGACCCCGATGCCCTGGAGCTGGGGCTTGTTGTTCGCGTTGTTCTGCTGCTGGTACGCGTAGAGCCAGCTCTGGGACGCCGCGTCGGTCATGGGCGTCCAGAAGTTGAAGCCGTTGGGCACCGCGGACGCGGGGATGTTGTTGCCGCGCGAGAACCCGCCGGTCGCGAACGTGCCGCGGCGCGTGTCGACGTAGTTGGTCAGGCTCGACCCGTCGATCCGCTCGGGGCTCGCGGTGAACGCGATGTCGTCGACCCAGCCCTGGAAGCGCGTGCCGGCCTTGCCCGTGGGGTTGTCGTAGCCGAGCAGGACCTCGTCGACCGTCTTGCCGGTCGCGACGCCGCCCAGGTCCACCTGGATGGAGTTCCACTGGTTGGCGTAGAGGATCTTGCCCGTGCCCTGGCCCTCGGGCGAGAACGGGGTGTCGTGCTGGTCGCGCGCGCCGAGCTCGGACAGGTACGTCCCGTCGGTGAACCGCACGTCGACCGACGCGTACGTCGAGGGGTACGCGAGGTCGTTGAGGAGCTCGGGGAAGATCGTGTAGCTCAGGCGCGTGTCCTCGCCCACGGCGACGTCGACGTCGTCGTACAGGATGTTGGTCGCGCTCGACGGCCCGTCGGCGAGCTGGCTGCCCGCGTAGCGCAGGGCCTTGGTGCCCGTGAAGCCGACGTTGGTCTTGATGGTCGGGCCGCTCGACGGGCCGGCACCGACCTTGGTGACCATGGGCGTCTGCGCGGGCGCAGCGTTCAGGTCGGTCGAGAGGTTCCAGTCCGCGAGCTGGAGGAGCGGCTCGCCCGAGTTCGCGGTGACGTTGAGGCGGTAGTGCTGGTAGGTGCCGGGCGTCGCGACCTCGAAGACCCGGGCCTGCTTGCGCTGGGGGAAGTCCTCGTTGGTCCGCTGGTCGAGCGGGACCCACGTGGTGCCGTCCGTGGACCCCTCCAGGGTCCAGCTCTTGGGGTCGCGCCCCTCGGCGTCGTCGCCCGACGTCATCGAGTAGCCCGTGATCCGCACGGGCTCGGTGAACGCGTAGGCGACCCAGCCGGTCGTGGTCCGGGTGAGCCACTTGGTGCCGGAGTTGTCGTCGGCGAGCTTGGCCGCGCCCTCGTTGGGGAGGTTCTCGCCGCTCGCGGTCACGCCCGCGAGCTTGCCGAGCGCGCTGCCGGGCAGCGTGCTGACGGGTCCGGTGACGTTGGACTGCCAGGGTGCGCCGTCGCGCTGGGCGACGGTCGTGTCGAGCGCCGCGGCGTCACCGGTCTCGAACGACGTCGAGAAGTCGCCGGGCTCGGGCGCGGCCGAGGCCGTCCCGACGCCGAGCGGGAGCATGGGCAGGGCGAGGCCGGCCGCGAGGACGCCCGCGATGCGGCGCCGGCCCTTGCCCGCGGGTGTGCCGGGAGAGGTGGGCTTGCTGCCCGACGGCGCATCCGCCGTCGGGCGTTCGTGCGTGGGTGGGTACCAGCTCATGTCGTGCGATCTCCTTCGATCGTTCCGGCCACAGTTGGTGCAGCGGGGTCTTCTTCCGTGCGGTGCGGGCCACCGGGTGGTGGTCCGCGGGTCTCGGCCTCCCGTCCCCCCGGGAAGCCGACAGCGCTGTCAAGTTGGTGCAAGCAACTCCCTCGTCGACCCTTCTCAGAGGGTCGACGAGGGAGCGCCGTTCCCCGGTGCACAGCGTCGGACACCGGAAGTCTGGGGCTCGGCGCGGCTGCCGGTCCGCCCCGGGGGTTCCCCGGGACGGACCGGCAGCCAGGCGTCAGCCCTTCACGGAGCCGGACATGAGGCCGCCCATGAAGTACTTGCCGAGCAGGATGTAGACGATGAGCGTCGGGAGCGAGGCGAACAGGGCCCCCGCCATCGAGACGCCGTAGTTCTGGAGCAGGGCACCGTTCGCGAGGTTGTTGAGCGCGAGCGTGACCGGGCCGTTCTGGCTCGAGGAGAAGAACACCGCGAAGAGGAAGTCGTTCCACGCCGAGGTGAACTGCCAGATGAGCACGACCACGAAGCTCGGGATCGAGATCGGCAGGACGATCGACCAGTACGTGCGCAGCATGCCCGCGCCGTCGACGCGGGCGGCCTCGATGAGCTCGTTCGGGACGGTCTGGTAGTAGTTGCGGAAGATCAGGGTCGTGATCGGCAGGCCGTAGATCACGTGCAGCAGGATCAGCGTGGGGATGCCGCTCGGCAGGTTGAGGTCCTGGACCAGCTGGTTGAGCGGGATGATCACCGCCTGGTACGGGATGAACATGCCGAACAGGATGAGCGTGAAGACGAGGTTCGCCCCGCGGAAGGTCCAGCGCGAGAGCACGAACCCGTTGAGCGACCCGAGGAACGCCGCGATGATCGCCGAGGGGATCACCATCTGCAGCGTGCGCAGGATCGCCGGGGACAGCGCGGTCCAGGCCGCCTGCCAGTTCTCCGTGGTCCACACCTGGGGAAGGTTCCACGCGCGGCTCGGGGCCGCGTCGCCCGCTCCCTTGAAGCTCGTCACGAACAGGACGTAGACGGGCACGAGGACGATCAGCACGAACAGGATGAGGATCGCGTAGCGGAGCGTGCGCCCCACGGAGAAGCGCTGGACGGGCTTCTTCTGCCGGCGCGAGCCTGCCGCTCCGGAGCCCGATCCCGAGCCGGGGGTCTGCGCCTCGACGGGCGTGGCGACGGCGGTCATCGGATCTTCTCCTTGCGGTTCAGGGAGATCAGGTAGGGCACGATCACGAAGGCCACGATGACCAGCAGGATCGCACCGACGGCCGCAGCGTTCGCGTAGTCGAAGCTGGACTTGAAGACGTACATGTCGACGGCCGGAACCTTGGTCTGGTAGTTCGAGGGCTTGGAGATCGACATGATGAGGTCGAACGCCTTGAGGGACATGTGGCCCACGATGATGAGGGCCGAGAGGGCGATCGGCGTGAGCTGCGGGAACAGCACGTGACGGTACAGCTTCCACTCGTTGGCGCCGTCCATGCGGGCCGCCTCGCGCAGCTCCTCGGGGATCCCGCGGAAGCCGGCGAGGAACAGTGCCATGACGTAGCCCGAGAGCTGCCAGATCGCGGGGATCGCGATGGCCGCGATGCCGAACGTGACGTTGTTCCACCAGTTGTTCTGGAGGGCGTCCAGACCGATCATCTGGAACAGCCGGTTGAGGCCGCTCGCGTTCTCGCCCTGGTTGGAGTTGAGGAGCCAGCGCCACACGACACCCGAGGCGACGAACGAGACCGCCATGGGGAAGAGGTAGACGGCGCGGAAGAAGCCCTCGCCCTTGATGGGCTTGTCGAGGAGCCAGGCCCAGACGAAGCCGACGACCATGGTGCCGACCAGGAAGACCACGGTGTAGATCAGGAGGTTCATCAGCGAGTGCTGGAACTCCGGGCTCGCGAGCAGGTCGAGGTAGTTCTGGAAGCCGACCCGCGAGACAGGGGCCTGCCCCGTGGACTGCGCGGCCTTGTGCATGTCCGTGGTCGAGGTGGAGAAGTTGATCCCGATGAGGCCGTAGACGAAGACCCCCACCAAGATCAGTGACGGGGCGACGAGGAGCAGTGGCGGGCCCCATCGTCGAGCGGACTGGATCACCGGTGATCCTCCCAAGGTGTGGGCACCTCCCGACGGCTCTCACGGCGCACGGAGGTGCGACGGGGCCCTGCCGGGGACGGTGCGGTGGAAACGAGCTGCGGGTACGGCGGGGTGGGGCGGACCGTCCGGGGCCCGTCGCGGAGCTGCGCGAGCAGCTCCGCGACGGACGACCCCGGTCGGCCGGGTCGGGCGTCCTTACTCGGCGGCAGCGGCGGCCAGGTCGGCCTGGTACTGCGCGAGGTCGGAGGCGCCGGAGGTGAACTTGCTCGTCGCGTCCGAGATGCCGTTCAGGACGGCGATCGAGGCAGCCGCACCGTGAGCGAGCGACGGGACGATCGTGTCGTCCGCGAAGGACGTGATCGCGGTCTGCTGGTACTCGGAGAAGTCAGCAGGGTTCGCGTCGGTACGGGCCGGGATGGAGCCCTTGGCCTTGTTGAACGCGGTCTGGCCCTCGAGGCTGGACACGGTCTCGATCCAGGCCTTGGCGCCGTCGGCGTTCTTGGCACCCACGGGGAGCGTGAACGAGTCGGCGAGGAAGCCGAACATGCCGTCCGTCCCGGGGACCGGGAAGTACGTGAAGTCGGTGCCGGCGGTCTTGCCGGCCTCTTCGAACGCCGCCACGGCCCAGTCGCCCATGACGTTGAACGCTGCCTGGCCGTCCATGACGAGCTGCGTCGCCTCGGGCCAGTCCAGACCGTCACGGTCGGTGTTGGTGTAGCTCATGAGCTTCTCGAAGTCCTCGAGAGCAGCCGTGACCTCGGGGCTCTCCCAGTCGGTCGAACCGTCCCACAGGCCGTTGTATGCCTCGGCGCCCAGGTCGGCCATGAGGACCGTCTCGAGCAGGTTGACCTGGGTCCACGTCGTGGCGACCGAGAGCGGGGTCTTGCCCGTGGCCTTGACGGCGTCGAGGGCGACGAACCAGTCGTCCATGGTCTCGTACGTGGCGGCCGGGTCGAGGCCCGCCTCCGTCAGCACGGCAGGGTTGGCCCAGACCATGTTGGAGCGGTGGATGTTGGAGGGCATCGAGTAGATCTTGCCGTCCACCGTGAGGAGGTCGATCAGGTCCGCGGGGAAGACGTCCTTGACGCCGTACTCGTCGTACAGGTCCGAGATGTCCTCGAGCTGCGCGGCGTCGATGTAGTCCGTGAGCTCCTTGCCGGCGTGCGCCTGGAACGTGTCCGGCGGGTCGTTGGCCTGGAGGCGGGTCTGGAGGAGGTCCTTCGCGGCCGAACCGGCACCGCCGGCGACCGCGCCGTTCTCGAAGGTGAAGTCAGGGTGCTGCTCGTCGAAGACGGTGACGAGGGCGTCGAGCCCTGCCTTCTCCGAACCGGCTGCCCACCAGGTGAAGACCTCGACGTTGCCGCCCGAGGCAGCGTCCGTGCCACCTTCGGTCGAGTCGTTGCCGGTGTCTCCGCTGCAAGCTGCGAGGGCCAGGAGGGCAGCGGTGCCCACCAGTGCCCCAGCGACACGCAATCCGTTACGCATGGGATCCTACTTTCGTGTTGACAGCGCTGTCAGGAACAGGACGAACGTACGGCGGCCCGACGGCACTTGTCAAAGAGCTGCGCCGAATCGTTACCTGGGGGAGACCTCAGGGCGGCCCGAAGAGGACGTCGGCGACAAAGCGGCCTCCCCCACGAACCCCGACATCCCGCGGTTCCTCACCGCCCGAGGGGCGGCAGGGCAGGCTCCGTGGATCACCCGGTGGCGCCCCTGACTCCCGACAGCACGGGTTGCGCTGATCGAATCCACGTTGCGCTGGGCGGGACCCAGTCCCGCTCAGCCGACGCCGCCGCGCACGACCTCCACCAGGCACCAGGGCGTGAATGCGCCGCGGGAGCAGGCACTGGCGGGCACAGGAGCAGGCACCGGCGGGCAGCGGCGGGCACCGGCGGGCACCGGCGGGCACCGGCGGGCACGGGCGGGCACGGGCGGGCACGGGAGCAGGCACCAGCGGGCACGGGAGCGGGCAGCGGTGCCGGGGGGCGGCGGCGCAGCACCGCGCGGACGCGGCGCCCTGCGGGAGCACGGATAGCCCGGTGCCCCGAAGATCGAGACGTCACCGCCGACGGGTGCGCCTCAGCCGACTGCCGGCACGCCCTCCAGGGGCGCCGCCAGGGCGATCTCGCCCGACCCGCGCGGGATGAGGACCGTGGGCACGACGCGCAGGTGCGCGGGCTCCCCGGGCGACTCGATGCGCGCCACGGCGAGCCGCGCGGCCTCCTGGCCCATCGCGGAGACCTCGTAGCCGACGACGCTGACCTCGAGGATGTCCGCGAGCTCGAAGTCGTCGAACCCGACGAGCGCGACGTCGCGCCGCGCCCCACGAGCCGCGGGGTGCAGCGCCCGGAGCGCTCCCTGGGTGATCTTGTTGTTGGCCGTCAGGATCGCGGTGGGCGGCTCGTCGAGCGCCAGCAGCTCCTCGACCGCGACGCGTGCCGTCTCGGCGTCGTGCAGCCCGTCGCGCACGTAGCGCTCGGGGTCGTCGATGCCCGCGTCCCGCAGGGCGTTGACGAAGCCTTCACGACGCTCGCGGAACGTCCAGAGCCGCGGGAGGTCCCCCGCGAGCGCGATCCTGCGGTGCCCCTGGTCGACGAGGTGGCGCGCGGCGGCCGCGGCCCCGGCCCGGTTGTCGAGCACCACGGTGTCAGCGTCGATCCCGCCCGGCGGGCGGTCGAGGAAGACGATCGGCACGCCGTCGGCGAGCTCGGAGCGCAGGTACGAGTGGTCGTCGGCCGTCGGGGCGATGAAGAGAGCCGCGACCCGGCGCTCGATGAGCGCGTCGATCAGCTCGCGCTCACGGTCCACGTCCTCGTCGGAGCTCGCCGTGATGAGCTGGAGCCCGTGCTTGCGCAGCTCGCGCTCGATCCCGCTCGCGAGGTCCGAGTAGAACGGGTTGGCGATGTCACCGGTGACGAAGCCGACGAGCCGCGAGACGCCTCCGCGCGCGAGGTCGGCCGCCACGGCGTTGCGACGGAAGCCGAGCGCGTCGGCCGCTGCGCGGACCTTGAGGCGGGTCGACTCGGAGACGCTGGGTTCGTTGTTGAGCACGCGGGAGGCGGTCTTGAGACTCACTCCTGCGGCCTCGGCCACCGCGGCGAGGGTCGGTCGACCTCCACCGCGTGCAGCTCGGCCGTCCTTGGCCACCACATCCACCCCCGCACGATTGACTGGCGGGGATTCTTCCACACCCCAGCGCGCCCCGGCCCGGAGTGCCACCTGACCGACTCGTCGCAACGAGGGGCTGGTCAGGACGACCCCGGTGTGTATAGGGTGAGTACACCCGACCATGACAGCGCTGTCAAGTCGAGACGAGCACACAGACAGGACAGCGGACCAGCCCGCCGCCCAACCCGCGGCGACAGACCCGACACCCGCCCGACCCTCGCACCACCTGCCCCACCCCGAACCTGCCCGACGGCGCCGCGCACCCCACGCGCGACGCCGCTCCCGGGCGCGCCCCGGGGTGGGCAGCACCCCCGAGAGGACACGTCCCTTGCCCGTCCCAGCCTCCCCCTCCCGCACCCGCGGCCGTCTGCCCGCGCTGGTCGCGGCGGCGGCCCTCGTCACGGGCCTCGGCCTCACGGCCCCGAGCGCCGCCACGGCCCAGCCCGCCGCCGGCGCCGACCTCGTGAACCTCGACCCCTTCGCTGCCGTCGATCCCTGGATCGGTACCGCCGAGGACTTCTCCCAGAACAAGGGGAACGCGGCGTACGGCAACACCTGGCCGGGCGCGACGGTGCCCTTCGGCATGGTGCAGTCGAGCCCCACGACCTTCCGCAGCCGCGACGGCGACATGCGTGGCGGCTACGAGTACAGCGCCGACAAGATCCGCGGGTTCGGCATGAACCGCCTGTCCGGGACGGGATGCGTCAACCGCAACGGCGCGTTCGACTTTCCCGTCCTGCCCTACGCGGGCCCCCTCACCTCCCAGGGCGCTCTCCCGTCCTCCCCCGGCACCGACGTCAAGCCCTACTACCTCGCGTTCGACCACGCGGACGAGGTCGGCGAGCCCGGGTACTACTCGGTCGACCTCGCGAACGGCGTGTCCACCGAGCTCACCGCGACGACCCGCACCGCGATCAGCCGCTTCGACTTCCCCTCGGACGCCGACTCGTCGACCCTGATCTTCAACACCACGGGTTCGAACAACAGCGTCTTCGGCAGCGGGGTGACCATCGAGGGCAGCACGATCTCCGGCTGGGTCGAGACCGCGCCGGTCTGCGAGGGCGGCGGGCGCTACAAGGCGTACTACTCGGCGACGTTCGACCAGCCGATCGTCTCGTCCGGCACCTGGACCGGCGGGGACGTCACGGTCGGCTCGACCAGCGCGTCCGCACAGAAGCGGCACGGCGCGGGCGTCTTCGTGACCTTCCCCGACGGGGCCGAGGTCACGGTCAAGGCGGGCCTGTCCTACGTGAGCATCGAGAACGCCGCGGAGAACGCCGCCACGGAGGCGGGCCACGTGACGTTCGACGAGGCGCGCACCTCGGCGGAGACCACCTGGCGCGACGCCCTGAGCACGATCGACGTCGCGGGGGGCACCGAGGCCGAGCAGGTGACCCTCTACACGGCGCTCTACCACTCGCTGCTGCACCCGAACACCTACGACGACGTCAACGGCGAGTACTTCGGCTACGACGGCACGGTCCGCCAGGTGGAACCCGGGCGTCACCACTACGCGACGTACTCCGGCTGGGACATGTACCGCGGCCAGGCACAGCTCGTCGCGATGCTCTTCCCCGACGTCGCGTCCGACATCAACCAGTCGATCGTCGACCTGGTGGACCAGTCGGGCTACTGGCCCAACTGGCCGCACCTCGGCGTGGCGCAGCAGAAGATGAGCGGAGACTCCCTGCCGACCGTCCTCTCGGTCATCGACGCGTTCGGCAGCACCGACTACGACCGCGAGGCGGCGCTCGCGCACCTCGTCTCCTCGCAGGCCCTTCCTCTCGACCCCGCGCGGAACAAGCGCGACAACGGGTACCAGTTCGCGGGCCTCGGGTTCGTCGAGAACGCGAAGAACGCCGTCTCGACCTCGACGACGCTCGAGTACGCGACCAACGACTTCTCGATCGCCCAGCTCGCCCAGCGTCTGGGCGACGACGCGGCGTACGACCGGTTCATGCAGCGCGCACAGAACTGGCAGAACGTCTTCGACCCGGTCACCCGCGAGATCCGTCCCCGCGGTCGCAACGGCTTCGACCGCGCGTTCAACCTCGGTGAGCGGGGCAACCAGTTCGACCAGGCGACCGGATACCAGTACGGCTGGGCCGTCCCGCAGAACATGAGCACGCTCATCGCCAAGCGTGGCGGGGTGGAGAAGGTCACGGCCGATCTCGACACGCACCTCACGCGGCTCGACGCAGGCGTCTACAACACCCCGTACGCCTACATGAGCAACCAGCCCAGCACCTCGACGCCCTGGGTCTACCACTGGCTCCAGCAGCCCGCGAAGACCACGGACGCCCTGGACCGGGCTCGGGCCGAGCTCTTCACGACCGCTCCCACGGGCGTTCCCGGCAACGACGACCTGGGCTCGCTCTCGTCCTGGTTCGTCTGGTCCAACCTCGGCCTCTACCCGGCGATCTTCGGCCGCGCCGAGCTGCTCGTGTCCTCGCCCGCGTTCGACCAGGTCACCATCACGAGCCGGGTCGCCGACGGTGCGCCCCGGGTCATCTCGCTCACGGCGCCCGGCGCGTCGAGCGGATCGCGCTACGTGGACTCGCTCCGGGTCGACGGCGTCACGTCCTCGGCCTCGTGGCTCCCGGAGTCCTTCACCCAGCAGGGCGGCACGCTCGACCTCACCATGCGCTCGACCCCGGGCACCTGGGGCACCGGGAAGGCCGACGTCCCGCCGTCGTTCACCGACGGGAGCGACGTCTTCAACAACATCGGCACGACGACGGACGGCAAGGGCGCGACGGGTTCGATCGACGCGTCCGACAACACCCTGTCCCGCGCCGACCTCGCCGCGGCCGGCGCGACTCCCGGCGCTCGCCTCCCCCTGGGCACGACGGGAGTCACCTACACCTGGCCGGATGCCGCGCCGGGTGCGCCCGACAACTGGATCCCCCACGGCCAGAGCGTCCCGATGGGCGTCCGGGTCGAGAAGATCTCGTTCCTCGGCCTGGCCACCAACGGGCCGGCCAAGGGCACGGCGACGGTCGTCTACACCGACGGCACCCGGCAGGACGTCCAGGTCGAGCTGACGGACTGGACCCCGGGGACCACCTACCAGTTCGGCAACGTCCCGGTCGTGACCACGACGGGTCGCAACAAGGCCAACGGCACCAAGGACACGACCCAGGCCAAGGTCTTCGGGACGGTGCCGGTGTCGGTCGACCCGACCCGCACGATCGAGTCGGTGATCCTGCCGCAGGGGACCGACAAGGGCGTGATGCACCTGTTCGCGGTCGGCACCTCCGAGCCGATCGTCGACCGGGGGGTCGAGGTCGTCGCGAGCGCCAGGGCGCAGTGCACGGGCCGGACCGGGGCCGTCGTGGTCCGCGTGGTCAACGACGACTCGGTCCCCCTCGACGTCGTCGTGGCGACGGCGTGGGGCACCAAGACCTTCTCGCAGGTCGCCCCCGGCAGGTCCGCCGCGCAGACCTTCTCGACCCGGTCCGCCGACGTCGAGGCCGGAAGCGTCACCGTGACCGCGCGGCCGAGCGACGCGCAGGACGTGCGCGAGACCGTCACCGACGTCGAGCACGCGGCGGTGACCTGCGGACAGTGAGCACGACCCTGGGGGCGGGACCGCCCTCCCGCCCCCGGGGCTCCACCCCTCCGATGCGTCGACGACGACGCAGGAAGCAGCCGACCATGCACCGCACGCCCCTCCGTCCCCGGGCGGACCGCGCTCCCGAGCCACGGCCCTCGCGCCGACCCGGTCGACGCGCGCTCCGGACCGCCGTCGTCGCCCTGACCTCGGGCTCGCTCCTCCTCGCGGGCCTCACGACCACGGCATCCGCGACCGGGGTGCCCGCGACCGCCGGCGCGAGCACCGCATCCACGGCCCCGGCCTACGGCGCCCCCGACGAGACGGCCGCCAAGTACTACGAGGCGCTGCTGCGCCACACCCGCTGGGTCGAGTCGGTCTACGACCCTGCCGCAGGCGTCTACCAGCTCAAGGACATGAACTTCGCCGTCGTGCTCGGCAACGCCGTGCTCGTGACCCAGGGCGAGTACGACGCCGAGCTCGCCGGCATCTCGCGCGAGGACCTCAAGGCGCACACGCTCTCGACGATCACGCACTACGCGGCGTCGAACCGCCTCGTGAACCCCCAGGGCACCTGGGGGCGCAAGCTGTTCTGGGAGTCGACCTTCCAGTCGTACTTCCTCGCCGCGGGCCGCCTCCTGTGGGACGACCTCGACGCGACGACGCGTGCGAACCTCACGACGATCGCGACCGAGCAGTCGCGCTACGCGGCCGACCTGAACTTCGCCCAGGACCCGCTGTCGGGTGGCTGGAACGCCCACTGGCCCACGGGCGGGTACAAGGGCGACACCGCGCAGGAGGAGGTCGGCGTCTACACGCAGGCCCTCGCACCGGGCCTCGCCTGGGCGCCCGACGACCCCGACGCCGGCCGCTGGGCCGACCAGCTCGCGACCTGGGGGCGCAACGCCGCGGGCCAGCCGACGGCCGACAAGAACAACCCCGCGGTCGTGGCGGGCGCTCCTGTCTCGGACAACACGATGCAGAACATCTACGACACCTACATCGTGGAGAACCACGGGTCGTTCGGGCCGCACTACCAGTCGGACGTGTGGCGCTCGGGGGCGCGCAACGCGATCCACTTCCTCCTGGCCGGCGAGCCGATCCCGGAGATCCTGCTCGAGCAGCCCAACTCCGCGGAGCTGTGGCGGTCCATCCAGCTCGTCATGTCGGAGCAGGGCGAGCCGTTCATGCCCATGGTCAACGACCGCGAGTTCCTCTACGGCCGCGACGTGCTGCCCGTGGCGTTCCTCGGTCAGGTCCTGCGCGACCCTGACGCGGCACGCGCCGAGGCGAGCCTCGCGGACGCTCTCGCGGACTACCAGATGTACGCGCCGGTCTACCGCCTGACGAAGTTCTCGGGCGAGGCCAAGTACGAGCCCGAGGCGCGCGCCGAGATCGCGATCTCCTACCTCCTGCACGTCGCGAGCGCCGAGTCCCCCGAGGGTCCGGTCGTCCCGACCCCTTCCGACGAGCTCTTCGAGCGCCTCGCGGGAGTCCGCGACTTCGGCGCGGGCCCAGGCCTCGTCGTCCAGCAGTCCGCGAACGCCTGGGCCGGCGCGGTCAGCCGCCAGGGCTTCGTCAAGTTCCCCTGGGTCCCCGAGCAGGACTCGTGGCTCTTCCACCTCTCGGGCAGCTCGCCCTTCCTCTACCCGAACGCATCGGCCCAGGTGAGCGCCCGGTCGGTCGACGTCTCGACCGCTGCCAGGGACGGGTTCGACGGGACCGCCTCGGTCTTCCGGATCGGGGACGGGTACGCGGGCCAGGTGACGCTCCCGACGGGGTCGGCGATCTACGCCTCGACGGGCGCGGGTCCCACCGACGGGACCGTGACGGTCCGCAACCTCGACATGGGCGGGTACGACGGGCTCGACGGGTCGCGCACCTACAGGACGTCCGACGGAGAGGTCACCGCGGCCAACCCCGTCGTCCCGGCCACGGACCCGGCCGACGCCAACGCGGCGCGCGTCGACGACCTGCCGTTCGACCAGGTCCAGGCCCGCTACGTGCGGATGAAGGGCATCCGTGGCAACGCGACCTACGGGTACTCGATGTACGCGTTCCACGCCTACGGCCCGGACGGGGCGGCCGACCTGGCCGCGAAGAAGCCCGCGACCGCGTCGAGCCAGGACGCCGAGGGTGGCCGCACGGCCGCACGCGTCACGGACGGCAGCCCCACGACGCGGTGGGCGGTCTCCAAGGCCGACCGCACCCGCCCCGACTCCTGGGTCCAGGTGGACCTGGGCGAGGAGCGGACCCTGGCCTCGGTGCGCCTCGCGTGGGAGGCCTCGGCCGGCGCCGAGTACACCGTGGAGACCTCGCTCGACGGCACGACCTGGACCGTCGCGACCCGCTACGGGAAGTCGGCCCAGGACGCCAACGTCGCGCGCCTCGACACCGTGGAGCTCACGGCAGCGGACGGGTCCTCCCCCGCCCCCGCGCGCTTCGTCCGGATGCAGGGCGTCCGCGGCAACGCCGACTACGGGTACTCGCTCTACCACCTGCGCGCGTTCGGCCCGCAGGGGTCGACGAACCTCGCGGCGGGCAGGCCCGCCACCGCGTCGAGCGCCGACGACGGCAAGCCCGCGACCGCGGTCACCGACGGCAAGGCCGACACCCGCTGGGCCGTCTCGCGCACGGACCGCACCCGGCCCGACTCCTGGGTGCAGATCGATCTCGGCACCGTCCAGGACGTGTCCCGGGTCGAGCTGGGCTGGGAGGCGTCGGCCGGAGACGTGTACGTGATCCAGACCTCGACCGACGGCACGACCTGGCACGACGCGGGGCGGCACGAGGAGAAGGGCAACGAGGTCCTGCGCTCGCAGGGCGGCTGGATCAACATCGAGGGCAAGGGCGGGTTCGTGGTCCGCGGCACGGACGCCCCGGTCACCGTCTCGCGCTCGGGCGACGCCAAGCACGTCGTGCGCCTGGCCGACGGCGCGACGGGCCCCCGGCTCGTCGAGGCCGTGGTCGGCGACGCGGCGGCGACCGCGCAGCAGGCCGCGCGCGCCGTCCCGACGAGCAGCGCGCCCGGGACGCTCGTGAGCAGCCTGGACGGCTACCTGTCGGTCTTCAACCTCACCGGCGCGCCGGTCACCACGACGGTCGCGGTGGCTCATGACGGTTCGACGGCGGCCCTGTACCCGGGCACGCAGCGCGTGACCGCCGCCAGGTCCCAGGTCGAGGTGAGCGTCCCGGCCGGCAGCGCGGTCGTCCTGGCACCCCGTGCGACGCTCGACGTCTCGCAGGTCACCGCGTCGTTCGAGGCCGACGTCACCGACGCACGCACCGTGGTCCTCACCTCGGCGGCCCCCGTCTCGCTCGTCGTCCGCAACGCCGAGACGGGCGACGCCCGCGAGGTCGCGGTCCCGGGCACGGCGACGCCCACCACGCTCCGATTCCGGGGAGCGACCCCGTTCCCCGTGGCGGACCACGCCCTGAGCACCCTCACGTTCCCGGCCTCGGTGCTCCCGTCGGGCATGACGTCACCGTCGCTCGCGGTCGACGGCGACCCGTCGACCGCCTGGTCGCCGGGTTCCGCCACGGGACGCATGGTCACCGACCTCGGCGCCGCGCAGGAGGTCGGCCGGGTCGTCACGCGCTGGGACGGGGACGCCCCGGCGGCGACGGTCTCGGTCAGCGACGACGGTCTGACGTTCACGGACGTCGGCCGGATCGAGGGTGGATCCGTCCGCGGCTCGCTCGACGTCGGAGCCACCACGCGCTACGTCGCCCTGACCGTCGACGGGTGGGCTGCCGGCGGGCCGGGGCTCTCGAGCCTCCAGGCCCTCGCGCCGGGCGCCGCGGACCCCGGGCTCGCGACCGACCTGTCGATCGGCACGACGGTCACCACGAAGTGCACGGCCGGGGTCCAGTACCTGTCCGTCCGCGTCGTGAACGGCGAGCAGGTACCGCTCGACGTGGTCGTCCGGACTCCCGTGGGCACCAAGACGTTCGTCGGGGTCGCGCCGGGACGGTCCGCGTCGCAGACCTTCCGGGTCCGCGAGGCCGGTGACGCCACCGGGATCGTCGAGACCACCGCCACGGGGTCAGGCGGCGGCACCACCGTCGTCGAGTCCCCCTTCCAGCCGGCCGCCTGCGGGTAGCCCATCGCCGCCGCCGCGTCGCCCGTCCCCCCGGGCGGCGCGGCGGCCCCACCCCGAGGAGAAGTCCATGTCGCGCTACGCCTACGTCCCCGACCCGGAGAACGACGCGGTCCAGTCCGTCATCGACGAGCTCACGAGCCCGTTGACCCGCGCGGTGCTGCGGCAGCTCACGACCCACGGCGGTCTCATGAGCGGTCAGCTCGCCCTCGCGACGGGGGCCCACCAGCAGTCCGTCCTGCACGTCCTGGGTCGGCTCGAACGGCACGGCCTGGTCCGCGCCGACCAACCGCGCGAGGCCCGCCAGGGACGGCGCGTGCGGTACTCCGCGGACGTCGAGAAGGTCGACCGGATGCTCGCCACGCTCCGCCGGTACCTGCTGGCACCGGAGCCGGTGGCCTCGCCGCGCGGCCCCGTCCAGGTGTCGGCCACGGCCTGAGCATCGGCGCCCGTGCGACCGGGGCGAGACGACCGCCCGGGCGCGCTCCGCCGTCGGGCCGGACGGATTCGTCGCCGTGCTCCACCCTCGGTTAATCTTCGATCGCCCTGCCGGTCCAGGACGCCGCCGGAGGGTTGCTCGCAGGCGGCCAGAGCAGCAGGAGGCCTGATGGGTCGCACCGCTCCCGGGTGGTACCCGGATCCTTCGGCCGCCGGCACCGAGCGGTGGTTCGACGGCGACCGCTGGTCCCAGCACACGCGCCCCACGGCCCTGCCCGCGAGCACGCAGCGCCTGCCTCTCGGAGTGGGCGCCGCGCTCCCCCGCGAGGACCAGCCCGCGACCCCGTTCGCCGAGGTCAGGCCATCGGTCGAGGAGCAGCCCGCGACGTACGCGCCGGCGTCCTCGGTGCGTGCGCTGCCCCCCGTGCCGCCTCCGCCGGCGGCGGGGACCGTGAGGTCGGCGCACGCCGCAAGCCCGCACCCGTCCGGCCCGACGGCGCAGCGCACCCGAGCGCGTCGGCCCGCCCCCCAGCGGGGGCTTCTCTCCAGGCCCGCGCTCTGGGTCGGGGCCGCCGTGCTGGTCGTCGCGGTCGTCGGCAGCGCAGCTGCCCTCGCAGGACAGGGTGAAGACCCGGCACCGCCGGCCGTGGTCGCCAAGCCGTCGAGCGCCCCGACGCCCGTCGAGGAGCCGCCCGAGGACAGCACCCCGGACTACATCGAGGTCGCGAACTCGGCCGTCCTCGAGCTCGCGGCCCTCGACGTCGCGAAGGTGACGGCAGCGGCACCGTCGCAGAGCGCTCTCGCGACGGTCGCGCTCCTCGAGGTCGAGGAGCCGAACCCTGTCGCAGGGTACTCGTCCGACGCGTTCGGCACACGCTTCGCGGACACCGACGGCAACGGCTGCGACACGCGCAACGACGCGCTCGCGCGGTCCTTGTCCGGGGTCTCTTTCAAGCCCGGGACGCGAGACTGCGTGGTCATGACCGGGCTCCTGACCGACCCGTACAGCGGCAAGGACATCGCGTTCGAGCGCGGGCCGCTGTCGTCGGGCGCGGTCCAGGTGGACCACGTCGTACCCCTGACCGACGCCTGGCGTCACGGCGCACAGTCCTGGGACGTACCGCGCCGCGAGGCGTTCGCCAACGACCCGCTCAACCTCCTGGTCGTCGACGGCACGCTCAACCAGCAGAAGGGCGACGGGAGCGCATCGGCCTGGCTCCCGCCGGCCGAGCCCTACCGGTGCGCCTACGTCGCCCGCCAGGTCGCGGTCAAGTACACGTACGGCCTGCGGGTCTCGGCCGCCGAGCAGGCGGCCATGGTCGCGGTCCTCTCGACGTGCCCCGGCGAGGCGCTCCCCACCGGGTCGACGCTGCCCCCGCCCCGCGACCCCGTCGTCCCCGCACCGGTCAAGCCCAAGCCCACGCCGAGCCCGACGCCGACCCCGACGCAGGAGGCGCCGCCCGTCGCGGCCGAGCCCGCGCCTCCCGAGACGCCTGCACCGACGCCCGCTCCGACTCCGGCTCCGACGACCAAGCCGATCCCCAAAGACTGCAAGGTCAAGGGTCTCTTCCTGCGCACGACCGACGGCGCCACGAACGTCTACTACGTGCGGGGTGAGGAGTGGAACTTCAAGGAGGTCGTCGCCGACGTGTGCTTCGACAACCGCAAGGAGGCCGAGGCCGCAGGGTTCAAGCGGGCCTGGTGGTGACCTGAGGACCGGCGAGCCGCCGCACGCCTCCTCAATTGCCTTGCCGCCGTTGCGCCGGTTCGGGTGCACTGATCCGATGGACACCACCTCACGGGAGCTCTTCCCCGACTTCACCGTGGTCGAGCGCCTCGACACCTCACCCGAGGTCCTCGACCACGCGGGGATCGTCCTCGCGGAGGGACGACACTCCTGGTACAGCGGCCACTACCACCGAGAGAGCTTTGCCGACCGCGCGCGGTACCTCTTCGCCGACTCCCCCACCTACCACGGTGTCCCGACCGACAAGCTCGTGATCGGCAACTTCTGCCAGTTCGCGTCGGGGACGACCTTCCTGCTGGGCGGCAACCAAGGGCACGACATGGACGCGGTCACCGCGTACGGGTTCAACTTCGTCGACGGCGCAGCCGACGCCTGGAAGCCGATCGGTGACACCGTCGTGGGGCACGAGGTCTGGACCGGGTACGAGTCGACCATCCTGGGCGGCGTGCAGATCGGGGTGGGTGCGATCATCGGGGCGCGCGCCGTCGTCGCGAAGGACGTCGCTCCTTTCGCTGTGGTCGTGGGTGACGGGCGCGTGGTGCGCCATCGTTTCGACGCGCTGCGGCGCAAGCTGCTCTGGCGGGCCCGGTGGTGGACCTGGGACGACGAGCACGTCCGGGAGTCGCTGCCGCTCCTGCAGGGCAGCGACGTCGAGGCGCTCGCCAGGTCGGTGGGGGTCACGCCCGACGACGTCGCGCTCGATCCGGACCCCGCCCACCTCACGGGCGCACAGGCGGTCCTCTGATCCGGCCCGCCCCCCCTCCAGACCCGCCGCACAGCGGGCCGCCCCGTCCCTCGACGTCGGTCGAGGGACGGGGCGGCCCGGTGTGCTCCGTTCGAGAGGTGACGGCTCAGCGGTCGGTCCAGGCCTCGGGGTAGCCGGGCAGGTCCTCGCCACCGAACTTGGCGTAGTGCAGCGACGGCATGTCCTTGTTGGCCTCGAGGTAGGCGTCCAGGTCCTCGCCCGTGATGGGCGACTGCGGCAGGACCCACTCGGCCGGGACCTGCTCGCCGTTCCAGATCTTCTGGGCTGCGAGGNTGTCCTTGTTGGCCTCGAGGTAGGCGTCCAGGTCCTCGCCCGTGATGGGCGACTGCGGCAGGACCCACTCGGCCGGGACCTGCTCGCCGTTCCAGATCTTCTGGGCTGCGAGCACGGGCGTACGCCACTGGAACGTCGAGTAGACCGTCCCGAGCGCGGTCATGTCCGTCTCCTGCCACTTGCGCATGAAGCTCAGCTCGTCCTCGCCCATGAACACGGGGTAGGGCTTGCCGGCGTCCTCGAACGCCTCGACCGCCGCGACGATGGATCTGGCGGAACTCGTCGGCCTCTCAGCTCGTCCTCGCCCATGAACACGGGGTAGGGCTTGCCGGCGTCCTCGAACGCCTCGACCGCCGCGACGGCGCCGTCACCGGCGTCCATCCAGATGCCATCCACGTCACCGCGCTGCAGGTACTGCGTCACGATGTCCTTGATCTTGGCGCCGTCACCACCGGTGAACTCCTGGCCCACGACCTCGATCTCGCTCTCGGAGAAGATCTTGTCCGCGGCGGCCCAACGGTTCTCGAGCACGTCGACGCCCGGCAGCACGCGCAGCGCCAGGACCTTCGAGCCGGGCTCGAGGTTGTCCACGAGGAACTCGGCGCCGTCGGCGCCGTAGGCGTAGCCACCGATCGGGTGGATGTAGGTGACCATGCAGTCGGTGTTGACGCCGCGGTCGAACACGATCACGGGCTTGCCGCTCTCGCACGCCGCCTCGACCGCCGGGGTCAGGGTCGCGGTGGTCGAGGGCGAGATGATGATCGCTCGCACGCCGCCTCGACCGCCGGGGTCAGGGTCGCGGTGGTCGAGGGCGAGATGATGATCGCGTCGCAGTCACCGGCCTCGACGAACGCCTGGATGTCGGTGATCTGCTTGTTGTCGTCGTCGGCCGCGTCCGAGACGCGGAACTCTGAGATCTCGCCCGAGGCCTTGAGGACCTCGACCTGCTGCTGCATCGTGATGAAGGCGGTCACCCGCCAGGGGTTGGACAGCGAGGCGTTGGAGAAGCAGAGCTTCTTGCCCCCCTCCTTGGCGTACTGCGCGGTGTCCACGAACTCGGGGTCGATCGCCTGCAGCCACGGCTGGTCGGCCGGGCCCTCGGGGACCGCCGAGCGCTGCGCGAGCTGGCGCTCGTAGTCGGCCTGCACGAACCACTCGCCTGCAGCCACGGCTGGTCGGCCGGGCCCTCGGGGACCGCCGAGCGCTGCGCGAGCTGGCGCTCGTAGTCGGCCTGCACGAACCACTGGCTGTTCGCACCGGACTCGTCGGCCCCGGCCTCCTCCGAGGCCGTGCCCCCCGCCTCGGGGACCGCGTCGGTGGGGGCGTCGGTGGTGCACGCAGCGGTGAACAGCAGTGCCGCGGTCGCGACCCCTGCCATGAGAACTCGAGAAGAACGCATTTCCTGCTCCTGATGATCGAGACGTCGTCGTCTGATGGATGCGCTGAACGGTGGTGCTGAACGGGGTGATGACGGCAGCGGCGAGCCGCCCGGCAGGAAACGGGTACGCCGCGTCGAACGGGGTGTTCGAGGGTGCTCCCGGGCCACGGGCTCGACACCGAGCCCGGCCGGGAGAAGGTGCAGGTCCTGTTCTCAGGGCCTGCGGGGGGACGCTAAGCCTTCGGGGCCTTCCCGGGACGCCCCGGGACGGGCGTGCCGAGGAGCGACAGGAGCTGGGCCCTGATCCGGAGCTCGCTCTCCGGCGCACAGGACTGCGGCCGGAACAACGAGATCTGCTTGATGCCCTCCATCGCGGAGAACATCACGCTGACCGCGCTGTCCACGTCGTCGCACTCGAGCTCTCCGGCACCGACCGCGCGATGGGCCAGTCCCAGGAAGTACCGCTCGGCCTCGTCCAGGAAGCCCGCCCAGCTCACCCGGACGTCCTGGTCGTAGAGCGCCTGCGCGACGATCTCCATCGTGAAGACACGGTTCGCATCGTCCAGCAGGCAGCTGCGCACCGAGTACTCCACGGCGGCCTCGACCTTCGCGAACGCGCCGGTCGACTGCTCCGTCGCGGCGGTGATCGCCTCTCGCCACTGGCGGTAGTACACCCCGCACGCTGCGAGCACGACCTCCTTCTTCGAGGAGTAGTGCCAGTACAGGCTGCCCTTGGTCACCCCGGCGCCCGCCGCGATCGCGTCCATGTTGACCCCGGCGATGCCTCGCGTCGAGAACAGCGTGAACGCTGCGAGCGCGAGCTCGTCGGGCTTGGCAACAGTGGGCGAGGACGTCGGCATGACGCCACCCTACCTCCTTCCATACTCGTCGGTACTGAACAGGCCGGTCCCCGTCGCGCACCTGCCGACGCGCGACCGGGGGAACTCAGGCGAACGCGGGCACGCGCTCGGTGAACCCGGCCGCCGCGATCTCCTTGCGGAGCCACGACAACGAGTCCGCGAGCATCGGCCCGCCCTGCCCTTCGCACTCGATGCTCAGGACGCCGTCGAACCCGTTGTCGCTGAGCTTCGCGAGGATCTGCCGGATGTTCTCGGCGTTCACGCCGTCCCCTGCTGCCACGTGGCTGATCGCGATGCCCGTCGCGCCCCCGCGGACCGAGTCGGCGAGCGACTGCGAGACGTCCTTGATGTGCACGTGGTCGATCTTGTCGAGGAACCGGTCGGCGAACCGGACCGGGTCGTTGCCGGCGATGAAGGTGTTCCCGGTGTCCAGGTTCAGGCGCAGCCACGGCGAGTCCCCGCAGAACGCGAGCATCTCCGCGAGCCAGTCGGCCCTGGTCGTGAAGTACCCGTGGACCTCGATCGTCACGACGACCTCGTGCGCCTCGGCGACCCGGATGATCTCGCCGTAGCTGCGCTTCATGAGGTCGAGGGCCTCGCGGTCCTCGAGCCCCTCGGGCTTGTGGAGCCCGTCGGTCGTCGCGACGCGGGGAGAGCCCGCGAGGGCGGCCCAGGCGATGGCCTTCTGGACGTACGGGACGCCGACCGTGAGCCCGTCCCGGCCGGACAGCGGGTAGGCCGCGTCGATCTGGGAGAACTCGACGCCGTACCGCTCCATCTTCTTGCGGAGCAGCGCCGGGTCCTCGAGGAGCGAGATGTGCGGGAAGTAGCCGAGCCCGTGGATCCAGCAGGCGCCCTCGATCACGCCCGGCTCGATGTAGTGGACGTCGTTCTCCTGCGCCCAGGCCAACGCCTGCTCGAACGACTTGTGGCTGGAGTTGAAGGCGTCGGTGTGGAAACCGATTCCGATCTGTGGCATGGGACCCCTCCATCGGGATAGGAACGTACTGGTCGGTGCGGTTCTGAGATCCGGTTCTGCGGGCCTCATCGTTGAGATTCCCTCGGGCCATGCAGCCTTGCACGTCTTCACCATACTGACCAGTATTGCAATGTGGTGCCGCTGACACTAGCATCACGATCACGTTCTGACGACCATCGATCAAAAGTTGCCAGATCGCCGTATGAACAGATCGCAGGGGCCCGACGCAACGGAGCGGACATGAGGGAGCACAGATGAGAACGCGCAGAGGGGCAGCCATCGCGGCCTGCCTGGCACTGTCGACAGGACTGGCCGGGGTGCTGACCGCGCCGGCCGTCGCCCACGAGGGGCACGAGCACCCCGAGAACCCGGAGTTCAAGGCGCTGATCTTCTCGGAGACGGCCGGGTTCGTGCACGACTCGGTCCCCGAGGCCAAGGCCATGTGGGACGAGCTCGCGGCGGCGGGCGGATTCGAGGTCGTCCAGGCGACCGACTCGACGCTCTTCACCGACGAGGGCCTCGCGGACTTCGACGTAATCGTGCTGGCCCAGGCGTCCGGGGACGTCTGGAACCCGGCCGAGGAGAAGGCCTTCGAGAAGTACGTGCGCGGGGGCGGCGGCGTCGTCGCCATGCACAACCCGCTCGACATGGAGCCGGGCTTCCCGTTCTACCGCGCGCTCATCGGCACCGAGTTCACCGCGCACTCCGCCGCCGGGACGCCGGGCGAGATGACCGTGGTCGACCGCGAGCACCCGTCGACCGCCGACCTGCCCGAGCGCTGGGAGCGCAACGAGGAGTGGTACGGCTTCACCAAGTCGGTCCGCGGGGACAAGCACGTCCTGGCCCAGCTCGACCCGACGAGCGTCCCCACCTCGACCCCCGGACGCATGCTCGACCACCCCGTGACGTGGTGCTCGGACTACGAGGGCGGCCGGACCTGGGTCACCTCGGTCGGCCACGCCAAGTCGTCGTACAGCGAGGAGAACGTGCGCAAGCACGCCCTCGGCGGCATCCGCTACGCGGCGGGCGTCGAGCCCGGTGCGTGCGGCGGCACGGTGTGGGACAACTTCGACAAGGTGCCGCTCGACACCAACACCTCGGCCCCCTGGGGCATCGCGGTCGCGGGTGACGGCCGGGTCTTCTTCACCGAGCTCGTCCGCGGCCAGGTCCGGATCTACGACCCGGAGCTCAAGAGCACCGTGACGGCCGCGACGATCCCCGTGTACGGGGGCGGCGAGGACGGCATGCTCGGCCTGGCGCTCGACCCGCAGTTCGAGCAGAACGACTGGGTCTACCTCTACTACTCCCCCCAGGACGGCGGCTCGGTCAACCGGCTCTCCCGCTTCACCATGGAGGGCAACACCATGAAGCTCGACTCCGAGGTCGTGATGCTGGAGATCCCCGCCGGCCGTGACGACAAGGAGATCGGGCACACGGGCGGCACGCTGCGCTTCGACGGCCAGGGCAACCTGTGGCTGTCGGTCGGCGACGACGTGGTGCCGTTCGAGTCCTCGGGCTACACCCCGATCGACGAGCGTCCGGGCCGCGCGCACTTCGACGCCCAGGGCACGTCGGCCAACAGCAACGACCTGCGCGGCAAGCTCCTGCGCATCACGCCCGAGCCGGACGGCACCTACTCGGTCCCCGAGGGCAACCTCTTCCCCGAGGCCGAGGACACCGCGGACAAGACCCGTCCCGAGATCTACGCGATGGGCTTCCGCAACCCGTTCCGCTTCACGGTCGACGTCGACGGCACGGTCTACCTCGCCGACTACGGGCCCGACGCCGGCAGCGCCAACCCGAACCGTGGCCCCGCGGGCTACGTCGAGTGGCAGTCGATCAAGGCCCCGGGGAACTACGGCTGGCCGTACTGCCACGCGAACAACATCGCGTACAACGACTTCGACTTCGTGACGAGCACGTCGGGTGCGAAGTTCGACTGCGCCAACCCGGTCAACACGTCCCCGAACAACACCGGCCTGACCGCGCTCCCGCCGTCGGTCCCCGCCGAGGTCTACTACTCGTACGGCGCCTCGGCCGAGTTCCCGCAGCTCGGCAGCGGCGCGGGCGCGCCCATGGCCGGGCCGGTCTACCACTTCGACGAGGCGCTCGACTCGGACCGCAAGTGGCCCGAGTACTTCAGCGGCACGCCCTTGTTCTTCGAGTGGGGGCGCAACTTCATCAAGGAGTTCCCGCTGGCCGCGGACGGTTCGCTGCTCGCGATCAACCCGGTGCTCTCGAGCCAGCAGTTCCTCTCGCCGCTCGACCTGCAGTTCGGGCCCGACGGCGCGCTGTACCTCCTCGAGTGGGGCGGCGGCTTCGGCCGTGACAACCCCAACTCGGGCCTGTACCGCGTCGACTACGCGGCTGACGGCAGGGCCCCCACGGCCCAGGCCACGGCCGACGTCACGACCGGTCTCGCCCCGCTGTCCGTGACGTTCTCGAGCGAGGGGACCGTCGACCGCGACGGCGACGAGCTCGAGTTCGCCTGGGACTTCGGCGACGGCAGCACCTCGACCGAGCAGAACCCGACCCACGTCTACACGACCAACGGCAACTTCGAGGCGCGCCTGACGGTCACGGAGAAGACGGAGTCCGCCAAGACGGGTACCGCCACGGTCCCGATCGTGGTGGGCAACACGAGCCCGGTCGTGACGATCACGGCTCCGCCGAACGGCAGCTTCTTCCGCTGGAACGACGTCCTGCCGTGGAAGGTCGAGGTGAGCGACGCCGAGGACGGCCAGATCGACTGCAAGGACGTCACGGTCCAGCCGGCCCTGGGCCACGACGAGCACGCGCACCCCACGCTGCCCGTCAACGCGTGCGAGGGCGAGGCCTCGACGATCCTCGACGAGGGACACCTCGAGGCGGACGCGTTCTGGGTCATCGACGCGCGCTACACCGACAAGGGCGGGGCCGCGGGCGTCCAGCCGATCACGACGAGCGCGACCAACGTCTACCGCCCCACGCGCTTCCAGGCGCACTACTGGGACGAGGTCAAGGGGGTCGCGGTCGAGAACAACGCGGCGGCCGAGCTCGGTCAGTACGTGGGCGACATCCAGGACGACGACTGGCTGCGCTACGAGGACATGAACTTCCAGGGGATCGACGCCGTGCGCTACCGCGTGTCGGCCGGTCCCGAGGGAGGCGGGCGGATCGAGATGCGTCTGGGCTCGCCGACCGGTCAGCTCGTGGCCACGACGCCCGTGAACAGCACGGGCGGATGGTTCACGTTCAAGGAGACGGACCCGACGCCGATCACCGCCCCCGCCGGGACGCACGACGTCTACCTGGTCTTCCGCTCGAACCCCGGGGTCAACTGGTCGATGACGCTCGACGTGTTCGAGGCCGTCGGGTCCGGCGTCGGCGTCCCGCCCGAGGGCGCACCTCGTCAGGACACCTCAACCCAGGGTGACTGGATCGGGAAGTACGGCACGGCGGGCTACGCGATCCCTCAGATCGGGACGCAGCTGCCCCAGGGCGTCACGGTGGCTCCGGTCACGGGGACGCAGGCCTGGACGTGGGAGCAGAGCACCAGCAAGCGCTCGGCGCTCCAGGTCCCGCCCGACGGCGCCGCGCGTCGCGCATCGACGTGGTTCGGTGCCGGGGCGGCGGTCGACGTCACGGTCCCCGAGGGCTCGGTCTACGACCTGTCGGTCTACGTCAACAGCCACGACACGGCGAGGACGCAGGACGTCCAGGTCCTGCGGGCCGACGGCTCGGTCCTCTACCCGGCGTTCTCGGTCGCGGACAACGCGGCGGGCGTGTGGCTCACCTACCGCATCGAGTCCTCGGTCCGGGTCAAGGCCGACAAGGCCACGGGCCCGAACGCCGTGATCGGCGGCATCTTCCTCGACGTGCCCGACGTCGAGCAGCCCGAGCTCGCCGTCACGGCGACGGTCACCGCCAAGTGCGTCGCGGGGCGTACGACGCTCACGGTTCGGGCGGTCAACGGTGAGGACGTCCCCGTGGACGTCGTCGTCGAGACCCCCCACGGCCGCAAGACCTTCGCGGGCGTGGCTCCCGAGAAGTCGGCCCAGCAGTCCTTCGCGACCCGTGCCGCGAGCATCCCGGCCGGCGAGGTCACCGTGACCGCGACGGGCGACACAGGATCCGGTCCGATCACCACGCAGATCGTGACCGGCTACGAGGCGGTCGACTGCGGTTGACGCTTCACGAGGCCGCGCGCGTCTTCCACTCCTGAGGCGCGCGAGGCCCCACCCGAGGTCGAGGTCGGCGTCGTTCTTCTGTCGGACAGCGACGCCGACCTCGTCCTCAGCCCCGCCCCCGACTCCCCGGGGGCGGGGCGCTCTGCCGTGCCCTCGGCAGGGCTCGGTGCACTTTCATGCTTGTTTGAACTGGTAATCCGTCAGATATTGACATACTGGTCGGGATGGCTGAGGCTCGAAGGGTTCCCGACCGCTCAATGAGGAGTGCCCGTGAGAATCCCGCACCGTGGTCGCGGCGTCGCAGCCGTCGCCGTGACCCTTGCCCTGATCTGTCCTGCCGTGGCGACGACCGCCTGGTCGTCCGCCGCCCCCGCCGCCGCCTCCGAGGACGAGGCACCCCTCGCGCTCGTCCCGAGGCCCGTGAGCCTCGAGCGAGGGCCCGGGTCCGGGTTCCGGCTCGGCCCGACGAGCGTGATCGTCGCTCCCGACGACGCCGCGCCGGTCGGCGAGTACCTCGCCGACCTGCTCCGACCATCCACGGGGTTCTCGTTGCCGGTCTCCGACGTGTCGGCCGCGACCGGCGCGATCACGCTCACCCTGACCGACGCCGCCTCGACGGACCCCGAGGGCTACGAGCTCACCGTCTCCGAGGGGGCCGTCGCGATCGACGCACCTACGGCGGCCGGGCTCTTCCACGGTGTGCAGTCGCTCCGTCAGCTCCTCCCCGCAGCGGTCGAGGCGACCCAGGTGCAGGACGCGGACTGGGTCGTCCCCGCAGTCACCATCGAGGACGAGCCCCGGTTCGAGTACCGCAGCGCGATGCTCGACGTCGCCCGCCGCTTCTACCCCGTCGATGCGGTCAAGCGCTACATCGACCAGATCGCGCTCTACAAGCTCAACACCCTGCACCTGCACCTCACGGACGACCAGGGCTGGCGCATAGCGATCGACGGGCTCCCCGCCCTGACGGAGATCGGTGCCTCGACGCAGAGCGGCTGGGCCCCGGGCAGCAACACGGGTGATCCGTGGTTCTACACCCCTGCGGACTACGCGGAGATCGTCGAGTACGCGGCCTCGCGCTACATCGAGGTCGTCCCCGAGATCGACGGCCCGGGACACACCCTCGCGGCACAGGCGTCCGTCCCGGGCCTCACGTGCGACGGGGTGCCGACCGCGCCGTACTACGGGTTCGACGTGAACCTGCCGATGGTCTGCGCGACCGAGGCCAACTCGGCGAACATCCGCGACTACCTCGAGAAGGTCATCTCCTCGGTCGCCGCGCAGAACCCCGGCCAGTACATCCACCTCGGCGGCGACGAGGTCCCCAACCCGCCGGCGGGCTGGTACGAGGCGTACACGGCCATGGCCAACGAGATCGCGACCGAGCACGGCAAGACGATCGTCGGATGGCACCAGTGGGCACAGGGGGCGACCCTGCCCGCAGGCAGCCTGGTCCAGTACTGGGCCGAGGGGCGCGTCAACCGTCCCAAGATCGGCGTGGGCGCCGAGAGCGCGGACATCCGTGAGGTCCGCGCGGCCCTGGCGGCCGGGGCGCGTGTCGTCGTGTCGCCGGCCGACCGGTCCTACACCGACATGAAGTACAGCTCCTCGACGGCCTACGGCCTCTCGTGGGCCGGCCTCGTCAACCTGCGACGCGCCTACGACTGGGACCCCGTGACGGAGCTCTCGAGCACCGACGGCACGGTCAAGGTCGTGACCGAGGAGCAGGTCGCGGGGGTCGAGGCCTCGCTGTGGGCCGACCGGGCCTACCGCGGGAGCACGAGCCTGCCCACGAGCCACTCCCAGTTCATCCCGGTCGAGCAGTACACCGACCACATGATCTTCCCGCGCATGCCCGCGATCGCCGAGATCGCCTGGTCACCGGCGCAGGACAAGGACTACACCGAGTTCCTCTCCCGCCTCACGCAGCACGACGACCGCTGGGACGCCCTGGGGTACGAGTGGTTCCGCGCGCCCGACGTCGAGTGGGAGCCCGTCGTCCCCGTGGAGCCCGAGCTGGTCCACCACTGGGCCTTCGACGAGACGAGCGGACAGTCGGCCCTGGACGTCGTGACCGGCGTGCGGGCCGCGGTGGACGGCGGCACCTGGACCCCCGGCCAGCTGGGCGGTGCGGTCAGCCTCGACGGCGTGGACGACGGGGTGGCACTCAGCGCCGCTCCCGTGAGCGGACCGTGGACGGTCGCGTCCTGGGTCCGTCGCACGGGCGCCAGGAGCAGCTCCGCCCTGCTCTCGGACACCTCGTCCGGGGTGCGCACCGCGATCAAGCTCGAGCAGTACAAGGCCACGGCCAAGGTCGGGTTCACGCAGCTCGGCGTCGCCGACCATCGGTCCGAGTACGCCACCCCGCTCGACGAGTGGGTGCACCTGACGCTGGTCTCGGACGGCGCGACCATCACGGTCTACGCGGACGGTGCGCAGGTCTCGACCGTCCCGGGTACGGCGACGCTCGGGCTGGCCCAGCTCGGACGGCTCATGAACGCCCCGGGGTGGCCGGGTGCGAGCGACGCGGCGGCCGTCGACGTCGACGACCTGCGGGTCTACACCGGTGCCCTCGACCGGGCCGCGGTCGGTGCGCTCTGGGACGAGGTCTCCCCGGCCCCCGCGACGGTCGAGGTCGACGCGACCACGCGCTGCGTCGCCGGCAGGGTGGTGATCAGCGTCCGTGCGGTCAACGTCGGTGACGTGGCGGTCGACCTCCAGGTCGTGACCGCGGCCGGCAAGAAGTCGTTCAGCGCGGTCGCCCCCGGGGCCGGCGCGCACCAGTCCTTCGCGACCCGTGCCTCGACGATCGAGGCCGGGACCGTGACGGTCACGACGGGCGGGGCGGGGGGCACCGAGAGCGAGGTCACGGCCGGCCACCCGGCGCTGAGCTGCGGCTGACCGAGAGACCAGCGAAAAGCACGAAGGCCAGGAACCTTGCGGTTCCTGGCCTTCGTGTTCTGTGCGCCCGGAGGGATTCGAACCCCCAACCTTCTGATCCGTAGTCAGATGCTCTATCCGTTGAGCTACGGGCGCCTGGCTGTTCGTGATTTCTCTTGAGCAGCCGTCGAGAAGACTACAACGGTTTTCGCTGGATACTCAAACCGATACGCCCTGACCAGCCCCTTCGTGACGCACGACACCTTCCGACGAGGCGCTCGGGCACGCGATCACCGCCCTCGAGTCCCCTCGCGATACGGACGCCCCGTCAGCACATCGGACGTCATACCTCCTGTAGTCTCACGCTCAGCCGGCACGACCGCGCCGACACCGCAGACGGAGGAAACCACCGTGAGACTCGCTCGGATCGCCACCCCCACCGGCCCGCGTCCCGTCGTCCAGGACGGCGACGTCTGGGCCGTGGTCGTCGACCACCACGCCCCCGACCTCGAGCGCACGGGCGAGACCCACCCCGTCGACGGCGCTCGCCTCCTTGCCCCGTGCGAACCGCGCGTCGTGCTCGGCATGGCCCACAACAGCGGTCCCGCAGACCGCCTCGTCCCGCCGCAGGCGTTCACCAAGTCGGCGCGCACCGTGGTCGGCCCGGGCGAGCCAGTCCGCCTCGACCCCGCCGCGGGCAAGGTCGTGGTCGAGGGCGAGCTCGCGCTCGTCATCGCCCGCACGGCCCGTCACCTCACACCCGAGCAGGTCCCCGGCGTGATCCTCGGCTGGACCGTCGGCAACGACGTCACGGCGTACGAGCAGAGCGCGATCGACGACAAGTTCACGCAGTCCAAGAACGGCGACGGCTTCACGCCGCTCGGCCCCTGGATCGAGACCGACCTCGCGGTAGCAGGCGTCGCGGACCTCGCGATCGACGTCCAGGTCGACGGCGCCACGCAGGCCGAGGCGTCGACGTCGGGTCTCGCGTGGGACGTCGTCGAGCAGCTCGTCTACCTGACCTCGCACCTGACGCTCGGTCCGGGCGACGTGGTCCTCACGGGGTCGCCCGGCACGTCGGCGCACGTCGTCCCGGGCCAGACCTCCGCGATCACGATCGAGGGCATCGGGACCCTGACCAACCCGATCGTCTGAGCCGCGAGCCGCGCGGCGGCCCCCGACGGGGGCCGCCACGCGGTGCCACCACGGTGGCCGCCCGCCAAGCCGCCCCCGGCAGCGCCCGCTGCCGACCTCAGCCCCGGGCGCTGAACCACCGTGGCCGCCGGCCGTTCGTGACCCAGCGCAGCCCCCACTCGAGGGGCCCGTACGCGTGCCGTCCGAGCCACCACCGGCTCGCCACGAGCTGGGCCGCGAAGATCGCCGCCACGATCCCGACGACCGCGACGGTCGCCACCCGGTCGACGAGCCCCAGCCCGTAGCCCGTGAAGACGAGGGCGAGCACGAGCGACTGCCCCAGGTAGTTCGTGAGCGCCATGCGCCCGGCCGGGGCGAGCGCGTCACGGACGCTCGCCGCGCGCCGGAACAGCGCCAGGCACCCGACGACGTACGTGGCGGTCAGGAGCGGGGCGGTGAGCTGCCCGACGCCGAACGCGAGCGTCTCGATCCCTCCGCCCGGCGCGTACGTCGCGGCCCAGGCGTAGAAGACCCCGCCCGCGAGCCCTGCCGTGAGCCCGAGCCCCAGCACCCACCGGACTGCCCTGCGCGGAAGCTCGCGAGCGAACAGCTCGCGCCGCCCGGCGGCGAGCCCGAACAGGAACATCGCGAGCGCGCTCGGCCCCTGGAGCAGGACGAGCGACACGAGGATCTCCGTACGGTGTCCCGCGGTGAACGCGAACGTCGCCCCTGCCTCCCCGCCGAACGCCGCCAGCTTCGCGAGCGCCTCGCCCGCCCCTGCACCGGCGGGAGCCGACGGGTAGCCGGACGCGAGCTGGAGGGCTCCGAGCCCGACCCACAGGATCCCCACGGCCGCGAGCAGCACGCTCCCCAGGACCACGGCCCGTCGCGGGGCCAGGTTGCGCGCCACGAGCAGCACGAGGGCGAGCCCCGCGTACACCACCAGGATCTCGCCGTAGTAGAGCGCGACACCATGGACCGCCCCCAGCACCGCGAGCCCCAGGATCCTCCGCAGCATCCGACCCACGAAGGACGCGCCGTCGCGCTCGGCCGAGGCCATCTGGAGCGTGAACGAGTAGCCGAAGAGGAACGAGAACAGCAGGTAGAACTTGGTCTCGAACAGCGCGGCCACCACGAACCGCACGGCGTGATCGAGCGGACCGGCGAACGCGGGGTTGCTGCTCGCCGTCGCGTAGTACGGGTCGGCGAAGGCCCAGACGTTGACCGCGAGGATCCCCAGCAGCGCGAAGGCCCGCAGCGCGTCGACATCGGTGAGCCGTCTCCCCCGAGCCGCACGACCGGCCGGGCTCTCGGCCTCCGGGCCCGCCGACCGGCCCTCGATCGTGCCCCGAGACCCTCGCTCCGGGCTCACGACTCGTCCGCGAGCAGCGCGGTCGCCACGCGCCGCAACGTGGAGCGTTGTGCCAGGGCGTCGAACCCCGGGTCCGCGGCGACGCGCGCGAAGACCCCGTCGACCAGCGCCGCGAGCCACGTCGCCCCCTCCTCGATCGACAGCCTCGTGGCCACCTGCCCGGTCCGGACCCCCGCGGCCAGGAGCTCGGCGAGCGCGTCCCGGAAGGCGCGGTCCCCGGCCTGGAGCCGCTGCTGCACGTCCTCGTCGCGATGGGCCAGCGCGGAGAGCTCGAGCGCGAGACCGGCCGCGGCGGGGTCGGAGGCGAGCCGGCAGACCTCGTCGAGGAGCGCGAGCAACGCGTCCCACGGGTCGTCGGCATGCGCCAGCTCGCCCACCTCGGTCGCGGTGCGCTCGGCGTCCCGGTCGACGACGGCGAGCAGCACGTCGTGCTTGGACGGGAAGTAGTGGAAGAGGTTGCCCGCACTCATGCCCGCCGCTGCGCAGATGTCCGCCGTGCGGGTCGCGTCGTATCCGCGCTCGGCGAAGCAGACCTCCGCGGCGTCCAGCAGCGCAGTCCGCCGAGCGGCGCGCTGCTCCTCGTCGACCGTCCTCATACGTCCCGCCCTTTCTTTGATTGAGTACTCACTCAACAATAACCGGACGCCGAGGAGTCCGGCAACCCCGTACGCCGCGAGGACGGCGACCGGTCCCCCCAGGGCATGACACGCCGTCGGGCAGGTCCCCACCGTGGCCGGACGCGGCGCGCCCCGTCCCCGCCGAAGGATGGGAGCATGACGAACCTCGGCCCTGCCCCCTCGACCGGCTCGCCCCTCGTCGCCTCCGGGCTGACGAAGGTCTACGGCACCGACCACACCGCCACGCACGCCCTCGCGGGCGTCTCCCTCACAGTCTCGCCCGGCGAGTCCGTGGCCATCATGGGCCCCTCGGGCTCGGGCAAGACGACCCTGCTGCACTGCCTCGCGGGCATCATCAAGCCCACGTCGGGCACGGTGTCCTGGCGGGGCGAGGACCTCACGACGCTCAGCGAGGGCCGCCGCACGGCCCTGCGACGCCAGGACTTCGGCTTCGTCTTCCAGTCGGGCCAGCTCCTTCCAGAGCTCCCCGCGGTCGAGAACGCGGCCCTGCCCCTCATGCTCGCCGGCACGCCGCGGGCCGAGGCCACGCAGGTCGCCGCTCGCTGGCTCGCGCACCTGGGTCTGGCCGGCATGGAGCAGCGCCGCCCGGGCGAGCTCTCGGGCGGGCAGGCGCAGCGCGTCGCGATCGCGCGCGCCCTCGTCGGGTCGCCCGGCGTCGTCTTCGCCGACGAGCCGACCGGTGCGCTGGACCAGGCCACGGGCGCCGAGGTCCTCTCGGTCCTCACAGGTGCGGTCCAGGCGTCCGGCGCGGCCCTCGTGGTCGTGACCCACGACGCGGGCGTGGCCCGCTACTGCTCGCGCACGGTCACCATGCGCGACGGGCTCGTGTCGGGCGAGTTCCTCGCGGGAGCCCCCGCGCAGCAGGCGTCTCCGCAGACGCCCGTGCCCGACGCCGCCACGCAGGCAGCCATGGCCGCTCACCCCGCGAACGGGGCCCCGTCCGCAGCGCAGCCCGGACAGGGCCACGAGGCGACGCGATGAGGGCCACGCTCGACCTGTGGTGGCTCCTGCGCCGCCGCAGCTCCGACAGCCGCGACCCCCAGGGCCTGACCAACGTCCTGGCGATCATCGCGTTCGCGACGACGACCGCGATCCTGCTCGTCGTCGTCGGGGGCGTGGGCGCCTTCCTGGGGCGCGCGGGCGGCCTCGACGGCATGACCCGGGGGGTCGAGGCCGACGTGACGTCCTACGACACCCAGTACCCGCTCTTCGCGGCCATCGCCGCGCTCCTGCTCCTCATCCCGCTCGTCACGCTGGGAGGCGCAGCCGCCCGCCTCGCGGTCGCCCGCCGCGACGCGCGCCTCGCGTCGCTGCGCCTCGCGGGAGCGACCACGGGGCAGGTCGCGACCCTCACGGTCCTCGACGCGGCCGCACAGGCCCTCGTGGGGGCCCTCGCGGGCCTGGTCGGCTACGCAGCCCTGCTGCCCCTCGTGGCCCAGCTCCGCTTCCAGGGCCGGACGTTCGCGCTGTCCGAGCTCTGGGTGGGGGTCCCGGCGATGCTGATCGCGGTCGTCGGGGTCGTGCTCGTCGCGCTGGTCTCGGCGGCCGTGTCGCTGCGCCGCGTCGCCATCACGCCGCTCGGCGTCGCCGCGCGCGTGACCCCTCCGGGCCTCAAGGCCGTGCGCCTGGTCAGCACGGGCGTCGCGTTCCTCGCCATGATCGTCGTGACCAACGTGTCGCTCGGGAGCGCGGCCGTGGCGATCACGGTCCTGGTGCTCGTGCTCGTCGCGGGGTTCGCGACGCTCAACGTCGTCGGACCGTTCGTCATCTGGGTCGTCGGTCGGATCACCGCGCACCGCGCTCGGACCGTCCCCACGCTCCTCGCGGGCCGCCGCATCGTCGACTCGCCCAAGACCGCGTGGCGCTCGGTCGGCGGCGTCGCCCTCGCGACGTTCATCGCCGGCATGACGAGCATCTTCGCGCTGTTCGACCCCGGCATGGGAGCCGACCCGGGCGAGGTCCAGTTCCTCACCGACCTCACGACCGGCGGCTTCCTGACGCTCGCGATCGCGGGCGTGCTCGCCGCGGTCTCGACCGGTGTCATGCAGGCTGGCCGCGTGATCGACCAGCGTGGCGAGTACCGCACGCTCACCCTCGCGGGCACCGACCTCAAGACCCTCGACAAGGCGCGGCTGCGCGAGACGGTCATCCCGCTCGTCGCGAGCGTGGGCGTGGCCACGACGGGCGCCCTGATGTTCATGGCGCCGATCGTGGGCCTCAACGCGTTCGCGAACGTGGACGTCGTGCTGCAGTTCCTGCTGTGCGTCGCCGGGGCGTCGGCACTTGTCCTGGCCGGCGCGGCCGCGTCGCGGTTCGTGGTCCGCTCGGCGATGGCGGCCTGAGGCGGGCTGCACCTGAGGGTGCCCGACGGCGGGGCGTACGCTCCGTCGTCGGGCGTTCCGCACGAGCGGGGTGGGGTGGGCGCGCGGGCCGCGCCGGTGGGCCCCTGCGCGCTGGGCGCCCGGTCGCGTCACGGGCGACAGAAAAGGCCCCGGGCCTGACGCAGCCGGGACCTTCCTGAGCGGAGACGGAGGGATTCGAACCCTCGAACGGGTTGCCCCGTTACCACCTTAGCAGGGTGGCGCACTAGACCTGGCTATGCGACGTCTCCTTGCTCGGATGCTAGGCACCGAGCGTCGCAAGGCTACCTTCTCCCGGCACCGTGGAGCAAAACGCGGTCGCCGAGACCCCGCCCGGCGCGTCCTGGCCGCCCGGCCGGGACAGCTCTGACCGAGGCTCGGGAACGAACGGAGCCGCCCTCCTCGTCGCGAGGAGAGCGGCTCCGGTGCCCTGGTCGCGAGGCGTCAGCCCCGCGCGGGTACCTCGTCCTTCTCGACGTCACCGTCCCGCTCGGTGCCCTCGGCGGGGTCGACAGCGCCCTCGGCCGGGTCCTCCGTCGCGGGGTGCGCGTGCGGGTGGCGCCGCTCGAGCGAGGCCCCCTCGACGTCGACGTCGGGCAGGATCTTGTCGAGCCAGCGCGGCAGCCACCACGCCTTGTCGCCCGCGAGGTGCATGAGCGCGGGCACGAGCATCATCCGCACGACGAACGCGTCCACGAGCACGCCGAACGCGAGCGCGAACCCGATCGGCCGGATCATCGCGCTGTGCGAGAAGATGAACCCGCCGAACACCGCGATCATGATGATCGCCGCCGCGGTCACGACCGAGCGCCCTGCCCGGACGCCCTGCACGACCGCGATCCGCGCGGGCGCACCGTGGGCGTACGCCTCACGCATGCCCGAGCCGAGGAAGAGCATGTAGTCCATCGCGAGCCCGAACAGGATCCCGACCAGGATGGTCGGCAGGAAGTTCAGGATCGGGCCCGGGCTCTCGACGCCGAACACACCGCTCAGCCAGCCCCACTGGTAGATCGCGACGACCCCACCGAGCGCCGCGAAGTACGACAGGATGAAGCCGAGCGTCGCGATGACCGGCACGAAGATCGACCGGAACACCAGGACCAGGATGATGAGCGAGAGGCCGACGACCACCGCGAGGTAGACCGGCAGCGCGGACTCGAGCTTCTCCGAGATGTCGACGTTGCCGCTCGCCGAGCCGGCCACCCCGATCTCGTACGTCCCGTCGATGGGCGACATGTCGCGCAGCGTGTGCACGAGCTCCTCGGTCGACTCGCTCGTGGGTCCCTCGCGGGGCACCACCTGGAACGCGGCGACCGTGCCGTCCTCGGACGTGCCGATCGGCGCGACCGCCACGACGTCCTCCTGGTCGAACAGCACCTGGGCGATCTCCACCTGGGCCGTCATCGAGTCGACCGCAGCCTCGGCCTCAGACCCTGCCTCGACGGCCGGCAGGTCGGCCACCACGAGCAGCGTCCCGTTCTGGCCCTCGCCGAACTTCTCGGCCAGGGTCGCGTACGCCTGGTACTGCGACGAGTCGTGCGGCTCGGTCGAGCCGTCGGGCAGGTTCACCCGGAGGTCGAGCGCCGGCAGCGCGACGAGCAGGAGCCCTGCGACGCCGACGACGACGCGCACGACGGCCCACCCGGTCGACATGGGACGGACGGGGGTCGCAGAGGCTGCGGCAGGGGCTGCGACAGCCGCTCCCCCGGTCCCCGTGCTCGACTCGAGCTGTGCGCGCTCCTTCGTGCTGAGGATCCGCAGACCCACGAGGCCCAGCAGGGCGGGCGTGAGCGTGACTGCGATGAGGACCGCGATCGCGATGCACAGCGCGCCGACCGTGCCCATGAGCCCCAGGAACGGGATGCCGGTGACGTTGAGGGCCAGCAGCGCGACGAGCACCGTGGTCCCCGCGAACACCACGGCGTTGCCCGAGGTCCCGTTCGCGAGCGCGATCGACTCGTGCAGCTCGTCGCCCGCCTTGAGCTGGCGGCGGTGCCGGTTGACGATGAAGAGCGAGTAGTCGATACCGACGGCCAGGCCCAGCATGAGCCCGAGCACGGGGGTCACGGACGCCATCTCGACGACGCCGGACAGGGACAGCGCCCCCAGCGCGCCGATGCCCACGCCGATGAGGGCCGTGAGGATCGGCAGGCCCGCACCGATGAGCGTGCCCAGCATGATGACCAGGACGACCGCGGCGACCAGGAGGCCCACGATCTCGCCGGCGCCGATGATGCTCGGCGCGCCCATGGTCATGTCGGACGAGAGGTCGATCTGCAGCCCCTCGGGAGCGTCCGCGAAGACGTCGACGAGCGCGTCCTTGGTCTCCTGCGGGATCTCCATCTGCGGGTCGGTGAACGAGACCATGACGATCGCCGCGCTGCCGTCCTCCGAGACCATGCGGATCTCCGAGGCCATGTCGAGGAGCGTGGCCCCCTGCTCGAGCTGGGCCTCCTGCTCCTCGAGCGTCGCGCGGCCGTCGTCGAGCGTCGTCTGCTGCGTGGCGAGCGCCGCGAGCCCCTCGTCGAGAGCGGACTGCTGGGCGTCGAGCTGCGGCTGGACCTGCGCGAGCATGCCCGCAGCCTCGGCCTGGGCGCGCGCGGCGTCGAGCTGGGCCTGGCCCGCCTCGAGCTGCTCACGACCCGCGTCGAGCTGCGCCTGCCCGGCGTCGAGCTGCGCTCGGCCGTCCTCGATCTGGGTGCGGCCCGACTCGACCTGCTGCGCCTGGGCCGCGCGGTCCGCCTCGGTCTGGAAGGGGTCCATGACCGTGGTGACGCCGTCGACCGCAGCGGCCTCGGCGACCAGTCCGGCGACGGCCTCTTCCTGCTCGGCCGTGAAGGGCTCACCGTCCTCGGTCTGGACGACGACGGTGCCCGTGCCGCCCGAGGCGTCGGGGAAGTCGCTCTGGAGCCGGTCGGTGACCTCGGCCGTCGGGGTGCCGGGGATCGAGAACGTGGTCGCGAGCGTGCCCGCGCCGAGCGCGAAAGCGACGCCCGCCGCGACGAGGACCGCGAGCCACGCGACGAGGACCGTCCGTGCTCGGCGCGCCGACCAGCGGCCGACGCGATAGAGGAATTCAGCCATGGGAGTCCTTCGGTTGCGCGCGAGTACGCGGTGAACAGGAGTCAGCGGGTGCGGCGCGACGACGCGACCGAGGCGTGCCCGGTCCGTGTCGCGTCGAGGAGCCGTTCGAGAAGGGCCGACCAGGTCTCGCGGGAGTCGACGTCGTCGACCGCCCCCGTGACCTCGACCCAGTGGAGATAGATCACGATGAGCCCGCTCATGACCGAGCCGACGAGCAGCTCGACGTCGAACGGGTCGGCCTCGGGATGGCTCGAGGCCAGTCCCGTCGTGAGGCGCGTGCTGACCTCGGCGAACACCTTGATGAGGGTCAACGCGCGGCGGGGAGAGGGGCCGCCCTCGTCCCCGAGCACCCGCGTCAGGTAGGTCAGCGGGGTCACGAAGTCGGTCGCCCGCAGGGCGTCGGCGACCTCGTCGAGCAGCGCCGCGTCCGCGTGGGCGGGGTCCGCGCTCGTCGAGAGCGCGTCGAGGCGGCCGAGCGCCGCACCGACGACCTCGCTGCAGACCTCGGTCACGACGTCGTCGAGCGAGGCGAAGTGGTTGAACACCGTGCGTCGCGAGACGTCCGCCCGTGCCGCGAGCTCGTCGACCGAGAAGGCCGTGCCGCCCGACTCGCCGATCAGGGCCGCCGCTGCGTCCACGATCGCGCGCCGGTGGCGCGCCTTGAGAGCAGCACGACGATCTCCGGTGGCGATGGACATGCTCCTACGCTAAGTGCATCGATGCACTCGGTGCAACGAGCCCGGTGAGGGACCTGTGAAGCAATCGGGCCGACTCGGGCCCCTACCGCTCGAACGTCCAGTTCTTGTCGGTGAGCATGCGCGCGACCGCGAGCCCGATCGACAGCGCGATGATGACGAGCCCGGCCTCCACGGTCGAGGCCAGCGCGTCGACCGTGGCCCCGCTGTTGAACTGGTACACCGCCCGGTAGGCCGTGACACCAGGCACCATGATCACCACGGCGGGCACGGACAGCGTGATGCGGGGAACGTTCATCGCCGGGGCGATGTAGGCCGCGAGGACGCCGACGACGAGCGCGGTCGCCGCAGCGGCGGCCTGCGACGCGAAGCCCGCGTCGATCATCAGGAGACGACCCACGTTGGCGACCATGCCGATCGACGCCGCGCCCACTGCCATCTTCCAGGGGCTGTTGAACATCAGCGCGAAGCCGAGGACGCCCGCGAAGCTGGCCAGGAGACGGAGCGCGAGGAACAGGGTGTCGTCGAGCGCGGGCGGCGGCAGCCGGTCCGGTTGGAGGCCCGCGATCGCGGACACCGCCCATACCGCGAGTGCCGCCGACGCCAGGATCATCAGCGCGTAGGTCATGCGCGCGATCCCGGCCGAGAAGTCCAGCTTGGCCAGGTCAAGAGCCGCCGTCACGAGCGCGAACCCGGGCACCAGGAACAGGACCGCGGACACGTAGCCGGCCTCGTGCCCGCCGGAGAGCCCCAGCACGTTCTCGAAGGCCAGGACGACCAGCAGGTACGCGGACGCCGCCACGGTCGCCGCGAGCATCGTCGTGCCGAACTGGTTGATCCCCTTGTGCAGCATGGCCCGGCGCACCATCTGCCCCAGGAACGCGCCGACGAACACCGCGCCGCACTCGATCACGCCGCCGTTGTTGAGGAACGCGAACGCCGCACACGCGATCGCCGCCCACAGGGCGTTGAGGAACGCGCCGTAGAGCAGGGGCTTGGCGGCGATCCGTTGGAGCTCCGCGTCGACCTCGGCGGCCGTGACGTGCTCGGGCAGGTCTCCGACGTACGACTCGAGCTCCGACAGGCGGTCCGAGTTGATGCCGACCGCACGGACCTCGGAGACCTCGGTGCGGAAGTTCCGGTCGCGGTAGGACGTGGCGGTGATCTCGGTGAGCGTCACGTGGGCAGCGGTACGGTCCAGTCCCAGGGCCCGCCCCACCCGCGTCATGTGGGACTTCACGCGGTAGCTGCCGGTCCCCGCGGAGAGCGCGAGGCGCCCGACCCGCAGAACCGTGCCGGACTGTCGGACGAGCTCGCTCGGTCCCAGGCCCGGCTCGTCGGTCGCTTCTGCTGTCACCCCGTCATGATGTCCCGTCCGTCCCCCCGGTGCACCCACGGGCGACCCGGTGAGACGGACCGGTCCACGCGTCCGGCGCGCCACCGAGCCCCTGCGACGAGGAGAGGCCCCGGTCCGCACGTGCGGTCCGGGGCCTCTCGTCGGTGGCGGAGGGCGAGGGATTCGAACCCCCGGTTGCTTGCGCAACAACGGTTTTCAAGACCGTCACATTAGGCCGCTCTGTCAGCCCTCCTGGGATGCTCCGACGCACATTCTGGCACGTCCGGGCACCTGCCGGCGCTGCCCGGCACCGACCGGGCGCTGGTGCGAGCGCCGGCGGGCACGGTCGCGATGACCTCGAGAGTCTCGACCCGGCACGACGACGGCGGGTCACCCTGGGAAGGGAACCCGCCGCCGTACTGCGATCGTCGGGCCGTCGGGCCCGCGCGAGGAACGCGTCAGGCCGCGCCCGAGCGCAGCTGGCGCATCGCGAGCTGGACGAGCGAGATCAGCGTCTGCTTGGTCGCCGCACGCGAACGAGCGTCGGTGTAGAGCATGGGCACGTGCGCGGGGATCTGCAGCGCCTCGCGGACGTCCTCGAGCTTGTGCTTGGCGACGCCGTCGAAGCAGTTGACACCCACGACGAACGGGATGCCACGCGACTCGAAGTAGTCGATCGCCGGGAAGCACTGCTCCAGGCGGTCCGTGTCCACGAGCACCACGGCGCCGATCGCGCCGCGCACCAGGTCGTCCCACATGAAGAGGAAGCGGTCCTGGCCCGGCGTGCCGAACAGGTAGAGCCACAGCGAGCCCGGGAGCTCGATGCGACCGAAGTCCATCGCGACCGTGGTCGTCATCTTGCGGTCGCTCACGCCACCCGCGTCGTCGACCCCCACCGAGTGCTCCGTCATCGCGGCCTCGGTGTTGAGCGGCTCGATGTCCGAGATGGAGCCGATGAACGTCGTCTTGCCCACGGCGAAGCCGCCCGCGACGACGATCTTGACGACCGTCGGCGCGGTCCGCGTCGCCTGAGGGGCGGCCGCAGGAGCTGCCGCGGGAGCGGCGGGAGCGGCGACGGGCTGAGCAGCCACCGGCTGCTGGGCCGCCGGGGCGGGCGCCTGCTGCACTGGCGGGGTCTGGTGGACCGTCGGCGCCTGCTGCGCGGCGACCGGGGCAGGGCTCTGCGGCGAGGGCGCCGGAGCCGCTGCCGCCTGCGGGCTCAGCACGCTCTGGCGGACCGGGGCCGCCGACTGCGCAGCGGGAGCCTGCACGCTGGGCGCACCGCCCCCGGGCGCGACCGGAGCCCATGACGGGCTCGCGACGGCAGGGCCGGCGCCGGGCTGCGGCTGACCGGCCGAGGCAGCGTCAGAGGGTGGAAATGCCATTGAGAACACTCTCCAAGATGCTCAGGGACAGTCCCGAGTTGCTGCCGCCGTGGCCGGTGTGGACGTTCAGCGGTGTCGACGTGTGAACCGTCAGGTAGTTGTCCTCGGCGAGGTCGGCGACGAGGATGCGGGTGACGCCGAGGGGCATCCGCAGAAGCGCTGAGAGCTCGGCGATCGACACATAGTTGTGAGCAGCGTGCTGGAGGATCGCGCGCTTCTCAGGAGGAAGGCCGTAGCTGTTCACAGCACCCGGCATCACCTCGACGAGGGCCTCGAGCGGAAGGTCCGAGGTCGCCGAACGGACACGTCCGCCGGTCACCGCGTACGGACGGACCGTCGCGGCCTCGTACGAGTCCGAGCTGTGCGCTCCCAAGCTGCCAAAAGGTGCGTTCGTCATCGACCTAACCTCATCCCACCGGGGCTCGTGTTGCTCCGTCAACAGGCAGGCTACCGCGCATCTCCGAGATCAACTGAGGCGTCAGGGTGGCCTCGGTCCGGGAGACGAGAAGCGCCATCTCGTAGCCGATCAGTCCGATGTCGCACGTGGACTCGGCGACGACGCTGAGGACCGATCCGTTCGACACGTTCATGAGGAAGAGGAAGCCGTTGTCCATCTCGACGATCGACTGACGGACGTTGCCCCCGTTGAGCTGACGTGCGGCCCCTCGGGTCAGGCTGGACATGCCGGACACGATCGCGGCGAGCTGGTCACCGCTCGTGCGGTCCAGCTGGTCGGACATCGCCATGAGCAGGCCGTCCGCAGACACCACCAGGGTGTGTCGACTTCCCGGGACGGTCCGCACGAAGTTGTCGAGCAACCACCCGAAATTGGTTGCTTCGGTGCTGAGCGCGTTCACACTTCCTCCTTGTCAGTTGCCACAGACGGCGAGCTGTTCGTTACCGCGACTGCGGCGCTGAGTCAGGGACATCATTCCCGTGCGAGGACGGGTCCGTCGACCCCGTCTCGTCGTCGGCCTCGACCCGTCCGCGGGCCGTCGCCGACTGGAAGGCCGCGAGCCGGGCTCGCAGCTGCTCAGGATCGCGATCGATCTTCGCGGTGAACCGGTCGACGTACTCCTCGCGGTTCACCGTCCGCGCGCGCCGCGTCAGCCCGGACGCCGTGACGTCGGACTGGGCCTGAGGGCTGTACGTGCCGGCAGACTCCGCGAACGCCTTGCCCTGGACCTCGGGCCCGTTGCGCAGCAGCGTCGACATCTCCTCGTAGAGCACGGCCGAGGCGATCCAGTCGGACCGTGCCTCGACGGAGTCCGACACGTAGGTCGGGTCGAGGGGCTCGATCTGCTCCTGGGCCGGCCTGCGGACCAACGGCGCCGGAGCCGGAGCAGCCTGCGGCGGTGCCGCGGCGGGCGGCGGCGCGAACGCGGTCGGTGCGGCCGGAGCCGCGAAGGCGACGGGCTGCGAAGCGGCCTGCGGCTGCTGGTAGGCGGCGGGCGCGGCCTGCGGCTGCTGGTAGGCAACCGGTGCAGCCTGCGGCTGCTGGTAGGCGGCGGGTGCGGCCTGCTGCACGGCGGAGGCCTGCGGCTGCTGGTACGCGGCGGCGGACGCCGACTCGTCCGCGCCCGCGGGCTGCGAGGCGAGCGCAGCGGCCGAGGGACGGATGACGGGCAGGGTACCGGTGCGGGGACGGCGGTTGAAGATCCCTCGCTTGCGCGCCTGGCTCTCGCGCAGCGACCGGCGCGTCGGCAGGTCGGCCATGAGGTCCTCGAACTTCGGCAGCGCCTCGAACGAGAGCTCCTCGGGGATCTCTTCCTGGTGCGCGGGCGCGACGGGCGCAGCCTGCCCTGCCGGAGCCTCGTGGGCCACGACCGGCGGAGCGGACTGCACGACCGGGGGCTCGAAGCTCGCCGCGGGGGGCGCGGCCGGAGCCTCGAACGCCGCGACCGGCGGAGCGGCCTGTGCGACCGGCGGAGCGAACTGCTGGACCGGCGCCTCGGCCACCGCCGGCGCGGTGCGCTGCGGAAGGTCGAGCACCGGGGCCGACGGCTCCTCGCCCCGGACCGGCAGAACGACCGGCGCCTCGACGACGGGAACCTCTGCGACCGGCGCCTCGACGACGGGCACCTCGGCAACCGGTGCCTCGCCCTCGGACGCGCCCAGCGGCTCGATCGCGAACTGCGGGGCCCAGGTGCCGTCGTCGGGCACGAAGTCCGGGACGGAGATGTCGGTCGCCGAGACGTCCGGGGCCGCGTCGAGCTCGACGGCCTGCTGCTCGGCGGTGCTCGGGTCGGTCGTGCCCAGGGCACGGAAGCTCGTGAACATCGCGGACCGCGTGCTCACGTCCAGGACGGGGATCTCGGCCGACACCGGCTGGACGGGCGGCATGACGCCGGTCGTCTCTGCGGGGCTCGTGGCACGAGCGCGGCTCGGCAGCGAGTTGCCCGTGGCTGCGACGCCCTCCGGCGGGGACCACGCGTCGGGTGCCGCGGGCAGGTCCAGGGGGAGGGACGGCGTGGCCAGCGGCGGCAGGACGATCGAGCCGGTCTGCGGACCGGGGACGAACGAGGCGCTGGGGGCAGACCCTGCAGGGTCCATGCCACGCGAACGACGACGGGGCATGCCCGTGGACGTGGCGCCGTCGGTCAGTGCGGCGAGGTCGACGGCCACGGCGACCGGGGCCTCGTGGTCGATCTGCGGGGTCGAGGTCGTGGCCGGCCCCGAGTACACGGGGGCGGCCGGCTGCGGCGCGGGCGCCGAGATCTGGTCCGCCGCGACCTGCGTGCGGTTGTCCAGCGGGTCCGTCGGCATCGGCAGCGGGACGTTGGAGTCGGGCACGAAGAGGACGTTCGGGAAGCTCACCGTGACGAGGGTCCCCGCGCCCTCGGGGGCACGCTCGAACGTGACGCGCGCGCCGAGGCGGTCGGAGATGCGTCCGACCACGTACAGGCCGAGGCGCTGCGACCCGACGACGTCCGACGCGGCGTGCGCGTTGACCTTGCGGTTCGCCTCGCCGATCTCCTCGGGGGTCATGCCGAGCCCGTGGTCGCGGATGATGATCTTGACGAAGCGCTCGTCGCGTCCCGTGCTGACCTCGACCGGGGTGTGCGGCTCCGAGAACATGGTCGCGTTCTCGAGGAGCTCGGCGATGAGGTGCGCGGCGTTGAGGGCGTTGTGCCCCAGCATGAGCGGGTCGACGACCAGGTTCAGGCGGACACGGTCGTAGAGCTCGATCTCGGACGATGCCGTACGGATGACGTCGGAGGCCGGCATGGGCTGGCGGACGCGACGACCCGAGTCGATGCCCGCGAGGACCAGGAGCGACTCCGCGTTACGACGCATCCGGGTCGCGAGGTGGTCGAGGCGGAACAGGTTCGACAGCGTGTTCGCGTCTTCCTCGGACCGCTCGAGGTCGTCGAGGAACGCGAGCTGACGGTTGAGGAGCACCTGGTCCCGGCGTGCGACGTTGACGAACATCTCGGCGATCGAGCCACGGAGAGCGGCCTGCTCCCGGGCGACCTGGATGGTCGTGGTGTTCACGTCGTTGAACGCGTTGGCGAGCTGTCCGACCTCGTCGGTCGACTCGATCTCGATCGGCTGGATGCTGATCCCAGGGCCCTGCCCGGGGATCGACACCTGCTCGACGAGGCGGGGCAGCTGGTCACGCACGTCCTGGGCGGCGTCGGTCAGGCGACGCAGCGGGTTCACGATCTGGCGGGCGATGGCACCGGCCACCACGATGGTCGCGCCGAACGCCAGGAGGGTCACGAGGATCGTGATGACGGCTCGCGTCACGGCCGAGGTCGCGTTGTCGGAGGCGATCTCGCCCGTCTCCGCGAGGACCTTGTCACGGACCGGGGTGATGTTCTTGAGGTCGTTGGACGAGGCTGACGCCCAGTCCTGCTGGGCGGTGGTTCCCGCTGCGCCGTTCGCGGCGAGGCCCGAACGCAGACCGACGTAGGTGCCGATCGGCGACGGGATGACCTGGTCGATCCGGAGCTCTCGGACGGCCTTGCGCGCCTGCACGGCCCTGGTGTCGCCCTCGCTGATGAGACGCGCGACGCGGAGCGACTCGTTGTCGAGGTTCCGCGGGGCACCGGGGTTCTCGCGGTTGGCCTGGATGCCGTCGAAGAGGAACTGGACCACCGGGAGCTCGAGCGAGACCTGGCTCATGAGCACGTTGGTGTCGACGTACGCGTCGAGGAACTGGGCGAGGGTGCGGTCGTCGGACGTGTCGGCGAGGACACGCGGGACGTCGAGCGCGTCGTCGATCAGGGTGTTGTACTTCGAGGTGAACCCGAGCTCCTGGATCGAGTTCGTGTCGATCTGCTTGCGGATGTCCGCGAGCTCGGCGCGGTCCTTGACCGTCGCGTCGACGGCGTCACGCACACGCTCGTCGAGCATCGACATGTTGAGGCCGGCGTACACGGCGTCGCGTCGATCGAGGGCCTTGTCCGCCGCGAGGCGGGCCTCCTCGACCAGGGCGTCACCGTTCTCGACCCCGCGGACCCGCTGGATCTCGGCGGCTCGCTCGGCCGCGACGGCCTTTCCTGCGACGTCCTGGGTCGCGAACGCCTTGACGAGCGCCTGCGTCTGCTCGGCGACCCGCGCCTCGTTGATCGCCTGGACCGAGAAGATCGTCGCGGCCAGGAACAGGACGAGGACAGGCAGCGCGAGTGCCGCAAGGATCTTCCCGCGAACGCTCAACCTGCGGAGCATACGAACCTCTCTCCAAACCCTGTAACCAGCGGAAGTTCGTGGGTCCCGGTCGCCTCCGACCGTCCCCCACGCGCCAGACGTGCGTACTAACTATCGGTGCACTTGCCCCGCAGACCTAATCCGGTCATCCAGGGCAAGGCGGTACGTCGAGCCGCGGCTCTCCGCTGACGGACACGAGTCCTCACCGACGAGGACGTAGTGTCTTTTGTGTGCGAGCCGTCACGATAGCGGCCCCGGGCGGGCCAGAGAAACTCACCATGTCCACACTCCCCGACCCCGAACCGGGCCCCGGGGAGGTCGTGATCGACGTCGTCTCGAGTGGCGTGAACCCTGCTGACCTGCTACAACGTGCCGGCCACTACCCCCCGCCACCTGGCGCACCGGTATGGCCGGGTCTCGAGGTGTCTGGGGTGATTTCTGCCGTTGGTCCGCGTCTCACAGGGTGGGACGTGGGTGACGAGGTGGTCGCCCTCCTCGACGGCGGGGGCTACGCGGAGAAGGTCTGCGTCCGCGCCTCTCAGGTCCTGCCCCTGCCCGACGGCGTCACCCTCGTCGACGGGGCCGCCCTGCCCGAGGCGGTGTGCACGGCGTGGAGCAACCTGGTCGACGTCGGGCGCCTCGCCCGGGGCGAGGTGCTGCTCGTGCACGGCGGCTCCGGAGGAGTCGGCTCGGTCGCGACGCAGATCGGGGCCGCGCTCGGTGCCCGGGTGATCACGACCGCGGGGGGCCCCGACCGCACGGCGCGCTGCCTCACGCTCGGCGCGGAGACCGCCGTCGACCACCGGATCCAGGACTTCGTCGCCGCGGTGCGCGACGCGTCGGGCGGCGCGGGCGCAGACGTGGTGCTCGACGTCGTCGGGGCCGCCTATCTCCCCGACAACCTCCGGGTGCTCGCGACGGGCGGACGGCTCGTCGTGATCGGGATGCAGAAGGGGCGCCGTGGTGAGCTCGACCTGGGGATGCTGCTCGCCAAGCGCGCCCAGGTGAGCGGCACGACCCTCCGCGCGCGGCCCGCCGAGGAGAAGGCCAGGCTCGTCCGTGACGTGCTCGAGCACGTCTGGCCCCTCGTCGCCGACGGGCGCGTCCGGCCCGTCGTCCACGCGAGGCTCCCGTTGGAGCGCGCCGCGGACGCGCACCGGCTCCTGGAGTCGGGCGAGGTGTTCGGCAAGGTCCTGCTGCTCCCCTGACGTGGGGTGCGCCCCGACCGTCGCGCGGAGCGCCGGTTCGGGTCAGACTGGGTCGATGAGCGACGAGCCGCGCACCGACCAGAACCCCGACCCGACCGAGACCGGGCAGCAGACCCCTCCGGAGAGCACGCAGGAGGGCCGCGAGGAAGCCCCGGCGGACGAGGACGAGGCCCAGCGCGTCACGATCGTCGGTCCCGACGGGACGGGGGTCTCGGTCGTCGCGAGCGACGACTCGACCGACGAGGACCGCAACCCGAGCGCGGTCATCGAGGAGCCCGCCAAGGTCATGCGGATCGGCGGCATGATCAAGCGCCTGCTCGAGGAGGTCCGCGACGCGCCTCTCGACGAGGCCGCGCGCAGCCGCCTCGCGGAGATCCACGAGAGGTCGCTCAAGGAGCTCGAGGAGGGGCTCTCGCCCGACCTGGTCGCCGAGCTCCACCGCATCTCGTTGCCGTTCACCGACGACGCAGTGCCGTCCGACGCCGAGCTGCGTGTGGCGCAGGCTCAGCTCGTGGGCTGGCTCGAAGGGCTGTTCCACGGCATCCAGACGGCCCTCGTGGCCCAGCAGATGGCGGCGCAGGCCCAGCTCTCGCAGATCCGCCGCGCGCTGCCGCCGGGCACGCTCCCCGTCCCGGGCATGCCCGGTCACCCCGGGCAGCACGCGCGGCCGGGCGCCCCACGCGAGGGCGACGACGGCCGGCCCTCACCGGGCCAGTACCTCTGAGACCTGCTGCACCTCGGCTCCCGCCCGCGCAGCTCGCCCCCGTGCGCCCTACGCGGGCGGCGGGTCCGTGCGCTGAGCGGTCATCGCGATGGCCCCCGAGACCAGGAGCAGGCCGACGAGCTCGAGCCACGACGGGAACTGCTGGAGCACGACGGCGCCGATCACCACCGCGGTCGCGGGCAGCATCGCGAGGAGCACGGAGAACGTCGCGGCGCTGACCCTGCGCAGGATGAGCTGCTCGAGCACGTACGGGACGACCGACGAGCACACCGCGATCCCCACGACCGCGAGGAGCAGCTGCCAGTCCTCGAGCACGGCCCCGGACGACGGCGCCAGGAACGGCGCGAAGACCAGGGCCCCCGCGGCCATCGCGACCGAGAGCGACGTGACCCCTGACCCGGACAGGGCCACGCGGCGGCCCAGCAGGATGTACGCGGCCCAGCACGCCGCCGCGAGACCGATCGCGACGAGCCCGATCACGACGTCCTCGTGCGGCAGGTCGGACGTGAGCGTGACGCCCGCGAGGAGCACGACGCCCACCGCCGCGACCGCGATGCCACCGCGCTCGCGCCAGCCCCGCCCGGTGATCGCCGCGACCGCCACGGGACCGATGAACTCGATCGCGACCGCCGACCCGAGAGGAAGATGGTCGATCGCGACGTAGAACGTCACGTTCATGGCAGCCAGGGCCACGCCGAACACCGCGGCCCACGCGAGGGTGCGCCAGGTCCAGCGCTGGCGCCACGGGCGGCGCCACGCGAGGAGCAGCAGAGCCGCGACGACGATGCGCAGCCAGGCGACCTCGGGCGCGCCGACGACCGCGAACAGCCCCACCGCGATCGCGGCGCCGAGGTACTGGGTCAGCCCGGAGACGACGAAGAGGGCGGGCGGAGGGACCCGCCCTGCGGCGGAAGCCAGCGCACGGCTGGGGCCAGAGAGCACCCGACGACCCTACGTCGGGCCCTGCCGACCACGAGACCAGGCAGCACCTGACGACGTGTGACGCGCGACGCCGTCGGGCAGGGCCTTCCCGCAACCACAGGTCACGAGTCCCCGGTGAGCCCACCACGACGCAAGGGGTCGCGCCCGCAGAGACGTCGGGCGGGGTCGTTCGCGCGGCCGTGGCCGGGCCTGCCGGACGGCAGGCCGCGCGAGCAACCCCGCCCGACGGCGGAGCAACGAGACTCACCCCTTGACGGAACCCGCCAGGAGACCTCGGACGAAGTACCGCTGGAGCGCCAGGAAGACGATGACCGGGACGACCATCGAGATGAACGCTCCGGCCGGCAGCAGGTGCCAGTTGGCGCCTCGTGACCCGGAGAGCTCGGCGATGCGGACCGTGAGGGGCGCGACGTCGAGCGCCGAGCCGAAGGTCAGCGCGACCAGCAGGTCGTTCCAGACCCACAGGAACTGGAAGATCCCGAACGCCGCGATGGCCGGGACCAGGAGCGGCATCAGGACCGTGAAGAAGATCCGCACGTGCCCTGCGCCGTCGACGCGAGCGGCCTCGACGAGCTCGCGCGGGATATCCTTCATGAAGTTGTGGAACAGGAAGATCGCGAGCGGCAGCGCGAAGATCGTGTGCGAGAGCCAGACGGGCCAGAACGAGCCGTCGATGCCCCAGCTCACGTACTGCGAGAGCAGCGGCACGAGCGTGACCTGGATGGGGATGATCTGGAGCGCGAAGACCGCGACGAACAGCAGGTTGCGGCCTCGGAAGTCGATCCACGCGAACGCGTACGCCGCGAGGAGCGCCAGGGTGATGGGGATGATGACGGCCGGCAGGGTGATGACGACCGAGTTCACGAAGTAGCTCGCGAAGTTGGTCGAGCTGCCGAAGAGCGCGTCCTGGTAGTTCTCGAGCGTGAACTCGGGGTTGCTGAACGCGGTCCACCAGCCGGTGCGACGGATGTCCGCGGCGGGGCGGAACGACGTGACGAGCAGCCCGAACGTCGGGATGGTCCACAGGACCGCGAGGATGATCGCGATGGCCGACGCGCTCTTGGAGCTCGCGCGACGGCGGACGGCGCCCGCCCGGCGGTCGAGGCTGTCGAGCTTGCCGACGCCCTTGCCCTGCTCGGGGGTCTCGTCGACGATCGTGGTGTCGGGGATCGGGATGCTCATCGGATCTCCTCCGACGCCCGCAGCTGGCGCACGTTGTAGATGATGATCGGGATGACGAGGATGAACAGGATCACGGCGAGCGCGGCGCCGAGGCCCTTCTCGCCCTGTCGCAGGGCCTGCGTGTAGAACTCGTTCGCGACGACCGAGGTGTCGAACCGCCCGCCCGTCATGGTCCGGACGATGTCGAAGACCTTGAGGGTGCCTATCGCGATCGTCGTGAGGACCACGATGAGCGCGGGGCGGATGCTCGGGACGGTGATGTAGCGGAACATGCGCATGCCCGAGACCCCGTCGAGGCGGGCGGCCTCGACGATGTCGTCGGGGATGGCGCGGATGGCCGCGGCGAGGATCGTCATGGCGAACCCGGCCTGGATCCAGATCATGACCATGATGAGGAAGAACGTGTTCCAGGGGGCGTCGAGCAGGAACTTCTGGGGTTCGAGCCCCACCCAGACGAGGATCTGGTTCAGGAGGCCGATCTGCTGGATGTTCCCGATGTCCGCCTTGTACTCGTACATGAACTTCCAGATGATGCCCGCGCCGACCATCGAGATGGCCATGGGGAGGAAGATCAGGGTCTTGGCGAACTTCTCGAAGCGCGACCGGTCGATCACGACCGCGTAGATCAGGCCCAGCAGCGTCGAGACGAGCGGGACCACGATGACCCAGATCGCGGTGTTGCGCAGGACCACCTGGAACTCGTCGCGGGTCAGCGCGGTGATGTAGTTGTCGAGCCCGACGAACTCCGTGCTGGTGCGGTTGAAGAACGAGTCACGGACCGTCTTGATGCCCGGGTAGAGCAGCCCGAACCCGATGAGCAGGAGCGCCGGGCCGGCGAAGACCGCGGCGATCACCCAGTTGGGGACCCGCTTGGGTAGGTCCGCGAGGAAGAGGATCACGCCCATCACGACGACGAACAGGAGGATCGCGAACAGCATGACCGCGAACTTCCCTGCCGGACCGTCAGGCGTCAGTAGCCAGTCCATGGAGCACTCCTTCGTGCGATGGGGGCCCGCCATGGTGGCGGGCCCCCATCTGTGGATCGTAGGTCAGGCGTCAGCGGACGGTCAGGACGTCGGCCACGAAGCCTCGATCGCGTCGAGCACCGCGGTGTCCGACTTGTCGCTCGCGATCCACTCGGTCATCTCGGTCCAGAACGACCCGGCTCCCACGGCGGCGGGCATCATGTCCGAGCCGTCGAAGCGGAACACGTAGCTGTCGTCGGTCAGCAGACCGTACGAGAGCTGGTCGATCGGGGACTGCAGGAGGCTCTTGTCGAGCTCCTTGTTGGCGCTGATCCAGCCCTGCGGGGTCGCGGTCGCCTTGGCGTTCGACCACTCGGGGCTCGTGAGGAACGCCTGGAAGGCCTGGACCTCGGGACGGTCCGCGAACGAGACGACGAACTCGCCGCCGCCCAGGACCGGCTTGGCCTCGGTGTCGTTGCCCGGGAAGTAGAACGCGAAGACGTCGCCGTCCTCGGCCACCGTGGTGCCCTCGGGCCAGTTGGCCTGGTAGAACGACGCCTGGCGGTGCATGTAGCAGAGGCCGTCGAGGATGGGCAGGCCGCCCTCGGTGAACTCGGTCGTCGCGATCGACGAGACGTCGCCGATGCCGCCGTTGACGTAGTCGTCGTTCTTGAGCACCGTGCCGACCGTGGCGAGGGCCTCGGCGATCTGCGGGTCGTTGAACGGGATCTCGTGGTTGACCCACTGGTCGTAGACCTCGGGTCCGGCCGTACGGAGGACGACGTCCTCCATCCAGTCGGTCGCGGGCCAGCCCGTGGCCTCGCCCGAGCCGATGCCGGCGCACCAGGGCTTGATCTCGCCGTCCGGGTTGTCCTCGACGATCTGGTCGGAGAGCGCGATGAGCTCGTCCCAGGTGGTGGGGATCTCGTAGCCGGCGTCCTCGAACATGGCCGGGGAGTACCAGACGAAGGACTTCACGTTGGCGCCGAGCGGGGTCGCGTAGAGCGTCCCGTCGACCGTGCCGTAGTCGCGCCACGACTCGGTGTAGAACTCGTCGACGTTGGCCGACGCGGCGTCCCCGACGGGGAGGATCGCGTCCGGGTAGTCCTGGACGAGGCTCTTGAGGAAGCCCGGCTGGGGGATGTAGGCGATGTCCGGCGCGCTGCCGGACTGGATGCGGATGGGCAGCTGCGCCTCGAACTCCTTGGAGCCCTCGTACTTGATGGTGGCGCCCGTGCAGTCCTCGAACGGCTTGTAGGACTCCTGCTGCTGCTCGGCCTCGGTGTCGACGATCGTCGTGTAGACCGAGACCGTCTTGCCCGAGAGGTCGCCGTACTCCTCGTAGGCGGAACAGTCCGCGGTCGCGGCCTCGGTGTCTCCGGCGTCGCCTCCGTCGCCGCTGCCGCTGCACGCGGTGAGCACGATGGCGAGGCTCGCGCCGCCAGCGACGGCCGCGAGCGCGCGGCGCTTGATGGACAGGGTGCTTCTTGCCATGACTTTTCCTCCACAACGTTGTGGTGCTGACATCGCGGTCGGCCCGCAGGTGTCGCAGTCACGTCGGCCACGACGCGACTGCCCCACTGCTCATGCAAGCGTTTACATCTCGGTTGCGCAAGCACAAGCAGGGGTCACTTCAGTAACGATTCCGTTACTCATGACGCCTCGCAACCGCCCAATGTGGTCACGCTCCCACATCTGTGACCTGCGAAAGCCCGGAACGCCGCGGAACCGGCGTCAACGAGGACGTGCGGTCGAGGTCCGCCGGACGAGGCGCGTCGGGTACGTCAGGCTCTCGGGGACGGGCGCGCCGTTGATCATCTCCATGAGCAGCATCGAGGCGTCCGCGCCCTGCTGGTAGGCGTCCTGCCCGATCGTCGTGAGCCCGACCAGCTCGCCCAGGTCGTGCCCGTCGACCCCGATGACCGACAGGTCCCCGGGCACGTCCAGCCCCAGGTCACGGGCCGCGAGGATCGCTCCCATCGCCATCTCGTCCGAGGCCGCGAAGATCGCCGTGACGTCGGGCCTGCGGCGCAGCAGCTCCCTGGTCGACGACCGTCCGCCCTCGACGTCGAACCCCCCGTTGGCCACGAGCCCGGCCGAGACCTCCAGGCCCGCGGCGACCAGCGCGCGCTCGTAGCCCGTCGAGCGCTCGACGGGCGGCGACCACGACGAGACCAGGTCCGGCATGCCCGTGACGTGCCCGATCACGCGGTGCCCGAGGTCGATCAGGTGCCACGTCGCGAGGGATCCCGTGCGGACGTCGTCGAGCCGGACCGTGACCTGGTCCGCGGGGCCCGAGCCCACGAACGCGAGCGGGGTGCCCAGCTCGACGAGCGAGCGGACCTCGTCGTCGTCGAGCGGGAGCCCCACCACCAGGGTCCCGTCGACGCGCCGCCGCAGCACCGTGGGGTCGACCTTGCGCCGCGGCCGGTCCTCCCCCACCTCGAACGTGTAGAGCAGCACGTCGTAGCCCACCGAGCGCAGCGCCCGCTCGGCGCCCTCGATCACGTTGGCGAAGAACCAGCGGCTGACCCACGGGGTGATCACGCCGATCGTGCGGGTTCTGCCCGTCGCGAGCGAGGCCGCAGACGGCGACGGGACGTACCCCAGCTCCTCGGCCACGGCCCGGACCCGTGCACGCGTCGCCGCCGAGACGTTCGGGAGTCCGCGCAGGGCTCGCGAGACCGTCGCCGTCGAGACCCCGGCCGCCTGCGCTACCTCGTCGATTCCTGCCACGAGGAGCGATTCTCCCCCTCACGGGAGTCAGAAGCGATTCGCGCCCGGCATGCGCGCACCGGGCGCGCGTCGTCCGCCGGCACCGGGCCGAGGCGCACCCCACCCCACGACCACCCCGCGACAGCAGGCCGTCGCCACCCGGGAGTTGCACCCCGCCTGCCCTCCCGTGACACCCTGGGAGCAGGTCGGAGAGCCCCGCGGAACCCCGCGGTGGACCCGGCACACCCGAGCACGCACCGAGAGGAACACCATGATCGAGCTGAGGACCCCCCGCGAGATCGAGCAGATGCGCCCGGCCGGCCGCTTCGTCGCGGACGTCCTCACGCAGGTCAGCGCCGCCGCGAAGGCCGGCGTCAACCTGCTCGAGCTCGACGCCCTGGCCCACCGGATGATCAAGGAGCGGGGCGCCGAGTCCTGCTACATCGACTACCACCCCTCGTTCGGGGCGAGCCCGTTCGGCAAGGTCATCTGCACCTCGGTCAACGACGCCGTCCTGCACGGCCTGCCGTTCGACTACCGCCTCCAGGACGGCGACCTGCTGAGCCTCGACTTCGCGGCCTCGGTCGACGGCTGGGTCTCCGACAGCGCGGTGTCGTTCGTCGTCGGGAACCCGCGCGCGGGCGACCGCGGCGTCGCCGACCAGAAGCTCATCGAGGCGACCCAGGACGCGCTCGCCGCGGGCATCGCGGCCGCGCAGCCGGGTAACAAGATCGGTGACATCTCGGCGGCGATCGCGGCCGTCGGGCACGGGGCCGGCTACCGCATCAACACCGACTTCGGCGGGCACGGTGTGGGCCGCACCATGCACGGCGACCCCCACGTGCCCAACGACGGCCGCAAGGGCCGCGGCTTCCCGCTCAAGCCGGGCCTCGTGATCGCGATCGAGCCGTGGTTCCTCGAGACGACCGACGAGATCTTCACCGACCCCGACGGCTGGACGCTGCGCAGCGCCGACGGCTCGCGCGGCGCGCACTCGGAGCACACGGTCGCGATCACCGAGGACGGGCCGCTCGTCCTGACGGCGCGCGACTGACTCCCGGTCGCTCGCTCGCGAGGTAGAGGGCGGTCCCCCTCTACCTCGCGGCCGAGGGAGATCGCCTCACGCCACGGGCGCCGACGCCTCGAGCAGCTTCATGAACTCACGCATCCACGCCGGGTGGTCGGGCCAGGCTCGCCCCGTGACGAGGTTGCCGTCGACGACACCTGCCCCGTCCTCGAAGATCCCTCCGCCCGCCTCGACGTCGAGCCGCAGCTCCGGGTAGGCCGACGACGTCCTCCCCTCGAGCACGCCCGCCGCCGCGAGCAGCATGGGCCCGTGACAGATCGCCGCGACCGGTGCCCCCGCAGCGAAGAAGTGCTGCACGATCCGCTGCGCGTCGGGGTCGTTCCTGATGTACTCCGGCGCACGGCCGCCCGGCACCACGAGCGCCACGTAGTCCGAGGGGTCGACGTCGGCGAACGCGACGTCGGCCGCGAGCGTGTGGCCGAGCTTCTCGGTGTACGTGTCGAACCCGTCGACGAAGTCGTGCACGACGAGCTGGACCTTGCGCTTCGAGGGCGCCGCGACGTCGACCTCGTAGCCCGCCTCCAGCAGCCGCTGGTAGGGGTAGAAGACCTCGAGGGTCTCGCCGCCGTCACCGGTCAGGAGGATCACCTTGGGAGCCATGCCGCACCTCCGTGCATGTCGTCGCGCTGCGCCGCGCGAGAGCGTCCGGGCGGCGTCGGTGCCGCCGGTCCACTCAGCGTGCGCCGCGGCGTCGACGCGGGCAAGGGCGGTTCGCACCGGGTGAGAAACGCATGCCCGACGGCGTCGCGCACCACCCGTCGAGGCGTCGCTAAGCTCGCCCCATGACCGCAACGTCGCGGCGAGCCGGTCCTGCGAGGCCCACGCCGCGAGGTAGAACGTCCTGCGCGAGGTAGTACGCAGCGCGTTCTACCTCGCGCAACGCGTTCTACCTCGCCGCGCGACCGGTGACGGGCCTCTTGTAGAACGTCGCCGAGTCCTCGTACCCGAGCGCGTCGTAGAACGCGCCCGAGCGCCTGCTTGCGAGCGAGACGTACGCGGCTCCGGAGTCCTCAGCCCAGGATTCCGCCGCTGTCATGAGCTGACGCCCTACGCCCTGCCCTCGCGCCGCTGCGTCGACCATGACTTCCTCGACCCAGACCACGAGGCCGTTCGCGAGGAACGTCAGATGCCGGTGCGCCACCAGGTATCCGACGGCCTCGCTCTCCCGGTCGGCGACCAGCAACAGCGCCTCTGGGGTCGTCAGGAGTGCCCGGAAGGTCTCCTCGAAGGTCTCGCGTACCGGGCGGAAAGATGTCGCGAAGTCGCGGGCGAGGGGCCAGAGAGCCTCGAGGTCGGCGACCGCTGCCCGTCGGATCGCGGGCTTCGCAGACGGGGCGAGGACGGCTGAGATCGGCCGGGGAGCATCGGCCGAGGTGATGTTCACGCGCCGAGCGTAGCGGGCACGTCGGCCACCCCACGCCGCGAGGTAGAGGGTTCGGGCCGAGACAGAGGCCTCTGGCCCTCTACCTCGACGCCAGGCCTCTACCTCGCGAACAGCCCGCGAGCCTTCAGACCAGACTCTGCAGCACGGCGACCGCGCCGGCCTCGTCGATGCTGCCCGTGACCTCGTCGGCCGCGTCCTTGACCTCGGGCTCGGCGTGACCCATGGCCACCCCGCGACCGGCCCAGCGCAGCATGTCGATGTCGTTGCTGCCGTCGCCCACGGCCACGGTCGCTCCCGGCGCCACGCCCAGCAGGCCGCGCACGCGCTCGAGCGCGCTCGCCTTGGTCACGCCCAGCGGCGCGATGTCCATCCACGCCGTCCAGCCGACCGCGTACGTCACGTCGCTCAGCCCGAGCGAGCGTGCGAGCTCGCTGAAGGCCTCGCTCGTGGACCCGGGGCTGCGCACGACGACACGCGTGACCTCGCCCGACCACAGCTCCTCGAAGTCGACCACGTCGTGCACGCCGTCGAGCTCGCCGTGCGGGAAGAGGTCGTTCATGCGGAAGCCGACGCCCACGTCCTCGACCGCGAACAGCGCGTCGGGGAGCTGGTCGCGCAGCAGCCGCAGCGCGTTCTCCGGGTTGAACGTGATCATCTCGTCGACCACGTAGCCCGTGGGCGAGGCGTCGTCGAAACGAGCCGTCACGGCACCGTTCGAGCACACCATGTACCCCTCGGCCAGTCCGAGGCGCTCGGCGATGGGCAGCACCGCGATGAGCGAGCGGCCCGACGACAGCATCACGTGGTGCCCCGCCGCGCGCACCGCCGCGACGGCCTCGATGACGCCGTCGCTCAGGACGTCGTCGTGGCTCAGGATCGTCCCGTCGATGTCGAGCGCGACGAGCAGCGGGCCCTCCCCCGGGCGGGCCGGGTGCGCGGGAGACGCGGCAGCGGCCTCCCCGGCAGCAGGATCCGTGCCCGACGGCGCCACCTCGCCCGGGGACGGCGACGCACCTGAGGGCGCGGCGTCGTCGGGCCGGGTGGTGGTCCTGACGTCCGGCGAAGGACCCGTCACTTCGTGGCCTTCGACGAGCCCTTCGGCGATCCCGCCGACGGCGCGACCGGCTCGAGGACCTCGAGCCCGCCCAGGTAGGGCCGCAGGCCCTCCGGGACACGGACCGAGCCGTCGGGCTGCTGGTGGTTCTCGAGGATCGCGACGATCCAGCGCGTCGTGCCCAGCGTGCCGTTGAGCGTGGCGACCGTGCGGGTCTCCGCCTTGCCGTCGATCTCGACGCGCTCGCGCACGCCCAGTCGGCGGGCCTGGAACGTGGTGCAGTTCGAGGTCGAGGTGAGCTCGAGGTAGCGCTCCTGCGTGGGCAGCCAGGCCTCGCAGTCGAACTTGCGGGCCGCGCTCGACCCCAGGTCGCCCGCGGCCGTGTCGATCACGCGGTACGGCAGCTCGCACTTGCGCAGCATGGCCTCCTCCCAGCCCAGGAGGCGCTGGTGCTCGGCCTCGGCGTCGGCCGGGTCGATGTAGCTGAACATCTCGACCTTGTGGAACTGGTGCACGCGGATGATGCCGCGCGTGTCCTTGCCGTACGAGCCGGCCTCGCGGCGGTAGCACGCGCTCCAGCCCGCGTAGCGCTTGGGGCCCTCCGACAGGTCGAGGATCTCGCCCGAGTGGTAGCCCGCGAGCGCGACCTCGCTCGTGCCGACCAGGTACAGGTCGTCGGCCTCGAGGCGGTAGATCTCGTCCGCGTGGGCGCCCAGGAAGCCCGTGCCCTGCATGATCTCGGGGCGCACGAGCGTGGGCGTGATGACGGGCGTGAAGCCCTCCTGGATCGCCTGGTCCATCGCGGCGTTGAGCAGCGCGAGCTCGAGGCGCGCCCCGATGCCCGTGAGGTAGTAGAACCGCGCCCCCGACACCTTGGCGCCGCGCTCGGTGTCGATCGCGCGCAGGCCCTCGCCCAGCTCGAGGTGGTCGCGGGGCGTGAAGCCCTCGGCCGCGAAGTCGCGGATGGTGCCCTCCTCGCGGAGCACGACGTAGTCGTCCTCGCCGCCCGGAGGGGCGCCCTCGATCACGTTCGAGATCTTGTAGAGGACGTCCTTGAGCTGCGCCTCGGCGTCGTCGGCGTCCTTCTGCCGGGCCTTGACGCCCTCGGCGAGCTGCTTGGTGTGAGCGAGCAGGGCGGACTTCTCCTCGCCCTGCGCCTGGGCGACCTTCTTGCCCAGGGACTTCTGCTCGGCACGCATCTGCTCGAAGTCCGTCAGCGCGCTGCGACGGCGGGAGTCGGCGTCGAGCGCCTGGTCCACGAGGGCGGGGTCGTCGCCGCGAGCCACCTGGCTGGCGCGGACGACGTCGGGGTTGTCGCGCAGAAGTCGAAGATCGATCACCACTAGAGGGTATCCAACGTGCGGGAGGGCGCGGCACGGGGCCCGCCGAGGGGGACCCGAGCGGACGCCGCGGGTGACGCGCACCGGTCACCCCCGGCGAGCGAGCCCGTCACCCCCGGCGACCCAGCGGGATCACCAGCGGCGTGCCCGTGACCGGGTCGTCGATGATCGTGCACCGCAGCCCGAACATCTCCTCGACCAGCTCGGCCGTCACGATCTCCCCCGGCGCCCCCTGCGCGACCACGGCCCCGTCCTTCATCGCGACCAGGTGCGTCGCGTAGCGGCACGCGTGGTTGAGGTCGTGCAGCACCGCGACGAGCGTGCGCCCCTCGCGGTTGAGGTCGCCGAACAGCTCGAGCAGCTCGATCTGGTGCGCGATGTCGAGGAACGTCGTGGGCTCGTCGAGCAGCAGCAGCTCGGTCTCCTGCGCGAGCACCATGGACACCCACACGCGCTGGCGCTGCCCGCCCGACAGCTCGTCGACGGGCCGCGCCGACAGCGGCGTGACCTGCGTGGCCGCGAGCGCCCGCACCACGGCGTCCTCGTCGTCGCGCGACCACTGCCGCAGGAGCTTCTGGTGCGGGTAGCGGCCGCGCGCGACGAGGTCCGCGACAGTGATGCCGTCGGGCGCGATCGACGTCTGGGGCAGGAGCCCGAGCCGGCGCGCGACCTCCTTGGCCTTGTAGGACGTGATGGTCTTGCCGTCGAGCACGACCTGCCCGGCGCTCGGGGTGAGCAGCCGCGACAGCGCGCGCAGCAGGGTCGACTTGCCGCACGCGTTGGGTCCCACGATCACGGTGAACGACCGGTCGGGGATCGCGACGTCGAGCCCCTGGGACACGATGCGCTCGTGGTACCCGATGCTGAGGCCTTCGGCGCGCAGCCGGGGCTCGCCGGGGGCCACGAGCGTGGCCTGGGGAGGAGCGGCCTGCCCGACGGCGGGGCTCGCCGCGGGTGCGTCGGCCTCGGCCGGGGTCGTGGTCACCGGGTGCGTCGTGGCGGTCATCGCCGTCTCCTCGGGAGGGGTGGGGCTGGTCGGGGGTGCGTCGGGGGTGCGTCGGCGGCAGGCACGGACAGCGTGGCCGGGGCCGTGCGGGTCGCGGGCCGGCGGGTCGCGGGTCGGGTCCAGGTGCTCACTGCCGCCTCGCCTCCCGGGCGAGCAGCCACACGAGGTAGCAGCCGCCGATGCTCACGGTCACGACGCCCACGGGCAGCTGGGTGGGCGCGAACGCCCGCTGTGCGACCAGGTCGCTCGCGGCGAGCAGCGCGGCCCCCATGGCGGCCGAGGACGCGAGCCCGACGGTCGCGCCGCGCGTGAGGCGGCGGGCGAGCTGGGGGGCCGCGAGCGAGATGAACGCGATGGGTCCGGCCGCGGCCGTGACGAGCGCGGTCAGGGCGACGCCCACGACGACGAGCGAGAGCCGCGTGCGCTCGGAGCGGACCCCGAGGGCCTGCGCGGCGTCGTCGCCCATCTCGAGGACGTTCATGCGTCGCCCCAGGAGGAACAGCGGCGGCACGAGGACCGCGAGGATGAGCACGACCGGCAGGACCTGGGTCCACGACAGCCCGTTGAGGCTGCCCGCTCCCCAGGTCGCGGCGGCCATGGCACGCGAGAGCTCGGCCTTGAGGATGAGCCACGTGTTGACCGACGCGAGCATCGCGCTGATCGCGATGCCCACGATGATGAGCCGGAAGCCCTGGACGCCGTTCTTGTACGCGAGCAGGTAGACGATGCCCGCGGTCGCGAGCCCGCCGATCATGGCCCCGGCCGCGACCGCGCCGTACGAGCCCCCCAGGACCAGGATCACGACGAGCGCGCCGGTGTAGGCGCCCGTGTTGAACCCGATGATGTCGGGGCTGCCGAGGGGGTTGCGGGTCAGCGACTGGAAGATCGCGCCGCTCATCCCCAGCGCCCCGCCCAGCAGGATCGCGAGCAGGACGCGCGGCAGGCGCCACTCGACCACGACCATGCGGACCACGTCGGAGGCCTCGCCCGTCAGGGCGCGCAGGACGTCGGGCACGGGCACCGCGTAGTCGCCCACGCCGAGTGCGACGACGCCCACGGCCGCGGCGAGCAGCACGAGCACGAGGGTCACGACGGCGGCTCGCACGTCGAGGCGTGCGGAGAACCCTCCGCGTCGCGAGCGCAGGACGCGTGTGGGCCGGCCGAAGTCGAGGCGCGCACCGGCCGACGGGGCGCCCGCGGGTGCCGGGGAGGTGCCCGAGACGTCGGGCCCCCCGGGGAGCGGGGTCTGCACGGGAGCCGTCACAGCCCGCTCACCTGCCTGCGTCGCACGAGCCAGATGAGGACGGGGGCGCCGATGAACGCCGTGACGATGCCGACCTGCAGCTCGGCGGGCCGCAGGACCAGGCGCGCTGCGACGTCGGACACCAGGAGCAGGACGGGCGACAGGACGAGCGTGTAGGACAGGATCCACCGCTGGTCCGGGCCCACGATCCAGCGCGCGACGTGCGGGACCATGAGCCCCACGAACCCGATGGGGCCCGCGGCGGCCGTCGCGGCCCCGCACAGGAGCGTCACGGCGATCACGACGATCGTGCGGGTCCGGTTGATGTGGGCGCCGAGGGACCGGGCCAGGTCGTCGCCCAGCGCGACCGCGTTGAGCGGGCGCGCCGCGACGACCGCGAGCACGACCCCCACGAGGATGAACGGCGTGACCGTCCCGACCATCTCCCACGAGCGGTTGCTGAGCGTGCCCGCTCCCCAGTAGCGCATCTTGTCGAAGACCTGCGGGTTGAGCAGCGTGATCCCCGACGAGATCCCGCCCAGCACCGCGCCGATCGAGATCCCGGCGAGCGTGAGCCGGACGGGCGTCGCGCCCCCGCGCCCGAGCGAGCCGATGAGGTACACGACGACCGTCGTGACGATCGCCCCGAGGAACGCGAACCAGATGTACTGCTGGATGTTGACGACGCCGAACGTCGCGACCCCGAGCACCACGGCGAAGCCCGCGCCCGCGTTGACGCCCAGGATGCCGGGGTCGGCGAGCGGGTTGCGCGTCAGGGCCTGGATCAGCGCACCCGAGAGTCCGAGCGCGACGCCGACCAGCAGGCCGAGGGCCGTGCGGGGAAGGCGCAGGTCGCGCAGGATGACCACGTCGTTCGGGTCAGCGCCGGGCGCACCGACCAGCGCGGACCACACCGAGGTCAGCGGGATCGTCTTGGAGCCCACCGCGAGGCTCACGAAGAGCATCAGGACCAGGACCCCGACGGCGACGAGCAGCCACGCGGTCCGCGACGCGTTGGTCGCGGCGAGGCCGGGCGCCCTGTCGGCGGCCGGGGTGGGGGCTGCCGACGAGGCCGGCGGGGCGCCGGCCCCCGCAGGGGCCCGTTCGGTCGTCGTCATCTCACAGCCCCAACGACTCGAGCTTGTCGAAGTACGCGTCGGTGATCTCTTCCTCGTCACGCTCCTCGTCGGCCCACAGGGAGTCGATCCACGCCTTGACGCTCGGGTCGAGGTTCTCCCAGCGCTCCTCCCACTCCTCGGCCCCCGCGGTCCAGTACCCGATGGTCTTGTAGGCCGTGACGGGCAGCCCGCGCTCGTGGCGCAGGTACTTGCGGACGGCGCGCAGCACCTTGGTCTCGCCCGCGAACCAGACGTACCCGACGCCGTCGGGCAGGTCGATGCTCCGCAGGATCTCCTCGAGCCGGCACGGGCCGTGGCCGTTGCCGCCGTAGACCCACGCGATGTCGACGTCGGGGTTCACGGGGAAGGACTGGCGGTGACCCGCGTCGGGGACCTCGACGACGACGCGCGTGCGCACGCCCGCCGGGGCCTGCTCGATCAGCCGGCCGACCGCGGGCAGGCCCGTCGCGTCCGCGAGGAGGATCTGCCACGCGAGGTCCGCGGGCGGGTCGTACAGCCCGCGGGGGGAGTTCAGCCCGACGACGTCGCCCGGCGTCGCCTGCTGGGCCCAGGTCGCGGCGACTCCCCCGTCGTGCACGACGAAGTCGATCACGACCAGGCCCGGCGCGGGCACCGCGCGGACCGTGTAGGTCCGCATGGGTGACGCCTGGACGCCCTCGGGGTAGTCCCACGAGTCCTCGGTCGCGAACGGCAGGACGGGTTCGGCCTCGCCCGGCGTGGGCAGGAAGACGCGCAGGTACTCGTCGCCCACGCCCGTCGACTCGAAGTCCGCGAGCCCCTCGCCGCCCAGCGTGACCCGGATCATGCCCGGGGTCAGGCGCTCGACCGCCACGACCTCGGCCCGGTGGATGCGCATCACGGCAGCAGCGCCTTCTCGACGACCTCGAGGAACGCGTACTGGCCGCTGGGCGACCCGTAGACCATCTCGAGGTCGTGGACCGCGACGTTCTGGTTCGTGACGAACGGCAGCGCGGCCCACAGGCCGTTGCCCGCGAGCTCGGCGAACGGGTCGTCGAGCTCGCCCGTCTTCTCGTCCGGCGCGGTCGAGGTGAAGGCCCAGTCGATGCCCGCGAGCTGCTCGAGCTGCTCGGTGCCGAGCGTCGTGCCCTCCTCGGGCTCGACGAGCGGCGAGATCTTCAGGCCCAGGTCCTTGAAGACCAGGCAGGGCGTGCCGTAGCAGGACACGATGATCTCCCCGTCGCCGTAGCCCACGGGGGCGACGACCGGGTCGATGCCGGCCTCGGCGAGGCGGGCCTTCACGTCGTCGACCTTGGCCTGGTACCTCGCGGTCCAGGCGTCGTGCTCCTCGACCCTGTCGAACGCCTCCGCGACCTCGGCGAAGCTCTCGCGCCAGTCGCGGCCGTCGAACCCGTTGAAGCTGTAGGTCGGGGCGATGTCGGGGAGCTTGGTCACGAGCTCGTCGTCGTAGCCCAGACCGTTGAGGATCACGTCCGGCTGGGCCGCGAGGATCTCCTCGTAGTTGTACTCGGGGAAGTTCTCGAACGACTTGATGCCCGCGAGCGCGTCCTGGTCGAAGAACGACGGGAAGGTCGTGTACCCCTGCGAGCGGATGGGCTGCGACCCCGCGAGCGGGATGCCCAGGGTGATGAGCATGTCGAGGTCGGTCGTGTACACCCCGAGCGCGGCCTGCGGGTCGGCCGGGATCGTGGTCTCGCCGAACGCGCTCTGGACCGTGCGGGTCCCGGCATCGTTCGTGTCGGCGCCGCTCGTGCCGCCGCTGTCCCCGGCGTCGGTCCCCGACGCGCACGCGCCCAGGAGCAGGGCGAGCGTGGCGGCCGAGGCGGTCGCGAGCAGGGTGGACCGGCGGGTGGTGCGTGTGGTCATGGGACTTCCTGGTTCGGGTGGCCGCGGGGTCGCGGCGAGGACGGAGCTGTCGTGGGAGCCCGCGGTCGCGGGCGTGGAGGGCCGTGGGCGCCGGGCGCCCTCGGCGCCGAGGTCAGAGCAGGCGCGCGGCCTCGCGCAGGTCCTCGGCGAAGACCTGGGCCGTCAGGGCGAGCCCGAAGTTGCGGTCGTAGCGGAGCTCGGCCACGCGGCCCGCCTGGACGGCGGGCACGGCGAGCCACGCGGGGTTGGACGCCGCCGGGTCGTCGGGGTTCTGGAGGACGACCAGGTCGGCGTCGTGGAAGAGGTCGAGGTTCTCGAACGAGAACCGCTGGACAGAGCCGTTGCTCTGCCCGGCGGCCGGGAGCACGAGGTCCATGCCGACGTCGCGGGCGATGCCCGAGCAGAAGCTGTCGGGCTCCTGGATCCAGAAGCCCTCCTCGTCGGCACCCGCGATGACGACCTTGCGGCCGGTCACGAGCGGGGCGATCTCGGCCGAGACGTCGGCGACCGTGGCGTCGTAGGCGTCGATCGCCTCGATCGCCTGCTGCTCGCGCCCGAACGCGGCGAGCTGGCGGCGCAGCGACGCCTTCCAGTCGGGGTCGTCGTCACCGACGACGAGGACGGGCGCGATGCCCTCGGCCAGCAGCTCGTTCTCCTGGTAGTAGTTCCACCACCCCGCGCCGACCACGAGCATGTCGGGCGAGTGGGACAGGATCGACTCGGCGTTGGGCTCGATGTTGGACCCACCCAGGCGCTCGACCCCCGCGGGCAGGTGCGCCATGAGGTGGCTCTCGTCGGACCACTCGGTGGCCACGATCGGCAGCCCGGCGAGGAGCGCGAACTCGAGGCCCGCCCGGGCCTCCAGGACCACGACCCGCTCGGGGTGCAGGGGCAGGTCCGTGCGGTAGCCGTCGTGCTCGAACGGCATGGTCTCGCCGCCCGCGGCAGGTGTGCCCGCCGCCTGGCCCGACCCGTCGCCGCACGCCGCGAGGAGCCCCGCGACCGTGAGCGCCCCGGCGCCGACGAGGAAGTCACGGCGCGTGATCGCGGCGACGACCCGTTGCCACTGGTCGTCGCCGACCGGGGTGGACGTCGCGTCCACAGGGGTGTCGGGGCGGGCGGTCAGGACGAGGGTCACGAGGTCTCCCGGGCAGACGACGGCGACGCGACGGTCCCCGTCAGAGGCAGTTAGGTATCCCTACCCTAACCACGTCGGGAGCGCGGCAGATGGCCGATCGTCGCTGCCAGAGGCCAGGGGATGTTCCGCATCGGCCTTGACCGACGCGACGTACCAGCCCGGGGTGTGGCCGAGGACCCTGCGGAAGGACTGCACGAACGCGCTCGGCGTCCGGTAGCCCACCCGGCGGCTCACGGTCCCGACGGGCATGCCGCCCGCGAGCAGCCCGATCGCGACCCGGACCCGCGCGTGGATGCGCCACTGCGCGAACGTCATGCCCGTCTCGCGATGGAACAGGCGCGAGAAGTTGCGCACGCTCACCGACACCTCGCGCGCCCACGCCTCGAGGGAACGCGTGTCAGCCGGGTCGTCGAGCAGACGTCGGGCGACCGACTCGAGGCGCGCGTCCGAGGGCATGGGCAGCACCATGGGCGTGACGTCCACGGGAGACAGGAGGTCGACCACGACACGCTCGCTGCGCCGTCGGGCCGCGGGGTCCATGTCGTTCCTGAACAGGTGGACCATGAGCTCGCGCGCCGCCGGAGGGACCGCGACCGCGGTCGTGCGGTGCGCGCGGTCGAGGACGGCGACGAATGCGCCCTCCGCGGGGGCAGCGGGGACGGGCGCCCCTGGCCGCGCTGGCCGCGCCGGCCGCGCGGGCCGCTCGGCGTGCCGCTCGGCCGCCCCCTCGGTCGACGGCACCGACAGGTCCGCGTCGACGTAGGTGCAGTAGAACCCCGTGCCGCCCGCGGTCTGGACCGCGTGCGCGACGCCCGCCGGGATCCACAGCCCGATCGTCGGCGGGACCGCGAAGAAGCCGTGCTCGGTCTCGACCGTGAGCACGCCCTGCGTGCCCCACAGGAGCTCGTGGAACGCGTGCACGTGCACGGGCCACAGACCCGGCGTGCTGGGCGGGAAGTGGGACGTCGAGACCGACCGGACCTCGCGGGCCGCGGCCACGATCGCGGCATCCTCGGCCTGCTGGGCAGCCGCGGGGCAGGCATCGTCGGGCATGGCGATCGGGACGAACGGGACGGAGGGAGGCGCCTGGCCGATGAGCGACATGATCCGGCAGGCTATCCCACATCGGCACAGCAAGGTAAGCATTACCTTAGCAAGCATGCCTCCCCGTCTCCGCCGTCCTGCACGCCCGGACCGGCGACCACGCCCCGCCCGCGGGAACGGCGTCGCCGTGCCGACGACCGTCGGCGGGATCTTCCGCCTCGTGCTCGCCGGCAACCGGCGCTGGCTCCTGCTGACCGTGGGCGCGGGCGGCTTCATGCTCCACCAGGTCACCGAGGCGCTCGTGCCCGTGCTGATCGGCGTGGTCGTGGACCGCGCGATCGTGCCGCGCGACGGCGCCGCGCTCGGCCTGTGGCTCGCCGTGCTCGCCGCCGTCTTCGTCGTCCTGACCATGGCGTGGCGGATCGGCATGCGCTCGACCGTGCGCGCCTTCTCGTTCGCGGCGCACGACCTGCGCCAGCTCACGGTCGCGCGCGTGCTGGACCCGCTCGGCATGGCCCGGCGGCGCGCCGCGGGCGAGACCCTGACCATCGCGTCCTCCGACACCAACCGCGTCGCGGGGATCTCGTGGCTCGTCACGGGTCAGCTCGGCGCGCTCGCCGCGATCGGCACGACCGCCGTGAGCCTCCTGCTCGTCTCGGTGCCGCTCGGGATCGCGGTCCTCGTCGCGACCCCCGTGATGCTGCTCGTGATGCACCGGCTCTCGGTGCCGCTCGAGGCCCGCAGCGAGACCGAGCAGGAGGCCGCGGCGCGCGCCGGCGGCCTCGCGACCGACCTCGTCACGGGCCTGCGCGTCCTCAAGGGCCTGGGCGCCGAGGAGGCCGCGGCCGACCGCTACCGGCGCGCGAGCCGCGACTCGCTCGGTGCCGCACTGCGCGCCGTGCGTTCCCGGGCCGCGTACCAGGCCGTGAGCACCGTGCTCTCGGTCGTCTTCCTCGCGGTGGTCGCGCTCTTCGCCGGCCGCATGGCGCTCGCCGGGCAGATCACCGTGGGCGAGCTCGTGGCCGTCGTCGGCCTCGCGCAGTTCGTCCAGGAACCCATGTCCCGGACGGGCTTCCTGGGCGTCGAGCTCGCGCAGAAGCGCGCCTCCGCGCGCCGTCTGCTGCTCCTGCTCGGCGAGCCGACCGTCCACAGCCCTGTGGACGGGGCCGTCGCACGCGCCGCGGCGCGCACCGAGGGGGCCGCGACCGTGACGATCGCGGGCGCCTTCGGCGGCTCCGTCGTGCCTCGCGTCACGGCCCGGGCGGGCCAGGTCGTGGGCATCGTGGTGCCCGACGGCGGCGACGCCGGCCGGCTCGTCGACGTCCTCGGGTGCCGCGCACCCGCCCCACCCGGAGCCGTCGTCGTGAACGGGACCGACCTCGCCACGCTCGACCCGTCGACCGGGCGTGCGCTCGTGTTCGCGGCCCGGCACGAGGCCTCGCTGTTCAGCACGACCGTGCGCGAGAACCTCGCGCCCGACGGACCCCTCGACGAGCGCGCGCTCGACGCCTCGGGGACCGGAGAGGTGCTCGGGCACCTCGCCGAGGGCCTCGACACCCCGCTGGTCGGCCGCGGCCAGCACCTGTCCGGCGGGCAGCGCCAACGGCTCGTCCTGGGCCGAGCGCTGCACCGGCCCGAGCCCGTGCTCGTGCTGCACGACCCCACGACCGCGGTCGACAGCGTGACCGAGGCCCGGATCGCCGCCGCGCTGCGAGGCTTCCCCGAGCGCGCCCTCGTGCTGGTGACCTCGAGCCCGACGCTCCTGGCGGTGTGCGACGAGGTCGTCACGGCGGTCGCCGCCGTCCCGGCCGGGTCCGACCGTGAGCTGGTGGCCTCGTGAGCGGCGACGTCGTGACCGCCGACCCGGCGGGGCCGGCCACGCCGGCTGCCCCCGCCCTCCCGGGCGCCCCTGGCGCTCCGGCTGCCCCCGCCGTCCCCGCGCGGGCCATCCTGCCCGTCGCCACGACGGCTGCGACCAACGCCGCGCTGTGGCGCATGCTCACGAGACGCCGCTGGCTCTTCGCCGCGACCGTCGCGGTGCTGCTGGCGGGCTCGGTCGCGGGACTCGCGACCCCGGCGCTGCTCGGGGTCATGGTCAACGTCGTCGTCGAGGGCGGCCAGACCTCCGAGCTCGTGCGCTTCGGCCTGCTGCTCCTCGGGGCGGGCGTGCTGAGCGCGATCCTCGGCTACCTGGGACAGACCCTGCTCGCCCGGATCTGCGAGGGCGCGCTCGCGGACCTGCGCGAGGACGTCCTCGCGAGCGCGCTCGACCTGCCGCTCGAACAGGTCGAGCAGGCGGGCGTCGGCGACGTCGTCGCGCGCGTCTCGGGGGACGTCGACGCCGTGAGCGAGGCGATCTCGGGCGTCCTGCCCGCCGTCACGTCGGCCGTGTTCACGATCGCCCTGACGCTCGTGGGGCTCGGGGCCCTCGACTGGCGCTTCGCGCTCGCCGCGGTCGCGGCGGCTCCCCTGCAGGTCGTGTCGCTGCGCTGGTTCCTGCGCCGCTCGGGTCCCGTCTACCGCGAGGTGCGGGTCGCCGAGGCCCAGCGCACCGAGCAGGTCATCGAGACCGTCGCGGGGGCCACGACCGTCACGACGCTGGGGCACGGCGAGCGGCACGAGGCCCTCGTGGCGCAGTCCTCGATCCGGGCCATCGACCTGTCGCTGACGGGGATCGCGCTGCTGACCCGGTTCTACAACCGGCTCAACATCGCCGAGCTCATCGGGCTCGGGGCCGTCCTCGCGGTCGGGTTCTGGCTCGTCTCGGGCGACGCCGTGACGGTGGGCGCCGCGACGGCCGCGGCACTGTACTTCCACCGGCTGTTCGGGCCGATCGGGATGGTCCTGGGCGAGTTCGACGAGATCCAGAAGGCCGGGGCCGGTCTCGCGCGTCTCGTGGGCGTGACGACGGCGACCGCACGGCCCGCCGAAGGGGACGAGGTTTCCGCCGAAGGTGACCGGGCTCCCGCCGAGGGCGACCGTCCCGCGAGCGCCGCCGAGGTCCGGGAGCCGCGCTCCGCCGTCGTGCTCCGGGACGTGAGCTTCGCCTACTCCCCCGGGCGCGAGGTCCTCACGGGCGTGGACCTCGAGGTCGCCGAGGGCGAGCACGTCGCGCTCGTCGGGGCGTCCGGGGCCGGCAAGACGTCGGTCGCGAAGCTCGCGATGGGCATCCACCGCCCGACGCGCGGCGCCGTGCAGGTCCTGGGCGCGGCACCGGGGCGACGCCGTCGGGCCTCCGCCGACGGGCCGCCCGCGCCTCGGCCCGACGCGGCCATGGTGAGCCAGGAGGTCCACGTCTTCAGCGGGACCCTCGCCGAGGACCTGCGGCTCGCCGCGCCCCGCGCGAGCGACGCCGAGCTCCACGCGGCCCTCGACGCGGTCGAGGCGGGCTGGGTCGCCGACCTGCCCGAGGGCCTCGCGACCGCCGTGGGTGCGGGCGGCCTCGACCTGTCGCCGGACCGTGCCCAGCAGCTCGCGCTCGCACGGATCCTGCTCCTGGACCCCGCGGTCGTGGTGCTCGACGAGGCCACGGCCGAGGTCGGGACCGACGGCGCCGCGACGCTCGACCGGGCGGCCCGGGCCGCGCTGTCGGGGCGGACCGCGGTCGTGATCGCGCACCGGCTGAGCCAGGCCGCGGCGGCCGACCGGGTCGTGGTCATGGACGCCGGACGGGTCGTGGAGTCGGGGACGCACGACGAGCTGCGGGCGACCGGCGGCCCGTACGCGCGGCTGTGGGCAGCGTGGGAGCGGGGATCGGTCGGCCGCTGAGCACGACCGGGACCCGCCGTCGGGTTGGTCACCTTCGGCGGGCACGACCGTCTCCCTCGGCACCCCGAGCGCTACCGTGTCCGACATGGGTTGGGAAATGTGGTTGGGAGTCGCGGCGGTCGCCATCTCCGCCGTCGCGCTCACGGTCGCGATGACCGTCTGGTCCCAGCAACGACGCCGACGACGCCTCGACCCGCCCGTGGTCGCCGCCGAGCCGCTCGACGACGCGGGCCAGCTCATCGCGTTCGTCGCCAACCCGTCCAAGCCCGCTGCCGCGAACCTCGAGCGCACGGTCCGCCTGGTGTGCGCCGAGGCCGACCTCCCCGAGCCCCTGTGGTTCGAGACGACGATCGAGGACCCGGGCGTCGGGCAGACCCGCGAGGCCCTCGCGCGCGGCGCCGACATCGTGGTCGCGGTCGGCGGCGACGGGACCGTCCGGGCCGTCGCCGAGGCCATGGTCGGTACGGGCACGCCCATGGGTCTCATCCCCATCGGCACGGGCAACCTGCTCGCCCGCAACCTCGACCTGCCCATCACGGACCCCGAGGAGGCGCTGCGCATCGTCGTCGCGGGCGCGGACCGCGTCATCGACGTCGGCTGGGCGCGCGTCCTGGAGTACGCGGAGCCCGACGACGGCGCGCGCAGCCCCGCGCGGACCGGCGCCACGGGCGCGGACGCCTCAGGCGACGGGGACGGCGGCCCGGCCGCCGGCTCCGAGGCCGACGCCTCCGACCCCTCGGCCGCCTCGGACGAGCAGCCCGAGGGCACGCTCGCGGGCCGGGACACCGAGACCGCGCACATCTTCCTCGTCATCGCGGGGCTCGGTTTCGACGCCGCGATGGTCGCCGACGCAGACGCGACCCTCAAGGCCAAGGTGGGCTGGGTCGCGTACTTCGTCGCGGGGATCCGGCACCTGCACGGCCGCCGCCTGCGCGCCCAGATCCAGCTCGACGACGCACCGCCCGTCCAGGCCAAGCTGCGGACCCTCATGGTCGGCAACTGCGGCAAGCTGCCCGGCGGCATCACGCTGCTGCCCGACGCGGTGCTCGACGACGGCATCCTCGACATCGCCGCGATCGACACCCGGGGCGGGGTCGTGGGCTGGGCCCAGCTCTTCGGCGACGTCGTCATGCAGGGCTTCGGCGTGACCAACGACCTGCCCGCGAAGATCGGCCGGATCGACCACGCACGCGCCAAGCGCGTCCGCGTCCGGGTCGAGGGCGGCGAGCAGGCGCAGGTCGACGGCGACCTCCTGGGGCGGGCCGTCGAGCTCGAGGCCTGGGTCGAGCCGGGCGGGCTGGTCGTGCGCACGGCCTGACCTGCGGGCATCATTCGACCTGACGCACCGACCTTCACCACCGAGGAGCACCCCCTAGATGACCGCACCGCAGGACGTCGCTCCGCACCGTGGCCTGGCGCCGTCGACCCGAACCCTGATCAGCCTTGCCGCCGGGGTGGTCGTGCTCGCCGGGGTGTACTTCGCGCGCGGTCTGTTCGGCCCGCTCGCCCTCGCGGCGGTCGTCGTGATCATCGTGCAGCCCGTCCGCGGGCCGCTCGAGCGGCGCGGCTGGCCGCGGTGGGCCGCGACGACCGGGATGATCGTGGTCGCCTACCTGATCCTCGGCGCGCTCGCGGCGCTGCTCGCGTTCGCCGGTGTGCAGTTCGCGAACCTCGTGGGCCAGTACCTCGACGACCTCGCCAAGACCGTCAACCAGATCACGTCGTGGCTCGAGTCGTTCGGCGTCGAGGGGCAGGTCGCGGACGCGGTGTCGTCGTGGCTCGACCCGAGCACGATCGCGGGCCTCGCAGCCACGGTCGGCGGGACGGCCATGACCGTGCTCACGGCCTTCTTCTTCGTGCTCGCGTACGTGATCTTCATGGCTGCCGACTCCGGTCGCTACCAGGACGCCCACGCCCGCTTCGGGGCGACGCGCCCCGCGACGCTCGCCCGGATCACGTCCTACAACTCGGGCGTCCGCCGCTACTTCGTCGTCAACGCCACGTTCGGTGCGGTCGTGGCCGTGGTCGACGGCCTGGCCCTGTGGTGGATGGGGGTCCCGGCGCCCGCCGTCTGGGCGATCCTCGCGTTCGTCACCAACTTCATCCCGAACATCGGGTTCGTGCTCGGCGTGGTCCCCCCGACCGTCATGGCGCTCGTCGTGGGCGGCTGGCCGCTCGCGCTCGGGGTGGTCGCGGTCTACTGCGTGGTCAACGTGGTCCTGCAGGTGCTCGTGCAGCCCAAGTTCGTGGCCGACGCGGTCAACCTGAGCCTCACGCTGAGCTTCTTCTCGGTCGTGTTCTGGACGCTCGTGATCGGCCCGCTGGGCGCGATCCTCGCGATCCCGCTCACGCTGCTCACGAGGGCGCTCGTCATCGAGGGCGACCCGGACGCGGGGTGGCTGCGCTACCTGTCGGGCGACACGTCGGGGGCGCCGCTGGCGGAGCCGGCACCGGCGAAGGCCGACGCTCCGGACGAGGCACTGGTGACCCCCACGAGGACGGTGTCGCTCGAGGCGAGCACCGGTGCGGCCTCGGACGGGCCCGACGGCGACGAGCCGGACCGCCCGACCACCTGAGCCACTTCCGCCCGCCCTGCGCCGACCTCGTGGAGGATCTGTGGCCGCGCAGCCTCGCCGACGGGCCGCCGACGTGACCCCCCGTAGGCTGGACCGGTGACGAATCCGGCCCCCGCACAGACCCCTCGTCGCACCAGTCGTCGGGGGTTCGCCGCGCTGCTCCTCGCGATCGGCGCGCTCGTCGCCCCGGCGCTGCCCGCCGCGGCCGCTACCGCGACCTCGTCGCCGGCCTCCACCGAGGCCCCTACCGATTCCTCGCCCGAGGGCCCGACCGTCCTGGTCGGCGTCGCCGGGCTGCGCTGGACGGACGTCAACCCGACGACGGTCCCGCACCTGTGGAGCATGATCGGGTCGAGCTCGGTCGGGTCGATCAACGTCCGCACGGGCGCCGGCCCGGTCACGTGCCCGCTCGACGCGTGGCTCACGCTGTCCGCGGGCCAGCGAGAGTCGAGCGCTCCCCCGGCCGTCGAGCCGGTCCCCTCGGAGGACCCGGCTGACCCCGCGGAGATCTCGCCCACGATCGACTGCGAGCCCCTGCCCACGCTCGACGCGGGGACGGGCGTGGGCTCGTCGTCGGTGCCGGGGTGGGCCACGCTCACGACCGGGCCCGAGGACCTGGTCGAGGAGCCGACCGACACCACGGTCGACCCCGAGACGGGCGCGGTGGTGCCCCGCGGGCCGGGCGCGCTCGGCACCGAGCTCGCGGCGGCGGGCGTGTGCAGCACCGCGGTCGGGCCGGGGGGAGCGATCACGCTCGCGGACTCGACGGGCGCGGTCTCCCGCTACGTCCCGACGCTCGACGCCCTCTCGCAGGACGAGCTCGCGGCGTGCGACACGGTCGTGATCGACCAGGGCGAGCTGCCCGAGTCCTCGCCCGAGCGGACCGAGGCGCTGCGCGAGCTCGACCGGGTCCTCGAGCGCCTGACCTCGGACCTGCCGCGCGACTCGCGCGTCCTCGTGGCGGGAATCGCCGACACCCCGGGCGCCAAGCCCGGTCTGCAGGTCGTCGTGGACTGGACGGCCTCAGGCTCGGAGCACGGCTGGCTCCAGTCCGAGTCGACGCGCTTCAAGGGACTCGTCCAGCTCACGGACCTCACCGCGACGCTCGCGGCCGACGCCGGGATCAGCACCGCCGCGTTCGAGGGCGGCGCCCCGCTCGAGTCGGGTGACGACCGTCGCATGAGCATCTCGCGCACGGTCGAGAACCGTCGCTACCTCGGTGTCCTGTCGGACACCGCCCCGAACCTCATGCCGGCGTTCGTGGGGCTGCTCATCGGTTCGCTCGTGATCGCGGTCGGGGCCACGCTGTGGTCGCGTCGGGCGGCCGAGCGGCGCGCGGCCGGATCTCCCTCCGGCCCGACGACGCCGCTCCCCCCGAGCCCCCGAGGTCGCCGGGTCCTGTCGGCCGTCCTGCTCCTGGTCGCCTCCGCGCCGGCCGCGTCGTCGCTCAGCACGCTCGCCCGGTGGTGGGTCTCCCCCGCGCCGACGTTCGCGCTCATCCTCTCGGTGAGCGTGGCGACCGTGGTGGTCGCCCTCGTCGCGTGGTTCGTGAGCCGGGTCCTGCCGCGCAGCCCGTGGCGCCTCGCGGCGGCGGTCTCGGGAGTTACGTGGCTCGTCCTGACGGTCGACGGACTGACGGGGACGACGCTCCAGCAGGGGTCGCTCCTGGGCCCGGCCCCCGTGCTCGGGGCGCGCTTCTACGGCTTCAACAACATGACGTTCGCGGTCTACGGCGCCGCCGCGCTCCTGCTCGCCGGGAGCATCGCGTCCCAGCTCGCGGCGCACGGGAGGCGACGGGCGGGCATCGCGGTGGTCGTCGGCGTCGGGATCGTCACGACGGTCGTCGACGGCTGGCCCGCGTTCGGTGCCGACTTCGGCGGGATCCTCGCCCTGATCCCCGCGTTCGCGATCCTCGCCCTGCTGGTCGCCCAGGTGCGCATCACCGTGCGGCGGATCCTCGCGGTCGCGGCCGCGACGATCGGCGTGGTCGTGGTCGTGTCGGTCGTCGACTGGGCGATCCCGGGGACCAGCTCCCACCTGGGCGGGTTCGTCCAGCGGTTCCTCGACGGGGACGCGCTGAGCATGATCGCGACCAAGGCCTCAGGCGCCTGGGCGACGGTCGCGAGCGTGCCCGGAGTCCTCGCGACCGTGGCCGTCGTGGCCACGGCCTTCGCGGCCCTTCGCCCCGACGTCTGCCGCCTGCCCGAGGTCGCTGCCGCGTACCGCGCCTGGCCCCAGCTCCGGTCCCTCGTGGTCTCGCTCGTGGTCGCCGCCGGGATCGGGTCGGTCCTCAACGACTCGGGCGTCATCATCGCGGTCATGTTCGTCGTCGTGGCGATCGCGACCGTCGTGGCCTCGTTCCTCTCGGAGTCGTCGATCGCAGCCGTCGCCACGGCGGTCCCCACCGCGGTCCCCGTCGCAGCATCCGCGGCGGCCTCCCCGAGGACGCGCGCGCCGCGCATCGCGGGGCTCTCGACCGACTCGGGCACGGTCCGCCGCATGCCCACCACGATCCTCGCGGTGGGCGGCGGCCTGCTCCTCTCGCTCCTGCTCGCCGCGGCCGTCGTGCCGACGAGCGGCGCCGCCGTCGCGGGCGACGAGGTCCGTCGCGGCACGGGCGCACCCGTCGCACCCGAGGGCGAGAGCCTCGTCGTGATCGGCACGTCCGGACTGCGCTGGCCCGACGTCTCGTCCGGGACGGCCCCCGAGCTCCGCACGCTCCTCACCGAGGGGGCGGGCGCCGCGGGCGACTCGCTCCCCACGGGGGCCGCGAGCCGGTGCCCTGCGTCGGGGTGGCTCGCGCTCTCGTCAGGGCAGTACGTGCGCCACGACCCGCTCCTGCTCGACGACGGCACGACGTCGTGCGCCCCTGTCACCACGGTCGCGGCCGACGGGACGACGACCTCGACGGACGAGCCCGTCGACACGGTCGCGTCGTCGCGCGTGGCGACCCCCGCGACCTCGGTCCAGGTCGAGGGATGGCAGGACATGGTGGACGCGCAGTCCCGGACCGTCGAGCTCGGCACCCTGGGCCAGGCGATCTCGGACGCGGGCGTCTGCGCGACGGCCGTCGGGCCGCGCGCGGCGCTCGCCCTCGCGGACCGCGACGGGACGGTCGCGCGCTACCAGGACCTGCCCGCCGCCCTGGCCCCGGTCAACGACACGTTCGGCTGCGCGCTGACCGTGATCGACGCGGGAGACGCGACCCCGGCAGCGCTGGAGACGATCCCGGGCGAGACGCCGGCCGAGCGCTCGGCCCGGTATCGCGCCGAGCGGCCCGGGCTCGTCGCCGGCGTCGACGCGACGGTCGGCCGGGTCCTGGACGCCGTGCCGGACTCGGCGACGGTCCTCGTGGTCGACGTCGTCAACAACCCAGGCGCCCGCCCTGCGCTGGGCGTGACCATGGTCCGGTCCTCGGCCTCGATCGAGTCCGACCAGCCCCGGTTCCTCACGAGCTCGGCGACCCGCTCCGACGGGATCGTCCGTCTGCTCGACGTGCCCCCGACGATCCTGGGCGCCCTGGGCGTCGAGGTCCCGGCAGGGATCGACACGTCGATCATGACCTACGGCTCGCCCCGACCCGTCGACGCTGCGTCGGCGGCCGACGCCCTGGCAGACCTGACATCACGTGACCAGGTCCGGCGGCAGATCTACCCGTACTTCGTCGACTACGCGGGGTACGCGGGCCTGGTCCTCGCGGCCGGCTGCCTGCTGCTGGCGCCCGTCGCCCGCCGCAAGGACTCGCGGGGCTGGCGGATCGGGCGGCGGGTCGCCGAGGGAGCGGCGCTGGTCCTCGCGTCCTTGCCCGCCGCGGCGTTCGTGTCGTCGATGACGTCGTGGTGGCGGTTCGAGAACCCGATGCTCGCGGCCGTCGCCGTGTCGATCGGCTCGACCGTCGTGGTCGCCGGGCTCGGGGCGCTCGCTCCTCGACGCCCCGTCTGGGCGGGCCCCGCCCTGGTCGCGGGCATCACGTTCGCGGTGCTGACGCTCGACGCACTGCTGGGCACCCCGTTCAACCGAGCGAGCCCGCTCGGCTCGGCGCCGACGTTCGGGGCGCGCTTCTACGGGTTCGGCAACCCGACGTTCTCGGTGTACGCGGTCGCGGGGGTCCTCGCCGCGGCCGGGGTCGCACAGTGGCTCGTGCTCCGTGGGCGACGGCGCACGGCGACGCTCGTGGTCGGGGTCGTCGGCGTGGTCGCGATGGCCGTCGACGTCTGGCCCACGCTCGGGGCCGACCTCGGCGGCGGGCTGGTCCTCGTCCCGACCTTCGCGATCCTGCTGCTCGCGACGTCGGGCGCGCGCCTGACGTTCCGGCGGTTCTTCACGATCGGCCTGGCCGGCGTGGGGGTCGTCGCGGCGATCGGCGTGCTCGACTGGCTTCGACCGCCTGCCGCGCGCTCGCACCTTGGGCGCTTCGTGGGTCAGGTGGTCGACGGCGACGCGTGGGAGATGCTCTGGCGCAAGGCCGGGTACGCGGCCCGCTCGGTGCTGGGCGGGGTCCCGGTGTGGATCACGCTCGTGGTGCTGGTCTGGTTCGCGCTCGTGCTGTTCGCGCCGCGCCGCTTCACGCCGGCCTGGTTCGCACGGTCCGAGGCCGGGTGGCCCCTCTTCCGGCCCGCGATCCTCGCGATCTGGGTCATGTGCGTGAGCGGCTCGCTCGTCAACGACTTCGGGGTCCGGATCGCGATGATCGCCCTGGTCGCGGCCGTGCCGCTCGTGGTGCTCACCGCGCTGCGCGCGACGCCGGGAAGCCCGGGCGAGGTCCCCGACGCGGCCGGCGGGACGGTCTCCGGGACGGGAGCGGCGCCGTCGGGCACCGTGTCCTCCGGGACGGGCGCGCGGCCGTCCGGCGTGCTGCCCTCCCTGCCCGACGGCGGGGGCTCGCCCGACGACGCGGCGGAACCGGCGGCGTCGGGCAGGTAGACGACGAGGCGCCCGGGCGGAGTCCGCCCGGGCGCCTCGTGCGGCGTGCTACTTCCCGGAGTGCTTGTGCCCGCCGAGCGCGTCGAGCGCGCTGCGGACGCGACGCGCCCCGACCGCGAGCTGCACGTCGCGGTACTGGTTGGCGCGGTGGATCTGCCCCTTGAGGTCGGACCCGGACGGGCGGTGGCGCAGGTCGCACGGGACCTCGACCGCGACGTAGCCCTTGCGGAGCAGGTCGATCGTCAGACCCGTCTCGACTCCCCAGCCACGGGCCAGCGGCGTCGCGGCCTCGAAGGCCTCGCGCGTCAGGCAGCGCATGCCGGACAACGGCTGCGTGGGCGTCCAGCCCGTCATGGACTGGATGGCACGACGCGCGGCACCCACGACGATCCCGCGACCGCCCGCGCCGGGCTGCGGCGGGAGCAGGGCGATGGACATGTCCGCCAGGCCGTCGAGCACCGGGGGCACGAGCGGGGCCGTGTTGACCGCGGTCTCGCCCAGGTCGCCGTCGATGAAGAGCAGGAGGCGCGGGGGGCGGTCCGCGACGTCACGCATCGCGACGACGGCTGCGCCCGTCTCCATGGCTGCCGCCTTGCCGCGGTTGTGGGAGTGGCGCACGACCACGGCTCCGGCCTCGCGGGCGACGTGCTGCGTGGTGTCCTCGCTGCCGTCGTCCACGACGAGCACCAGGTCGACGTGGGGGATGGCCTTGGCCGCCCGGACCGTGGCCGCGATGCGACGCGCCTCGTCCTTGGCAGGGATGATCACCGCCACGCGCTGCTTCTGCCGTGAACCGCCGTGCAGCGGGGCCGGGCGCGGGGTCTTCGCCACCGGGAGCGCGTGCGTCCCGTTGGCGGGGACGCCCGACACGTCCCCGGTGGTTCCGGTGTTCAGTCCTGACTCGGTCGACCGATGGTCCGCGTTCACGCAATCCAGCCTAGTAGTGCAAAGAGTTTCCCGCAGTTTGCCACACTCCAGGTGGCAAAGTCACGGGGATGTCCCAGAGAACGGTGTTCTCGGGTTCTTGCCGAGGTATCTCTCGGTCAGCCTGGCGTCTGTGCTTCCGGGTCGCCGGACGTGACCTGCCCGAGGCCGACGGGCGGGGGCGACGATGCCGCCGCCCGTCGGTCTCGGGGTGGTGCCGTGGTGCTGGTGCTGCGGTGCCGGCGCGCTGCCCGTGGTGAGGGGCGCGTCAGCGGAGCGTGACCTGGCGGGACACGATGCCCGCACGCGCACGACGCTCGTTGGCGTCGAGCGGCTCGGTGACCGCGAGCGCCGCGTCGAGCTTGGCCTTGAGCTCCTTGGCGGGCTCCTCGAGGTCTGCGGCCTCGGTGCCGCGCGGCAGCTCCCAGACGGGGACCAGCAGGCCCGACGACCGGAACGCGCCGACGAACTTGCCGCCGCCCAGCCCCGACTCGCGCTTGGCGTGCAGGCGCGAGATCGCGTCGATCAGCGCCTCCTCGCCCACGGGCCAGGCCCAGCGCAGGAACTCGCGGCTCATGGAGCACCAGTAGGCCGACTCGACCGACTCGAGCTTGACCGTGGGCACGATCGACTCCGACGCCTGGTCGAGCGACGCCTTGAGGTCCGGCGTGACGTCCGTGGTGGGGTCGAGCCAGAACGAGAAGTCGTCGTGGACCGTGACCTCGAACGGCACCGACAGGTCCAGGACGTCCTGCAGGCGCGGACCCGGGCCCGGCAGCTCGCCGAGCTCGATCGACGTGCCCGGCTCGGCCTCGATGGCCTCGAGCAGGACCGACGCGAGGTCGCGGCTCGTGTCGCCCGAGCCCGCGAGGGTCTGGAGCGCCAGGAGGATGGTGCCGTCCTGACGGTGCAGAGCGGCCCAGCCGGCCGGGAGGATCGTCACGACGAGCACGTCGCGAGCGCCGTACTCCTTCGTGGTGCGAGCAGGTGCCGAGGCCGAGGGGACGACCTCCCGCAGGGCGACCCAGTCGGTCTCGCCGGGGAGACCCTCGAAGGGGCGCAGCACGAAGTCGGGCGTCGAGTTCTTGGCCATGGGGAAAGTGTAGTGGGAGCGGGCTGCGGGGCCGGCGGGCTCCTACCGCTCGACCGGGAACCCTCGCTGCGACCACGCGACCATGCCGCCGTCGAGGTTCGTCGCGTCGAAGTCGCCCTGGTTGAGCCACGCCGCGGCGCGCGCCGAGCGTCCGCCCGAGTGGCAGATCACGAGGATCGGGACCTCGGGGTCCAGCTCGCCCCAACGGACGGGCAGCTCGCCCAGGGGGATGTGGACGGCGTCGGGCGCGTGTCCCGCGTCCCACTCGTCCTGCTCGCGCACGTCGAGGAGCACGACGCCCTCGGGCACGGGGCGCTCGGCGTCGAGCTCGGACACGTCGGTCGTGGGTACCTGGGGCGGGAACATGGTGACCAGCCTACGTTTCTGACGAGACGTCGTCGGATCGTGGTCGTGCGCCGCGCCGGTCCCCCGTCCCGGGACAGACCTCCCGCGACGCCCTGACCAGTGGCAGGATCGTCGCATGGACCCCCGCGCCGGAACCCTCGCCCAGCCCCAGGACCTCATCGACGTGGACGCCGTGGTCGGCGCCTACTACGACCTCTCGCCCGACGTCGACGACCCGGCGCAGAAGGTGGTGTTCGGGACGTCGGGCCACCGCGGGTCGAGCCTGGACCACGCGTTCAACGAGGCCCACATCATCGCGATCACCGCGGCGATCGTCGAGTACCGGCGCGCCCAGGGCACCGACGGCCCTCTCTTCATCGGCCGTGACACGCACGCGCTGTCGCTGCCCGCGTGGCAGACCGCGATCGAGGTCCTCACGGCCGCGGGCGTCCAGACGTACATCGACGCGCGCGACTCCTACACCCCGACCCCGGCCGTGTCCCAGTCGATCCTGCTGCACAACGGCGCGGCCACCGAGGCCGGGGTCCGCACCACGGGCCCCGAGCTCGCGGACGGGATCGTCGTGACGCCGTCGCACAACCCCCCGCGCGACGGCGGCTTCAAGTACAACCCGCCGCACGGCGGGCCCGCGGACTCCGAGGCCACGGGCTGGATCGCGGACCGCGCGAACGAGATCCTGCGCTCGGGCGTCGGGCAGGTCAAGAGGGTCCCGCTCGAGCGCGCGCTGACGGCCGAGACCACGCACCGCCACGACTTCCTCACGGCGTACGTCGACGACCTGGCCTCGGTCCTGGACCTCGAGGCCATCCGCGGCGCGGGCGTCGCGATCGGCGCCGACCCCCTGGGCGGGGCGTCGGTCGAGTACTGGGGCGAGATCGGCGAGCGCTACGGGCTGGACCTGACGGTCGTGAACCCGCAGGTCGACCCGCGCTGGGCCTTCATGACGCTCGACTGGGACGGCAAGATCCGTATGGACTGCTCGTCGCCGTACGCCATGGCCTCGCTCGTGCAGAAGATGACGGACCCGGACGCGACCTCGACGTTCGACATCGCGACGGGCAACGACGCGGACTCGGACCGCCACGGGATCGTGACCCCGGACGCGGGCCTCATGAACCCCAACCACTACCTGGCGGTCGCGATCGACTACCTGTACGGCGGGGCCCGTCCGGGCTGGCGTCCGGACGCCGCGATCGGCAAGACGCTCGTGTCCTCGTCGCTCATCGACCGGGTGGGGGCGGGGATCGGTCGCCGCGTCGAGGAGGTGCCGGTCGGCTTCAAGTGGTTCGTGCCGGGCCTGCTCGACGGCTCGGTCGGGTTCGGCGGCGAGGAGTCCGCGGGCGCCTCGTTCCTGCGCACGAACGGCGGGGTGTGGACCACGGACAAGGACGGCCTGCTGCTCGCGCTGCTCGCCTCGGAGATCCTCGCGACCACGGGCAAGACCCCGTCCCAGCACCACGCCCGGCTCGTCGAGCAGTACGGCGAGTCCTGGTACGCCCGGGTCGACGCCCCGGCCTCGCTCGAGGAGAAGTCGGCGCTCGCGAGGCTCAGCCCGGAGCAGGTCACGTCGACGACGCTCGCGGGCGAGGAGATCACCGCGAAGCTGACCACGGCGCCGGGCAACGGCGCGGCGATCGGCGGCCTCAAGGTCACCACGGAGAACGCGTGGTTCGCGGCGCGCCCCTCGGGCACGGAGAACGTGTACAAGATCTACGCCGAGTCGTTCGTCTCGGCCGAGCACCTCGCGCAGGTGCAGGACGAGGCCAAGCAGGTCGTCTCGGACGCCCTGGGCGACTGACGTTCGGGGTGAGGTGCCCGACGGCGGCGCCCGCCGTCGTCGGGCACCTCACCGCTTCTCCCTCTCACCCCGGGGCGCTGCGCGTCCCCTGGCTTCCGGGATGTCCGTCGGGTATCTCACATGGGCACTTCTCACCATCAGAAACGCGATCTGCCGTGCACCTCTACTCCTAGTATCGAAGCGTTCCCTCGTCGATCCTCTGGAGTTCCCATGCGCACGTCACGAGCTGCTCTCGCCCTGCCCCTGGCCCTCGTCGCCGTCCTCGGCCTGTCCGCCTGCTCTGGCGACGCCGCCCCCGAGGAGACCACCTCGGCCTCGACGAGCGTCGAGACGCCGGACACCGAGGAGACCCCCGCGGAGGAGGCCGAGGCAGAGCCCGCCGCCACGGGCGACAAGCCCGCGTGGGCCGCGTCCAACGAGGTCGTCGGCACCAGGCTCGGCACGGCCGAGGGCGACGGCTTCACCGTGGACATCTACCAGGTGAGCACCGCGGTCGCGACGAAGACCGGCCAGTTCGCGGACGAGTCGGGCAAGCCGATCCTCAACCCGGGCGACCCGATCGTGTTCGTCAACTACGTCCTGACCAACACGGGCGACGCCGACCTGCCGCTGACCTACTCGATCGTGGGCGTCGACGCGCGCTACGCCGACTGGCCCTACATGCAGGGCATGGACAGCATCGTCGACAAGGCGCTCTTCGAGGCGGCCGGGGTCGTCGACTCCCCGATCGCCCCGGGCTCGGGCGAGGCGCCGTTCGTCCTCGCGCCGGGGCAGTCCGTCGCCTACGGCGAGAACTTCAAGCACCAGCCCGGCTCGCCCATCGAGTTCGAGGTCACGCTGACCCCGGCGGACGCCGCGGGCGACCTGGACCACGACCTGCGCCAGGAGGTCGCGCTCTCCGCGACCATCGCCTGATCCGGGCGGACCCCGAGCGGGGCAGGCTCTCCTCACCGACGAGGGCCTGCCCCGCTCGGTCGTTCACGGGACGGCAGGCGTCAGCGCGCGATCAGGTCCTGGTACTCCTCGTGGAGCTGCACGAACGCCCGGATGAACGGGCACAGCGGCACCACCTTGTCCCCCGACGCGCGCACCTGGTCGAGCGCTCCGCGGGCGAGCGAGGACCCGATCCCGTTGCCCGCGTAGACGTCGTCGACCTCGGTGTGCGTGAACACGACCTGGCCGGGTTGTCGGACGTACGCCGCGAACCCCGCCACGTCGCCCTCGGGCGTGCGTGCCTCGAACCGCTCCTGCGCCGGGTTGTCGACGATCGTGATCGCCTGCGTCTGCTCGCTCACCCGTTCATCATGCGGGCCGCCTGCGGTTCGCGCGCGTCCGGTCGAGCGGTGACACTACGAAGGGGCCCTCGACGGGGCCCGACGATGCGCTGAGGATCACGCCCCGCAGACGCTCTGCGACGCGGCAACCGATGGGAGACTGAGACGGTGGTCCAAGACTCCCCCCGTGCAGCGGCAGACGACTCCCGCAACCCCTACCGCGTCGTCCTCAGCAAGCCGGGGGCGCTGAACTTCTCGGCCGCTGCCGTCGTGGCCCGGCTCCCCATGTCCATGGTCGGCATCGGGATCGTCCTGATGATCCAGGGCATCTACGGCTCGTACGCCCTGGCCGGGCGCGTCTCCGCGGCCTACGTGATCGCGCAGGCCATCGCCTCGCCGCAGATCGCCCGCTACGTCGACCGCGTGGGCCAGGCCAAGGTCATGCGCCCCATGCTCGTCGTGAGCACGCTGGGCCTGCTCGGCCTCGTGCTCTCGGCGGTCAACCAGGCCCCCGAGGTGTGGCTCTACGCGACCGCGATCATCGCGGGCGCGAGCATCGGCTCGTACGGCTCGATGGTCCGCGCGCGCTGGACCCATGCCGTGAACGACCCGCGCCAGCTCCACACGGCCTACTCGCTCGAGTCGGCGCTCGACGAGCTCGTCTTCGTCGTCGGGCCCGTCCTCGCAACCCTGCTCGCGACCGAGGTCACCGACTCGGCCGGGATCATCGTCCCCATGGTCGCGGCCGTGGTGGGCGGCGTCTGGTTCCTCTCGCAGCGCCGCACCGAACCCCCGGTCATGCCCGCGGTCCCCGGGGTCAGGCACCGCTCCGCGATGCGTTCGCCCGGCATGATCGTGCTCGCGGTCGTGTTCGTCGCGATGGGCCTCATCTTCGGCGCGACCGACGTCTCGACCATCGCGTTCGCCGAGGAGCAGGGCTCCAAGTCGGCGTCGGGTCTCATCCTGGGCGTCTTCGCGATGGGCTCGCTCATCTCGGGCCTCGCCTACGGCGCCCGCCACTGGGTCTCGCCGCTGTGGAAGCGGTTCACGATCGGCATGGTCGCGCTCGCGCTGGGCGTGTCCCTGTTCTTCGTCGTCACGTCGCTGCCGATGCTCGCGGTCGTCATGTTCGTCACGGGCTTCACGATCGCCCCGACGCTCATCAACGGCAACGCGCTGGTCCAGAACCTCGTGACCCCGCACCAGCTCACCGAGGGGCTCGCCTGGGTCGGGACGTCCCTGGGCGTGGGCGTCTCGTTCGGCGCGTCGATCGCGGGGTCGCGGATCGACGCAGCGGGCGCGCACGCGGGCTTCCAGGTCGTGATGATCGCGGCGGGCGTCGCGGTCCTCGCGGTCCTCGCCTCGACGCGGGTCCTGCGCCGCGGCGCGCCGCGCGACGACGCTGCAGAGACTGCGGACGTCCCGGACGACGAGACCCCGGAGCAGGGTCCCGCGACGGCCTGAGCGCCGTCGCCCGACGGCGGAGCGCACCCCAGGGGTGCGCGTACCGGCCGCAGGCAGGCACCCCGGGGTGGGCACCCCGCCCGACGCCACGACCGCGCTGGGCGAGCGGACCGCTCGAGGTGAGCTGCGCCGTCGGGCCGCCGCCCTGCGCGACCGCGCGACCGTCCGCACCGCGCTGTGACGCACGGACGTGACGAGCGGAACGGCCCCAGCGGCTGCATCCGGGCGCCATCGAGCGCACGATGGAAAGGTCCCCTTTCCCCTCGTGCGGAGGTTCTCCCATGGCACTCGGTCTCGGTCGTCCCCAGGACAAGCGGAACAGGACGGTCGCCGACCTGCTCGTCGCCCAGCTCATCGAGGCCGGGGTCGAACGCATCTACGGGATCGTGGGCGACAGCCTCAACCCCGTGGTCGACGCGGTCCGGCGCAGCCAGAAGGGGAAGGGCAAGGGCATCGAGTGGGTGCACGTGCGCCACGAGGAGTCCGCGGCGTTCGCCGCCGCGGCCGAGGCCGAGGTCACCGGGAAGCTCGCGGTGTGCGCGGGCTCGTGCGGCCCGGGCAACCTGCACCTCATCAACGGGCTCTACGACGCCAACCGCTCCAAGGTGCCCGTCCTCGCGATCGCGAGCCACATCCCCAGCGCGCAGATCGGCACGAGCTTCTTCCAGGAGACGCACCCCGACCGCCTATTCACCGAGTGCTCGGTGTACTCCGAGATGATCTCGTCCTCCCAGCAGGCGCCGCGCGTCATCAACTCCGCGATCCACCACGCGTACGGCGCCCCGGGAGTCGCGGTCCTGACGATCCCCGGCGACGTCGCGGACCTCGACGCCGCAGCCGAGATCATCGACGTCGCGGTCCACCCGGCCAGGCCGCGGATCGTCCCGGACCCCGACGCGCTGCAGACGCTGGCCGACGCGATCAACAAGGCCAAGAAGGTCACGATCTTCGCGGGTGCCGGGACGCGCGGCGCGCACGACGACGTGATCGCGCTCGCCGACAAGATCGCGGCGCCGATCGGCCACTCGCTGCGCGGCAAGGAGTGGATCCAGTACGACAACCCGTTCGACGTCGGGATGAGCGGGCTGCTCGGCTACGGCGCCGCGCACGACGCCATGCAGGAGGCCGACCTCCTGGTCCTGCTCGGCACCGACTTCCCGTACGACCAGTTCCTGCCCGAGTCCGTGCGCACCGCGCAGGTCGACACCGACCCCACGCACCTGGGCCGGCGGACGCGGCTCGACGTCGCCGTGGTCGGCGACGTGGGCGAGACCGTGCGGCTCCTCATGCCGCTCGTCAACACGGCCAAGAACCGCTCGTTCCTCGACGGCATGGTCGCCAAGCACGAGAAGTCGATGACGGGCGTGGTCGGTGCCTACACCAAGGACGTCGAGAAGCACTCGCCCATCCACCCCGAGTACGTCGCGGACCTCCTGGACCAGGAGGCCGCCGACGACGCGGTCTTCACCGTGGACACGGGCATGTGCAACGTCTGGGCCGCCCGGTACATCAGCCCCAACGGCAAGCGCCGCGTGATCGGATCGTTCCTGCACGGGTCCATGGCCAACGCGGTGCCGCACGCGATCGGCGTCGCGGCCGCCCAGCCGGACCGGCAGGTCGTCGCGATGGCCGGCGACGGCGGGCTCTCGATGCTCCTGGGCGAGCTCATCACGATCAAGGCCTACGAGCTGCCCGTCAAGATCGTGCTGTTCGACAACGCGAGCCTCGGGATGGTGCGCCTCGAGATGCTCGTCGACGGGCTGCCCATGTTCGGCACCGAGTCGCCGCACATCGACTACGCCGCGGTGGCGAACGCGATCGGGATCCCGTCGGTGCGCGTCGAGCGCGCCAAGGACGTGCGCGGCGCGCTGCGCGGGGCCCTCTCGCGCCCGGGTCCGGCCCTGGTCGACGTCGTGACGGACCCGCGCGCATTGTCCCTGCCCCCGACCATCACGGCCGGGCAGGTGCGCGGCTTCGCGGTCGCGATGAGCAAGGAGGTCCTGGGCGGCGGCATGGGAGAGGTCGTGTCGATGGCCCGGGCGAACCTGCGCAACGTGCCGCGGCTGTAGGGCTGCACGTCGACGGCGTCGCTGCCCGCGGGCCCGGCATTGGATTGGTTGTCAGAACTGAGCCGGTCGGTACCCCGGTGCGCTTCTGACAACCGAGCGCAGGCGAGCAGTGCCAGGTGGGCCCGACGCGCAGGCGGGGCCGGGCTCAGCCGGCGGCGATCTGCGCGAGCGCGGCGAGGTGGGCCTCGACCGCGCGTCGGCCGTCCGGGGTGAGCGTGACCCAGGTGAGGCGGCGCGCGTCGCTCCGGTCCGGTGAGCTCTCCTTGCGCACCGTGACGAACCCGGCGTCGCTGAGCACCCGGAGGTTCTTGGACAGGTTCGCGTCGCTCAGGCCGAGCGTGTCGCGCAGCACCGCGAACTCGAGCTCCGCTCCCCGCCGGAGCACCCCGCAGATGCGCAGGCGGACGGGCGAGTGGACGACCTCGTTGAACGCGGGGGTGGTGCTCATCGCTCCGTCCCGGCCAGCTCGCGCCGGAAGGCCCTGTCGTACAGCGGGCCGAGCACGACCGCCGCGACGAACCCGACGGACGCCGGCACCAGCACCCACGTGTACTCGATCTCGGTGAACCTGACGAGCAGCATGGCGCCGAAGCAGAGCAGGATCGTCGCCAGCATGACCTGATAGATGCGTTTCGACCGAGGTCCCGCCGGCTGGCTGAACCACAGACCGTAGCGGCGGCGGTAGACGAGGACGAGGACCGGCAGCGCGAACAGGGCGACCGGCAGCGTGATGAGCGAGGCCGGGGACGGCAGCGCCTGGGTGCAGATGATCACCGCCACGATCATGCCGAGCGTCAGGTGGTACCACCAGGGCGTGACCGCGCGCTCCGCGAGCGTCGCCCCGTCGGCGTCGAGCCCCTCGAGTGCTGCACGCGCCTGCGCCGGGGAGAGCCCGGGCGTGCCGCTCGGGGACTCGTCCTCGCGGAAGTCATTTTCCATGCTGGCAAGTCTATGAATGACTTGCCAGCATGGCAAGAGATCAGTTGTCAGAACGGAGCCGGTCGATGCCCCGGTGCACTTCTGACAACCGATCGCGGGCCGAGCGCCGAGCGCCGACGAGCCTTCCGCCCCGCCCGTCGAATCGATACGATCTCCGCGTGCTCACCAAGATGACGGTCACCGACGACCAGCTCGCCCGACTGCTCGCCCCGCTCGGTGAGGTGGCTGCGGCCGGCCCCCTCGACGGCGGGATGTTCGCCTCGACCTACCGCGTCGACCTCACCGACGGGCGGCGCTGCGTCGTGAAGGTCACGAGCGCCGACACGTCCCGGCTCCTGCGCTACGAGCACGGGATCCTCGGCACCGAGGAGGAGGTCTACCGCCGCGCGGCCGACCGTCCCGACCTCCTCATGCCGCGCGTGGTCCACAGCGACTTCAGCCGCGAGGTGGTCGACGGCGACGCGCTCGTCGTGTCGTTCCTCGACGGCGACGTGTGGAACACCCTTCCCCCGCTCGACGACGCCGCGACGGGCCAGGTCCGGCACGACCTCGGCGCCTTCATGGCCCGCCTGCACACCGTGACGGGAGAGTCGTTCGGGTATCCCGCGCAGGCGTCGGGCCTGAGCGCCCCGACGTGGCCCGAGGCGTTCGGCCGCATGGTCGAGGCCCTGCTCGCCGACGCCGAGACGTGGGGCGTCGCGCTGCCCGCCGACGCGCTGCGGGGCGCTCTCGCGGACCACCACGACGCGCTCGCCGAGGTCACGGTCCCCGCGCTCGTCCACACGGACCTGTGGCCCGGCAACCTCTTCCTCTCCCCCGACGCGTCGTCGGTGCTGCGCCTGAGCGGCGTGATCGACACCGAGCGCAGCCTGTGGGGCGACCCGCTGTACGAGCTCGCGGGAGCCGACCAGCTCGGGCTGGGCCCGGTCCCGCCCGCGCTGCTCGCGGGCTACCGCGACGCGGGCGGCCGGCTCCCGGTCGCCGAGCCGTGGTTCGCGTCGCCCGTGCCGGGTGAAATCCGGCCCGACGGCGGCGCACCGGACGGGCGCGACGTCGTCGGGCGGGCGAGGCCCGGGGCGAGCACGCTCGGGGCCGGCGACGTCCGCCTGCTCCTGTACCGCGCGTACCTCAGCGCGCTGCTCGTGACCGAGGTCGCGCCGCGCGACTACCAGGGCGAATGGGTGCAGGGCTACCGGGACACCGCGGCGGGGAACCTCGGCGTACTGCTCGACCAGCTCTCCCGCTGACGCCACGGCTCAGTTGTCAGAACTGAGCCGGTCCATACCCCGGTGCGGTTCTGACAACTCGTCCTCGGCACTCAGGCCGACCACCGAGGGCCGAAGACCCCATGGTGCGGAGTCCCCATCTCGTCGAAGGGCACCCTTGAGTCACGCTAGAGTTCGGGCAAGTTCACGATCACGTCAAGTGTTCGGGCGACCAGTGCTCGACGGCGGGGCGTGACCGACCCCAGGGGGGTTTCACGGTGATCACGTTCGTCGTCGTCGGCATCGTCGGGCTGGCTCTCGTCCTGTTCTCGATGATCCTCGGTGAGTTCATCGAGCTCGGCGACGGAGCCGTGTCCGGGACCTCGCTGGGCGTCGGGGCCATCGTGTTCGGCGCGACCGGCGCGATCGTCGTGTCGAACGACCTGCCGATCGTCCTCGCGTACGTCGGCTCCGCGGTGCTCGCGGTCCTCGTGGTCCTCCTCGTGCACGTGCTCACCAAGAAGCTGCGCGAGTCCGACGACGCCGTGCCCGTGTCCCTCGTGGGCGTCCAGGGCACCGCGACCAGCGACATCTCCGCCGCGACCGGCGAGGTCTCGCTCGACGCCGCGCACGAGCTCGAACGACGCCTCGCCTGGGCCGACGAGCCCATCCCGACCGGAGCCCGCGTCGTGGTCCTCGAGCAGTCCGGCACGCGCGTCCGCGTCCGGCGCCACTACCCCAACGACTGACCCGCCGGCCCAACGGCTCACCCTTCCGCCCGACGACCGACCCTCCCGCCAGGGACCCCGTCACCCCGGGAACCCGGCAGCACCACCCGCACCACCGCACGACCCGCTCGCACGACCCGCCACCGAAAGGAGTCGCGCCGCAGGCGCGTACAGACATGCTCGAAGATTCCAACGTCGTCGGCATCATCGCCACGATCGCCCTGATCATCGCGTTCTTCGCGATCATCACGTTCATCGCCAAGCGCATCCGCCGCGTTCCCCCGAACGAGGCCCTGATCATCGTCGGGCGCGGCGCAGGCCGCAAGGAGGCCGCCGGCACCGGCCAGCGCGTCGTCACGGGCGGCCGCACGTTCGTGTGGCCCATCCTCCAGCAGGGCTTCTCCATCTCGCTCGAGCAGCGCCAGATCGGCATCACGGTCGAGGGCGTCGACAAGAACCGCATCAAGATCGCCATCAAGGCGTCGATCAACTTCAAGGTCCGTGGCGACGAGGAGGGCGTGCGTCGCGCGGCCCAGCGCTTCCTGTCCCAGCAGGGCACGCTGACCGAGATCATCAAGGAGTCCCTCGAGGGCTCGCTGCGCTCGATCGTGGGCGACATGACGATCGAGCAGATCATCTCCGACCGCAAGGGCCTCTCGGACCGCGTCGTCGAGTCCACCAAGACGGACCTCTCGGAGCAGGGCCTGCAGGTCGACCTCCTCAACATCTCGGACATCTCGACCCCGGGCTCCGACTACCTCGCCAACCTCGGTCGTGCCGAGGCCGCCCGCGCCCGCCAGGTCGCCGAGGTCTCCGAGGCCGAGGCCCAGCGCGCGTCCGAGTTCGCGGCGATCGACGCCGCCGAGCAGATCGCCGAGCGCCAGAAGGCGCTCGACCTCAAGCGCGCCATCATCAAGGCCGAGACCGACAAGGCCAATGCCGAGGCCGAGGCCGCGGGTCAGCTCGCGCGCGCCGAGCAGGAGCGGCTGGTCGCGGTCGAGGAGCGCGAGGCGCTGTCCGAGCAGGCCCGCGTGACGCAGGAGCGCCTCGACATCGAGATCCGCAAGCCCGCCGAGGCCGCGGCCTACGCCGAGGTCCAGCGAGCCAACGCCCAGCGTGACTCGTCGAACGCCGCCACCGAGGCCGACGCGTACAAGCGCACCACGATCGCCGAGGCCAACAAGACCGCCGCGATCCAGGACGCCGAGGCCTCCGCGGCCGCCGTCCGTCGCGCCGGCGAGGCCGAGCGTGACCGCCAGGTCGCCCTGGCTGTCGGTATCAAGGCCGAGGGTGAGGCACGCGCGTTCGCGGTCGAGGCCGAGGGCCGCGCCGAGGCCGTCGCGACCGACGCCAAGGCCGAGGCGCTCAAGAAGTACGGCGAGGCGGCACTGGTCCAGGAGCTCATCGAGCGCCTGCCGGAGATCGTCCGCGCCGCGGCCGAGCCCATCGGCAAGATCCAGGGCATGACCGTCATCTCGACCGACGGCGCGAGCGCGATCACCAAGAACGTCGCGTCGGTCCTGGGCGAGGGCCAGCAGGTCATCAAGCAGCTCACGGGCGTCGACATCAACCAGCTCATCGCCGGGCTGGCCGGTGGGCACCTGAGCGGCCAGGCCGTGTCGAACGGATCGTCGTCCGCGGCGTCGGCGGCGTCGTCCAACTGACCTCTCCGACGCCGGGGTGGAGCCGAGCGCGTGAGGTGGACCCTGCCGGGGTCCACCTCACGCAGGAGGGTCCACCCCGGCGCCGTCCTCCGTCCCACCCCACCCATCGGAGCCCCGCATGCTGACCGCCCAGCAGGTCCTGGACACGACGTTCACCGCGACCAAGTTCCGCGAGGGCTACGACGTCGAGCAGGTCGACATCTACCTCGACGACGTCAGCGCGACGCTCAAGGCGTACGAGGCGGGCGGCCGTCCCGGCCCGGGACTGCTCACCTCGGTCGAGGCCCGAGGCGCCCGGTTCTCGGCCACGAAATGGCGTGAGGGCTATGACGTCACCGAGGTCGACGACCTCATCGATTCGATCGTCGGCACGCTCCAGTCCTACGAGGCCCGGCCCACCCCGGCCCTGCACCCGACCGACGCGGTGAGCGACGCCGTCGGGCAGCAGGGCACGACCGCCCCACCGTCACCTGCTGCCGGTGCGGCTGCGGGCGACGGCGCCCGGCCCCTCGGCGTCCACGACCTGACGACCCAGCTCCAGTACGCCCGCGTCCGCGCGAACGGCAGCGACCGGCTCGTCGTGCTGCTGCCCGACGGCTCGGCGGCTCACGTGACGGCCATCGAGGCCGGGCCGCACGGGATCACGCTCCGCACCGCGCCCCAGGCGTAGCCGGGGACCGCTACGGCCGCCGCACCCGCAGCACCGTGTCGCGGATCGTCACGGGCTCCCCGTCGGCGCCGAGCATCTCGCGCTCGGGCGCGGTGTTCGTCTCGACGTCCCACCCGTCGAGGTCGAGCTCGGCCAGGAGTTCGTCCCCCGTGTAGAAGAAGTGCTCGTCGAAGTCCTTGCGCACGGTCTCGTGGTCCGCAGGGTGGTGCCCGACGACGAGCAGCCGCCCGCCCGGCGCGACCGCCTGCACGAGGCGCGGGAAGACCTGCCGGCGCAGGTCGGCCGGCAGGTGCATGAAGTGGGCCGTCACGAGGTCGAACCGCTCGTCCGCCGGCTCCCACCCGAGCAAGTCGCCCTGGCGCCACTCGATCCGCGCCGCGACACCGGAGATGACCGCGTGCGCCGCAGCCTTGCCCAGCGCGACCGGGGAGATGTCGAGCCCGACCACGTCCCACCCCTGCCGCGCGAGCCACACCGAGTCGGCCCCCTCACCCGCGCCCACGTCGAGCGCGCGACCCGGCGTCAGGTCCGCGACCTCGCGTACGAGCTGAGGGTTCGGGTTGCCGCTCCACACCGCGGTCGTCGAGCCGTAGCGCTCGTCCCAGAAGGCCTGGTCGAAATGGTGCTGCTGGTGGCCGTGGCCGTGCTCGTGGTCGTGGTCGTGGTCGTGGTCGTGGGCAGGGTCGTTCTCGTGGTCGTGCTGCTGGGTCACGTTCGCTCCTCGGGTCGGTGCCGGCCCGGGACGGCCGTCACTCCCGACCTTGCGGCCGCACCCCACCCCGAGGCAAGTCCGGTTGCCGTTCCGGCAAGATCCGCGGACATTCAGCCCATCCAGCCGAGCCAGACCACGGCGTCGCGCGCGAGCAGGAAGCCCACGATCCCCACGACCCACGCCGTGGTCGACGCCGCGTTCTTCGTCATCCACTCGTTGAGCCGGTCGAGGAGCGGGCCCACCTGCCGGGCCGCGAGGACCCGACCAGCCAGCAGGACGAGCGCGGGCAGCACCATGACGATGCAGTACCCCGCGAGGACCAGCCCGGTCGTCGGCCACCCCAGGCCCGCCTGGGTGAGCAGCCCGATCGCCGCGAGGTACGGGAGCATCGACGCGAGCTCGATCGCCGCGGCGCCCAGCGCGAGGCCCATGAGGGCCGTCACGGATCCCGTCTCCGGCGCGGTGTCGACGCCCGCGCGGGGCGGGGTCTCGCGCACGGGGTGCGCTCCGCCGTCGGGCAGGGGGAGCAGGCCCGACGGCGCCACGCCCTCCCCGCCCGACGTCCCCATCGCGCGGGCCCGCCACCGCAGGACGCGCCCCTGACCGGTCGACGCCCCCTTGGACCGGCGGTCGATCCGGAAGCTGTACGCGACCAGGCCCACCCCGAGCAGCAGCTCGACGATCCTGACCGGGCGGGTCTCGACGACCTGTCCGAGGACGTCGGCGAACGCGCCCGCGCCGAGCGCGATGACCAGGCCGACCGCGAGATAGAACCCGACGATCGTGGCCAGGTAGACGAGCATCCGCGCGACCCGCACCCGGCCCGGGGTCATGAGCAGCCACACCGGGATCAGCAAGGTGCCGAAGCTCGTCGAGTCGACGAGGGCCAGGACCGCGAGCGCCCCGAGGAGAGGAAGGAGTTCCATGTCGCAAGGCTCGCTGCCGGAGATGGGCCTGTCGTCGGGCGGACGGGCGATCCTTGCCGGGCGCTGCGCCGCGCCGTACATCGTTCGGGCGATCCATGGCTCGGCCCCCTGTGCTGAGATGGGAACGTGCCCGATCCCCTGCCCGCTCCTGCGTCGGACGGCGTGACCGCGACCGCGTCCGCCGGCGCCGGCGACGGCGACGGCGCTGGTGGTGGTGGCGACGGCTCGGGCGCTCCGGACGCCCGGGGCGCCGGCTCGTCACCCCGTGCGTCGCACGTGCGGCGCGCGGTCAGCACCGTCGCCACGGGCCTGCGCACCGACAGCAGGCGCGGCGACGCGTACAACGCCGTCGGGATGTTCGTGATCGGGGTCCTGCTCCTGCTCGTCGACGTCGTGCAGGTGTGGTCGATCCCGCCACTCGTGACGGTCGACGGGCGCTGGTGGCACGTGCTGCCCCTGCTCGCCGGGTGCGTCGCGCTGGTCTTCAAGCGCGCGCATCCGGCGGTCGCGCTCAGCTTCGGGACCGTGGCGTTCGCGGTCGACCTGTCGTTCGGGGGCAGCCTCGGCATGGTCCTGGTCCTGTGGGACCTGCTCTACGCGAGCGGGCTGCACGGCAGCAGGCGGCTGCGGACGGTGGTGGGGGTCGCCGTCGGGGTGCTGGTCGTCGCGGTCGCGGTGCTCACGGGTGAGCACTACCGGGACGTGCAAGGGTTCGTGGTCGGCGGCATCCAGGTCGCGGCGATCCTCGCGACACCGCTCTGGTGGGCCGCGAACGTGCGGCAGAAGTCCGACCTCGCGGACCTCGCCGCCGAGCGGGCCGACCTCGAGGCGGAGCGCGCCGACCTCGAGGCCCAGCGTGCGGCCGACCTCGAGCAGATCGCGACGCTGGGGCAGCACGAGGCCGTGCGCGCGGAGAGGGCCGCGATGGCGCGCGACCTGCACGACGTCATCGCGTCCCACCTGTCCGCCATCGCGATCCACTCGGGGGCCGCACTCGCGTCGCCACCCGATGCCGCGCGGGACCGCGCCGCGCTCGAGCTCGTGCGGTCGAGCAGCATCACGTCGCTCGAGGAGATGCGGGCCATGATCCTGCTGCTGCGCTCGGACCTGCCGCGGGAGGGTGCGCCGCGCGCTGGTGCGTCGCGCGCTGGTGCGTCGGGCGTGGATCAGTCGTCAGAACGTGGCCGGGGTATGGACCGGCTCAGTTCTGACAACAGAGCCACGGTGCTCGGGGGTGAGGCCGTCGCCGCCCCCGCACGGCTCGCCCGGCTCGACGACGTCCTCGTCTCCGCACGCGCGCAGGGGCTCACGGTCGACGTCGAGGACCCGGAAGGCGCCCGCTCGGCGACCCTCCCCGCGGCCGTCGACCAGGCTGCGCACCGGATCGTGCAGGAAGCCCTGACCAACGCCGCCAAGCACGCGCCCGGCGGGCGGGTGCTGGTCACGCTCGGGCTGGGACCGGACCGCCTCACGGTCGAGGTCACGAGCTCCCTCACCGACGAACCCCGCCCGCTCCCGCCAAGCCTGAGCACCCGCACCGGGCTCCTCACGATGCGCGAGCGCGCCGAGGCCCTGGGCGGCACATTCAGGGCGGGCCCTGTCGACGCACGTACTACCGGTCCCCGTGCCGCGGGCGGAGCCTGGCACGTGCGGGCCGTGCTGCCCCTGGGCCGACCGGCCGGTCCCCCGACCGCCCCCTCCCCGACCGCCACGACCGCCACGGATCAGTTGTCAGAAGCAGGCCGGGGTATCGACCGGCCCAGTTCTGACAACTCCTCGGCCGACGGGATCCCACCGACCCCGCACGGTCGCAGCGCTCCACGCCACACCGACCCACCCGGAGACCCCGCATGATCCGCGTCCTGCTCGCCGACGACCACGCCGCGATCCGCGCCGGTCTCCGGTTCCTGCTCGACTCGGCACCGGACATCGAGGTCGTCGGCGAGGCCGGCGACGGCGCGGCCGCGATCACCAACGCCCGCGCGCTGCGCCCCGAGGTCGTGCTCATGGACCTGCGCATGCCCGGCGTCGACGGCATCGAGGCAACGCGCACGATCGTCGCGGACAAGCTCGCCGAGGTCCTCGTCCTCACGACGTTCGACCTCGACGAGTACGTCGACGAGGCGCTACGTGCCGGGGCCGCAGGGTTCCTGCTCAAGACCGCGGAGCCAGCCGCGCTCATCGACGCGGTCCGCCGGGTCGCGGCGGGCGACGGGGTCCTGGCCCCCGAGGTCACGCGCCGCCTGCTGGCGGCGTTCGCGTCCGCCCCGAGGCCCGACGGCGCCGCTCACCTCGCGGGGCGAGCGGCGCCGTCGGGCACGGAACGGGCGGGCGGGACGCCGGCCGACGAACAACGCAGCGACACCACCGCGCGGCTCCGCGAGCTGACCCCGCGCGAGGTCGACGTGCTCGCGGCCCTCGGGCGGGGGCTGTCGAACCAGGGCATCGCCGACGAGCTGTTCATCAGCGAGGCCACGGCCAAGACGCACGTGTCGCGCGTGCTCGCGAAGGTCCAGGTCACGACGCGCATGCAGGCCGCGATCGTCGCGCGGGACGCGGGGCTCGCGTAGCGCACCGCGCCTCTACGCCGAGAAGTGAGCAGATGCCCCTGATCCGCGCGGATCAGGGGCATCTGCTCACTTCTCGGCAGGGGCGGGGCTGTGCCTCAGGCCGACTCGACGATGTGGCCCCGCTTGATCACGAAGTCGTCGCGCATGTCCTCGAGCTCCTTGCCGCGCGTCTCCGGGATCTTGTAGAAGACGAAGAACAGCGACAGCAACGCGAAGAACGCGTAGAACGCGTACGCGAAGCTCAGACCGATGTCCGCCAGGACGGGGAACGACGTCGAGATCGCGAAGTTCGCGACCCACTGCGCGGCTGCGGCGACGGCCAGCGCGCTCGCACGGATGCGGTTGGGGAACATCTCGCCCAGCAGCACCCAGACGACCGGCCCCCACGACGCCCCGAAGAACACCACGAACGCGTTGGCCGCGATGAGCGCGACCGTGGCCCAGGCGCCGTCGAGCGAGGCCGTGGACGTGCCGTCGGAGGCCGTGGTCATCGTGGCCTGCGTGAACGCGACGGCCATCATGCCCAGCGAGACGAACATGCCCGTCGACCCCGCGAGGAGCAGGATGCGGCGGCCGATCCGGTCGATCAGCAAGATCGCGACGATCGTCACCACGATGTTGGTGACCGAGGTGATGACCGAGGTCAGGAGCGCGTCGTCCTCCGAGAACCCGACCGACCGCCACAGCGTCGTCGAGTAGTAGAAGATCACGTTGATGCCCACGAACTGCTGGAAGACCGAGAGCAGGATGCCGACCCAGACGATGGGCTTGAGGCCCAGCCGCTTGCCCCGCAGGTCCTTGAGCGAGGCCTTGGTGTCGGACTTGAGGGAGTTCTCGATGTCCGCGATCTTGTGGTCGACGTCCTGGACCCCCGTGAACTCCCGCAGGACCTCGGCGGCCTTCTTGGTCTCCCCCTTGGCGACCAGGTAGCGGGGCGACTCGGGGATGCGCAGCGCGAACAGACCGTATGCGACCGCCGGGACGGCCGCGGCCATGAACATCCAGCGCCACGCCTCCTGACCCAGCCACAGGACGTTCGACGCGCCACCCGCGGCCCCGGCCAGCGCTGCGTCCGTGAGGAGGGAGGCGAAGATACCGGTCACGATCGCGAGCTGCTGCAGAGACCCGAGCCGGCCACGGATGCGGGCCGGGGAGACCTCCGCGATGTACGCGGGAGCGATGACCGACGCGGCCCCGATCCCCAGGCCGCCGATCACGCGCCACAGGATCAGGTCCACGACCGAGAACGCGAGGCCGGACCCGAACGCCGACACGAAGAACAGCGCTGACGCGATGAGCATGACCTTGATGCGGCCGATCTTGTTCGCGACCGGACCCGCGAACCACGCACCCACCGCACAGCCGATCAGCGCGGACGAGACCGCGAAGCCCGTGATCGCCGCGTTGAGCTCGAACGTCTCGGACAGGGAGTCGACGGCCCCGTTGATCACCGCCGTGTCGAACCCGAACAGGAAGCCACCGAGCGCTGCTGCGAGGCTGATCCCGACGACCTTCTTGTTGAGCCGCTTGGCCTGCGCCTGAGCGCGGGGATCCCCCGCCGCTCCTGCGTCGTTGCTGGTCATGACGACCCCCTCCGTGTCAGGTTTCCCTTCGACGATAGTGACGAGAGGGCGCGGTCGCGCGGTGAAGCGACCGTGGTGAGCGTCACGCGATCGCGTCGAGGACCATCCAGCTGACGTGCCTCGTCCGGGGGTCGACGGCGTCGCCCGGGTTCCACACGGCGTCGCACCCCGCCGGGGTCCCCGAGACCGGAGCCCAGTCGAGGCCCGTCGAGGCGACGAGGTGCAGGACGGCGGCCTCGGCGCCGTCGCTCGCGACCCGCGGCCAGGCGAGCCCGGTCACGACGACCCAGGTGCCCGGGACCTTCCAGTACTCGACGGGCTCGTCGACGTCGACGGGCTCGAGGCCGAGCGCGGCCACGACCGCGCGCGCCCTGGCTGCCGCCTCGTCGGCACCGCCTGCCTCGACGTGCGTCCGGAGGGAGACGTGACGACGGCGCAGGCGTTCGCCCGGCCGCGAGGATGCTTCGCGCTCGTGCTGCTCGACGGTCGCCCGACGCCTCTCGTCGTCGCGGAACCAGCCGGTCGCTACGAGGCGTTCGGCAGCGGCGCCGACGAGGTCGGCCTCGCCGTCGAGCTCGACGGCGAAGGCCCAGGGCTCACCCGGCCCAGGACGCGAGACCCCGCGCACCACGCCGGTCCCGGCGATCCCGTCCGTCGCCCCCAGCACACAGACCTCCTGGCCGAACCAGAACGGCGGCAGCTCCTCCTCGATCTCCACGAGGGGACGGTACCGCGGCACCGCGCCCCCGGGTGTGCAGTTCGGCTGCCGCCCGGCGCGTGCGACGACCTGAGCTGCACACTCGGCGAGCCGACCCACGAACGGGCCGACGTCGTCGGGCCCGCGAGCGCCGCGCGAGAGCTGCGCTCCGACACCCCTACGGCTCGGGGTGCAGCGCGTCGTACCTGAGGAAGCGCGGCTGCGTCCGCAGGATCAGCCACACCACGACGATGCAGGCCAGCCCGCCCGCGACCGCGGCCCACGCCTCGCCGAACCAGCTCGCCTGGGCGCCGAGGACCACCTCGCCCAGGCGCGGGCCGCCCGCGACGACGACGATGAAGACGCCCTGGAGGCGGCCGCGCATGTCGTCGGGGGTCGCGGTCTGGAGGATCGTCTGGCGGAAGACCGCGCTCACCGCGTCGGACGCCCCGGCCAGCGCGAGCGCGATGCACGCCGCGACCAGGCCGCCCACGAGCACCTGCGGCGGGTCGGTCGAGCCCACGAGGAGCAGCACGGCACCGAACGCCGCGATCGACAGCCCCCACGCCGTGATGGCCCACGCGATCACGAGCCCCTGCCAGCGCACGCGCGAGAGCGCGCCCGAGAAGACCCCGGCGAGCACCGCGCCGACCGCGAACGCCGCGCTCAGCACCCCCGTCGTGGTCTCGCCACCACCGATGAAGAGCACGCCGACCGCGGGCAGCAGCACGCGCGGGAACGCGAGGATCATCGCGGCGAGGTCGACCAGGAAGGTCGTGCGCACGTTGGGCCGGGTCGCGAGGTAGCGCAGGCCGTCGACGACCGAGCTGATGCCGACGACCTTGCGGCGGGGCACCGACGGCTCCCCGGCCTCGCCACCAGCCACGTCGTCAGACGCGCCCCGGTGGGGAGCCCGGTCCAGCTCTGACAACGTGTCCTCGGGAGACAGGACCGGCGGGATCGACGGCAGGCGCCACACGGCCCACAGCGCCGCGGCGAACAGCACCACGTCGATCGAGTACGCGATCCCGTACCCCCACAGCGCCACGAGGAACGCGCCGAGCAGCGGGCCCACGGTCAGCGCGATGCTCCACGAGATGGTCTGCAGCGCGTTCGCGGCGGGCAGGAGCCGGGGCTCGACCAGGCGCGGGATGATCGCCGAGCGCGCGGGGTTGTTGATCGCGAACGCGGCCGACTGGAGCGCCACGAGCCCGTACAGGACCCCGACCGACCCGACGTCGAGCCACGCCTGGAGCGCGAGCAGTCCCGTGACGACCCACAGCGCCCACGACGCGAGCAGCGCGACCTTGCGGCGGTCGTAGGCGTCGACGAGCGCGCCCCCGTACAGGCCGAGCGCCACGAGGGGCACGAGCGCGAAGATGCCCAGCACGCCGACCGCGAGCGTCGAGCCCGTGAGCGCGTACACCTGCAGCCCCACGGCGACGACGGTCAGCTGCGAGCCGAGGTTGGAGACCCCGAGCCCCCACCACAGCCGACGGAACGGCGGGGAGACGCGGAGCGGGGTCGTGTCGGCAAGGATGCCGTCGAGGCGGGGCACGATCGACGAGGCTACCTCGCGGCGGCCGGAAGACCGTCTCCCGAGGCGACCGTCTCAGAACCGCGGGTCACCACGCAGGGCGCGTGGCGCCGTCGGGCCGTGGGCGCTTCAGGCCGTGGGTGCGTCAGGCCGTGAGCGCGGCCCGGACCTCCCCGACGAGCGCGGCCATGGCGCGCTCGGCCTCGGCGGCGTCCCCCGCGGCGACCGCGCGGGCCACGGCCTCGTGCTCGTCGAGCGCCTCGGCGACGGGGGCCTGCGGCATGAGGCCCAGGTGCGTGCGCCCGGCGAGGACCTCGCCCACGACCTCGTGCAGCGCGGCGAACATCTCGTTGCCCGACGACCGCAGGAGCAGCGCGTGCAGGCGGATGTCGAGCACGAGGAACTCCTCGAGGCGTCCGGCCTCGCCCAGCTTGCGCATGCGCGCGGCGAGCTCGACGAGCTCTGTGCGGGCCTCGGGGGTCGCGTGCCGTGCGGCGCCTGCGGCGGCCAGGGGTTCGACGGCGCAGCGCAGCTCGGTCAGCGAGCGCAGCTGCGCGTCCCGGCCGGGTCCGGCGAGGCGCCAGCGGATGATCCGGGCGTCGTAGACGTTCCAGTCCTGCTCGGGGAGCACGACCAGGCCGATGCGACGCCCCGAGCGGACGAGGCCGAGCGCTTCGAGCTGGCGCATGGTCTCGCGGGTCACGGTGCGCGAGACACCGAACTCGGTTCCGATCCCGTCGAGGGTCAACGTGCTGCCCGCAGGGAGGTGACCTGCGGTGATGCGGTGACCGAGGACGTCGGTCACCGAGCTGTGGAGCACCGTCGCGGACATGGGTCGAGCCTACGGCCCTTTCATAGGTCACACCATTGTCTTGCCAAAGGTGATACCAATCGTGCATGCTCGGTGGGCGGCCACAGAGGTCCGCGCACGACGCAGCAGTCGACGGACAGCCAAGGAACCCCCTCATGGACACAGACGTCAGCCCCACCCCGGACCGGGTCGTCACCCCGTCGTCGGGCGCGGCCCCGGACAGGACTCCCGCGGTCGACCTCGCCCCCGTGCACCTCGTCATCATGGGTGTCGCCGGCTCGGGCAAGACCACGGTCGCGACCCTGCTCGCGGAACGCACGCACCGCCCGTACGCCGAGGCGGACGAGTTCCACCCGCAGGCCAACATCGACAAGATGAGCGCGGGCACCCCGCTCACCGACGAGGACCGCTGGCCCTGGCTCCGCGCGATGCGCGACTGGCTCGACGAGCAGGCCGCCGAGGGCGACTCGGCGGTCGTGACGTGCTCGGCGCTCAAGCACAGCTACCGGGACCTGCTGCGGACCGCGCACGGGCGTGTCCGGTTCGTGCACCTCACGGGCAGCACCGAGCTGCTCGAGGACCGCATGACGCACCGCAGCGGGCACTTCATGCCCGCGTCCCTGCTGCCGTCCCAGCTCGCGACGCTCGAACCCCTCGCGGCCGACGAGGACGGGATCACGCTCGACGTCGGCGCACCGCCCGGGGAGCTCGTGGACCGGATCCTCGAGTCCACGGCACTGCCCCACCCCACGATCCCCCGCGCCGACGGACGAGCGCGGCGCACCCCGACCAGAACGTCCATCCACCCCGAGGAGCGATGATGCTCACCCTCGCCTCGCACCCGCTCGCCGCGGGCGCCCTGCGCGCAGCCACCGAGACACCGACGACCGACGCCGGGACGACCCAGCTCATCCTCGCGGCGGTGCTCGGGATCGCCACGATCATCGTCCTGATCGTGTGGCTCAAGCTCCACCCGTTCCTGTCCCTCATGATCGGCTCGGCGGTCCTCGCGATCGTCGCGGGCATCGACTTCGTGAGCGCGCTGGTGAGCTTCTCGGCAGGGCTCGGCTCGACCGTCGCGGGGGTCGGCGTCCTCATCGCGCTCGGCGCGATCATCGGCAAGATGCTCATCGACTCGGGCGGCGCGGACCAGATCGTCGACACGATCCTGGCGCGCACGCCCCTGCAGAGGCTGCCGTGGGCCATGGCGCTCATCGCGTTCGTGGTCGGCATCCCGCTGTTCTTCGAGGTCGGCGTGGTCCTGCTCATCCCCGTCGTCATGATGGTCGCGCGGCGCTCCAAGGTCTCCCCGATCCTCGTCGGCATCCCGGCCCTCGCGGGGCTGTCGGCGCTGCACGGCCTGGTCCCCCCGCACCCGGGGCCGCTGCTCGCGATCGACGCGCTGGGCGCGAACCTCGGCCTGACGCTGGGGCTCGGCCTGCTCGTCGCGGTGCCGACCGTGATCGTCGCGGGGCCCTTGCTCGCCAAGCCGCTCGCGGTCTGGGTCAAGCTGCCCCCGCCCACGACCGTCCTGGGCGTGTCCGAGCGCGACGAGGACGCCCCGCGCCCGAGCTTCGCGGTCGCCGTCACCGTGGTCCTGCTGCCCGTGATCCTCATGCTGGCCCGGACGGTCGTCGAGATGACCGGGACCCTGGAGTCGCCCGTCGGCAAGGGGCTCGAGTTCATCGGGACGCCGCTCGTCGCGCTGCTCATCACGTCGCTCGTGTCGCTCGTGGCGTTCGGCAGCGCGATGGGTCGCACGCGCGACGAGATCAGCACGCTGGTCGACAAGTCCTTCGCCCCGATCGCGGGCATCCTGCTGATCGTGGGCGCGGGCGGCGGTTTCAAGCAGACGCTCGTCGACACGGGAGTGGGCGACGTCATCGCGAGCGGGATCTCCGACGCGAACCTCTCGCCGCTCCTCGCGGGATGGCTGGTCGCGGCGCTCATCCGCGTCGCGACGGGGTCGGCGACGGTCGCGACCATCACGGCCGCCGGGATCATGGCCCCGCTCGCCGCGGGCCTCTCGCCCACGCACGCGGCGCTGCTGGTCCTCGCGATCGGCGCGGGCTCGGTGTTCCTGTCCCACGTCAACGACGCCGGGTTCTGGCTCATCAAGGAGTACTTCGGCATGACCGTGGGGCAGACGTTCAAGACGTGGTCCGTCATGGAGTGCGTGCTGTCGGTCGTGGCGCTGATCGTGATCCTGCTGCTGGGCCTGGTCGTCTAGCGCACCTCCCTGCCCGACGGCGGCCGACCGGTCCGCCGTCGGGCGCCTTGATCGGCGGGGTCGCGGTGACCGGTGGCATCGGCTCGTGTTGCCCGGCGACCCGGCTGTGTCGTCTGCGGAGCCACCACACATGTGGTGGCTCCGCAGACGACACGTCGCCCGGCCCCCGCGGCACGAGCATCCGAGCCTGATTCGGGCAGGCGCGCTCGAGGCCGGGCCGTCCGAGGGACGAACGGCCCGGCCCTGCGGTTCAGCCGAGCATCAGCGCGACAGGATCTGCTCAGTCGACCGAGCGGATCCCCGCTTCACGCGTCGGCTCGCGTCGACGCACCAGGAGGCGGACCGCCTGGCCCAGGAGGACGAGGACACCGGCGAGCACCAGCAGCCCATAGTCCGCACCGGTCGTCGCGAGCGATCCCGACCTCGCCGCCGTGACCGAGGCTGCGGCGACCGTGCCAGATCCCGTCGCGACCTGACGGCTGACCGTCTGGACGGTGTCCGTCGACCCGGCAGGGTCGACCGAGATCGTCGGCATGACCGGGTCAGCGGGGTCGGTCGGGTCCACGGGGTCGGTCGGGTCCACGGGGTCCGTCGGGTCGGTCGGGTCCACGGGGTCCACGGGGTCCGTCGGGTCCGTCGGGTCCGTCGGGTCCGTGGGGTCGACCGGGTCCGTGGGGTCGACGACTGCCGCGGCAGGGCACCCGACCGAGGCGTTGCCCAGGAGGCCGACGCCCAAGCAGGACACGTCCACCGGGACGGTGATCGGCAGGTTCACGCTGACGTCGGGCAGCGACCCCAGCAGGCCGTCGCCCCCGAGGATCCCGTCAAGGAGCCCGTCCTCACCGAGGACGCCGTCCAACAGACCACCACCGGTCAGCCCACCCAGCAGGCCGCCCGGGATCCCCGTGGCGCCCCCTGCGTCGGTACCTGTGCCGGCACCAGCAACTGCACCAGGACTGACTGACGCGTCTCCGAGAACGCCCACCGCGATGTCCGTCACGCTGACCGGCACCGTCACGGGGATGTCGACCGAGACACCGCCCGACGGCGCCTCACTCCCCGCGGGAGCGGGCTCCGCAGCTACCGGCTGGACAGGAGCAGGCGACGAGACCGTCGCGTCCCCCAGGACGCCTGCGGCGATCCCCGAGACGTTCACGGGGACCGTGACCGGCACGTCGACATCGACGCCGGCGGATTCGGCGTCGGACACCGGAGCGGGCACAGGCGCCGGTGCGGGTGCAGGTGCAGGTGCAGGTGCAGGTGCAGGTGAGCTCACCGCAGCGTCCCCGAGGATGCCCACGGCGACGCCGGAGACGTCCACCGGGACCGTGATCGGCACGTCGATCGCGATGTCCGCGGGGCCACCCGTCGGGGGTGCCGTGACCAGTGCCGGCGCGGGCGCAGGTGCCGGTGCCGGTGCCGGCGAGCTCACCGCAGCGTCCCCGAGGACCCCGACGGCGACGTCCGAGACGTTGACCGGCACGTTCACCGGGACGTCGACGGCGACGTCGGGGAGGACCCCGACGACCTGGCTGAGCGGGACGTCGACCCCGAGGTCGAGTCCGAGGTTGCCGAGGAGGTCCCCCTCGGAGGCCTGGGCCGAGACGGCCCCGACGGCCAGCAGGCCGCCTGTGACGAGCGCTGTCTGCAGCGCACGACGAACGTAGGTGTGCATGATCGTTTCTCCTTGCATGACGTGGACGGCGCGCCGCGAAGGGGGCTGCGCCGGATGGCTCGTGCCGCACGCGAGGGCGCGACGTGGCCAGGTCACGCAGGGGAGACAGGGACCTCGAAGAACGTGGAGGAGTGGGCCGCACGCGCCTCGGCGTCGGGCAGCGCCCAGAGCGTCGAGGGGGCGAAGAACAGGGAGGCGGCCGAGAGAGCCGAGTCACCACCGGAGCCGCCACGAGGGGACACGGTGCTGGAACCGCTCGACGGCGCCGCGGAGTCGACTCCCCCGGGCCCGGACAGAGGGCTCCCCAGGGGTCCGTGGGTGGGGCTGCTCAGCACAGCTGCGGAGGTATCAGAGACGGAAGCGAGCGAGCCGAAAGGCGCCCTGTCGCCGAGACGGAGACGGCCGGGCGCCGCGGCCTCGAGCCCGTCCACCGACGTCTCCACCCCGAGTGCTGGGGGCGACGCGTCAGGACCGGTCGCTCCCCCACCCAGGTGGGGTGCCGCGTCCGGAACGGTCGCGACGTCGTCGACCCCCTTTCCAGGAGCCGTGCCGCCGGGAACAGAGGGGACCACCTCGTTGCCATCGCCCGGAACCGTCCCGGGCCCCGTCCCCGGGAGGATCGGGTCCACGACCGGGGCCAGAGGATCCAGCACCGACCCGAGGACCGGGTCGAGCGCGCCGACCACGGGGGCCAGCGGATCGAGCACCGGGTTCAGCACGGGAGCGAGCGGCTCGAGGATCGGCGCGACCACCGGAGCCAGCGAGTCGGCGACCGGTGCGGTCACCGGGGCGAGCGTGTCGAGCACGGGCGTGACCGCCGGAGCGACAGCATCCACCACGGGCTCCGCGACCGGTGCCACGACCTGGGCGACGCCCCCCGTGACGGGAGCGACGACGTCGGCCACGGGCTTGACCACGGGGGCGACCGGCGCTGCGACCGCCTCGACGACCGGTGCGACCGGCTTCGCCACGGGAGTCACGACCTGCTGCACGACCGGGTCGAGCACGGGCTTGACGACGTCGTGCACGACGGGGGTGACGATCGGCTCCACGACCTGCTGGACCGTGCCCGTCACGGGGGCGAGGAGCCCACCGACACCGAGCGGGTCGTCGGCCGCGGCAGCCGAGCCGGCAGTCCCGATCGCGAGGAGCGTCCCGACCCCGGCGCCGGCACCGGCAACCAGTCCGCGCACGAGCCACCGACGCGCGCGGGAGCGCACGGGGAGAGCTGCGGCAGACCTGGGCATCGGCATCCTCGTCGGTGGAACGGTCGTACGAGTTCCCACCGTAGGAGAGGCCGCCGCGCTCCGCATGCCGACGGCGGGCGATTCACCCGCGCCCACGACCCGCCCCGTTACCCGACCGTGGTCCCGAAGATCAGCCCCAGCGCGTACGTCGCGGCGGCCGCACCGAACCCGATCGCGATCTGGCGCAGCGCCCGCTTGACGGGTGACGCCCCCGACAGCAGCCCGACCGTTGCGCCCGTCCCGAGCAGCGCCAACCCCACGAGGACGCTCCCGACGAGCACCGCGACCCCGCCCTGGAGGCCGAACAGGTACGGCAGCACCGGGACGAGCGCGCCCGACGCGAAGAAGAGGAACGACGACACGGCCGCCCCCATCGCGGAGCCGTGCGTCTCGAACTCGTCCACCTCGGCGGCCGGGGCGATCACGGTCGCCGCGGTGTACGTCGACAGCACCTCGCCCGCGTGCCTCTCGGCCTCCTCAGGCGTCAGGCCACGTGCCCGGTAGACGAGCGCGAGCTCGTTGGCGTCGACGTCGAGGTGCGGCAGCGCGGCCGAGGCCAGCGGGCTGGGCGTCGACGCGTCGAGCAGCTCGCGCTGCGACCGCACCGACACGTACTCGCCCGCCCCCATCGACAGCGCGCCGGCGAGCAAGCCCGCGAGACCCGTGAGCAGCACGGTCTCGTTCGACGCACCCGACGCCCCGATCCCCAGGATCAGCGCGAGGTTGGAGACCAGGCCGTCGTTCGCGCCGAACACCGCGGCACGGAACGTCCCCGACATGCGCATGCGCCCGCGCGTCGCGAGCCCTCGCACGACCTCCTCGTGGATGCGTTCGTCGGCGGCCATCGCAGCGGTCGCGTCGACGTCGGTCTCGTATGTCGAGCGGGCCTCGGCCCGCTGTGCGAGAGCGAGCACGAACACCCCGCCGAACCGGCGCGCGAACAGCCCGAGCGACCGTGTGCGCCAGTCGCCGCGCAGGGGCTTGCCTGCGTCGTCGCCCAGCAGCGCGAGCCAGTGGTCCTCGTGGCGCTTCTCGGCGTCCGCGAGCGCCAGCAGGATCTCCTTCTCCTCGCCCGAGCGGCGCGACGCGAGGTCGCGGTAGGACGCGGCCTCAGCACGCTCGTCGGCCAGGTACTGGCGCCAGCGACGGATCTCCTGAGGGGTCCGACGGCGGGCCTCGCCGGCGTGCGCGGGCATGCCGGAGCTCGGGGCAGCGGGGGGTGTCATGCGTTCATCATGGCAAGAAAGGGGCCTCCGTGGGTTTCGGGATCCCCAACTTTTCCGCACGGTTCTGCGGTTCGCGGGAGTTCCGACAGCCGCTGCGGGGGCGTCCCGTGGTTGGATCGGAACATGTCCGAGAACACCGAACGCACCCGTCCTGAGGTCGATGCCCCCGAGGGCCCGGCCCCCACCGAGCTCGAGGTCGTCGACCTGATCGTCGGCGACGGCGCCGAGGCGCAGCCCGGCTCGACCGTCAACGTCCACTACCTGGGCGTCGAGTACGACTCCGGCGAGGAGTTCGACTCGTCCTGGAGCCGTGGCCAGTCCATCAACTTCCCGCTGCGCAGCCTCATCGCCGGCTGGCAGCAGGGCATCCCGGGGATGAAGGTCGGCGGGCGCCGCAAGCTCGTCTGCCCCCCGGAGCTCGCGTACGGCCCGGCCGGTGGTGGCCACCGCCTGTCCGGCAAGACGCTCGTCTTCGTGATCGACCTGCTCGGCGTCAGCTGACCACGGCCTGATCACGCGTCGCCCTCGCTCCCCCGGTCACCGGTGGGGGCGGGGGCGTCGTGCTGTCGGGGGCTCCTGGGCTCGTCGTGCCCGGTGGTCGTCGCTCGCCTGAGGCGTCCGTCACCCCGTTCCCGGTGGAACCCCGGTGCCCGACGACGAAGCGCACCACGCGCGCACGGGTGCGCTCCGTCGTCGGGCACGCGAGGCACGTGCGGCGGGCAGACAGCGGTCCTGGCGCCCCCGAAAGTCGGGGACAATGGGCGCGACGGACTTCCGACTCCGATGAGCGAGGACGCACAAGTGATCACTGTCAGCACCGACGGCTCGTGCCTGGTCAACCCGGGTGGAGCGATCGGTTGGGCGTGGATCAACCACGACGGAACCTTCGACTCTGGCGGCGCAGCCTCCGGGACGAACCAGATCGCGGAGCTCATGGCTCTGCTGGAGGCGGTACGCGCCCACCAGAGCGCAGAGCCGCTCCTCATCGAGTCCGACTCCCAGTACGCCATCAAGTGCGCGTCGGAGTGGCTCGAGGGCTGGAAGCGCAAGGGCTGGCGGACGGCCGGCGGCAGCCCCGTGAAGAACCTCGAGCTCGTGCAGGGCATCGAGGCCGCGATCCAGGCCCGCCCCGGACCGGTGCGGTTCCGGTGGGTGCGGGGGCACGTCGGCAACCACTTCAACGAGCGGGCCGACCAGCTCGCAGGCCTCGCTGCGCAGGACTGGGCCGCCGGGCGCGGCGAGGAGCGGGCCACGCTCGCTGGCACCGACGACCTCGCGGTCGCGCCCGCCAAGCGGCCGGCTGCTGCGGGCCGTCCGGCCACCAAGGTCGGGGCCACCGCAGCGAGCAAGGCCGCCGCGGACGCCTGGACCGAGTCGACGCTCTTCGACTGACCCTCCCGAGCTGCCGAGAACGAGGTTGCGTCCGTTCCGCGGCTCATAACGACCGCAACCTCGTGCTCGGCAGATCGTCCCACCGGGAGCCTCAGGCTCCGGTGCGACACTGGAGCGATGACCGCGTCTCCGCTCCCCGCCCCGGCGCTCGCCGGGACAGGACCGGCCGACCCTGTCGACACCTCCACCGCACCGCTCCCCCTCGTCCTGCGTTCCGAGCGCCCGCTCGACCTGCGCTCGACGCTCGCGAAGCTCGCGCGCGGCCCCTACGACCCCACGTTCCGCGTGGTGCCGACCGGCCCTCAGGCTGGGACCTGGCGCACGAGCCTCTTCCCGACCGGGCCCGTGACCTACCGCCTGGTGCAGGCGGGGGTGCGTGACGTCGTCGGGCAGGCGTGGGGGCCCGGGGCGGGCGAGCTCGCCGCGTCGCTCCCCGTGCTCCTCGGGGAGCCCGACGACGCTGCCTCCTTCACGCCTCCTGCCCGCCTCGCGGACGCGCACCGCAGGCACCCCGGGCTGCGCGTCCCCCGTACCGGGCGGGTGCTCGAGGCGCTCGTGCCTGCGGTCCTCGAGCAGAAGGTGCAGACCGTGACCGCCCACCACGCGTGGCGCTGGCTGCTCGCACGCTACGGGACGCCCGCACCGGGCCCTGCCCCCGACGGCATGCGAGTGGTCCCCGACGCCCGGACCTGGGCCACGATCCCCACGTGGGACTGGCACCGGGCCGGCGTCGACCCCCGACGGGCGCGGACCGTCGTCGAGTGCGCGCGCGTCGCACGCCGGCTCGAGGAGTGCACCGCGATGGACCCGACCGCGGCGCAGGCGCGGTTGCAGCTCGTGCCCGGGGTCGGGGTGTGGACGGCCGCGGAGGTCGGGCAGCGGGCGCTCGGAGACGCGGACGCGGTGTCGGTCGGCGACTTCCACCTCGCCAAGGCCGTCGGCTGGGCGCTGACCGGCGAACGGACCGACGACGCCGGGATGCTGCGGCTGCTCGCGCCCTACGCGCCCCACCGGTACCGGGTCGTGCGGCTGCTCGAGGTGTCGGGACTGGGCCACGCGCCGCGGCGGGGGCCGAGGCTCTCGATCCAGGACCACCGGGGGAACTGAGCACGAGGTTCCGTGCCGTCGAGCACGAGGTTGCGGTCACCAAGCCGGTCATAACGACCGCAACCTCGTGCTCGGCACCAGCACCAGCACCGCACCGCACCGCACCGCACCGCACCAGCACACCGACCAGCCCCGGACGGCCGCTCCCCGACACGCCCCGGCCGGGAGATGACACCGCGTTGTGAACCATCCCACTGGCCCTCACCGCCCACGACCGCCCCTCGCTCCCAGCCGATGAGGTTAGCCTTACCTCTAGCAGCATCCCCCGCGCAGCACCGACCGAGGAGCATCATGTCCGCTCGCACCATCTCTCGACGGCTCCGGCCCACGGCCCTGGTCGCCGCGACCGTCGCCACCGCCTTCGCGCTCGGCGCCTGCTCCGGCGGGTCGGGCGACGACGCCTCGTCGCCAGCAGCCGACAGCACCGCGTCCGAGGGCGCCTTCCCCGTCACGATCGACAGCGCGCTCGGCGAGGCCGTCATCGAGGAGAAGCCCGAGCGCGTCGTGACGTGGGGCTGGTCGACGCAGGACGCCGTCCTGGCGCTGGGCGTCGTGCCCGTCGCGATGCCCGCCTACAAGTACGGCGGCAACGAGGACGGCGTGCTCCCCTGGGTCGCCGAGAAGCTCGACGAGATGGGCGCCGAGACGCCGACGCTGCTCTCGGGCGGCGACACGAGCGAGGTGCCGTTCGAGGAGGTCGTCGCGGCCAAGCCCGACGTCATCCTGGCCCCTTACTCGGGCATCACCCAGGAGGAGTTCGACAAGCTCTCCAAGATCGCGCCGGTCGTCGCCTACCCGGACCAGCCCTGGGCGCTGTCCTGGCAGGAGCAGCTCGACATCGTCGGTGACGCCCTGGGCCTGTCGGAGGAGGCCGACGCGCTCGTCGAGGAGACGACCGCCGGCATCACCGCACAGTCGGACGCGTACCCCGTCATCCAGGGCAAGTCGTTCCTGTACGCGGCAGCCAACACGGCCGACCAGCTCAACGTCTACCGCGCCGAGGACCCGCGCGTGCAGGTCGTCGAGGACCTGGGCATGACGCTCTCCCCGAGCGTCGAGGAGCTCGACGCCGACCCGACGTCCGGCACCTTCTGGTACCCGCTGAGCTACGAGAACGTCTCCAAGATCGACACCGACGTCCTCATCATGTACTTCGCGACGCAGGCCGACGTCGACACGTTCGTGGCCGACCCGGTCATCGCCGCGATGCCCACCGTGGCCGAGGGCCGCTTCGCCCCGATCGTCGGCGAGTCGTTCGTCATGGCGTCGAGCGCCCCCACCGCGCTCTCGATCCCGTGGATGCTCGACCAGTACGTGCCGCAGCTCGCGGCCGCCGCCGAGAAGGTGTCGTAGTCTCGCACCACTCATGAGCACGACCCACAGCACTGACGCCGGCACGGGCCGGGCGACCACTCGTCGCCCGGCCCGTCGTCGGCGTCTCGTCATCGGACTCGCCACCTTGCTCGTTGCCTTGGCCGCGGTGTGCGCACTGAGCCTCGCGGTCGGGGCCAACGCCCTGCCGCTGAGCGTCGTCGTGGACGCCCTCACGAGCTACGACCCGACCAACCCCGACCACCTCGTGGTGGTCGAGAAGCGCGTGCCCCGCACGCTCGTGGGCCTGGTCGCGGGGGCCGCGCTCGGCGCCGCGGGAACCCTGATGCAGGGCCTGACGCGCAACCCGCTCGCCGACCCGGGCCTGCTCGGCATCAGCGCAGGAGCCTCGCTCTTCGTGGTCGGCGCGATCTCGTTCTTCGGCGTCTCGCAGGTCGGCGGCTACGTGTGGTTCGCGTTCATCGGAGCCGCCGTCGCGGCCGCGGTCGTCTACGGCGTCGCGAGCGTGGGGCGCGAGGGTGCGACACCCGTCAAGCTCGCCCTCGCCGGTGCGGCCGTCACGGCGGCACTGACGTCGGTCGTGACCGCGGTCCTCCTGGTCGACCGCGCTGCGCTCGACCTCATGCGCTTCTGGCAGGTCGGCTCGCTCGCGGCGCGCGGCTCGACGGTCATGTGGCAGGTGCTGCCGTTCGTGGTCGTGGGCCTCGTCCTGGCCCTCGCGCTCGGCCGCTCGCTCAACGGCCTGGCCCTGGGCGACGACGTCGCGCGCGGCCTCGGGCAGGACGTGACCCGCACGCGCGTCGTCGCGGGCATCGCGATCGTCCTGCTGTGCGGGGCCGCGACCGCGGCAGTGGGACCCGTCGCGTTCGTGGGGCTCGTCGTCCCGCACGTGGCGCGCTACGTCGTCGGGCTGGACTACCGGTGGGTGCTCCCGTACGCGGTCGTCGCGGCGCCCGTGCTGCTCATCGGCTGCGACGTGATCGGGCGCGTCGTGGCCCGGCCGGGCGAGCTCCAGGTGGGCGTGGTCACGGCCGTCGTGGGTGCGCCCCTGTTCATCGCGCTCGTGCGGCGCGGGAAGACGGTGTCGCTGTGAGCGCCCCGACCACCGTCCCGCACGGCCTGCCCGACGGCGCCGCTCACCAGGGCATCGACGTCGCCCGAGCCTCGCGCCACCGCGGGCGGGCGCGCGAGGCGCGCCTGGTCACCGGGCTGTCGGTCGCGCTCGTGGTGCTCGCCGCGATCGGGCTGACGCTGGGCGACGCGGCCGTCCCGCTCTCCGGCATCCTCGACACGGTCCTGGGCCGAGCCGACGTCCTCACGCAGTTCGTGATCGTCGAGCTGCGCCTCCCCCGCCTCCTGACGGCCCTGGTCGTCGGGGCCACGCTCGGGCTGTCGGGCGCGCTGTTCCAGTCGATCGTGCGCAACCCGCTCGCGAGCCCCGACATCATCGGGATCACGCAGAGCGCGAGCGCCGCGGGCGTCGTGGGCGTCGTGGTCCTGGGGATCAGCGGGCTCGCGCTCACCGGTCTGGTGCTCGCCGGGTCGCTCGTCGCGGCCGTCGCGATCTACCTGCTCGCGTGGCGCGGCGGAGTGGCCGGGTACCGGCTCGTCCTGATCGGGATCGGCGTCGCGGCCCTGTGCATGAGCGTGGTCTCGTGGGTCCTCACGACGAGCGACGTGCGTGACGCGCAGGCCGCGCTCGTGTGGATCACGGGCTCGCTCGCGCGCTCCGACTGGTCGACGCTCAACCCGTTGCTCATCTGCTTCGCGGTGCTCGTGCCGCTCACCGCCTTCCTGGCACCGCGGCTGCGCTCGCTCGAGCTCGGCGACGACGCCGCGGCCGCGCTCGGCATCCGCGTCGAGCGCTCCCGGCTCCTGCTGATCCTGGTAGCCGTGGGCCTCGCCGGATCGGCCGTCGCGGTCGTGGGCCCCGTCGCGTTCGTCGCGCTCGTCGCGGCCCCCATCGCCCGCCGCACCCTGGGCGACGGCCGGCTCGCGCTCGTGCCCGCGGCGCTCGTGGGCGCGTTGCTCGTGCTCGGCTCCGACCTCGTCGCACAGTTCGCGATCCCCGACGTGACGCTGCCCGTGGGCGTCGTCACGGGGATCGTCGGCGCCCCCTACCTGCTGTGGCTGCTCGTGCGCACCAACCGTTCCGGACGCGGAGGCTGAGAATGACCGAACACCCCGAGACCGCCGGGGGCGCGCCCGAGGCGAGCGACGCCGTCGGGCCTCCTGCCGACGCGCGGGCTCCGCACGCCGCGGCCGGTGGTGCCGGAGCGCGCGCCGCCGGGACGCACACGCTCGCAGCCGACCACGTGTCGCTCGCGTACGACGAGCGCCGCGTCGTCGAGGACCTGAGCCTCACGGTCGCGGCCGGGAAGATCACGTCGATCGTCGGCTCCAACGGGTGCGGCAAGTCGACGCTGCTGCGCGGCCTCGCACGCCTGCTCAAGCCCGTGGGCGGGGCCGTCCTGCTCGACGGCGAGGACATCCGCACGCTGCCCACCAAGCGGGTCGCGACCACGCTGGGCCTGCTGCCGCAGAGCCCCGTGGCCCCCGACGGCATCACGGTCGCGGACCTCGTGGGCCGCGGCCGCTACCCCCACCAGGGCTGGTTCCGCCGCTGGACCGCGGGCGACGACGAGGCCGTGGCGGACGCGCTCGCCTCGACCGGGACGCTCGACCTGGCCGAGCGGTCCGTGGACGAGCTGTCGGGCGGGCAGCGGCAGCGCGTGTGGATCGCCATGGCGCTCGCGCAGCGCACCGACCTGCTGCTGCTCGACGAGCCGACGACGTTCCTCGACATCGCCCACCAGATCGACGTGCTGGACCTGCTCGTGGACCTCAACGAGTCGCGCGGGACCACGGTCGTCATGGTGCTGCACGACCTCGACATGGCGTGCCGCTACTCCGACCGCCTCGTCGCGATGCGCGACGGCAAGGTGCACACCGAGGGCGCACCGGGCGACGTCGTCGACGCTCGGATGGTGCGCGAGGTGTTCGGCCTGGACTCGCTCGTGGTGCCCGACCCGATCACGGGGACGCCGACCCTCGTGCCGATGGGCCGGCACCACCGGGGCTGAGCGGGACGCACCCGAGAACGAGGTTGCGGTCGTTCTGAGCTGCAGAACGGACTCAACCCCGTGCTCGAGCGCACGGAAGGGTCACTCCGGGAGAGCGCACACCCCGTCGACGCACACCGCGGCGTCGTCGTTGCCCATCATCGTGAACGGCGCGGCGGCCTCGGCGGCCGAGACCGTCATGAGGGTCGTGCGACGCGGGTTCGCGATCGAGTGGAAAGGGCTGTCCTGCATGGTGTCAGTCATGGGATCTCCTGAAGTCACGTGCTGCGATGCTCGTGGTGGGTGGGCGGGCATCGTCTCGAAGGGAGGACGGGTGCGCTGCCACCGAGGACCAGCGACGCTGCGGGTTTCCCGACAGTCTGGCTGATACTCGGTCGCATTTGCTACCGCTCCTCCTGTGATCTCGGTCGCATTCCACCTGGTAGGTGGGTGACCGCGACCGAGGACGACCGGGGGAACGGTCAGGCCACCGACTCCGCGGCGTCCGCGACGACCTGGTCGAGGACCTGCGTGAAGACGGCCGGGTCCTGCGCGCCCGAGACCCCGTACTTGCCGTTGAACACGAAGAACGGGACGCCGCTGATGCCGTAGGCGCGGGCCTGCGCGATGTCCTGCTCGACGTCGTCCTCGAAGTCACCGTTCTCGAGGACGGTGCGGACCTCGTCGGCGTCCAGGCCGACCTCGGCCGCGAGCGCCGCGAGCTCCTCGATGCGGCCGACGTGACGGCCCTGCTCGAAGTACGCCTTGAGGAGGCGCTCCTTCATCTCGACCTGCTTGCCCTGGGACTTCGCGAAGTGCAGCAGCTCGTGCGCCTTGAGGGTCTTGGTGTGCTGGAGGGCGTCGAAGTCGTACGCGAGCCCCTCGGCTGCGGCGACCGTCGTCATCTGTCCGAGCATCTGCTCGACCTGACCCGCGGGCATGCCCTTGTGCTTGGCCAGGAAGTCGACCTCGGTGCCCTCGAAGTCGACCGGGGTGTCCGGTGCGAGCTCGAACGAGTGGTACTCGATCTCCACCTCGGGGGCGTCGTCGCGGCCCGAGAACCCGGCCAGCGCCGTCTCGAAGCGGCGCTTGCCGACGTAGCACCAGGGGCACGCCACGTCGGACCAGATGTCGACCTTCACCTTTTCGCTCATGACGGGTTTCAACGACCGGGACGGCCCGAGGATTCCCCGCAGCGGTGTGATCCTGCCGACGCACGGCTCGGCGGCGGCCCGTGCGGCGCTGCGTCAAGCCCGACGACCGGCCGGCTCAGTCCGCGTGCCGCGCCCGGTAGATGTCCTGCAGCACCATGATCTCGGCGCCGTGGTGGATGAGCTCGCGGTTCATGTGGAGCACGAGGTGCCCGAACGGCGCCTGCGCGTCGATCTCGGTCGCCTGGCTGAGCCCGACCGTGAAGACCTGGTCCTCGGGGAGCTCGTCGACGCCCGTGCGCCACAGGTCCACCCAGCGCGTCAGGCCCTCGATCGCCGGGTCCACCTCGCCCGAGAACGCGACCGCGTCTCGCCGGGCGATCCGGTCGCCGAACGTCCACTCCCACCGCTCGAAGAACGCCTCGGTGAGGTGCGCGACGAGCCACGCGATCGTCCGCGGCTGGGGCGAGTCGGAGCCCTCGGGCCACTCCATGACCCACTCGCCGATCCCGAGCGTGCGGGGCGTGCGCTCGTCGCCGCGCCGCACGACGCGCAGCGCGTCCGGCCCGGGCTCCCACTCGAACTCCTCCTGGCTGAGGGTCACGAGCCGTCCCAGGACCTCGAGCCACGAGAAGCCGAGCTGCCCGCGCACCATGGCGAGCGGGGTCGGGACGGTCAGCACGGACCAGTCGAAGTCGGGGCTGCCGTAGGTCGCGTCGTCGCTCATGGGTGGCTCCTGGGTGCGGGGTCGGGGTTCGCTCGTGCCCGACGGCGTCACGCGCCCCGGGCGTCCTGCTCTCCTCCGCGATCATCCCCCGGGGCGCGGGTGGTCCGCCTGCGGGGCGCCGCTCAGCGTCGCGATCGCAGCTCGTCGTGGAGCGCGCGGGCGGCGAACCCGAGGGCCTGCTCGGCCGCCGGCTGGATCCGTGCGGGCACGGTGGACTCGCTCAGCACGGCGATCGCGAACGTCGAGCCGTCGTGGTGCTCGAGGACCCCGACCTCGTGCCGCAGGTGCAGGAACGTCCCGGTCTTCGACGACCAGGTCGACGCGTCGCTCTCGAGGTCCGGTGCGAGCCGGTTCCGCAGGACGTTCCTGGCCAGGAGCGCACGGGTCCTCTCGACCGTCGCGCGGTCGAGCCGCTGTCCGGTCCACACCTCACGCAGCAGCCGGACGAGTCCCCGGGCCGTGCCCGCGTTCGCCTGCGTGACGTCGAGCTGCGGGACGAGGTGCCCCCGTCCCTCGGTCGTCGAACGGATGGCCAGGGAGAGCGCGAGATGCAGCTCGTCCGGGCCGAGGCGGCTCGCGAGGGTGCGGTGGAGCTCGTGGATGGGGTGCCGCAGCGTCACGTCCGTGATCCCGAGCGCGCGCAGCGTGGTGTTGACCTCGCCCGGTGGGCACAGCGCGAACAGGGCATCGGCCGCGGTGTCGTCGCTCAGGCAGGTCGCGAGGTACAGCAGGTCCTCGACGGCGACGCTCGCGGGGTGGGCGAACTGCGAGAGCCCGGTCGGCCCCGGCGTCCGCTCGGACCTGCCGAGCGTGACGACCGCCGACAGGTCGATCGTCCCCGCCGCTGCCCGCTCGAGGACCGCGACCAGGAGAGGAAGCTTGACGACCGAGGCGAGCGGGTAGGGCACGTCCGGCTCGATCGCGAGCTCCCTGCCCGTCCCGAGATCCTGCACGAGGACCGAGGCCCGGAGCCCCGCTGCGTCGAGCACCCGGACGGCCTCCCCGACCACCGACCCGTCACCCACGGACGCGCTCCAGCCCGGTCTGCGTCGCACGGTCGCTCGCGTCGTCGGCCCCGAGCACGGTCACGACGGCAGACGAGCAGAGTGCGACGAACCGCGCCGCGAGGCTCTCGTCGGCCGCGCCCACCGCGTACGCCCGCACGAGCTGCTGGTCGCCGAGGGGGCGCCAACGCAGGTCGTAGGTCGAGGCCTCGGGCCGTGTGCAGAGGACCAGGTCGTCGGACACGAGGATCTCGGACAGCGCTCGCACGGTCGACTCCGCGACGCGGACCTGGACGGGAGCGAGGCCCGCCTCGTCCCGGGCCCGCTCCATCCGGTCGCGGACGTGGGGCACGTCGTCCTCGGGCTGGAGCCAGAGCCGTCGCAGGGCTCCCGTCGGTCGTCCGCGCGCGGGGCGCAGCTCACCCAGGTGGAACGTCCCCGTCGCGTCGTCGTCCGGGTGGGAGCCGACCCCGAGCCGTGCCGTCCAGCGCGCCCGGTCCGAGGGGACGTTCTCGAGGAAGAGCGAGGTACGCCCGGACCGGAAGGCCTCGGCGCGTTCGGCCGGGTTCCCCGCGACAGGGGCCAGCGGGAGCCGCCCGGCAGCACCGGCTGCGCACAGCTCTGCCAGCACGAGCGCTGGCACCGACGGAGGGACGCCCACGCTCAGCGGGCGCGCACGAGATCGCCTGGCGTCGTCGACCAGGTCGGCGGCCGCACCGACGAGCCGGGCGGCGCTGGGCAGGACCCCGCGGCCGAGCGCGGTGAGCGCGACCCGCCGCGACGTCCGGTCGAACAGCCGCCCGCCCAGATGGGCCTCGAGGGCACCGATGCGTCGGCTCGCCACGGACTGGCTGATGCCCGCCGCCAGGGCGCCGGCCGTGAAGCTCTCCCGGTCGGCGACGGCGACGAACGCCTCGCACGCTGCCAGGACATCGAGTGATCGACCCATGGATGCCACTCTTGCATCGATGGGGGCATTTCGTGCTTTGTCTGCATCGATCGCCGCTCCGAGACTCGTGGCATGACTCCTCGAGACACGACCGCCCCACCGGTCTCCCGCCGATCCGTCCTCACCCTGCTCGCCGCTGCGGGGCTCACGGCCGCCTGCTCTCCGCACGGCACGGACCCTGCGGTCGCCTCCCCGGCCTCCGGATCACCGTCGACCGCCGGACGACCCGGGCTCGACGACGCCCTGCGCGACCTCGAACGGTCGCGGTCGCTCACGGTCGGGGTGAGCGTGCGTGGCGGCGGCCGGGCGGACTACGGCTACCGCGCGGCCGAGCGCTTCCCGATGTGCTCGCTGTTCAAGCCGATCGCCGTGGGGGCGCTGCTCGCGGACAAGGCCTACGACGACGCGTACTGGTCGCGCGAGATCGCGTTCGGCCCGGAGGACCTCGTCGAGAACTCCCCCGTGACGTCCGCGACGACGACGTGGCGCATGACCCCCGCGCAGCTCGCCGACGCCGCGCTCCGCTTCAGCGACAACACCGCGGGCAACCTCGTGCTGCGGGAGATCGGCGGCCCGACGGCGGTCACGAGCTTCGCCGCCTCGCTCGGCGCGCGCGCGACGCGCCTCGACCGGATCGAGCCGCAGCTCAACGAGGCGACGCCGGGAGACGTCCGCGACACCTCGACGCCGGACGACGCCGCGCGCATCTACGGCGCGCTCCTGCTCGAGCGCGGGGCCGGCGCCCTGACCGCGGCACGGCTCGGGGACTGGATGCTGCGGAGCACCACGTCCGGCAAGCGTTTCCGCGCCGGCCTCGACGGCACCTACGAGCTCGCGGACAAGACCGGCGCGGGCGGCTACGGCGTCGTCAACGACGCGGGCGTCCTGTGGCGGCCCGGAGTCGAGCCGACGACACTCGTCGTCATGACCCGCACGGACTCTCCGGGGGCGACCTGGGACGACGAGGCGGTCGCCGCGATCACCCGTCTCGTCGTGGCCTCGTGAGCGCAGGACGCTGGGTGCTCGGGAGCCTGGTCACGATCCTGGCGGTCGGCACGCTCGGGGCCGTCCTCGTGCTGGGCGCGGTCGCGCTGCAGCTCGACTCCTGGGCCGATCGCTCGGCGAACCAGCCCGCGGACGCGGCCTCCCCGACCGTCTCGCCGTCACCGACCGGGGCCTGCCCGGCGACCGACGACGACACACCGGCCGGCTGCCTGCCGTACGACCCCGAAGCGCTCATGCGCTCGAACGACGCGTACCGGCAGCGGAGCTCCACCCCGGAGGACGCGGCTCTCGCGGCACGCTCGGTCCCGGCGGTCGAGGCGGCGCTTGCCGCGCTCGCCGGGTCCGGTGCGACGTTCCGCTCGCAGGACGTCGTCGACGCCCTGACCGCTGCGGGCTTCACCACGGTCCAGACCACGGGCGACACGGACGTCTGGGGAGACGGCACGACGGCTTTCGGGATCGGCGTGAGCGTCCCGGGCGGGTGCGTGTTCGGAGACGTCCGGCCGGGCGTGCTCGCGCTGGAGTCAGGCGGCCCGATCGCCGACGGCGGCTGTCTCGAGATGCCCTCGCACTAGGTCAGCGACAGGAAGAGCTTCTCGAGCTTCTGGACGTCGGCCGGGCCGTTCTCGTCGTCCGTGAGGCACTGCTTCATGCCCGACGCGATGATCGCGAACCCGGCGCGGTCGAGCGCCTTGGACACCGCGGAGAGCTGCATCACGAGGTCGGCGCAGTCGCCGCCCTCGTCGACCATCCGCACGACCGCGGCGAGCTGCCCCTGGGCGCGCTTGAGCCGGTTCGAGACCTTCTTCATCTCGTCCTTGTCGAGCTCCATGACTCTTCCTCTCGTCGCACGCACACGTCGCGGGTGCTGCTCGTGCGCTGCACCAGCCCGAACAGGACAACAGCCAGCGCGGGCAGCACCATCCCGACCTGGTGCGGCGCCTGGCCCACCAGGAACACCGCGGCGAGGACGGTGCCTCCCGAGACGACCGCGCACGGCGAGCACCCGAGGGTATCCCGCCAGACCTCGCCCCGGGCCGGGACGTAGGTCGCGAGCGTGAGTGCGCCGACGACGGCGACCACCGCGAGCAGCGCGACCCACCCGGGCGTGACCGCGGGCGACCAGCCGCCTCCGGCCTGCACGAGCAGCCAGAGCACTCCCGGTGCGAGAGAGGCGCCGACGACGAGCCGACGCCTCCCCCACACCTGCCGCCGGACCTGCACCGCGAGCGGCGCGGAGGCCGCGTCGGGCGCGAGCGGCCCGGGCGCCGCCGGCGCGGTCACGCCGGGCTCGGTCATGACCTGTTCGACCCGAACAGCCTCGCGAGGAACGAGCCGGGCGACGAGCCCTGCGACGGCTCGGCCGCGTGCCCCTCGCACCGGTCCTTGCGCGGGACGCCCCGCATGACGTCGTCGACGTGCTGGCCGCAGCCGGCCCACGTCGTCTTGCCGCACTTCTTGCAGGTCACAGCTCTGCACATGGTGATCCTCCTGATCGGGTTGATGATCAATATACCCCCCGGGGTATAGTCGTCCCGAACCCCAGGAGGAAAGCATGAAGATCGTCATCGTCGGAGGAGTCGCGGCAGGCATGTCCGCGGCCACCCGTCTGCGCCGTCTCTCGGAGGACGCCCAGATCGTCGTCCTCGAGGCCGGCGAGCACGTCTCGTTCGCCAACTGCGGTCTGCCGTACTACGCGGGCGGAGTCATCGAGGAGCGCGACGCGCTCCTCCTCCAGACCCCCGAGTCGCTCGCCGCCCGCTTCCGGATCGACGTCCGCGTCCGCCACCGCGTGACCGGGGTCGACGCCGCCGCGCACACCGTCACCGTCCGCGACCTGACCACGGGCCTGGACCACGTCGAGACCTACGACCGCCTCGTCCTGAGCCCCGGCGCGCGCCCGATCGTCCCGCCCGCGCCCGGCATGGAGCGCGCCCTCGTGCTGCGCGACGTGTCCGACGTCGACCGGATCGTCGCCGCGATCGAGGGCCGCGCGAGCGACGGCCCCCTCGTCGGCGTCGACGTCGACGCACCGACCGGCGCAGCCGACCCGTCGGAGACAACCGACCCGACCGGCGCACCCGCGCCCCTGGGCGAGCCCTCGACCGACCACCTCCGCGCGCCCGCCCGCTCGGCCGTCGTGATCGGCGGCGGGTTCGTCGGGGTCGAGGTCGCGGAGAACCTCGTCCACCGGGGCCTGGCCGTGACGCTCGTCGAGCTCTCCGACCAGGTCCTGGCCCCGCTCGACCCCGAGATGGCCGTCCGCGTCCGGCAGGAGCTCGAGGCCCACGGCGTGGACGTCCGCACGTCCACGCAGGTCAGTGCGCTCGGCCCCGACACGGCCGAGCTCACGTCCGCGGACGGCTCGCCACGCGGAGAGGTCCCGGCCGACCTCGTGGTCGCCGCGGTCGGCGTCCGACCCGACGTCGAGCTCGCGGTCCTCGCTGGCGCGAGGACGGGCCCCCGCGGCGGCATCCTGGTCGACGAGGACCTGCGCACCTCGGTCCCCGACGTGTTCGCCGTGGGCGACGCCGCGACCAAGCGCGACGGGCTCGCCGCGGGCTCGGGCCCCGCCGGGGCCGACGAGCCCACGCTCATCCCGCTCGCCAACCTCGCCAACAGGCACGGCCGCCACGTCGCCGACGTGATCCTCGGCCGCCGCGCCGGCATGCGCCCCTCGGTGGGCACGGCCGTCGTCGGGGTGTTCGGGCTCACGGCCGCGACCGTGGGACGCAACGAGAAGCGCCTGCGCGCGGAGGGGCGCCCCTACCGCGCGATCCACACGCACCCCGCCCAGCACGCGGGCTACTACCCGGGGGCGAGCCAGATGGCCCTCAAGCTCCTCGTCGACCCCGAGACCGACCTGATCCTGGGTGCCCAGGGCGTCGGGCGGGACGGCGTCGACAAGCGCATCGACGTCCTCGCCACGGCCATCGCGGGCGGCCTCACGGCCTCCGACCTGGCCGACCTCGAGCTCGCGTACGCCCCGGCGTACGGCTCGGCCAAGGACCCCGTCAACATGCTCGGCTACGTGGCCGACAACCTGCGCGCGGTCGAGACCCGCAGCGTCCAGTGGCACGAGCTCGACGACCTCGTCGCCCAGGGGGCGACCGTGGTCGACGTCCGCACGCCCGGCGAGCACGCGCGCGGGACCGTCGAGCCCGACGGCGGTACGGGCACGTTCCCCGCGCTCAACGTGCCGCTCGACGAGCTGCGCGCACGGGCCGCGGCCGAGATCCCGACCGGGGTACCCGTCGTCGTGCACTGCCAGGTGGGGCAGCGCGGGCACACGGCCGCGCGCCTGCTCAGCCAGCTCGGCTACGACGTGCGCAACCTCGACGGCGGGTACCTCACGTGGCGTGACGGGATGCTCGCGCGCCGGATGAGCGGCGCGTCCGAGCTCGCGGACGCCCGGGCCTGACCCGGCCGGCAGCGGTGCCGGGGCTGCCTACGATGGTCGGGTCCCCGCACCCGCGGCCGGCCGCGCCACACGACGCGACCCGCGCAGCCCGTGCGCCAGCAACCCCGGCAGGAGCCCCATGCCCGTCCGTCCCCGCACCGTCCTGCTCATCTCGGTGGGCGTCGCCGTCGTCCTGCTCGGGTCGCTCGTGGTGTTCCTGTCGATCGTGGGCCTCGACGGCGTGGCCTGAGGCAGGGACCGCCCGGGGCGGGGACGGGCTGAGGTGCGCCGCACCGCCCGGGGTGCGCGCCGCCGTCGGGCCGGAGCGCACGAAGGGGCCGCCCGACGCGGACGTCGAGCGGCCCCGCACCTCCACCGCGGGCTCCCGGCCCAGTTCCGGTCCCCCGCGGCACCTCCCGGACTACCCCTTCACACCTGAGAAGGAGATCCCTTCGACGAACGTCTTCTGGGCGACGAAGAAGATCGCGACGACGGGGATCATCGCGAGCAGCGTCGCCGCCATGGTCAGGTTCCACTGGACCTGGTGCACCCCGCGGAACGACGCGAGGCCCAGGGACAGCGTCCAGCTCTGGGGGTTCTCCCCGGTGTAGAGGAGCGGACCGAAGTAGTCGTTCCACGTGTACATGAACGTGAACAGCGCGGCGGCCGCGACGCCCGGCTTGGCCATGGGCAGGATCACGCGCCGCAGGATGCCGAGCTCGCTCAGGCCGTCGAGCCGCGCGGCCTCCGAGTAGGACTCGGGGATCGTGAGGAAGAACTGGCGCAGCAGGAAGATGCTGAACGCGTCTCCCACGAAGTACGGGACGATCAGCGGCCACAGCGTCCCGGTCATGTCGAGCCGCGCCCACAGGATGTAGAGCGGAACGGCCACGACCTGCGGCGGCAGGAGCATCGCCACGACCGTGAGCACGAACGACAGGTTGCGCCCCTTCCAGCGCAGCCGCGCGAGCGCGTACGCCACGGGCACCGACGACAGCAGCATGCCGAGCGTCGCGAGCAGCGAGTAGACGAGCGAGTTCAGGTAGTACCGCAGCATGGGCGCCTTGTCGAAGACGGCGGCGAAGTTCTCCGCGTGCCACGACGTGGGCCACCAGGCGCCCGTGAGCGCCTGCTGGTCGGACATGAAGGCCGTGAGCACCACGAACACGATCGGGGCCATGAACATCACGGCCAGGACGATCGCGAACGAGTGCGTCGCGACCGAGGAAGCGATCCGCTGGGCGCGCGGGCTCAGGCGGAACCCTGGCAGCTGGGCCGACGGGCGCGCGGTGCGCGACGTGCGCCCGTGACGGTGCGGAGCGGACGAGCCGGCGGGGGCCGGCAGGGTCGTGGAAGTGGTCATGTCAGGCACCTGCCTCGTCGGAGCCTCGGGTCATGCGGCGCAGCACGAGGAGCGTGAACGCGCCCGACACGAGGAAGAGCACGACCGCCATCGCGGAGGCGTAGCCCATGTTGTAGTACTGGAATCCCTGCTGGTAGAGCCACATGGGGAACGTCATGGTCGAGTTCTCCGGGTAGCCCGCGAGCTGGCTGCTGCCCGCGACCTGCGACGAACCCGAGGCCACCGACCCCGCGACCATGGCCTGCGTGAAGAACTGCAGGCCCGCGATCACGGACGTGACGACCGAGAAGAGCAGGACGGGGACGATCGACGGCAGGGTCACGTGCCAGAACTTCCGCCACGCCCCCGCGCCGTCGAGGCCCGCGGCCTCGTACAGCTCGGTCGGGACGTCGAGCAGCGAGGCGAGGACGATGATCATGAGCTCGCCCACGCCCCACAGGACGAGCATTGTCAGCGCGGGCTTGGCGAGCGCCGGGTCCTGGAACCACAGCGGCCCTTCGATCCCGAACCAGCCGAGCACCTTGTTGACCGGACCCGAACCGGGGTTGAAGAGGAACACGAACGCGAGCGTGCCGGCGACGGGGGGCACGAGGGCCGGCAGGTAGTACAGGGTGCGGAAGATGCCCGTGGCCCGCTTGACCTTGGTCAGCGTCACCGCGGTCACGAGCGCGAACAGCACGCGTCCCACCGTGATCGCGACCGTGAGCCACGCAGTGTTCCTGATCGCGATCCACATGATGGGGTCCGCGGTGAACATGTGCGTGTAGTTGCGCAGGCCCACGAAGGTCGGGGCGGAGATGAGGTCGTAGTTCGTGAACGAGAAGTAGACGGTCGAGACCAGCGGGTACACCAGGAACAGCGTGAACCCGACGATCCAGGGCGCCATGAAGGCGAGGACGGTCAGCGCACGGCGCCGCGAGCGCTTGCGCCGCAGAGCAGGGCCCGCCGGGTCCCCCGGCCGCACGGTGGCGGCCGGGGAACCGGGGTGGCCAGGAGCCAGGACGGTCATGGTCAGCCGCCGATGCCCTTGGCGTTCTCGATGTCCGTGTCGACCTGGGCGAGAGCGGCGTCGAGGTCGCTCACGCCGCCCGCCTGCCACTTGTCGAAGAAGTCGGACACGGTCTTGAGGTAGGCACCGCCGTTCGCCGACGGCGGGTTGTTGGACAGCCCGTCCGAGGCGAACACGTCGAGGAACGTCTGGAACTGAGGCGTGACCTCGAGCTCGGGCGACTCGAGCGAGTCGAGCGTCGTCGGGACGTTCTTGAGCCCGTTGGACATCGCCACGAGCGAGCCCGTGTCGAAGGCCAGGTACTTGACGAGCTCGAACGCGGCCCCGGGGTTCTCGGCTCCCTGCGGGATGCCGATCACGGTGCCCGTCGCGTACCCGCCGCCGTACTCGTCGACCCGGTCGTCGCTCACGGGGACCGGGGCGGTCGCGTAGGCCAGGTCGGGCGCGGCGTCGTCGATGAACGCCGTGCGGTACTCCCCGTCGAGGGCCATCGCGATGCGGCCCGTCTGGAAGTCCTGGTCGGCCGAGTACTGCTGCCCCGACCCGGCGACGAACTTCTGCAGCTTGTCGTAGCCGTACCAGTCGACGAGCTCCTTCTGCCAGGTCGCGAGGGCGGCCCACGCCGGGTCGGTCGAGATGCTCGACGTCCCCGAGTCGTCGGTCCAGTGCGCGCCGAACATGGGGCCGACGACCTGCGGGGTGTTGGCGTAGAAGTTCATGAGCGGCACGAACCCGGCGACCTTGATGGAGCCGTCCTCGTTGAACTGCGTGAGCTTCTTGGCTGTCTCGAGGAGCTCGCTCGTGGTGCGGGGCGGCTCGGTCACGCCTGCCGCCGCGAACTGGTCGAGGTTGTAGTAGAGCCCGTAGACGTCGGCGAGCATGGGGAGAGCGCAGCGCGTGCCCTCGAACTCGGTGTAGCCGCGCACGGCCGCAGGGATCTGCTCGAGGTCGACGCCGTCCCGCTCGATGAACGGCCCGAGGTCCTGCCAGGCTCCCGACGAGCAGTTCTGCCCCACGTAGTCGGTCGAGAAGGACACCGCGACGTCGGGTGCGTTGCCCCCGCGGATGGCCTGGGCGAGCTTGTCGTCGTCCTGGCTGCCCTGGCTCGTGACGGTGTAGTTGGGGTGGTCGGCCTCGAAGCGGGCGACCGCTTCGTCGATGATGCCGAGCTCGCGGTCGGAGAAGCCGCTCCAGATCGAGATCGACACCTCCTCGTCGTCGGCGGGGGCCGCGGTGCTGCCCCCGCCGCCGTCGGTCCCGGCGGTGCAGGCGGAGAGCGCGAGGGCGCTCACGGCGAGCGTCCCGACGGCGGAGGTCACCCGGGCGCGGACGCGTCCGGTGGTCCGGCCCGCCCGGGCGGGGACGCCTCGGGACGGGAGGTTCAGGGTGCGGATCATCATCGTTCCTTCGAGAAATGGGCGCGAGAGAGCCCGGGACGGCGTGGTGCCTGGTGGAGGGTGCGACGGGTCAGGGGGTGGTCGACCGGGGTCGCGTGAGGTGTGGGGTCTGGTGGTCGAACGGTCCGGGCGGACCGTGCGGGCTAGGAGGGGGTGACGCTCCCCGCTCCGAAGACGCGGCGTCTTGCCTCGTCGAGGGCAGCGGCGAGAGCTCCTTCGACGACGCCGTTGCCTCGGGCGGTGGACAGGAGGACAGGAGCAAGAGCGCCGTGCTCCGTGCGGAGGGCCGTGGCGACGCGGCCGCGGAGCGGCTCACCGCCGGCGACGGCGACCTCGCCCCCGAGCACCACGGCGTCGGGGTCGAGGACGCCGACGACCATGCTCAGGACCACCGCGAGACGCCGACCGAGGTCGTCGAGGAAGTCCCCGGCGTCGCCGACCGGCTCGCTGCTGGCACGCTCGAGCGCGCTCGTCGCGGCCTTGCGGACCTCGGGGCTGCGGGCGGCGTCGGACGCCCTGCCTTCCGGAGCGGGGTCGATCCGCAGCGTGTCGAGCGGTGCGGAGTCGAAGGGGGGAAGACGGTAGGCCTGCGCGAGGCGCGCGACGCCGTCGAGCTGGACGAGGTTGGCGACGTTGCGACGCCCCTCGGGCTCACGGCCCCGGCGGGCGGGGTCGGGGACCGGGACGTGGTCGATCTCGCCAGCGCCGCCCCGACGACCACGGCGGATCCGCCGGTCGAGGAGCGTCGCAGCACCTACTCCCTGGTCGACCCAGAGCACGAAGAGGTCGGTGACGTCCGCGAGGTCCTCGCGCCCGAGCTCCGCGAGCGCGACGAGGTTGACGTCGTTCTCGACCGCGACGGGGACACCCAGCACCTCGCCCAGCTGGGCCTCGACGTCCTGGTCGTTCCAGACCTCGATGTGCGGCGCGTAGGCGAGCCGTCCGGTCGCCGGGTCGATCGACCCGGGGAAGCCGACCGCGACCTGGAGCAGGTCGGCGAGGCCGATCTCGGCCTGCGCACAGGCCTCCTCCACGACGGTACGGACCAGCGCGAGGTGCGCGCCGTCGGGGTGCTCCTCGGCGGCCCACTCGGTCTCGCGCTCGGACCGGCCGACCACCTGACCGCTCAGGTCGGCGACGAGGACCGAGATCTTGCCGACCGCGACGTCGACGCCGGCCGCGTAGCCGGCGGCTGCACGCAACGTCCAGACGACGGCGCGCGGACCGGGTCGGCCGTCGCGGTGACCCGACCGCTCGACGAGCCGGGCCGCCTCGAGGCGAGCCACGAGGGTCGCGGTCGCGGGCTTGGACAGCCCGAGTCGTTCCTGGAGCCCTGCGGAGGTCATGGGCCCGTGCCGGAGCAGCGCCTCGAGCGCCGCCCCGTCGTTGAGGGCGCGCAGGACGGTCGCGTTGCCGACCCTCTTGGTGCTGTCCGTGCTCACTGCGTCGTCTCCTGACCGAGCCCGACGTCTGCGGTGCTCCGGCTCAAGAGTGCCTGAACCTGACGTCACCATCGATGTCGGTCGAATTAATTGTCTGTAAACTTGACTAGTAATCTTCCACACGGAGTCGCCCCGCGCAAGAGGCCGAGTCAGAACCGTGACCTCAGCACCGAGACGGACGACCCCGCGGACCCGAGGGAGCACCACCGTGAGAATCCGTCCCTACGCGCCCAGCGACCTGGACGCGCTCTACGACATCTGTCTGCGCACGGGGGACAACGGCCGGGACGCGAGCAACCGCTTCGCCGACCCGCGGCTCCTCGGAGAGGTCTATGCCGCCCCCTACGCGGCCCACGACCCGGGGCTCGTCTCGGTCCTCGTCACCGACGACGAGCGCGTGGTCGGGTACGTGATCGGCTGCCGCGACACCCTCGCCTTCGAGGACTGGTGCGAACGGGAGTGGTGGCCGGAGCTGCGGGCCCGGCACCTGCTGCCCGACCCTGCCGACGAGTCCCCCGACGCAGGCCTGGTCCGCCAGATCCACGACCGGTCGGTCGAGGTGCGCCCCTGGCTCGTCGACCCTGCTTCGCACCCCGCACACCTGCACATCGACCTGCTGCCCGAGGCCCAGGGCGGCGGGTGGGGGCGGCGGCTCGTCGAGCGTCTCGTGGACCAGCTGGTGGCCCTCGACGTCCCCGGGCTGCACCTCGGCGTGGGGTCGGAGAACACGGGCGCGATCGCGTTCTACGAACGCCTGGGACTCGCTCCGCTCGACGGGCCCGACGACGCCCTCACCCTGGGGAGGCACCTTCCCGTCCGCGACGGGGTCGGGTCGGCCGAGGGTCGTGCCGGATAGCTCCGGACCGGTCAGACGACCTCGTGGGCCCCGGACCAGGACGCCACGGTGCGCTGGTCGGAGGTCTGGAGCGTGAAGGACGTCAGCGGCAGGTTCCCGCTGCGCTTGCGTGACCGGACGACGTCGAGCGCCGCCTCGTCGCTCTCGGCCTCGAACGGTTCGCCTCGGAGCGCAGCGGTGACCGTCAGGATCGAGTAGGTAGTCATGACGGTCGAGCCTAGAGGTACCGACCGGCATCCGACGACCCCCGACTCCGTCACACCTCCGCCCACCCCGTCCCGTGCGCGGGGCGACCGGAACGCCCTGCGGGTGCTGCGCCGTCGGGCCTGGGAGATGCTCAGGGGACCACGTCCCGACGCCCGGAGGCCCTCATGCCCGACCCCCAGCTCGTGCTCCTGCGGCACGGCGAGACCGAGTGGAGCCTGACCGGGCAGCACACCGGGACGAGCGACATCCCCCTGACCCCGCACGGCGAGGAGCAGGCGCGCGGCGCCGGGACGTTCCTCGCAGGGCGCGAGTTCGCGCTCGAGCTGCGCAGCCCCCTGCTGCGCGCCCGGCGGACCGCCGAGCTCGCCGGGTTCCCCGACGCGGTCGCCGACCCGAACCTCGCCGAGTGGGACTACGGCCCCGTCGAGGGGCGCACGGCCGACGACGTGAGCCGCGAGCTCGGACGGGACTGGCTCATCTTCCGCGACGGGGTGCACGTCGTCCCCGGTACACAGGGGGCGGTGGACGCCCGGCCCGGCGAGACGCTCGACGACGTCGCCGAGCGTGCGCGGGCCGTCGTCCGCCGCGCCGAGCCCGTGCTGCGCGACGGGGGCGACGTGCTGCTCGTCGCGCACGGGCACCTGCTGCGCGTGCTCGCGGCCGTGTGGCTCGAGCTGGGGCCGGCGACCGCCGCGCGGTTCGAGCTCGGGACCGCGAGCGTGAGCCTGCTCGGCCACGGGCACGGACTGCACACCATGGAGGGCTGGAACCTGCCGACGGCGTGAGGTGGCACGATGCTCCCCATGAGCGTCAACAAGAACCTCGCCGAGGGCGAGACCGTCGTCATGGAGCTGCGGACCCACCCCAAGGCCCTGTTCCTGCCGATCCTCGTCCTGGTCCTGATCGTGGCCGCCGCGACGGCCATCCTCTGGTTCGCCCCCGAGCACCTCGTGGTCCTGTGGGGAACGCTCGGCGTGGCCACGGTCGCGGCGATCGTCTGGGTCGTGGTGCCGCACCTGCGCTGGCTGACCACGAACTACACCGTGACGACCAAGCGCCTCTCGACCCGCTCGGGCATCATCACGCGCACCGGCCGTGACATCCCGCTCTACCGCATCAACGACGTCACGTACGAGAAGGACCTGGTCGACCGGATGTTCGGCTGCGGGACGCTCATCATCTCGGACGCGACCGCCAAGCCCGGCATGACCCTGCCCGACGTCCCGCGCGTCGAGGAGGTCCAGGTCCGGCTGCACGAGCTGCTGTTCGCGGCCGACGACGGCTCGGACGACGGCGAGTGGCCCCCGAGCGAGCCCACGCGCTGAGCCACCCCGCGCTCCCGCCGAGTGCATGATTCGGCTGCGACACACCCGGCGTGTCGCAGCCGAATCATGCACTCGGCGACGGATCAGCGGACGGCGCGCTCGGCCCGCTCCCGCATCTCTGCCGACAGCCGGATCTCGCCCTCTGCTGCGGACGCCAGGAGCCGCCGCGCGACCTCGACCGTCGCCCCCGCGACGCGCGCCCCGAACCAGTCGGCGATGGTCACGCCGTGCGAGGGCCGGAAGACGACCTCGACCGTGTCGCCCGCCTGCACCTCCCCGGTCGTCACGACGCGCAGGTACGCGCCCGTCCGGTTGGCGTCGGTGAAGCGCTTGACCCAGCGGTCCTCGCCCAGGCGCCGTGCGAACGTCGAGCAGGGCGTGCGCGGCTGCGTGACCTCGAGCACCGCGCTGCCGACCTGCCACCGCTCGCCGATGAGCGCCCCGCTCGCCGCGACGCCGCGCGTACGGAAGTTCTCGCCGAACAGCCCGGGCGTGACCTCGTAGCCGAGCTCGCCCGACCAGTGGTCCGCGTCCTCCTGCGAGTACGCGTACACGGCCTGCTCCTCGCCGCCGTGGTGCGCGCGGTCCGCCTGGACGTCGGCGTACAGGCCCAGGGGCCGGACCCGGACCGGTCCCTCGACGGGGCGCTTGTCGATCGCGGTCACGCCGACCGCGCCCGCGTCGGGCAGCAGCACGTGCACGCGGCACACGGCCAGGAGCTCCCCGGTCGCGCCGAGCGGCGCACCGGGACGGGTGGGTTCCGGGGTTGCGGTGGTCATCGGAGGATTCTCCCAGGTGCGCGGGCGCCGCGGACAGCGGCCCGACGGCGTCGGGCCCCCACCGCGCGTGATGCCCACCCGGCCGACAGACTGGAGCGATGGCCAAAGGTGTTCTGCGACTCAAGTCCGTCGAGGAGTCCCTCGCGTCCCTCGACGACCCGGAACGCTCGCTCAAGCGCGACCTCAACGCCTGGGACCTCGCGGTCATGGGCGTCGCGGTCGCGGTCGGGGCGGGCATCTTCTCGGTCGGCGCGACTGCCGCCGCGAACTTCGCCGGGCCCTCGGTCATCATCTCGTTCGTCATCGCCTCGATCGTGTGCGCGCTGGCCGTCATGTGCTACGCCGAGTTCGCCTCGGCGCTGCCCATCGCGGGCTCGGCCTACACGTTCTCCTACGCGACCATGGGCGAGCTCGTCGCGTGGATCATCGGCTGGGACCTCATCTTGGAGATGCTGCTCGCGGCGGCCGTGATCGCGAAGTTCTGGGGCATCTACCTCGCGGACGCGTTCTCGCTGTTCGGCGTGGACCTGCCGCTGAGCATCCCGATCGGCCCGGTCGACCTCGAGTGGGGGCCGGTGTTCATCGTCGGGGTCTTCACGACGCTCCTCGCGATCGGCACCAAGCTCAGCAGCCGCATCAACAGCGTGTTCACGATCATCAAGGTCGCGATCACGCTGTTCGTGATCGTCGTGGGCTTCTTCTACGTCAAGGCCGAGAACTACACGCCGTTCATCCCGCCGTCGCAGCCCGCGCCCGAGAAGACGGCGCTCGAGCAGCCCCTGTTCGGGTTCCTCACGGGCCTCGAACCCACGACGTACGGCGTCATGGGCCTGCTCGCGGGCGCGGCGCTCGTGTTCTTCGCGTTCATCGGGTTCGACGTCGTCGCGACCACGGCCGAGGAGGCCAAGAACCCGCAGAAGACCATCCCCAAGGGCATCCTCAGCGGTCTCGCGGTCGTCACGGTGCTGTACATCCTGGTGACGCTCGTGGTCACGGGCATGGTCCCGTACACCGACCTCGCAGCCTCGGACGACCCCTCGCTGACCACGGCCTTCATCCTGGTGGGCGCGGACTGGGCCGGGCGCGTCATCTCGGTGGGCATCCTCATCGGCCTGACGACCGTCATCATGGTCCTGCTCCTGGGCCTCACGCGCGTCATGTTCTCGATGAGCCGCGACGGCCTGCTGCCGCGCGGCGTCTCCAAGACCTCGCACCGCTTCCACACCCCGGTCCGTCTCCAGGTCGGGGCGGGCATCGTGGTCGCGCTCATCGCGGGGCTCGCGCAGGTCGAGCTGCTCGAGGAGATGATCAACATCGGGACGCTCTCGGCGTTCGTGCTCGTGAGCTTCGGCATCCCGATCCTGCGCCGCTCGCGCCCCGACATCGCGCGCGGCTTCCGCGTCCCGTGGTCGCCCGTGCTGCCCATCTTCTCGGGCGTCGCGTGCCTGTGGCTCATGACGAACCTGACGACCCTCACGTGGTTGCGGTTCCTCGTGTGGGTCGTGATCGGGCTCGTGCTCTACGCGTCGTTCGGGTACCGCAACAGCCTGCTCTCGAAGCGCAACGTGGCGGCGCGCGAGGCGGCTGAGGCTGCGGGTGCGCCGGGTGGGGCAGGCGCGCCGGGCGACCCGGCCCCACCTGCCTGACCTTCCCGTGCACGACGGCGCCCCCTCCTCCGGCGAGAGTCTCACCGGAGGAGGGGGCGCCGTCGTGCATTGCCGCCGAGGTAGAGGGATCACGTCGAGGTAGAGGGCCGGGACCCTCTATCTCGACGGCGACCCTCTATCTCGAGGACCGCCTCGTGGGCCCAATCTCGTGGCCCGCGGTCTCACGACCAGGTCAGCAGGTGAGCGCCGCGTAGTCGATCGTGTAGGTCTCCTGCGAGCCCGCGTCATCCCACGCCCTGACGGTCACGCTGCCTGCCGGGAGCGAGCCGGACCGGGCGCTGAACGACTGGTGCACGTTCTTGTCCGGGTTGACGTGGTTGAACGTCTTGGTGCCGAACGGCGTCGAGAAGAGCACGTCGAGCGGCCGGTCCTCACCGTTGGTCGCGACGACCGAGAGCGTGGCGACCTTGCCCGTGCAGCGCGCGGTCGCCGTGAGCCCCGTGAGCTCGGGGTCGACGGGCGAGACCACACCGTTGATCGCCGACGTGTCGGCCGCGAGCGACGCCGTGGCGTGCGCGATGGCCTTGGCGTTGATGTCGAGCGCGACCGGGTCGATGTTCTCGATGTCGTCGTTCACCGAGTGGTAGTTCGGGTCCTGCCAGATCCCCGCGGTGCCGCCGAACAGCGCGACCTCCGCGTCGGTCTTGATGTCGTCGGCCCCCGTGAACAGGCCCGAGGCCGGGACGCCGTTCGCGATGAACGCCTGGTAGTCCGAGCGGCCCGAGAACTCCGAGTCGACCCACGCCTGCCCGATCGAGTCGAAGTAGTCCGTGAAGACGTCCTCGGTCTCGGGCGAGCCCGGCGGGACCTCGACAGGTGCCGGGTAGGTGGACTCGTCGGCGTCGTAGACCCCGATCACGTAGTTCGGCGAACCGACCATGTCGAAGTTCAGGTAGGTCGCGATCTGGTCGAGCGTCGTCGGGTCGTTCGCGACCAGGTCGTCGACGTAGTGCGTCGATCCGACCAGGCCCACCTCCTCGGCGCCCCACCAGGCGAAGCGCACCTGGTTGTCGAGCGGGCCGCCGTGCTCGGCGAGCTGGACCGCGGTCTCGAGGATCGCCGCGGAGCCGGACCCGTTGTCGTTGATGCCCGGCCCCTCGGGCACGCCGTCGAGGTGCGCACCGAGCATGACGACGTTGTCAGCCCGGCCCGTGCTCGTCTCGGCGAGGATGTTGAAGGTCGTGTGCGAGACGATCGACGTCTGGAGCACGTAGGTCGCGTCGGCCGGGCCGCCCGCGAGCGCCGCGAGGATGGCCTGACCCGCGGCCTGCGGGATGCCGACCGCGGGTACCCAGTCGTCGCTGGGTGCACCGAGCGTCGGGTTGAGGGCGCCGATCGTGTTGTTGTAGATGATGACGGCCGAGGCACCGGCCTCGGCGGCGAGCTGGACCTTGAGGCCGAACGCGCACGTGCCGCGGCTGATCAGAGCGACGCCGCCCGTGGCCTGGACCCCGGCCCAGTCCTCGGCCGTGCAGCCGTGCTTGAGGGCGTCGACAGGCTGGACGAGCGGGCCCGTCACGCCTCCTGCGGGGGTGTCGGGGGCGAACTCGGCGGGGTAGACGTCCTCGGTGACGGCGACCCCTGCTGCCGTGAGCGAGAGCTCGTCGACGTTCAGGTCCTCGAACGTGAAGTACTGGCGCTCGGGCGTGTACCCGGCGTCGGTCAGGACCTGCTCGACGTACGCGGCGCTGGCCTCGTAGCCGGGGGTCTCGATGGCGCGGTTGCCGCCGTTGGCGTCCGCGATGGCCTGGAACTGCTCGAGGTGCTGCATGACGGCCGCGCCCGAGACGTGGTCCTCGAGCGGGGCGGGCGGGGCAGGCGGGGCTGCCGCTGCCGGTGGGACGAACACCGCGGCGAGCCCCAGGCTCAGCGCGGCGACGGACGGGACGATCGGACGTGTTCTCACACTCGTTCTCCTCCACTGGTCCCCCACGCAGGCGACCGCACACTCGGCGCGACGTTGCGGGGAGTTCGGTTGTCGCGAGCGTAAGGGCAGCGGGCAGAACACGACAGAGGAAAGCGGGGACTTAACACGATACTTACCGCATCGTCCCTTTTCAGGTGACTTACGGGGCCTCACCGACCCCGTCGAGCGGGGTGATGAGCGCCCACCCGTCGCCCGACCCCGGGAGCTGGAACGACGCGGCGTCCTTCAGGTAGAGGCGCACCTCGCCGGCGACGTCGAGCGGGTCTCCGTCGGGGTAGGCCTCGCCCGTGCACGTCGGAGGTGTGGAGACGACCTCCAGGCGTTCGCCCGGCTCCGCGTCACCCTTCACGACCGACCCGACCTCGATCGACCACACGTTCGCCTCGGCACCGAACATCGACCGGGTACCGGCCTGCTCGATGACGGTCGCGTCGACCACGAGGTCGGCCTGCTCGGTCCGGGCCGCGTCGTCCGGGAAGGAGGCCCAGCTCACGCACGTCTCGCTCCCGGACCCGGGCACGCACGCGGCGAGCAGCCCGGTCAGCACCCCCGCCGCCGCGGCCACCGCCGTACGTGCGACGACGGACCGCGGCGAGCGACGCCGTCGGGCCTGGCGTGCCGTGGTCCCGACCGTCTCCGTGCTGTCCATGACCCGCAAGTGTTCCCGAGCGCCCCGTCTCGCGCCAGGCCGCGTCTCGCGGGGTGTCGCGCCGCCCGCCCGGCCCCCGCCCCTGGCAGGGTGTGCGCATGGATCCCGACTACTCCCTGGCCGTGCGCGCCGCGTGCGAGTTCATCGGCACGGCGATTCTCATCATCATCGGCAACGGCACGGTCGCGAACGTGCACCTCAAGGGGTCCAAGGGCTACGGCGGCGGCTGGAGCCTGATCGCGATGGGCTACGGGTTCGGCGTCATGATCCCGGCCCTCATGTTCGGCGGGATCAGCGGGAACCACATCAACCCGGCGTTCACGATCGGGCTCGCGACGTGGGGCATGTTCCCGTGGGCCGACGTGGCGCCGTACGTGGTCGCGCAGATGCTCGGGGCCATGGCGGGGCAGCTCGCGATCGTCGCCACGCACAAGCCGTACTACGACCGCACCGAGAACGTCGACGACGTGCTCGCGACCTTCTCGACCGTCAACGCCGCGCACAGCCGCCTGAACGGGTTCGCGAACGAGCTGCTCGGCTCGGTCATCCTGTTCTCGTGCGCCCTGGCGATCATCAACTCGCCCCTGACGACGACCGAGCCCGGTCTCGCGCACCTCGCGCTCGGCTTCCTGGTGTGGGGGCTCGTCGCGGGGCTCGGCGGGCCGACGGGGCCTGCGCTCAACCCGGCCCGTGACCTCGGGCCGCGCATCGTGCACGCGCTCCTGCCCCTCAAGCACAAGGGCCCCTCCGACTGGGGCTACGCGTGGGTGCCCGTCGTGGCTCCGCTCCTCGCGGGGCTCATCGGGGTGGGCTGCTGGAAGCTCCTGCTCGGCTGAGCAGTGCAGCGGCCCGACGGCGGAGCGTGCGTCCCGCCGTCGGGTCGCCCGAGGCACGCGCGTCCCGCCGTCGCGTCTCGGCCGAGCCGGGCACAGGCCTGGGTCCCGGGCGGACGTGTTTCTGCGCAGCCACCACCATTGTGGTGGCTGCGCAGAAACACGTCCGCCTCCGGGGAGCACCGCATCCCGTCTGTGCAGTGCGCTGCCGACGGCAAGGCACGCACCGCTTGTCGCGCGCCCGGCGCCCGCAGCTGGCGAGTGCGGCCGGCACCACGGCTCAGGCCGGTGGGCCGACGCCCGTCACAGCCCCGCGACCAGCTCCAGCACCGCGGCCAGGACCTCGTCGAACTCGCGCTCAGGCTGGAACACGAGCCACTCGAGGCCCGCGACGAGCGTCGCCCCGAACACCGACGCCGCGAGCAGCGACACGTCGGCCCCCGGTCGTTCCTCGCGCAGCGCGGCCGCGTAGAACTCGATGACGCGTGCGCGGATGTGCCCGACCGTCTCCTGCCACTCGCGCCCGACCCGGAAGACCTCGGCCGCGAGGAGCTTCGCGAAGTCCGGGTGGGCGCGGATCTGCTCGAGCAGGGACGCGATGAGCGCCGCGAGCGCTGCCTTGCCGTGCAGGTCGGCGCGGGCCGACTCGAGCGTGAGGGTCAGCCGTTCGAGCCCGCCCGCGAGCGCGGCCTCGAACACGTCGGACTTGGACCCGAAGTTGTAGTAGACGCTGCCCTTGGCCACGCCCGCCGCGGACGCGATGTCCTCGACGGACGTGGCCGTGAAGCCCTGGTCGGCGATGAGGCTCACGGCCGCGTCGATGATCTGCTGCCGGGTCCCGGCGCGGCGGGCCGCGAAGGCCTGCTCGCGCCGGGTCCCCGTCGGCACGTCGGGCCCAGCGGCCCCAGCGGCCGCAGCGGCCCCAGCGGGCGCGCCGGAGCCAGCGGCCCCAGCGGAGCCAGCGGGCGCGCCGGGCTCGAGGGGCCCGACGGCGTCGCGTCCGTCCGCCGTCGGGTCCGCCTCGGTCGTCGTCATCGTTCGTCCAACCTCTTCGTCGTCAGATCTCGAGCGCCGGGTGCAGGCGGTCGAGGGTCCAGGTGCGCATGCGTCCCGCCCGCCAGGCGCTGATCGCCAGCGACGCTAGCAGCAGCACGCCGAGGTAGACCACCGCGAACCAGAGCCGTCCGTCGACCCCGCCCGTGATCGTCTGGCGCAGGCCGTCGACCGCGTAGCTCATGGGCAGCAGCGGGTGGATGGCCTGGAAGAACGCAGGCGTGGTCTGCACGGGGTAGGTGCCGCCCGAGGACGCGAGCTGGAGCATGAGCAGCGCCAGGATCGCGACCTTGCCCGCGGCCGGGCCGAGCAGCGCCATGAGGGCCTGCTGGAGCGCGAGGAACGTCGCGGCGACGAGCGTCGTGAACGCGAGCGTCCCGAGCGCGTGGGTCATGTCGAGGCCCACGCCCCAGTGGATGACCGCGAGCATCACGGCGACCTGCGCGAACCCGATGCACAGCGCGGGCAGGAACCCGGCGAGCGTGGTGCGCAGACCCGACGCGGGCGTCGCGAGGGCCCGCGAGGGCAGCGGACGCATGAGCAGCCACGTGATGAGCGCGCCCACGAACAGGGCGAGCGGGATGAAGAACGGCGCGAAGCCCTCGCCGAAGCCCTCGGCCTCGGCCAGGTCGGTGTCCGCGACGGTCACGGGGGCCGCGATGACCTCGGCGCGCTGCTCGCGCAGGGCCGTGCCGTCGTCGGGGATCGCCTCGGAGCCCTCGGCGAGCTTGTCGGTCAGGGTCTGCGCGCCCTCGGTGAGCCGGGCCCCGCCGTCGGCGACCTGCGTGGCCCCGTCGGCCAGCGTGCGGGTGCCCTCGGCGAGCGCCCCCGCCCCGGTCGCGGCCGACTGCGCGCCCGTCGCGAGCTGCTGGGCACCCGAGTAGAGGGACGAGGTCCCGGCGGCGAGCGTGCCCGCGCCCGACGCGAGCGACGCGTTCCCGGCCGCGAGGTCGGAGGCCCCGCCGCGCAGGGTCGAGAGGCCGCTGCTCAGGTTCGCGGCACCGGCGGCCACGCCGTCGACGCCGTCTCGGACCGTCTGCGTGCCCGCGCCCGGGTGGAGCTGGGCGTCGATCTGCGCGGCCCCGGCCGAGGCGGCCTTGATGCCCGACGAGAGGGCGGGCAGCCCCGCGGCGACCTGCTGCGAGCCGTCGGCGAGGGTCTGGAGGCCGGCCGCGCTCTGCGCGAGCTCGGCGTCCGAGGGGAGCTGGCCCAGAGCCTGCCGGTTCGCGGCCGCGAGCGCCTGGGCCTGGGGGTCGGTCGAGGCGCCGAGCGCCGCCGCGTTCTGCTGGAGCAGCGCGCGGAGCGTCGGGACGCTCCCCGCGAGCGAGGTGACCTGTCCCTGGACCTGCGCGACGCCGTCGGACACCTGCTGGGCGCCCGCGGCGGCCTTGTCCGCCCCGGCCACGAGGCCGGTCGGGGCCGTGAAGCCCGTGGCGAGCTGGTGCGCGCCGTCGGCGAGCTGGACCATGCCCGACTGGGTCGTGGCCGCACCGGCCGCGAGGGCCGAGGCCCCGTCGGCCGCGGACGAGGCGCCCGCGGCGAGCTTCGAGGCGCCCGCGCTCGCGGAGGACGCGCCCTGGGACAGCGCGCCCGCCCCGTTCGCGAGCTTGCCCGCGCCGGTCACGGCGCTGCCCGCGCCGTCGGCGAGCTGGTCGATCCCGGACGCGAGCGTGCCTGCGCCGTCGGCGGCGGACGAGGCGCCGTCGGCGACCTGCGTCGCACCGTCCGTCAGCTGACCGCTCGCGGTCGTGAGCGTGAGCGAGCCGTCGGAGGCCTGCGCGAACCCGTCGCGCGCGCTGCCGAGGCCCACGAGGACCTTGTCGACGGCCTGCGCGCCGATCTCCTCGCGCACCGCGCCCTGGACCTGCGTCATGGCGCTGCGTCCCAGGGTCGTGGCGAGGAACGAGTTCGCGTCGTTGTACGTGACCATGAGCTGCGCGGCCTGCGGGTCGTCGCCCGCGGCGCTCGCGATGCCCTCGGAGAAGCCCTCGGGGATGGTCAGCGCGAAGTAGTAGGTGCCGTCCTTGACGCCCTTCTCGGCCGTCGCGGCGTCGACCTGGGCCCACTCGAGGTCGCCCGAGTCGACGAGCGTGGTCGCGACCTCGTCGCCCGCGTTCAGCGTCTCGTCGCCGTCGTCCGAGGCGATCGTGGTGCCGGTGTCCGCGTTGACGATCGCGACGGGCAGCTTGTCGAGGTTGCCGGTCGGGTCCCAGAAGGCCCACAGGTACATGGCCCCGTAGAGCAGGGGCACGAAGATCATCGCGCCCACGGCGAGCTTGGGCAGGAGGCCGCGGCGGAACCGCCGCAGCTCCGTACCGGTGGAGGTCCAAGACATCACGAGAGGTGTTTTCCGTTCTGTACGTGCGAAGGATGAGGCCCGACGGCGGAGCGTGGGCGGAGCGACGAGCGTCGCCCGGGTGGTGGGGTCAGGCCGCGACGAGCTGCGGGCCGGTCGTGAGCCGCACGACGTGCGGGGCACGGCCCCAGCGCATCGCGTCGACCTCGCCGGCGGAGGCGACCGAGCCGACGACGGTCACTCCCGTGGTCGCGATCGCCTCGAGGCGCTCCCAGACGATCTGGCGGCGGGCCGAGTCGTGGACCTGGTCGAGGTCGTCGACCACGAGCAGCTCGGGCCCCTGGGCCATGGCGATCGCGATGCGCAGGAGCATCGCGTCGACCTCGTCGAGGTCCCAGACCATCGAGTCGAGCGCGGGCAGCTCGCGGGGGCCGAACACGGGACGGGCCACGCGCTCGTAGACCTCCTGGGTGACCTTGGGCGTGCGGCGGTACCAGGGCGCGAGCCAGGTGAGGCGTTCGCGCACCGAGTCGCCGACCGTGACCGCGTCGTCGAGCTCGTCGATCCCGTGGAAGCCGGCGATCGCCGCGCGACGCTGGACCGCGGTGCGGCGCGCACGACGGCCCGTGAGGCTCTCGCCGAGCACGACGAGCCAGCCGTCCGGGGTGTGGTCGGGTGCCATGCGGCCCGCGAGGGTCAGGAGCAGGCTCGAGCGGCCCGCGCCCTGCGGGCCCTGGAGGACCACGACCTCACCGGCCGGGACCTCGAGGTCGACAGGCCCGTAGACCAGGCCGCGCGGGCCGTGGAGCTGGAGGTCGTAGGCGCTGATCGCGTGCGGGGCCGCGGCGGGGAGCGGGGTGCCGTCGGCGGGCTCGAGGGTCTCGGCGATCTCGCCGCCGAGCGGGCCGCGCAGCGTCATGTCGTCGGCGATGTCCGCGGCGGCGAGCCGGCCCTGCGGGAGGTGCGCGGCGCCGTCGGGCACCTGGTGGTTCGTGGTGCCGGGGGCGCCGGCGGGCGTGGTCACGGTGGCCTGCACGAGGTACGTGGCCTCGTCGCTGCCGTGTCGGGCGACGGGCTGGTTCATGGGGGTTCCTCCGAAAGTTCCAGTCCGGCCACTCTTTTAGACTGACCGGTCAGTTCGAAGTTACGCGCCGAGAGGCCGGGTTGTCCACACGACGTCAGATAGAACGGCCCGTGATCCGCATCACGGGCGCCGCCCGGACCCGCGGCCCGGCCGCTGGTGACACCTCTGTCGCCCCCGCCCCGCTCCCCCGCGCAGCGCGCGGCACCGTGGCAGCGGGCCCCCGCCCGGCATACGCTCGTGCCCCGGACCACCCGGCACATCGTCGTGTCGCACCACGAGACGTATCGAGAGGCACACAGTGAACGACGGCACCGCCGCGCAGCCCGCACCCACCGGGGCGCACGACACGCTCCCCCACGTCGTCGTCGTGGGCGGCGGGTTCGCCGGCCTCGCGACGGTCAAGGCGCTCGCCGGCGCCCCGGTGCGCATCACGCTGATCGACCGCCGCGTCTACAACACGTTCCAGCCGCTGCTCTACCAGGTGGCCACGGGCGGCCTGAACCCGGGCGACGTCACGTACTTCCTGCGCGCGCTGCGCCTCAAGCAGCCCAACGTGCGAGTCGTGCACGAGCACCTCGTGGGCCTCGACCCGCAGCACAAGACCCTCCGGCTCCTCAACGACGAGGAGATCCGGTACGACTACCTCGTCCTCGCCAACGGCGTCACGACCAACTTCTTCGGCACGCCCGGCGCCAAGGAGCACGCGTTCGCCATGTACTCGCGCTCGCAGGCGCTCAAGATCCGCGACACCCTGTTCGTGCGGCTCGAGAAGTCCGCGGCCACCCCGGAGACCGACGACGGGCTCCGCGTGGTCGTCGTGGGCGGCGGGTCGACGGGGGTCGAGGTCGCGGGAGCGCTCGCCGAGCTGCGCACGCAGGGACTCGCCCCGGCGTACCCGGAGATCCACGGCGACGCGTTCAGCGTCAAGATCGTCCAGCGCGGCACCGAGCTCATCAAGCCGTTCCCCGCCAAGCTCCGCACCTACGCGGCGCGCGAGCTCCAGCGTCGCGGTGTCGACCTGCACCTGGGTGCGGGCGTCGCGAAGGTCCTGCCCGACGGCGTCGAGCTCACCGACGGCACCTTCATCCGCTCGGACCTCACGGTCTGGGCCGCGGGCGTGGCCCCGCACGAGGAGGTCTCGCGCTGGAACCTCCCGCTGGGCGACGGCGGGCGCATCCGCGTGGGCGACGACCTGCAGGTCGAGGGCTGGCCGGACCACTTCGCGGCCGGCGACATCGCGATCTCGCCCGCGGGCCTGCCGCAGCTCGCCCAGCCCGCGATCCAGTCGGGCAAGGTCGCGGGGCGCAACATCCGCGCGCTCGTCCAGGGACGCCCGACGACGTCGCTCACCTACCTCGACAAGGGCACCATGGCCGTCATCGGACGGCGCGCGGCCGTCGCGGACATCGCCGGGAAGCTGCGGCTGACCCGCGGCAGCGCGTGGCTGGCGTGGCTGTTCGTGCACATCATGAGCCTGATCGGGCCCCGCAACCGCCTCACGACGCTCGCCGGGCTCGTGACGCGCTACGGCTTCCCGTTCCACCGCCGCCCGGTGCCGATCGTGGGCGACGTCCCCACGATCCGACCGCCCAAGGGCTGGGTGCCCGCGGACGGTCCGGCGCCACTGCCCGAGGTCACGCCGAACGACTGAGCGTCGCGCCTCCCCCGCCGGTAGGGTCGCGGGACAGTCCCCGTCCCGGCAAGGAGCCCGCCATCTCGCAGGACCACGCCCCCGAGCCCCAGGCCGCGGCGCCCACGTCGCCGCAGGCGTCCGGGGACAGTGCCCCGAAGGTGGTCCGGTCGCCCCGGAGCCACGCCCTGCGCGTGCTCGTGTGGTTCGTGCTCATCGGCGGGCTCACCTACGTGGTCATCCCGGAGATCAGCGAGATCCCCCGCATGGGCAAGGCGCTGCGCGACGCGCAGCCCGCCTGGGCGATCCTGGCCGTGCTCTTCGCCGCGACGGGGTTCTTCGCGGCCGCGGCCTCGCTCGCCGCGTGCTCCCCGATGCACCTGCCGTTCCTGCGGACCACCCGGGTCCAGCTCGCGAACGCGTTCGCGGGCACCGCGACCCCGGCGAGCGTCGGGTCGCTCGCGCTCAACGTCCGCTACCTGTCGAAGTCGGGCATGAGCACCGCGCTCGCGACCGGCACGGTCGCGCTCCAGAGCATCGTGCAGGTCCTCACGCACCTGGTGCTCCTGAGCATCCTGGCGCTCGTCGCGGGGCGCAGCATCGACCACCACATGCCGAGCTGGGCCAGGTGGGCGCTGCTCGCGGCGGTCGTCGCGGTCGTCGTCACGGTCGTCACGGTGCTCGTGGTGCCGCGGTTCCGGCACGCGGTCCGCACGTACGCCCGCGACGACGTGCTGCCCGCGTTCCGTCAGCTCGGCGGGCTCGCGAAGGACCCGCGGCGGCTCGGCCTCTCGATCCTGGGTGCGATGGGCACCACGCTGTCCTCGGCCGCGACCCTGTGGGCCTGCCTCCTCGCGCTCGGCGGCGGCAACGACCCGATCGCCGCGGCCTTCTCCACCATGGTCGGGCAGACGCTCGCGTCGGCGGCCCCGACGCCGGGCGGCGTGGGCGTGGTCGAGGCCGCGCTCACGGGCGGGCTCGTGAGCTTCGGGATCGCGTCCGCGATCGCCCTGCCGGCGGTCCTGCTCTACCGCCTGATCTCGTGCTGGATCCCGGTCCTGATCGGCTGGATCACGCTGCGCCTGCTGCAGCGGGAGGACGTGGTCTGACGCGACCCGCCCGACGGCGCCGCGCCCCGGGAGGTGCGCTCCGCCGTCGGGCGTGGGTCGTCCTGGCGGGCCCGCTACTCGCGGACCGGTGCGCCCGACGGGAGCGCGGACACTTCCTCGACCGGCACGTCCTCCTTGCGGCCCAGGGCGCTCGGCCACCACATGTGCCGCCCCACGTCGAGGTTCAGCGCCGTGACGAGCACCGAGCGGACCACGAGCGTGTCGAGCAGGACGCCGAACGCGACCGCGAACCCGATCTCCGCGAACGCGACCACGGGCAGCGTGCCCAGCACCGCGAACGTCCCCGCGAGCACCAGCCCGGCCGACGTGATGACCGCGCCCGTCGCGGCCAGCCCGATCAGCGCGCCGCGCCGTGTCCCGACGCGCAGCGACTCCTCGCGCACCCGGGTCATGAGGAAGATGTTGTAGTCGATCCCGAGCGCGACGAGGAACACGAACACGAACAGCGGGAGCGAGGTGTCGGCGCCCTCGAACCCGAACACGTACGTGAACACGAGCGCGCTCACCCCCAGGGCCGCGGTGAACGACAGCACGACCGTCGCGACGAGGATGAGCGGCGCCGTGATCGCGCGCAGGAGCAGCGCGAGGATGACCAGGACCGTCAGCAGGATGATCGGGATGATGAGCTGGTTGTCCGCGGCCGAGGCGCGCTGGACGTCGAGCGTGATCGCGCTCGCCCCGCCCACCAGGGCGTCGGCGTCCGGGACCGCATGGACCGCGTCCCGGACCCGGTCGACCGTGTCGTAGGCCGCCTGCGAGTCCGGCTCGGACGTGAGCGTGCCCTCCATGTACGCGTAGCCGCCCGCGGACACGGGCTCGGTCACGGTCGACGCGTCGATCCCCTCGGTGCTCGCGAACGCGTCGTGCACCGCGGCCACCGCGGCGGGCGACGAGTCGTCCGCGACGACGACCACGGGCGAGCCCGAGCCGGCCGGGAAGTGCTCGGAGAGGACCTGCTCGCCCACGATCGAGGGCTGCTCGCCCCGGAACGACTCGGCGCTCGACAGCCCGTTGGCGTCGAGCTGCGTGATGCCCAGTCCCAGCACGGCCAGGACGATCGACGTCACGACCCACACGCGCCGGGGCCGGTGGGAGATGCGTGTCCCGAGCCGCGCCCAGACGCCGTGCTCGGTGGGCTCGTCGTCGCCCAGGTGCGGCACGCGCGGCCAGAACACCCACCGGCCCGTCGCGACCAGCAGCGCGGGCAGCAGCGTCAGCATGACCAGCAGCGCGACCACGATCCCGACCGCCGCGACGGGCCCCAGCCCGGCCGTCGAGCTCATCTGCGCGAACAGCAGGCACAGCATGCCGATCGCGACCGTCGCACCGCTCGCGACGATCGCCGGGCCCGCGCGGTGCAGCGCGAGCGCCATGGCCTCGTGCCGGTCCTCGTGGCGACGGAGCTCTTCCCGGTAGCGCGCGACGAGCAGCAGGGCGTAGTCCGTCCCCGCCCCGAAGACCAGGACCGTGAGGATGCCCGCGCTCTGGGCGTTCACGGTCAGGCCCGTCGTGTCCGCCAGCACGTAGATCACGGCCTGCGACACGGTCAGCGCGACGCCCGCCGAGACCACGGGCAGGAGCCACAGCGTGGGGCTGCGGTAGGTCAGCAGCAGGATCACGATCACGACCCCGGCGGCCGCGTAGAGCAGCGTCGAGTCGATGCCCTCGAACGCCACGGACGAGTCCGCGGCCGCGCCCGCCGGACCGGTCACGTAGACGTCCATGCCGTTCGCGCCGTCCTCGGCGGTCGCGCGCAGGTCCGCGACCGCGTCGGCCGCGAGGTTCCAGCCCTCGCTGCCCAGGTCGAGGGGGACGACCACCTGGGCGGCCTGCCCGTCCTCGGACGGGATCGGCCCGACGACGTCCCCGTCCAACGTGTCGAGCTCACCGAAGGTCGCGACGTCCTGGGAGACCGCCGCGAGGTCCTCGGGGGTCAGGCCCGACTCGCGCACGTAGACCAGGACGGCGGGGATCGTGTTGGGCGAGGTGAAGCTGCTCGCGACGTCGAGCACCTGGGTCGACTCGGCGTCGGCCGGGAGCCAGGACTTGGCGTCGTTGTCCTGCGCGCCCGTGAGCTTGCCGGCCAGCGGCGCAGTCAGGGCCAGGACGACCGCCCAGAAGGCGATGACGACCCACTTGGCGTAGCGGTGCGTGATCCAGCCGGCGATGCGAGACATGGGTTCTCCCCGAGACTCCCGGTGCTCCCTGGCGCGAGATTCCAGCGCACACCCGCGAGGGGGTGGGTGTCAACGGGTCAGGACCCGACGTCGGCCCGCTCGGTCCGCTTCCGGAGCCACGACCGCACCCCGTACACCGCGACGATCACGCCCACGAGCACCACGGTCGACACGAGCTGGACGCGCGCGGCGTCGTCGAACAGCATGAGCACCACGAGCCCCGCGAGCCCGGCCAGGGTCGCCCACGTGAGCCACGGGTACGCCCACATGCGCAGCGTCATCCTGTCGGCGCCGCCCGCGGCGGCCTCGAGGCGACGTCGCAGCCGGAGCTGGGACACCGCGATGAACACCCAGATCACGAGCAGCGCCGAGCCCACCGCGTTGAGCAGGATGCCCAGGACCTCGCCCGGCAGCAGCCAGTTGAGCCCCACGGACACGAGCCCGAAGAACACCGAGAGCAGCACCGCGACCCACGGGACGCCGGTCGGCGAGACCTTGGTCAGCGCCGGGTGGCCGTCTCCGCGGCCCGCGAGCGAGAACGCCATGCGCGACGTGCCGTAGACGTTGGCGTTGAACGCCGACAGCAGGGCCACGACGACCACGGCCTCCATGAGCCGCGCCGCGCTCGGCAGCCCCGCGAGGTCGAGCACCGCGACGAACGGGCCGCTCAGCAGCTCGGGCGCGTCCCACGGCAGCACGAGCGCCATGATCGCGACCGCGCCGACGTAGAAGAACAGGATCCGCCACACGATCGAGCGGGTCGCGGTCACGATCGCCTTCTGCGGGTCGCGCGCCTCGGCCGCCGCGATCGTCACGATCTCGATCCCGCCGAACGCGAACACCACGACCAGCAGCCCGGCCGCGATGCCCGGCAGCCCGTGGGGTGCGAAGCCCGCGAGCGAGGCGGGGTCGCCGAAGATGTTGGTCGTGCCCACCGGGTCGGTGCCCGGCAGCCAGCCCAGCACGAGCAGGACGCCGATCACCAGGAACGCGACGATCGCCGCGACCTTGATGAACGCGAACCAGAACTCGAACTCGCCGAAGTGCTTGACGCCCCACAGGTTCACGACCGCGAACACCGCGACGAACACGAGCGCGACGACCCACTGCGGCACCCCCGGGACCCACCCCGAGACGATCTGCGAGGCCCCCGTGATCTCCGCGCCGAGCACCATGATGAGCGTGAACCAGTACAGCCAGCCGAGCGTGAAGCCCGCCCAGCGGCCCAGCGCGGTCTCGGCGTAGACGGAGAACGACCCGCTCGACGGCACGGCCGCGGCCATCTCCGCGAGCATCCGCATCACGAGGATCACGAGCAGGCCCGCGACCGCGTACGAGACCAGGACGGCCGGTCCGGCCGTCGCGATCCCGACGCCACTGCCGAGGAACAGCCCTGCTCCGATCGCCGAGCCGAGGCCCATCATCGTCAGGTGCCGGGTGCGCAGGCCGTGCGCCAGCCGCTCGCCCTCGGGGGCGAGGGACGCGGGAGGGGGCGTGGCGCCGTCGGGCAGGGAGGAGGACGAGCCGTCAGGGGTGCCCGACGGCGAAGGTGCGTTGGTCATGGGGGTGCGGTCGTTCCGTGGTCGAGGAAGGACGCCGAGACGGCGACGTTCCACGGTACCTGGGGACGGGCCCCCGGTCGGACGTCGCTGCGCCCTGGGCGAACCGACCACGCACAGTTGCCCGGAGCGACATACGTTCGAGGGGTTCGTCCGTCAGCCGACCCTGGAGGTAGCACGATGAAGGTTCTCTACACCGCCGAAGCACTCGCCACCGGAGAGGGCCGCAACGGCCACGTCCGCTCGACCGACGGGCGGGTCGACCTCGACGTCGCCGTGCCCAAGGAGATGGGCGGCAGCGGCGACGGGTCCAACCCCGAGCAGCTCTTCGCCGCGGGCTACGCGGCCTGCTTCCACTCGGCCCTGCTGGGCGTCGCGCGCCAGCGCAAGGTCTCGGTCGCGGACTCGGCGATCGGTGCGAGCGTCTCGATCGGGCCGCTCGACGCCGGCGGCTACACGCTCGCGGTGCACCTCGAGGCGAGCCTGCCCGGCGTCGAGCGCGCCGTCGCCCAGGAGCTCGTCGAGGCAGCGCACCAGGTCTGCCCGTACTCGAACGCGACGCGCGGCAACATCGACGTGACCGTGGCGGTCGTCGAGGAGTAGCCCGCCCGATCCCCCAGCAGGCGGCCCGCGCCTCCTCGGTGCACCGTGGAGGGAGCACCGCACCCGATGAACCGAGGAGAACCATGAACGTCGCCCTGATCGGAGCCCACGGCAAGGTGGGCCGCCTGCTCGTCCCGATCCTCACGGACCACGACAACGCCGTGAGCGGGATCGTGCGCCTCGAGTCGCAGCTCCCGCTCGTCGAGGAGCTCGGCGGGACGCCGGTCCTGCTCGACATCGAGCAGGCCTCGACCGAGGAGATGACCGAGGCCCTGCGCGGGCACGACGCGGTCGTGTGGTCCGCGGGCGCCGGCGGCGGGGACCCCGAACGGACCTACGCGATCGACCGGGACGCCGCGATCCGTTCGATGGACGCGGCCGCGGCCGCAGGGGTCTCGCGCTACGTCATGGTGTCGTGGATCGGCTCGGTGCCGGACCACGGCATCGCGAAGGACAACAGCTTCTTCCCGTACGCCGACGCCAAGCTCGCGGCCGACGACCACCTGCGCGGCACCGACCTCGACTGGACGATCCTGGGCCCCGGCACCCTGACGAACCACGCGGCGACCGGCACGATCGACGTCGACGCCGAGAACGGCGAGACGTCGCGCGGCAACGTCGCGCTGGTGGCCGCGCAGGCCCTGCGGTCCCCCTCGACCGTGGGGCAGTTCATCCGGTTCGTCGACGGCGACACACCCGTCCTGGAGGTGTTCGGCCGCTAGCCGCCACCCTGCCGAGCCGCCCCGGCGCACCTCGTCCGCTCCCGTCGCCCCCACACCACAGCACCTGCGCCCCGACGTGGGCGCCAGCCGTTACGGTGTGCCCCACGGCATACGAGGAGGTGAGCACGTGGTCAGACGCAACAGGACGAAGGAACGGGCCAGGGCGGGCTCTTCCCCGGCGCCCGGCAGCGCTCCGGACGGCCCCGCGGGCGACGCTCCGGCCCCACGCCGCGGGGCTCCCCGCAGGCCGCCGTCCGGCGCGCGCTGGGTCACCGACGTCGAGGGCGCACGGGTCCTCGCCGCGCACCTCCTGACCCCGGGCCGTCCCTGGCCCGTGGTCGCGATCTCGGTCGCCGCAGGGCACGACGCCCCCTATGTGGACCTCGACGGCCTGCTCGAGGAGGTCTCGGGGCTGGCCGAGGTCGTCGTCCTGCCCACGGGCGACGCCTCATGGGCGTTCTCGGCCGTGATGCCCCCCTCGACGCAGGTCTACGGCGGGGCTGCGCGCGTCTACCCGGTCGACCACGAGTGGGTCGGCCTGCCGCGGCGCAGCAAGCTGCGCTTCGCCTACTCGGACGCCGACGCACGGCGCCTGCACGACCACCTCACGCACGACACCCTGACCGCGGCCCTCAGTGCGGGACTGCTCGGGACGTCGCACGACCCCGACGCGCCCCTCGTCGAGGGCACGGTCCGGTCCATCCTCGGGCCGCGCGCGTTCGTGACCCTCGACGACGACTCGCTCGCGAGCATCGCCGAGGAGCTCACCGTCCCGGGGGTCTCGCTCGCGCGGCTGCTGGTCGTCGGGCAGCGGGTCGCAGGGACGCTGGACCGGGAGAGCCGCCGGCTGGACGTGCGCGGTGCGCTCCTCGTGCCCGACGGCGCCACGTCACCGGGCGAGGACACGCACCTGGGCGGGTACGCCGTCGGGCAGGTGGTGCTCGCCGACGTGACCGCGGTCGCCCCCGCGACCGTGCACCTGCGGCTCGTCCCCGGGCTCGAGGTCGTCGTGCCGCGCGACGACGTGACCGGGAACCCCGCCGACGAGCTGACCGACCTCTTCACCATGGGTGAGGTCGTGCTCGCGCGCGTCGTGTCGACCGCGCCGTGGCGGCTGCGGTTGGACGACGTCGACGACGACTCCGACAGCGACGACGCCCCGGTGCCCGCCCCGAGCCTGCTCGACGGCGGCCCGCCGTGGCTCGTGCTCCCGGACCTCAGCCGCCCGGCCCCGCCTCGGTCGCTGCCCGTGCTGCCGCCGCTGCGCCTGCCCGAGCTGCCCCCCGAGGCGGGATCGGTCGAGGGGCCGCCCACGGAGATGCTCACGGAGGCGCCCGCCGAGGTGCTCACCGATGCCGAGCAGGGCACCGCCGAGCCGGGGCCGAGCGCCGAGGGCGGGCTGCGCCGTCGGACCCCGCTGGACCTGATCGCCAACGCGCCGCGACGCGACGCCCCCGCTGCGACCCCCCGGGGAGCGCTGCGCGACATGAGCCTCGCGCTCGAGGCGAGCCGCACCCGCGCCCGCACGCTCGAGGCGGACCTCGCCGCGGCGACCGCCGAGGTCGGGCTGCTGCGCGCGGCCGCGCAGGCGACCGCGGTCGAGCTCGGCGGGCTGCGGTTGCGTGCGGCCGAGCTCGACCGGGACCTGGCCGAGGCCCTGACCCGGGCCGAGAACTTCCGCACCCGGTACCGCAAGGCCGACCTCAGCCGGCAGCAGCTCAAGAAGGCCGAGAAGGCCGCGAGCCACGGCGGCCCGGCCCCCGACGACGGCGCGGTCTTCCTCGACCCCGTCGAGCAGTTCCGGTTCGAGGTCCAGCTCGCATGGGTCCGGCGCGTCCCGGCCGCCGAGAAGGCGACCAAACCGCTCGCGCCGTATGCGCTCGGGGACAGGTTCCTGCCGTCGCTCGCGACGATCGAGGGCGTCTCGCGGGCCAAGGTCGTCGACGTCGTGGTCGAGGTGCTGACCGGCGACGCCGAGCACATCGCGGGCCGTGAGCTGCACCCGCTGCGCGTCAACGAGGGCGGCAGCAGCCCCGCGGTCGTGCGCGAGGACGGCGCGACGTGCTGGCGGGCCTCGCTCCAGAGCAAGCGTGCGTCGGCCCGCAGGCTGCACTACTGGAAGCGCGGGGACCGGATCGAGCTGTCGCGCGTGGTGCTGCACGACGACGTGGAGCCGTAGGGGTTCCTTCCTGGTTTTTGTACGGCGGCTGGTGCCGGCTTCGTGGTGCCGAGAACGAGGTTGCGGCCGTTATGGAGCGGATTCCGCTCTCAACCTCGTGCTCGACCGCACGGAACCTCGTGGTCGGCGGGTCGTCGGTCCAGAGAGGCGGCAGCGGGGCCGTGCGGCGTGGGCAGCGGGTCGTTCCTGTCCGGCCGGCGCCGTCGGTCCCGGCCGCTGAGACCCCGTCGCCCCGGGCCTGGACCGCTGCCGACAGCGGTCGCCGCAGAGGTACGGTCGAAGCTCGCGCCAGGTCGGCCGGTCAGCATCCGGTCAGCCGGGCGCCAGGTCGGCCGGTCAGCTGATCCGTCGGCCCTTGCCACAGCCCCCGGGACGCCCCGCCGACCCGACCGAACCCGCCCGACCTCTCCACCCGCACGGCCCGTCCGACCCATCACACCCCGCCCGACCCCGAGGAGCACCGGTGAGCAAGGCCAACCCCACGCGCTGGGAGCAGAAGACCGCCATGAATCCCGCGCACTCGACCTGGTACGTCGAGCGTTTCCGCGCGATGGCTGCGCAGGGCGCGGACCTCGCGGGCGAGGCGCGGCTCGTCGACGCCATGCTCCCGCGCGGGGCCCGGATCCTCGACGCCGGCTGTGGCCCGGGTCGCGTGGGCGCCGAGCTCGCGGCGCGCGGGCACACGGTCGTGGGGGTCGACGTCGATCCCCTCCTCATCGAGGCCGCCGAGACCGACCATCCCGGCTCGACGTGGCTCGTCGCGGACATCGCCGAGCTCGACCTGCCCACGATGGGGGTCGACGAACCGTTCGACCTGATCGTGTGCGCCGGGAACGTCGTGACGTTCCTCGCGCCGGGGACCGAGGTCGAGGTGCTGCGCCGTTTCCGGGCCCACCTGGCACCGGGCGGGCGGGCCGTCGTCGGGTTCGGCGCGGGACGTGGCTACGCGTTCGACGCGTTCTTCGCCGACGCCGCCGAGGCCGGGCTCGAGGTCCAGCTCACGCTGTCGACGTGGGACCTGCGGCAGTTCACCGAGGGCGGCGACTTCCTGGTCGCGGTCCTGGGAGCGCCCCAGGCCTGAGCCGGCGGCGGGCAAGGCACCGATCCGCGTCGGCGAGCCCGGGTACAGCAAGAAGCTGGACCGCGACGGCGACGGGGTGGGCTGCGAGTAGGCCGAGCCCCGCCCCACGGGCGCGGTCGTTCGTCCAGGGCGAACGCGGTTCCGGAATTGAGCGTGGGTGACTCAAGTTGTACCCGTCAGAGGTTCCATCACGACTGAAGGAGTCACCATGACGACCACCCTGACCACCCCCGCCCCCGCCTTCGACCGCGCCCTGCGCGACCTGCTCACCGCCCGTCCCGTGGCGGGCGTCCCGGCCCACGCCGACGTCTTCCAGGACGGCGACGACCTCGTCGCCCGCTTCGACCTGCCGGGCATCGACCCCGCGCAGGACGTCACGGTCGAGGTCGAGGGCCGCAAGCTCGTCGTGCGCGGCGAGCGCAAGGACGAGCGGGCCGAGGAGACCGAGGGCCGCCGTGTCCGCGAGGTCCGCTACGGCGCGTTCCACCGCGTCGTGACGCTCCCCCAGGCCACCAGCGCGGACGCGATCAGCGCCCGGTACGACGCAGGAGTCCTGACCGTCACCGTCGCCGGCGTCTACGCCGGCACGACGCCGCAGCGCATCGAGGTCACGACCTCGGCGTCCTGACGGTCCTCCCAGCCTCCCCGTCGCAGGTCACCCCCCTTCGGCCTGCGGCGCGGTGAGATCGACGGGCCCGGTTGCGAGAGCACCGGGCCCGTCGTGCTGTCCGGGGACGCGCGGCGCTCACGAGCATGCGGTCGGCGTCACTCGAGCATGCGGTGGGCGTTCATTACGCGGACGAAACCGACGACAACCGCATGGTCGGCACCGAAGGGGCGAGGCCCGATCCGCCGAGGTCCAGAGCCCAGAGGCCGCCTCCGTCAGGCCGCCGTCCCCGGCTCGTCGGCCCCGGCCACCATCTCCACGCTCCGGTCCCAGAGCTCGGCCGCGAGCCGCGGGTCGCCCACGAGCGGGTGGGTCGTCGCGATCTTGCGCTTGACGTAGTAGTTCCCCGGCTCCCAGTCGACGCCCGGGGTCGTCGTCGCGAGCCAGACCAGGGTGTCGGCCCCCTTGGCCGACGACGTGAGGAAGCGGCTCAGCACGGTCTGGTACATGACCCGCATGCCGCTCGTCGACGTGGCCGCGAAGTTCGTCGCGACCACGCCCGGGTGGAAGGCCGCGGCCGAGATCCCCGACGCGCGGTACCGGCGGTCGAGCTCGCGCGTGAACAGGTTGACCGCGAGCTTGGCGTTCCCGTATGCGGCGTTGGGCGCGTACGACCGCTCGGCCTCGAGGTCGTCGAGGTGGAAGTCGCTGAACAGGCGGTGCGCGGCGCTGCTCGTGCTGATGACGCTCGCGTGGCTCTCCTCCAAGCGGTCGAGCAGCAGCGTGGTGAGGAGGAACGGCGCCAGGTAGTTCACCTGGAACGTCAGCTCGTGGCCGTCCTCGGAGACCTGGCGGTCGGCCATGATGCCGCCCGCGTTGTTCGCGAGGACGTCGATCCTCTCGTAGCGCTCGCGCAGGTCGGCGGCGAGCGCCCGCACCTCGGCCAGGCGCGCGAAGTCGGCCACGAAGAAGTCGGCCCCGACCTCCCCGGCGACCGCGGCGGTCTTCTCGGGCGAGCGCCCGACGACCACGACCCTGTGCCCGTCCGCCGCGAGCTGCCGGGCTGCGGCCGCGCCGATCCCGTCGCTCGCCCCGGTGATGACGATGGTCCTGCGTGCCATGTGCTGCCTCGCCTCGTGTCGTGCCGCCGGTGCTCGTCCCGGCGCGCCCTCGCCGCGCGGCCGGCCCTCGCCCACCACGCGGTCCCCTCGGAGCGTAGACCGCGCGCGGGAACCGGGCCGCGTGACGGCACGGACCGTCGCCCCGTCGCCCCGTCGACGATCGCCGCCCGGGCGACCTACGCCGTCGGGCCCTCTGCGCGTGCGAAGCGTTCCCTCAGGCCCAGCGCTGCCGACCGCCACGACGCGGCGCGCTTGATCGTCGCGCCCATGTCGCCCTCGTCGACCGGGACGTGCACGACCCGCACCCCCCGCTCGGCCGCGAGCGCCAGCATGGCGTCGGTCGACTCGGGGAACGCGAGCTGCAGCAGGACCGACGTCGTGCACGCCTGCCGCTCGCCCTCACCGAAGCGGCGCTTGTAGACGATCTCCGTCACTGTCCGCCGGGTGAACAGGTCGCGTTCCGCGACCTCCTCGGGCCCCTCCTCGGTGTCGTCGTCCGAGGTGTCGCCGACCTCGAGGAGGCGCGCGACGTCGTCGGGCAGGGGCACGACCGCCAGGTACAGCGACACGAGCAGCTCCGAGACCTTGCCCAGGACCCAGCCGCGCCCCGGCAGGCGCGGGATCACGCTCAGGTACTGCGCGAAGTTCGCCTCGAGCGCGTCGGCCGACAGGCTCGACCAGGCGGGGTGCGTGCGCAGCTCGATCACACGGTCCCAGTCGACCGCGTCGCCGTCGAACCCGACCTCCCGCGGGCCCACGTGCACGGCCCCGAACCGGTCGAGCAGCTCGAGGGGCTTGGTCGCGAAGCGCGGAACGTACGGGACCTGGCGCACGAGGCCCGCTGCCGAGGCGTCCCAGTGCGCGGTGAGCGGCAGGCCCGGGCGCGGATAGACGTCCAGGGCCCGGCCCACCCAGCCCGCGACCAGGTCGTCGAGCCCGGGCTTCGCGGGGGTGTCCTCGATGCCCGACGGCGGAGCACCGGTCGGGTCGTCGGGTGCGGCGTCGGCGGGGGTCGGGTCCAGCACCGGGTCGGCGCCGGCCCGGTCCGCTTCGCCGTCGGCGGAGGTCGCGGTCGAGCCGAGCAGCTGGTCCTTGTCCACGGGCTCCCCTGGGTCGGCGGTGACGCGCAGTCCCGGGCCGTGTGCCCGGTGCGCTCGACTCCGGAGACTATCGGAGGTGCCGAGCATGCGGTTGTCGTTCCACGAGCATGCGGTTGTCGTCCGATCCGGCCCGATCCTGGACGACAACCGCATGCTCGGCACGGCCAGAGGAACGGTGCGACGCTGGACCGATGAGCGAGGACCCCGCGGCGAGCGGCGAGCAGGCGGTCGATCACCTGTTCGCGCTGCCTCTCGACGAGTTCGTCGCGGCCCGCAACGTCGCTGCCAAGCAGGCCACCGCAGCGGGCGATGCCGTGGGCGCGACCCGGCTGCGCGGGCTGGCCAAGCCGACCGTCGCGGCGTGGGTCGTCAACCAGGTCGCCCGCGCGCACGGGCAGGCGATCGACGACCTCGTGGCGCTCGGCGACGAGCTGCGCGCCGCGACCGAGGACCGTGACCGCGCGCGACTCACCGAACTCGACCGCGAGCGCCGACGCCAGGTCGACGCCCTGGTCGCCGAGGTGTCGTCGGCGGGCGTGGGCAGCCGGCCGGTGTCGGGCGAGGCGGCGCGCCGGCTCGGCGAGACCCTCACCGCGGCGGTCATGGACCGCGACGCCGGTGCGCTCGTCCGGGCCGGGCGACTCACGCAGGCGCTCCAGTACGTCGGGTTCGGGATCGTCGACGAGAGCGGCGAGACGGCCGACGTCGTGTCCTTGAGCGCCGAGCGCGAGGCCCGGAGGGGTTCCGGTGCGCGGCGTCCTGCGGCTGCGGAGCCGCCGGGACGCGCCGGGGAGCCTCACGTCGAGGCGCCCGCCGACGGACCGTCCGACGGCGAGCACCCGGGATCGGACACCGCCCTCGAGTCAGCCGAGCGCGAGGTCGCCGAGGCGGCCGCGGACATCGACCGGCTCGAAGGTCGCCGCGACCAGGCCGCCGACGCCGTGCGGGAGGCGAGCGACGCCGTCGGGCCCCTGGATGCGCGCCTGGCCGCGCTGGACGAGCAGATCGCCCGGCTGACCGCCGAGCGCGACGACGAGCACCGCGTGCTCGACGAGGCGCGCGCGGCGCTCGCCGCGGCCGAGGAAGAGCTGGCCGGCGTGGACGCCGACCTCGAGGCCGCGGAGGGTCGCGCCGAGGAGGCGAGGCGACGCCGTCGGGCGCTGCGCGCACAAGCGTGAACAGGATGTCTCGATGTCTCAATTCTTGCGACACGGCGTGTTGCGTGAGACCGTGTGTCTCTAGATTAAGGACATTGGGTCATGCTCTACCCCCTCCCCGTACTGACTGCCGACGACGAACGCGTCCTCGGCGAGCTCTCGACGATGCGCAGTGCGCTCGCCGATCAGATCCGCACGCCCCGGCGGTGGGTAGGGAGGCTTCGTAGGACGGCCGTCGCACGGGCGATCCAAGGGTCGAACAGCATCGAGGGGTACAACGTCGCTCTCGACGACGCCGACGCCGCGATCGAGGGCGACGAACCGATCAGCGCTGACGTCCAGACGTTCCGCGAGATCGCGGGCTATCGCCAGGCGCTCGGGTTCATCCTGGCGACCGCCGGCGACGAGAACTTCACGCTCGACGCATCGGTCCTCCGTTCCATGCACTACATGCTCTTGTCCCACGCTCTCGACAAGAGCCCCGGTCAGTACCGCCGCGGGGAGATCTTTGTCTCGGACGAGGCGACCGGCCGTCACCTCTACGCCGGGCCTGACGCCGACCTCGTTGCAGAACTCGTCGACGAGCTCATGAGATGGACCGCCGACCATCCGGACCTCGATCCGTTCGTCAGCGGTGCGATGGCGCATCTCAACCTGGTCATGATCCATCCCTTCCGCGACGGCAACGGCCGCATGGCTCGCGCTCTGCAGACGCTGGTACTGACCCGAGCAGGCCTGAGTGCTCCCGAGCTGTCGAGCATCGAGGAATGGCTCGGGGCGAACACCGAGGACTACTACCGTGTCCTGGCGCGATCCAGTGACGGCACCTGGAGCCCGGGCCACGATGCCTCCACCTGGGTGACGTTCTCGCTGCGCGCGCACCATCTCCAGGCACAGGCCGTCCTCGACCGCGTATCGCGCGCCTCGAGGGTCTGGAGCATGCTCGACGATCTCGGGGCGAGCCAGCGGCTCCCCGATCGATCGCTCGACGTCCTCTACTCGGCCGCACTCGGCATGCGGGTCCGGAGAGGGCCGTACGTGCGTGAAGCCCAGATCGACGAGCGCACGGCGAGCCGCGACCTCAAGCTGCTGACCGACGTCGCACTGCTGCGCGCCGTCGGTAGCACCAAGGGGCGGCACTACGTCGCCGGGCCGGCACTCGACGCCGTAGTCGCCGTCCGCAGGTCCGCTGCCGAGACCGTGGATCCCTACCCCGGATTCCGCGCGAGCCTCTACTCGTAGGACGCCGTCCACAGTCGAGCAGCAGACGAGACACGGTTCTGAGTGACCGCGCAGCGGTCGAAACTGCCGCGACACCGCGGCGAAACACGCGGGTGGCAGCCTCGCTGTGGGCGCACGGGGGTGCGCGCCCTCCCCAGATCAACCGCCGCCGTCGGCGTGCTTCGCCCTGCCCTCGGCGCACTCGGAAGGGACAACTCCGTGAACACGCACGCACGACGACGGCGCCTCCTCGCCGCCGCTCCCGTCGCCCTGGTCGCGCTCGTCGCACCGATCACCGTGGGACTGACCGCGACCACCGCCGTCGGCGCTCCCTCTGACCCGACCTCACCGGGGCTCGCGTTCGGCGCGCCCTTCTACACCGAGGCCGACCTGACGGGCGACGGCGCGGTCGACACCGACGACCTGTCGCTGCTCGTCGCTGCGGTCGGGACCACGAGCACCGACGCCGGCTGGTCCGACGTCGCGGCCGCCGACCTCGACGGCAGCGGCACGATCGACGTGACCGACGTCGCGGCCCTGTCCCAGCGCATGCTCTACGACGACGGCGCCTTCACGCTGCTCGAGGCGAGCACGGTGGACATCCAGAAGGCCATGGCCTCGGGCGAGCTGACCGCGGTCGAGCTCACGCAGATGTACCTCGACCGGATCGAGGCGTACGACGACCAGATCAACTCGATCATCACGGTCAACCCGCACGCGCTCGAGATCGCGGCCGAGCTCGACAAGGAACGCGCCGCGGGCGGCCCGCGCAGCATGCTGCACGGCATCCCCGTGATCGCGAAGGACAACTACAACACCGTCGACATGCCGACCACGGCCGGGTGCACGTGCCTCCAGGCCAACCAGACGTCGTCGGACGCCCAGATGATCGAGAACCTGCGGGCCGACGGTGCCGTGATCCTCGCCAAGGCCAACCTCTACGAGTTCGCGGTCAGCACCACGACCGACAGCTCGCTGGGCGGCACCACGACCAACCCGTACGCGCCCGGCAAGACCTCGGGCGGGTCGAGCGGAGGGTCCGGGGCGTCGATCGCCGCCAACTTCGCGGTGATCGGGCTCGGCACCGACACGGGCGGCTCGATCCGCATCCCGTCGTCGTGGAACGCGCTCGTGGGCGTGCGCTCGACCGTGGGGCTCACGAGCCGCGACGGGATCGTCCCGCTCGCGCTGTCCCAGGACACGGGCGGCCCCATGACCCGCACCGTGACCGACGCGGCCATCGCGCTCGACGCCGTCGCGGGCTCCGACCCCGAGGACGCCGCGACCGCGCTGACCGACTCCCGGCGGCCCGCCTCCTACACCTCGTACCTCGACGCCGACAGCCTCGACGGAGCCCGGATCGGCTACGACCCGACGACGATCGGCACCAACGCGACCGCCCAGCGCCTGTTCGCCGACGCCGTCGCCGACCTCGAGGCCCGCGGGGCCGAGGTCGTGCCGCTGGCCATCACGGACATGGCGACGATCCAGACGTGGTCCTCGGGCAGCACCAACGAGTTCGGCCACGACCTCAACGAGTACCTGACGAAGTTCGCCGCCCCGGCCGTGCCGTACCGGTCCCTCCAGGACATCGTGGCGTCGGGCGGCGACTATCTCCCCGCGCTGGCGGGCACCCTGCGCACCCGCTCGCTCGTGACCCAGGAGACGTACGACGCCTGGAGGACCCAGCACGACGGCGAGATCGCGTTCGGCCGCCGGGCCATCGAGGGAACCATGGACGCGCACGACGTCGACGCGATCATCTACCCGTCGACCTCGGGGCCGACCGGCTACTCGAGCGGCTCCAACAACCGCCTCAGCCCCTTCTCGGCCCTGCCCGCCGTGACCGTGCCCATGGGCTTCGCGTCGGCCGCTCTCGACGGCTCGACGAGCGACGGCGCACCGATCGGCCTCGAGTTCATCGGCCGTGCTTACGACGAGGGGACGCTGCTCGGCCTGGCCTACGGGTACGAGCAGGGCTCGCTCAACCGCCACGCACCCGCGCTGTTCCCCGAGCTGGAGGGCTGAGCCGTGCGGATCACGACACCTGCTTCACTGTTCGAGAGGACGACCACCATGGACCGAGCCGTTGGAACACGGGCACCGCAGCGGGGTGCTGCAGGACGGCTCGCCGCGCGGCGGGTCGTCGCCCGGCGGGTCGTCGCCCGGCGGGTCGTCGCCGGTGCGGCGACGCTGACGCTCACGGGGGCGACGCTCCTCGGCGGCGCCGGAGCGGCGAGCGCCGCGACGACCGTCGGCTCGTACACGGTCACGGCCTCGGCCCCTGCGGTCGAGGTCGGCGACACCGTCTCGGTGACCGTGGCCGCCACCGGGGTCAGCGACCTGTTCGCGTACGAGCTCACCGTCGGGTTCGACCCCGAGGTGCTCGAGTACGTCGACGGCAGCGGGACGACCGACATCCCGGGGTTCCACGAGGCGACGCTCGGTCCCGACGGGTCCTCGGTCGTGCTCACGCAGACCAGGCTCGGCACCTCGCCGGCCGCCGAGGGAGACCTGACGCTCGCGACCCTCGACTTCGTGGCCGTGGGCGCCGGGGACGGTGGCGTGACCGCCGAGCGCGCCACGCTCGTCGACGCCGCGACCCAGGCGACCGAGGTCACGGGCCTCGGGACGGCGCCGATCACCGTGACGGCCGTGGCCGTCGAGCCGACCGACCCTCCCACGGACGACCCGGGGACGGGCGGCCCGGGAACCGACGAGCCGGGCACCGGTGAGCCCACCGACGACGCGACGCTCGTCGACTCGGACGGCGGGTCGGACCCCTGGTCGACGGGAGGCACGGGCTCGGGCTCGCTCGCCTCGACCGGTGCGACCGTCGGGCTCGCCGCCGGCGCGGCGTTCCTCGCGCTGCTGGTCGGCGTCGGGCTCGTCCTCGCGGCGCGCCGCCACCGCGCTCGCCAGTCGGAGGGCGACGCCGCATAGCGCTGCTCCCACCCCCGGCACAGGGGCAGGAGCGCGGAGCGCGCCCGTGGGGGGCGTGCTCGACGGAGCGACGGGCCGGGCCTCGGAGACGAGGTCCGGCCCGTCGTGCGTCGTGCCGCTCCGGGGCCTCAGTCGCTCGACGGCGGGGCCGTGCGCTCCGGGATGTACACCTCGATCGAGACGTCACCGGGGTCCGGAGACTCGGACGGGGCCGTCGTGGCCGTGTCGGTCGGTTCGGGCGACGGCCCGTCGGTCGGGTCGACCGGCGGCGGGCTCGTGGGCTCGGTGGACGGGTCGGTCGGCGACGGGTCGGTCGCGGTCGGCGAGGGTGACGCGGGACCCGAGCCCGTGCCTCCCTTGCACCCCGCGAGCAGTCCGACGGACACCAGGACGCTGGCCGTGATGGCAGCAGTACGCACAGCAGATCTCCCCTGAGTTGGTATGCCTGTCCAGGTTAGAAACGATTCGACGGACTCGCGCGTCGAACGCCCTCCGCACCCACGAACCCTGTGGACGACTTCGTCGTCTCGCGCCCCACCTGGCACCCTGGTCCCCGTGCCCGGATTCGCCGTGATCGACCTCGAGACCACTGGGTTCTCGCCCCGCCAGCACGACCGCATCGCCGAGGTCGCCATCGTCCTGACGGACACCGCCGGCCGCGTCCAGGACGAGTGGTGCACGCTCGTCAACCCCGAGCGCGACCTGGGCCCGCAGCACGTGCACGGCATCAGCGCGGCCGACGTGAGCCTCGCGCCCACGTTCGCGGTCGTCGCGCCGCACCTCGCGCGGCTCCTCGAGGGGCGCGTGATCGTCGCCCACAACGCGAGCTTCGACACGCGCTTCCTGCGCGCCGAGTTCGGGCGCGTGGGCCTGCCCGTGGGGATCGACCCGCTCGCGTGCCTGTGCACCATGCGCCTGGCCGGGACCTTCCTGCCGTCCGCGCCGCGCGGTCTCGCGATCTGCTGCGAGCTCGCGGGCGTGGTGCACGACGGCGCCCACTCGGCTCTCGGCGACGCCCGCGCCACCGCGGGTCTCCTCGAGCACTACCTGGGGCTCGACGACGCCGACCCGCTCTGGGCCCAGGCCCACGACGCGTCGGCCACGCACTCGTGGCCCGGCCTCGCGGTCCCCGACGGCTTCTCCCCCGTGCTGCGCGGCGCGAGCCGCCCCACGGGCCACTGGCTCTCGGGCCTGTCCGACCGCCTCGACCGCGTGCCCTTCCCCGTCGAGGCCGACGACTACCTCGCGCTCCTCGACCTGGCCCTGCTCGACCGGTACGTGTCCTTCACCGAGCGCGGCGCGCTCCTCGCCGCCGCCGAGGAGGCCGGGCTCGGCCGTGCGCAGGTCGAGTCGCTGCACCGCGGGTACCTCGACGCGCTCGCGCGGGTCGCGCTCGAGGACGGCATGCTCTCGGACGCCGAGGTCGCAGACCTCCACGAGGTCGCCGGCCAGCTCGGCATGGACGCCGACGACGTCGCGGCAGCGGTCGAGCGGGCAGCGTCCGGTCCGGTGCTCGCCACCCTGCCCGACGGCGGAGCGCACCTGCGCGCGGAGGCGAGCGGCGCCGTCGGGCCGGGTGGGGATGACGGGGCTGACCGGGGCGCCGCGCTGGGTGGGGGCGTCGCGACCGTGGCCGCGCGGCCGCGGTTCGCGCTGGCTCGGGGCGACGAGATCGTGCTGACCGGGGCCATGGCGCGGCCCCGCGAGGAGTGGGAGCGCGAGGCGCGCACGGCCGGGCTGGCACCCTGGCCGAACGTCACCAAGCGCACGCGCGTCGTGATCGCGGCCGACCCGGACTCGCTGTCAGGGAAGGCCCGGACCGCGCGGCGGTACGGGATCCCCGTGGTGAGCGAGAGCGTGCTCGAGGAGCTGCTGGGGCGGGTCGAGGTCACGGGGGTGCGGTGATGTCGTGCGTCGTCGGGCGGATCCGGACGCGTGGCGCGCCGAACCCCCGGACGATCGCGGCGGTGTGATCCAGGACGGCGAGCGAGCCGTCGACCACGCACACGTCACGCCGGCTGTAGTGCCCCCACAGAGGCGTCTGCTCCCGCTCACCGGTCCGGACGTCGACGAGGCGGACCGCGCTGCACTGCCCGTGGCGGACGGACTCGACGACCTCGACGACCCGACCGCCCTGGACCGTCGCGGCCAGCGCGACCATGCGTGCCCACCGGCGGCGGCACCGTGCCACGAACCACACCGGCCCGGCGATCGTGGCGGCGACCATGGTGCCGAACGCGACCGTCCGCAGGTGCTCCGTGATCCCGGGCGTCTCCATCGTGAACAACAACAGGAGCACGAGGAGGTAGGGAGCGAGCAGCACACCGACGAACGGCAGCAGCAGTCCGGTGAGGGTCGGTCGCACCCAGTAGTGCGTGAAGAACCACGGCAGGTAGACCGCGAGCGCCATCGAGTTGACTGCCCCGTGATAAACGAGGTCCTCGTCACCGCGCCCCACACCCACGATCCACGACACCAGGACCGTGCAGGCACCTGCGACGACGAGGGCCACCAGGACCGCCCCCGCGACGCCCCACACCCATGTGACGCCCTTGCCCATGCTGGCTCCCCCTGCTCGGCCGCATCGTGCCTGGCTGCGCGCTGCGGCGACCCGGGACCATCGTGGCGGCGTCGAAGGGCGGAGCCAGGGTTGTCCACAGGGGCCGATGGCCCGTCCTACGCGACGAGCTCGACCGTGCAGCGGGGGCCGGGCGCGCGCACGAGCCGCGCATCCGCCGTGACGAGGGTGGCGTCGAGATGTTCCGCGAGCGCGACGAAGGCGGCGTCGTACGTGCTCAGGTCGGGGCCGAGCTCCCAGGCTCGGGCGGCCAGCACCTCGAAGGGCCAGAGCTCGACGGGCAGGCGGCGCAGAGCGTCGAAGGCGATGCGCGCCTCGCCGGCCGACAGCAGTCCTGCTGCGCGGCGACGGCGCAGCACGTTCGCAACCTCGTACGGAAGGAGCGACGGAGCGAACAACGTGGCGCCACGGAGCAGCTGGGCTACCGTATCGCCCCGCGTCGACGGGTCGATGAGCAGCACGACGACCGCCGACGCATCCGGGACGACGAGGCCGCCCCGACGGTGGTGCCTCACCGGCGGTCGGCGGCGAGGTCCGCGGTCAACGAGTCCATCTCGAGCGCCGGGAAGCCCCGGGCGTTGCGACGGATGTCGACGAGGACGCCCTCGAGCGACGGCTTGGCTGCCAGGTCGTCGAGGGCCTGGGCGAGGTACTCCTGCAGCGATCGCCCTGAGGCGGCCGCACGCGAGGCGAGCTCGTCGCGCACCTCCTGCGGGACGTCGCGGATCGTGATCGAGACCATGCCTGCACTCTACTGCTGATGCTGCTGATCTAGCAGCACGTGGGACGACGGGGTGAGACACACCGGATGCTGGAAGCCGATCAGCAGGTCCCGACCACGGCCCACGCCCCCCACTGCGACGTCCCGGGCGTCTCGCCCTGGGTCCACCACCTGGCCGTGTAGGTGCTGCCGGCGTGCGAGACCGTGGCTCCGCCCGTGTAGACGGCGCCCGCGCTCCAGGCCGGAGCGGTGCATGCGGGCGTGGTGGGGCTCGGCGACGGTGAGGGCGTCGGGCTCGGGGTGGGCTCCGGCGTCGGGCTCGGTTCCGGCCCCGGGCCGCCGCCCACCGGCGAGACGGGGATGCCCGGGTTGACCAGGCCGTCTCCCCCGACGACCGTGTTGTCGCTCGTCACCGTCACCGGACAGGTCGCCGCGTCGTACACGGTCACCTCGATCGCGTACCGCCCGGGCCCGACGGCGCCGCTCAGGTCCGAGGAGTTGTTCCGGAACGTCGTGCCGCAGCCCCAGCCGGGCGACTGCTGGTGCGTCTGGAAGCCGGACTTGGTGGTCCCGACGCCGACGTTGTCCTCGACGACGTAGTCGTTGCCCTTGATGTCGACCCACGAGTCGTCGTAGTTGGCGCCCGTCAGACCGTCGCCGTAGAACGTGTTGCCCGCGATGCGACCGCCGCGCGTGCCCTCCTTGATGTCGACGTTCTCGCCGCGCACCAGCGGGCCGATGACGTTGTCGAGGATCTGGACATGGTCGGACGTGTCGCTGTAGGTGTTGGCCGACCCGACGTAGACGCCCTCGCCCATGCCGCGCCCGTCCTGCCCGGTGTCGAAGATGCGCGAGCTCTGCAGGATGCCGTAGCTGCTCGACGTGCGGAAATGCACACCCTCCATGGTGAGGTCGTGGACCGTGACGCCGTCGATCGTGACGTGGTCGGACGAGTCGATCATGATGCCCTTCTGGGCGTTCTGGACCGTGATGCCGCGGACCGTCCAGTGGTCGGCGTCAGTGAGCTGGAGGACGTTGCCGCCGCCGCTCGAGGTGCGCAGGACGGCGTTCGGGGAGCCTTCGAGGGTGATCGGGGCCGATGCCGTGGCCGGGCGCCCCGTGACCTTGAAGTTGCCCGTGTAGACGCCGTCGGCGAGGTGGATGGTCTGGCCCGGGGCGGCTGCCGCGAGGGCGGACTTGAGCTGGGCCGCGGTCGAGACGGAGACGGTCTCGGCGGCGGCTGCCTGCTGGGGCGTGGCGGTGAGGGCCGCGAGGAGGGCGAGAGCGGCTGCGGTGACGGCTGCGGCGAGGGGGCGTCTGCGGTGGGCGGCCGCGTTGGTGGTGATGGTGGGCGTGGTGAGTGGAGCGCGGCGGGTCGCGAGCGGAGCGCGGCGTCGTTGCCACGCGGTCGGTGTGGTCATGCGTGGAGAATGCTCGCGCCGTTGGCGGGTGGTCAACGGGTTGCCCGGAAGAGTGTGGGAACTACGTAGTGCGCCGGTGCCGTGACGGGATGGACCGCTTGGTCCATCCCGTCTGGGCCGGCTCAGCGATGCACGAGCTCCGCGAGCTTCTGCCGGGTCTCCGGATCGACCGAGTAGATCAGTGTCCCGACCATGCCTCGGGTCAGGAGCACCTTGTAGACGTTGCGGACGAGCCGGTCGAAGTCCCCATCGCTCACGTTCTTGCGGGACTTGAAGTCCGGGTCCTTGTTGCTGTCACGACGACTCTCCCAGCGATCGGTTCGCCAGACGAGGTCCGGCCCGAGAATCACCCCGTTCCAGTCGTACTCGAATCCCTGGGCCGTGTAGACACAACCCACCTGGTCGAAGCCGTGAGGGTCCGAGGCCCACAGGGGTGCAGGCGGTGCCTCACCGACCCGGCGATCCCCCTTGACGTTCCAGGGGCGCGACCACTCTCCGATCTTCACGTCGCTCACGAGTGCGCCATCGACTGGATCACTCCACCGCCAGCAGTATCCGGCAGTCATCCTCGCGCCGTAGCCGTTCAGGCGGTGTGCAGCGAGCCGGCTCTCGAGCTCCTCCGGGGAATCGACCACATCGACCCCGAAATGCTCGTCCCCCGCCCACGGGATGGGGCCGCCGGGCTTCAGGTCGAGAAGCCGCAGGACCCACTCGATGTAGGCATCGCTACCACCTGCCCGGAACTGGGCGTTGAGGTCGATCTGCTCGACCTCCATCCCCAGCTCCGTGGCGCGGGTACGGATGCTCTCGATCGTCCCGTTCTCGCCGCTGCGGACGACCTGGTGCTCGTCCAGGAGGAAGACAGGGACGCGGGCCGCCGCGAGGAGCTCGTCAATCTGGGGACGAGCCCTGTCCCGGATCTCCTTCTTGGTGTAGCGGTTGACCGACTTCTCGCGGATGCGGTGCGCCTCGTCGAGGATCAACACATCGAGGCCGTTGGTCTCTGCATCGATGAAACTGTTGAAGTACTTGAACAGAGACTGCGTCCGGGTCGATCCTCTGCCTGCCACCTTGCGCATGGTCTGCGTGAAGCTCTGCGAGCCGGTCGCGTGCAGCACTTCTCGTCCCTCGCGCGCGAGCTGCCCCAGGAGAGACAGGGCGATGACGCTCTTGCCCGATCCCGGGCCGCCGGTGATGACCACCGCCGTCTTGGTGTTGCTGCGCTGGGCGCGCTTGACGGCACGGAGGACGATGTCGTGCGCAACCCGCTGTTCGTCGAGGAGCTTGAACTGCTCGCGGTCACGGATCTCTGCCGCTGCGACGGTCAGCAGCTGCTTCGACGGCCCGACGGCGGACCCCAGCAGCAGGTCAGCCGCTGCCTTGCCGTCGCTCGGGGCAAGGCGTGATCGCAGATGAGCGTGGAGCGCTCCCCGCTGGTTCGACGTGAAGAGCGGCGCACGATCGACGGCAGCGGCAACCGTAAGATCCTCGATCCCGCCGTCGGCCGCGTTGTGCAGGTACGCCAGGCCGGTGATCCGGTCCGTGTCCGACTCCAGAGACTTGGTGAAGTCGAGCATGTAGTCGACGTAGTCGGCGACCTGAATGCTCGGGTGGATCCCCTGCTGGTACCGCGCACCGTCGATCTCGACGAGGGTGTCCGAATCTGCTGACATGCGAGCGCGGGACCACTGCTTCAGCTCGACGACCACGTAGGACGGGTCGCCACTCGTAGGATGCACGCCGGCGAGGACGACGTCGGCACGCTTCGACGAGAGCGGGAGTCGATACTCGAGCAGGACCTCGACGTCGCCCAGACCCGCATCATGCAGATCTCGCGCAAGAACCGGCAGCGAGTTGCGCCAGGACCGGCGCTCCGGCAATGCCGGTGCCCCGAGCCCCTGAGCCACGAAGTGCCGCTCCAGCTCCTGCTCGACGATGGAGAACTCACCGGAGGCGAGCTCCGCGAGCGCAGCGGCAGAGTAACGAACAGTCCCGGACAACATGACCCCTTGGGCAGCACGAATGATCGTGCGGAGGGGGACATGTGCGAGGAGGCAAGGCCTCCGAGCAAGTCCGTCGGTACCGCTGGCTGGAGGATAGCGCGACTGGGGTCAGGTCAGAGACGGTCGATCCAGGTGTCGTCGTCGCGCTGGTCCCATGCGGGCCGGCTGGCTGTGCCGTGACGAGCCGTAGCCCGGGCGGACAGCCTCTCGAGGATGAACCGCGCAACTGTCGCGCGGAGCTCGCGCAACGATGCAGCAGGGCGCTCGACGCAGCTCTCCTTTAGGTCACGCCGTTCGACTGGGTCAGTGATACCGGCTGCCCCGAGTTTGGCGAAGCCCCGACGGGGGTGAGTTCGTCGTCAGCCGGACGGCGCAGTTCGTCGAACTGGTCAATGAGAGGTCGAAGGTTGCACCGAGCACCTCGCCCAGTCGATCAATTGAGCACCGTCGGGTGGAAGTAGTCGTAGAGCGCGGTCTCGATCGGCCTTGTGAATTGCAGCAGCATGCGAACGACGGGCAGACTCACACCCGTTGAGCTAAGCATTGTCGTCTCCTCGGCAGAGTGAGAGGTTGCCTCGCCGAGGAAGTAGAAGTCAGTGCCCTCGGCGTCGTCCTTCTTGACGAAGACGTAGATGCTCGCCTCATTGTTGACGATCGGCCGGACCTCGCCGCTCGAGAGAGTTCGGCGGCTCCGTGTGTACCAGAGCATCGACGACGGGTCGAGCAGCGAGTCCTCGTACGCCGTGCTCGCTGAGATCTCGCTGGACTTGTGCAGCGTGACGAAGATCGGGCACGCAGGGGTCGGGCCGGTCGAGTGGTCGCTCTTGTAGCCGTAGACGGTTGAGGCCCACTTGCGGGGCCAGCAGAGAAGGCGCAGGGCTTCCTTGCGGGAGTACTGCCGTCCGGGCGTGAAGGGGGTCAATGGGCTGTAGTTGGCTGTCACGAGCGCAAGACCTGTTTCGACGAGGTCGTCGACAGCTGCCGAAAACACCGGGTTCGACCGGTAGGCCGCCGCGACCTCGGGCTTGAGTGAAATGGCGAGCTCGCCGTCACGCTCGACGATCCCGCCGCCGTAGCGCTTGACGTCTGCCTCGGCGAAGCCGTCGAGCGTCAGCGTGTCGATCGCACTCTGAAGGTGAGATCTGGTCGACGGTAGACCATGGTCATGAAATAAAGACTCCACCCGCGACAGCGGCACGCGCACGTCATCGAGCAGCGCTCTCAGCACAACGAGTTCGTGCGCGCGCTTGGCGGGCAGAACTTCGTGGGACAAGAGCTGGAGAGCGCGGCTCGCACTCTCGGGCAGCCCGACCTCCTCCTTGAACGCGGTCCCGACGAGCGCCGGGTAATGCTCCTTCTTCGTAGCGAGCAGCACGGGGTCTACCGATTCGAAGCGGTAGAAGTCCCACAGCCGGGGCGCGCCGCCGACTCGGTTGCGCATAGTGACGAGGGCGGCCTTGAGACGCGACATGTCATCGAGCTTTGTGTCGCGGATTGAGGCGAGCACTCGCTCCTGAGCGATCTTGTCGAACTGGACGCTCGACAAGCCTGGCAGCGCACCGGCCTCCTCCGCAGCTATAAGGTTCTGCCGCAAAGACTCCTTGTTGAGCGAGTCGTCGCCGAACAATGCTATGGGAATCAGGAAGTTGTTCGCGTAGTTCGCAATAAAGTCGATGACGACGAGGTACTCCTTCTCGTCGTGCTTTCGTAGGCCCCGGCCGAGCTGCTGGACAAACACGATGGCAGACTGAGTCTGGCGCAGCATGATCACCTGGTTGATCGAGGGGATGTCCACGCCCTCGTTGAAGACGTCAACGGTCAGGATGTAGTCGAGCTCGCCGCGCTCGAGCCTTTCTACGGTCGACTCACGGTGCGCGATCGAGTCCTCGCCGGTGAGCGCCTCGGTGCGAAGCATCCGACCGCGGACGCTGGAGTCGTTGAGTGCGTCAGATAGTTGTCGAGCCTCGTCCTTGCGGCTGCAGAAGATCAGCCCTCGTGTGTCAACCCCGGCGTGGCCGTATGTCTCGATCGCCCAGATCAGATGCGAGATCCGGTCAGGGGATACGAGCAGGTTGAGGTCGCTCAGCGCGTCAACTGTGGTGTCATCATCGAACGTTACGTCCGTGATCCCGTAGTAGTGGAACGGGGCGAGCATGTCCTCTTCGAGCGCATGGTCAAGCCGGATTTCGTACGGGACATTGTAGTCGAAGAGCTCGTAAACGTTGAACCCATCGGTGCGTTCAGGGGTCGCCGTCATACCGAGCAGAAAGACCGGGTCAAAGTGCGCAATGACCCGCTGGTGGGTCACTGACCCGGCCCGGTGGGCCTCGTCGATGATGACGTAGTCGAAGACATCGGCCGCGAACTGCGCGAGCACGTCCGGTTGGGCGAGGGTCTGGACCGTCGCGAAAAGGTATCGTGCGCCGAAGTCCTTCGACGACCCGGTCAGCTTCCCGTAGTCGCACCGTTCTCCGCCGAGCACCTTGCGATACTCCTGGATCGTTCGATCGAGGATCTGCTCTCGGTGCACGACGAAGAGCAGGCGCCTTGGGGAGATGGCTCGGACATCGAGTGCAGACAAAATGGTCTTGCCCGTGCCAGTCGCGGAGATGACGATTGCGCGCTTTTCGCCGCTCTCCCGCACGAGCGCAAGCGCGTCCAGGGCAGCTTGCTGCATCTTGTTCGGATGGACTCTGGGTTCATCTGCTGGGACGGTAGGGTCGAGAGCTGGAGCCGAGGGGAATAGCAGCGGCCGGACGGGATCAGGAGTTGCCGTCGGCAACAGCGTCGCGATGTCTCGCGGAGTCCGTGGTTGGCGCCCGCTCGGCCGCACGTAGGTCAGGGCATACTGCTCGATCCACTCGGCCGTAATTGGTACAGAGTCAGCGATCTGGCGCCCGGTGAGGTCCCTCAGCTGAGCGGCAAGATCGCTGTCCGGCGCGGCTGAGACCTTGAGATTCCATTCATGGTTCTTGAGCAGAGCGCTCGGAGTGAGGTTCGAGCTCCCCACCATCGCCGTCACGGCGTTGTCGTGCTCGAAGATGTACCCCTTCGGGTGGAATCCCTCGGCGTTGTGCAGCCGGACGTCGATACCGAGCCTCTGCAGGTTGCTCAGCTCGGCAAAGGCCTCGGGAGAGTTGAAGCCGAGGTAGTCGGAAGTGACGATGCGACCCACGCCTTCGAACTCAACGAGGTCTTGCTTGAGCAGCGCGATCGCGCCCGGCGACACGAATGCCACAGAGAAAATGAAGGATCTGCACCTGCGCACCTCGGCGCGGATCGCGCGCAGTACCGTGCTGCCATCGTCATTCAGCACGATGCGCGGATTGTGACTACGTGGTGCTCCGTGGGTGTCGGTGCTGAGGAACCCATAGTCGACATCGAGCTTGAACCGCTCGCTCCAGACGAGGTCTGTAGTCAAGACGCCGAGTCTCCTTGGATCTTCGCGACAGCCGGTACGTCCGCCGGCGCCCACTCCAGCTCGCCGAGCTCCGCCGGTGGAAGCCAGCGGACCGCCGCGTGCTCAGAGAGAGTCGGCGTACCGGAGACTAGCTCGCAGTAGAACGTCGTGAGCGTCACGATCCCGAAGTCGTACTCGTGGCTCGTGGTCTCAACGCGCTCACCGACGCGAACAACGCAACCGAGCTCCTCATCGATCTCGCGCCGGAGTGCCTCCTTCGGTGACTCACCCGGCTCGATCTTTCCGCCAGGAAACTCCCACATCCCAGCGAGGCTCCCATGCTGTCCACGCTGCGCGCACAGGATCAGTCCCTGATCGATGACGACTGCGCCGACGACGTCGATGCGCTTCTTTGAATCCACACGCGGAGCATTCCACGGACGGGCGACTCCGACCAACAGACTTGCCGATGAGCCCGACGAGAGCCAACAAAAGGGGCACGCGTCGGACTCAGGTCTCCAGGAGGAGTTCGGTAGGGGGCATCGCGAGACGTATGGACCCGTTCCGTGGGCACCCTCTTCATGCAGCGCGCGGAAGTGCTGGGGCGGCCCAGATCTGGAGAGACGGGAGCTAACGGCCGATCTCTTGGCCATGAACTCCGGAATTTCTGGAGAAGTTGAACGTTGTGAGTTCCCCTGCACGGACCCGCCCGCCGCAGCACGCATCGGCGAACACCTGACGACATGGCGCAAGCTCCAGGGCCTCACTGCCGAGCAGGTGGCCGAGCGGGCGGGAGTCTCGCGCGGAACGCTGCGAACCCTCGAGTCCGGCGAGGGGGCCGTCCGGCTCGAGACGTTCCTCAACGTCGCATGCAAGCTCGGCGTGCTCGATCGCGTCGTCGAAGCCCTCGACTCGTACGAGACCGATCTCGGCCGGGCCCGCGCGAATCAGGCACGACCCAGCGGGTGTGCAGGTGAGCATGAAATGGATCGAGGTCTGCATCCAACTCGACACCGCAACGCGCCATCCGCCGAGCGCTGCGCTGACATCTATCCAGACCTGACCGAACCCGCGGTCCGTCCTACCCCCACTCCTGCGGCGCGAACTGCGACAGCGTGAGCTGCGCTCCCTGCGGGTCGCGCACCACGGCCTCGCGCGTCCACTCGTTCTCGCTCGTCGACAGCACGACCCCACCGGCCCGCTCTGCCGCTGCCGCGCTCTCGTCGCGGTCCGCGACGGAGAACGCGACGTCCCACCGAGCCGGCCCCTCGACGCGCGCGAGCCCGGCAGCGACGTCGGCGAACCCTGGCGGCGCGAACTCCTGCCGCTCGAAGATCCCGGGGTCGATCGTGTGCGCGAGGTGGTCGCCGTACCCCGGGACGCGGAACATCCCGGCGCCGAGCGCGGGGTCGAGCTCCCAGCCGAGCAGCGGTCCGTAGAAGTCGAGGGCCCGGTCCGGGTCCGGCGTGAGGAGGTTGCTGAAGTTCCAGGTGCCCGGCTCGTTGACGCGCTGCGCCCCGAGGCGCGTGCCCGCCTGCCACAGCCGGAACCGCGCACCCTGCGGGTCCTGGACCGAGGCCATACGCCCGGGCGGGCCGACCGTCTCAGGCCCGGAGAGCAGCACGCCACCGTCGGCAGCGACCGCCCCGGCGGTGGCGCCGACGTCGTCGACCGCGACGTAGGTGATCCACTCGGGTGTCCCGTCACTGCCGTCGGGCGGGGAGGCGATCGCCGCGACGTCCTGCCCGTCGAGTGAGGCGACGACGTAGCGCCCGGGCGCGTCGGGCGGCATCTTGTCGGTGAACTTCCACCCGAACAGGGCGCCGTAGAACGCGGTGGCGGCGTCGACGTCGGGCTGCTCGGTGTCCACCCAGCACGGCACCCCGTGCGGGTACGTGCGCGGCTGCGTCGGTGAGCTCATCTCTGCCTTCCCGGCCTCGTCCGGTGCGAGGCCTCCCGCGTTCCACCTTCCCAGCCGCCGCCGACACCGGCCTCCGGGGACGGCCGCCCGGTCAGTCGGCGTCGTCGATCTCCTCGAACCGCAGCGTGACCTCCCCGCGGACCGTTCCTTCGCTCGCCCGGATCTCGTCGAGGTGCAGCGTCCCGACGCCGTCGAGCTCGAACGCGTCTCCCTCGTCGAGCACGACGACGGCCTCGTCCGAGGGGGTGCGCAGCGCGAGCTGCGCGAGGGGCGTGCCGTCGACGAGGCCGACGCGCATGATCCCGACCCGCAGCACCCCGAAGGTGGGTTGCGAGCCCTGCCGTGCATTCCTGACCGTTGTCACAGGTGGGTCCTATCGGGTGGAGGGGACGGCGTAGACGGTGTCGAAGTTCTCCTTGTACTGCTTCTCCGTGAGCCACATGTCGCCGACCTTGTCGGACCCGTCATTCTGGAGGTGGGCGCCGGGTCCCCACGGGTTGATGACGTGGACCTTGAGCTCGCCGTCCCGCTCCTCGACCTTGTCCACGATGTACGCGTGGTTGGGCACGACCCGGGAGTCGTCGACCTCGTCGCCGAACGGCCACCACGACGGCTCGTCCTCGGTCCCGAGCGCGACCGGGCCGTCGGCGAGACGGTCCTTGAGGTCGGAGAGGTTCCCCTCACCGGTCTTGGAGGGCGTCGCACCGGTGATCGCCGCGAACGCGTCGCTCGAGTAGCCGCCGTCGATGTCCTCGTAGCTGCCGCCCCAGTACTCGGCGGCCGCCTTCTCGTAGATCGACGCCCAGCTCGGGTTCCCGCTCGGGTCCATGACGCCGTCCTGCGCGACCTCGGGCTCGACCGTGATCTCGACGGGGTCGCCGTCCTTGTACATCGTCACGGTCCAGGTCCCGTCGGCGTTGAGCTTCATGTGGTCGCGGATGAACTGGGGGTCGTCGCGGGCGACCGCGCCCAGGCCCGCGAGGAGCCAGCAGTCGCCGAGGCCCTGCTGGTTGATCATGTTCGGGTCGAGCGCCGCGTCGTCGAGCGGGATCGTGGGCGGGACGTCGACCCACGGTCCGTGGCCCGAGAGGTCAGGGTTGCCCGGCCGGTCCTTCCCACCGTCGCCGGAGCGTTCGCCGCCACCCCCGGCCCCCGGTGCACCGCCCCGGTCGAGGCTGGGTCCCGCTCCACCGTCGGCCGCGCTGGTGCGGGCCTGGTCCTCGGCGTTCCGCCGGAGCACCTCGGCGTTGTCGCGGAGCGCACCGAGGCAGGAGGCGAGCGCTGGGGCCAGCCGCCGGGACCAGTCCTGCCGGAAGTCCTCGGCGTCGGGCCCCACCCAGCCCGCGGTGGCGACGATCCCGTCGACCTGCCGCCGGGCCGTCTCGAGCGTCTCGGCGCTCTCCACGAAGCTGCTGCCGAGCCCTGCGAGCGCCTCGACGTCGGCGCCGAACATGGTGCGCATGTCCCCCCTCGTGGCTGCGGGACCGCCTTGGTCCCGGTGCGTCGCCGACCCACGCTATCGACCACGCGGCGGGCAGGCCATGGGCAGCGGTCCCCATGCGACGTCACCCGGCGGGCGCCTCGTCGCTGCTAGGTTCGACGACGCCGCGCACCCTGCGCGTCGACCGACCCAGCGAGGGGGCACCGCGTGAGAGACGCCGGATCGTCGAGGAAGCGGCTGCGCACCGCGGGGGTGCTGCTGGTGGTGGTCGTCGTCGGGCAGCTCGCGGCAGGGTGCGGTACCTCTCCCGCCGCAGCTCCGACCGCGAGCACCCCGGGTGCCGGCCCCGCCGATGCGCTCGACACGTACACCGTGGTGCGCGACGACGTCCTCGCGGCACTGTCGTCGCTCGACCCGGCGACGCCGTGGGAGTCGAGCGGGACGGCCGGCCTCTCCGCGGAGGGCTCGACGTGCACCCTGGTCATGCCGGCCGCCGGCTCGTCGCAGTACCTCTACGTCGAGGGCGACGACTTCGCGGCGGTCCGCGCAGCCCTGGACCCCGTCCTCGCGCAGCACGGGTTCGCCGCCCTGGGGCAGACCGTGTTCGCGGACGGTGGCGCGGTCGAGGTGTCGTCGACCGACGACGCCGGGGCCGAGCTCGTCGTCTCGTCCGAGCAGACGTCCGTCGTCCGCCTGAACGCGCCGGTGCTGTCGGAGACGTGCGACGACGCGGAGCTCGGGCGGTCCTAGGGTGGGGCGGTATGGCTCAGGCGGCGCGACGCTTGAGCCCTTCGCACCGCGGCCCGGGCCCATGTCGCCCCACCCGCAGGGCGCGACTTCCCAGGGAGGTGGTTCTGTGCAGCCACCACAATTGTGGTGGCTACACAAAAAACGCTGCCTCACCCAGACACCGAGCGTGTCCCGTCCACGCCACGCTCTACGACATCCCTGACGGACGGAGCTTCTGCTCGATCGACCGCAGGGCCGACTCGAAACCCTCGAGGTCGTGCTTGACCGTAGCCGCGATGATCGCAGGATCGACGACCGTGTAGGCATGCACGATCCGGTTCCTCGTCGCCCAGATCACTTGCCAGCGACGACCGAACGCCTGCTCCCGGACCGGGACACTCAGCCCAGCCACGGCATCGATGGCCGCCGCCAGGCGCAGGCACACCGCGTCGACGACCGGCTGGTCCTCGAGCGACCGACCGACGACATGCCGCCGCAGCACACCGAGATGATGCAGTGCGTCGAGGACCAGCTCTCGATCTCCGCGCTTCACAGCGCGATCGAGTCGACGGTCGCCGCGACCTCAGGTCGGAGCGACCGTGCCGGCACGACGTCGACCGTGCGCCCGAGCATCTCCCCGAGCTCGGCTTCCAACGCCGCCAGGGTGAACAGCCCGACCTGAGGGTCGAGGTCGACCAGGAGGTCGACATCCGAATCGACGCTGTCCTCGCCTCGCGCCACCGACCCGAAGAGTCTGACGTTCGCCACCCCGTACCGCGCCGCGACGCGAACCACCGCGGCCCGCTCTTCCATCACACGATCAAGGAGCGTGACCTCGTGGCCCCCCGGAGTGCCGCCGGACGAGTCGTCCGCCTGCTCGATCGCGATCCGTTGCAAGCGATGAACCTCTGGCTGACTCCGCCCGATCGCCATTCCGATCCTGCGTTGGCTCCACCCGAGGGAGGTGGCCTGCTCGACAGCACGCACGAGCGCTCGACGCGCCTCGTCGCGCGCCGCATCCGCGCGCCCCGCCACTCGCCCGAGGTGGGCGGCGAAGGCTCGCTCGACCTGCGACTCGGACACCTCGGCCATGGAACCACCTCCTGATAGGAGAACCTATCAGGCAGACCGAAGCACAAGAAGCACCGTCGGCCACCGACCTCCCCTCACCTACGTAGTACCCCCTACGTGCATTGACCATCGGACAAATCCCCCGTCAGGCTCGCAGTCGTCCCCTGTCATCGACGAGAGGTACGAACATGCGCACCGCGCACACGATCCGACGGCCAGCGACGACGCTGGCCCTGCTCGCTCTGCTCCTCACGACCGCCCTCGCGGCGCTGTCGGTCACCGCCACGGTCCTCGCCCCCCGCGCCTCGGCCGCCGAGCCCTGCGCCGCACCGTGGAGCGCGTCCGCGGTCTACACGGGCGGCGCGGTCGTCTCGACCGCGGGCCACAACTGGAAGGCCGGCTGGTGGACGCAGGGCGAGACGCCCGGTACCACGGGCCAGTGGGGCGTGTGGCGCGACCAGGGCACGTGCGGCGGCTCGACCGGCGGCACCACGGGCGAGACCGGCGGCACCACGGGTGGTGACAACGGGGGCGGCAACCAGACCGGCTTCGTCGTGACCGAGGCCCAGTTCAACCAGATGTTCCCCAACCGGAACCCGTTCTACACGTACCAGGGCCTGGTCAACGCCCTGAGCGCGTACCCGCAGTTCGCCACGTCGGGCGGCTCCGAGGTCGCTAAGCGCGAGGCCGCCGCCTTCCTCGCCAACGTGAACCACGAGACGGGCGCGCTGGTCTACGTCAAGGAGAGCAACACCGCGAACTACTCGCACTACTGCGACCCGAGCCAGTCCTACGGCTGCCCCGCGGGCCAGTCCGCGTACTACGGCAAGGGCCCCATCCAGCTCTCGTGGAACTACAACTACAGGGCTGCCGGTGACGCCCTGGGCATCGACCTGCTGAACAACCCGTACCTCGTCGAGACCGACCCGGCCGTGGCCTGGAAGACGGGCCTCTGGTACTGGAACACGCAGTCGGGCCCCGGCACCATGTCGGGCCACCAGGCCATCGTCAACGGCGCAGGCTTCGGCGAGACGATCCGCTCGATCAACGGCACGCTCGAGTGCAACGGCGGCAACCCCGCGCAGGTGCAGAGCCGCATCGCGGCGTTCCAGCGCTTCGCGCAGATCCTCGGCACGACCACGGGGTCCAACCTCACCTGCTGAGCCCCCGCCCTGCTGCCCGACGACGGAGCCCACCTTCCGCAGGGAAGGTGGGCTCCGCCGTCGGGCGGGCAGTGGGCGCGACCCGTCAGGCCGCGCAGTCCGTCGCCGCGTACCGCGCGACGACCTCGACCGGCCCCGCCGGTTCCTGCACCGTGACCGTGACCTCGCCGGCCTCGATCGCGGCCACCCGCGTCGCGAACGTCTGCTGCGCGCTCTTGCCGGCGGCCACCCCCGCGAACGACTTGGTCCCGAACGGCGTCGACACCTCGAGGCTCACCGCCTGGTCACCACCGTTGAGCGCCCGCACCGAGACCTGCGCCCGGCCCGCGACGCAGCGCGCCGTGGCCTCGACGCCCACCGCGGTCGTGGGCACGCCCGGCCCCGTGGCGAAGTCGACCCGGGTCACGAACACGTCCCCGGCCCCGGCGTTCACCGCGCCGAACGGCGCCCCGAACGTCAGACCGCTCAACCACGCGCCGTCCGTCCCCGGGACCGCCGCGGCGAACAGGTTCGCGTCGTCCCACTCGTCGGCCCCGTCCCGCTCGCGCGTCCCGAGCTGGTTCACTGCCCCGGGCGTGCCGTCGGCCGCGAGCGCGAGCGTGAACACGTCCACGCCGCCGACCGGCGTGCCGAGCGCCCCGTACGTCGTGCCCACGACGAGCACCGTGCCGTCGGCACCCGCGACACCCGTCACGCCGCGGTCGTCGGTCGCCGTGCCGGTCTGCGTCGTCCACAGGACCTCGCCGCGGGCGTCGAACGCCCGCGCGAACACGTCGTTGTCGCCCGCGGACGCCCCGCCGAGCGCCCCGCGCGTGTGCCCCACGGCGACGACCGACCCGTCGGCCCGCGCCACGAGCCCGCTCACCTGGTCGTTGGCCGACGTCGCGACACCGCGCAGCCACACGAGCTCTCCCGCGCCGTCGTACCGCGCGACCCACCCGTCGTTGGCCCCGGCCGCCTGCGCGCCCGGCATGCCCTGCCCCGCGACCCCGCCCACGTACACGGACCCGTCGGGCCCGGGAGCGACCGCGAGCGCCTTGTCCTCGCCCGGCCCGCCGACCTGGCGGAGCCACAGGAGCTCGCCGGTCGCCGACACGCGCCCGACGATCGCGTCCTTGTCGCCCGCGCTCGTCCCGCCAGGGATGGTCCCGCTCGTGTACCCGGCGACGTACGCGCCGCCGGCCCCGTCGGACGAGAGGGCGTAGAAGCGGTCAGCCGCGGCGGGGTCGCCCGTCTGGAGCGTCCAGGCGCGCTCTCCCGCGGCGGTCACGGCCGCCACGAACCCGTCGTCGCGCGTCGAGCCCGCGTGCTTCCCGTCGAGGTCTCCCTTGGTGTACCCGGCGACGAGGGTCGTCCCGGTCCGTCCGGCGGCCACGCCGTACGCGCGCTCGTCGGCGGGCGTCGCGATCGGGTGCTGCCACAGCGTGGCTCCGTCCGCGTCGCGGCGTGCCAGCACGACGTCGAGTCCGCCCGCGGGCTGCGACCCGGCCCAGGACCCGGCGAGGTTGAGGGCGACGGTCGTGCCGCCGTCGGGCGTGGCGAGGATGCCGCCCGCGCGGTCGTCGCCCGCGGAGCCGAGCAGCTCGGCGTCCCACGGCACCGTGGGCTCGGTGCGCAGGCGCGAGGACACGTCGACGATCGCCTCGCGGAACGCGGGCTGCCAGACGTCCCAGTCGTGGCCCCCGTTCATGACCCGCAGCTCGGCCGTGACTCCCGGCACGCGGCGCGCGGTGTTGTAGAGCCGGGCCGACTCGAAGTCGATGTCGTGACTCGCCTCGGCGGGGTCGGGGTTGGCCCACTCGTCGTCGCCGACCGCGACGAACAGGTGCACGGGCAGGGCAGGATCGAGCGCGGCGAGCGCCGCCGGGTAGGAGAGCTCGGTGTACCGCTCGGGCGAGAACAGCTCGTGCCCGACGCCGTAGCCCCCGTGGTCACGGACGGACGAGTCCGCGGGGGGCTGGGGGACGTACACCGCGGGGCTCAGCACGATCCCGGCCGAGAACTCGTCCTGGTGCGCGAGCGTCAGGCGCAGCGCGCCCGCCCCGCCCATCGAGTAGCCGCCCACGGCGCGCGCCTCGCGGTCGGCCACGGTCCGGTAGGTCGCGTCGACGTGCCCGACCAGGTCGCGCGTGAGCGCGGTCTCGACCTGGAAGCCTGCGCCGGTGCCGGAGTCCGCGGAACCCTCGTAGGCCGAGTCGGTGTACCAGCTCCCCCGGTCGTTCCAGGGCGCGTCGGGCATGACGACGACCAGGGGCTGGATCGCCTCGGTCCCGATCAGCTCGTCGAGGTCGGTCGCGACGCGCTGCCACGCGGCCTGCGTGTCGCCCCGCCCGTGCAGCAGGTAGACGGTCGGGTAGCGCTGCTCGGCGTCCTCGTCGTAGCCCGGCGGGAGGTACACCGTGTAGTCGACGGCCCCGCCCGCGCCGAGCGCCTCGGAGGGCGCGCTGCCGGGCACGAGCGTGCCCTGCTCGGCGGCCGCGACAGGCCCGGCCACGACGAGCGGGAGCCCGACGACGGCGCCGCCCGCTCCCACCACCCCGGCCAGGAGGGCGGCGATCCGCCGCCGCGAACGAGGGACGCGTGGGGGCGTCGCCGGGAGGGCTGAGGTCATGGTTCTCTCCTTTGAGAAGCAGTTGTTTCACTGAGCCGCTGAGTGCGGAGCTCTTGTGCGACACGCCGGGCGTGTCGCACAAGAGCTCCGCACTCAACGATGGGGCTGGGGGTCCCCCGCGACCGCGAGGACCGAGCGCGCACGCTCGACCATCGCGACGTCGAGGAACGTGCCGTCGGCGAGCGCGATCGCCCCGACCCCGCGCGCGGCCGCGGCGCCGACGCGGTCGAGCACCTCGCGCGCACGGTCGACCTCGTCGGCGCTCGGGAGGAACGCCTCGCGGATGGGGTTGAGCTGGACGGGGTGGATCGCGGTGCGTCCCAGGAAGCCGAGCGCGCGGCCCGCGCGGCACGAGGCCACGAGCCCGTCGACGTCCTTGACGTGCGTGTACGCCGACATGGACGGCGACGGCAGGCCCGCGGCCCGCGCCGCGACCACGAGGCGGCTGCGCACCCAGGCCAGCGCGCCGTCGTCGTCCACGCGCAGGTCCGAACGCAGGTCGGCCTCGCCGAGGCCGACCGACGCGACCTGGGGCGACGCCGACGCGATCTCGAACGCGCGCTCGACCCCGAGCGCCGACTCGATCAGCAGGTGCACGTCGCGCCCGGGCAGCGCGGCCGCGAGCCCGCGGACCTCGTCGGCCGACTCGACCTTGGGCACGCGCGCCCCCACGGCGAGAGGCAGCCTCGCGACCGCCGCGACGTCGTCGGCGTGCCAGGGCGTGCCGCGCTGGTTGACGCGGACCTGGACCCGGCGCGAGGTCGCCGCGAGCAGGGCGACGGCCTCGCGGCGCGCGGCCTCCTTGCCCGCGGGGGCGACCGCGTCCTCGAGGTCGACGATCACGACGTCGGCGGACGTCGCGAGCGCCTTGGCGACCCGGTCGGGGCGGTCGGCCGGGGCGTAGAGCAGCGTGAGCGGCGGGGTGCTCATACGGCCCCCGCCTCCCGCAGCGCGGCGACCCGGGCCGCGTCGAAGCCCAGCTCGCCCAGCACCTCGTCGGTGTCCGCCCCGTGGTGGCGGCCCGTGAACCCGATCACGCCGTCGTGGTCCGAGAGCCGGAACAGCGGGCCCTGCATGAGCATCGGGCCGAGCTCGGGGTCCTCGATCTCGTGGAGCGTGCCGAGCGCCTGGAACTGCGGGTCGCCCACGATGTCCTGCGCGTCGTAGATGGGCGCGACCGCGGCCTGGGCCTCCTCGAACGCGGCCACGACCTCGTCGCGCGTGCGCTCGGCGATCCACCCGCCCACGGCCGCGTCGAGCTCGTCGGCGTGCTGGGCGCGCTCGGCCCCCACCGCGAACCACGGCTCGTCGATGACCTCGGGGTGCCCGACGAGCCGCATGACGCGCTCCGCGATCGACTGCGCCGACGTCGAGACCGCGACCCACTGGCCGTCACGCGTCCGGTAGGTGTTGCGCGGCGCGTTGTTGGCCGAGCGGTTTCCCGTGCGCGGCTGCACGGTCCGCAGCTGGTCCCACCGCGTGATCTGCGGGCCGAGCATCGCGAGGATGGGCTCGATGATCGCGGTGTCGACGACCTGGCCGCGGCCCGAGCGCTCGCGGCTCTGGAGCGCGACCATGACCGCGAACGCGGTCGCGAGCGACGCGACGCCGTCGGCGAGGCCGAACGGCGGCAGGGTCGGCGGGCCGTCGGGCTCGCCCGTCATGGCCGCGAAGCCGCTCATGGCCTCGGCGAGCGTACCGAACCCGGGCCGCGAGCGGTACGGCCCCACCTGCCCGAACCCGCTGATGCGCGCGAGCACGAGGCGCGGGTTGCGGGCCGAGAGCTCGTCGTAGCCCAGGCCCCAGCGCTCGAGGGTCCCGGGGCGGAAGTTCTCGATCACGACGTCGGCCTCGGCCGCGAGCGCCAGGAAGACCTCGCGCCCGCCGTCGCTCGACAGGTTCACGGTCACGGCGCGCTTGTTGCGCCCGAGCGTCTTCCACCAGAGGTTGACGCCGTCCTTGGAGGCGCCGTGCCCGCGCGAGGGGTCGGGCTTGGTGGGGTGCTCGACCTTGATCACGTCGGCCCCCATGTCGCCCAGGTGCATGGCCGCCATGGGCCCCGCGAAGAGCGTCGAGGCGTCGACGACCTTGAGCCCCGCGAGCGCTCCGTCCTGCGGGTTGCGCGAGACGGTCATGCCGTCACCTCGTCCGTGGTCCACGCGCAGCGGAAGCCGATGCTCGAGCTGCGCGCGAGGCCCAGGCCCGGCAGGAGCAGCTTGGCGCTGAACTCGGGTCGCTGGACGCCGCCGTCGAAGTACCACTCGGAACCGGTCGACTCGTGGTCGGAGCCGCCCTTGAGCATCGCGTAGCGCGTGCGGCCGTCGCTGTGCTCGCTCTCGGTCCAGTTCCACACGACGGGCGCGCCGCGCAGCAGGCCGCCCGTCTCCCCCGCGAGCTGCCACTCGTCCTCGCTCGGGAGGCGGCCTCCGCGCCACGCGCTGTAGGCGCGCGCGTCGTCGAGGTCGACGAACGTCACCGGCTCGTCCTCGCGCCCCGCGGGCGGTCGGCCGTCCACCCAGTGCGCGAGGAACCGGTGCGAGGTCGCGGGCTGGTAGCCCGTGGCGTCGACGAACGCCGCGAACTGGTCGTTCGTGACCTCCGAGGCCGCGACCGCGACGGGCGCGGCGAGCTCGCCGTCGCGCTGGAGCGTGCGCGGGTCGTGCAGGCGCGGCGAGAGCGGCTTCCACTCCTCGACGTAGGGCGCGCCCTGGTACATCCCGGTCTCCCGGGCGCGGTAGCGCACGGTCAGGACGTAGGGCCCCGCAGGCACGACGACGACGCCCGCGTCGGGTGCGCGTGTCGCGCCCGCCTCGGGCTCGGCCGCGGGAGCGACGGCGCCGTCGGGCCCGGTGGCAGCGGCGTCGGGTGCGCCGTCAGGCCGGGGCGAGGCGTCGGGCCGGGGCGAGGCCTCGGGCCGGAAGGCCGGGGCTGTCGGCACGACGCGGCGCGCGAGCCGGTGCGGGAACCGGGCGTCCCGGCTCGCCGCGTGCTCGCGCATGTCCTCGACCAGGCCGGGGAGCCACTCGGGCTCGACGGCGCCGGGGGCGACGTGCAGGAGCGCGGCGATGCCGCGCCCCGGGACCGTGACCACGGGAGAGGTGGTGGCGCCGTCGACGTTGACGAGGCCACCAGTCGGGGCGACCGGCGCACCGGTCGGGTCGGTGGCCGTCGCGAGGCCCGTCAGGTCGACCAGGCGGCCGGCGGGCGCGGCGGTGAGGACCGGGCCCGTCCAGTCCTGCTCGCCGCGGTTGACGAGCGTCCACAGCGAGACGCCGTCGTGCGAGAAGAGCGACGCGTGCACGCCGGCCTCGCGCGCCTCGGGGGCGAGGTCGGCGAGCGGGGTCCACTCGCCGTCGAGCAGCAGGTCCTTCGCGGCGCGCTGGACCGTGACCATGCGGCGCAGGGTCGCGGCGTCGCGCTCGCTCCACCCGACCCACACCCCGAACACGACCTCCCAGACCATGACGCCCACGCCGTTGACCCAGGCGGACTGCAGCTCGTCGGTGTGGTCCCGGTTCCAGCGGCGCACGTGGTGCTGCATGTGTCGACGCTCGTACCAGTGCGCGCGCAGCACGCCCGGCACGGACGAGTCGGCGAAGAACTGCGCCCACGACGACGAGTGGTCCTCGATGCGCTCGACCGCGAGCTTGGACTCGCCCTCCAGGACGATGCCGGGGCGGGCGGCCTCGAGCCGCTCGACGAGCTCGGGCTCGGCCTTCTTCAGGGTGTCGAGGAAGACGCCGTCGGCGGGAAGGTCCGCCACGACCGCGGCGAGCTCGGTCAGGTCGTCCTCGCCCCGGCGCGTGCCCGTGTCCCAGGGGTTGTAGTCGACGAACACGTGCAGGCCCGCGGCGTGCAGGGTCGCGACCAGGCCGTCGGGGCCCGTGAGGCCCGGGACGTCGCGGTAGAAGTCCCACTGGTTGCGGTCGTCGATCCCGATCACCGGGTACGCGTGCCACAGCACCACGGCGTCGAGGCCCGCGAAACGCTCGCGGGCGTCGGCGAGGAAGCGCTCGGGCGTGAAGCGGTTCTCCTCGAACGAGTAGAGCAGCTCGTCCCACAGCCAGACCTGCGCGATCGTGAAGCAGCTCGCGGCCCAGGCGGCCCGCGGCCGCTCGTAGACCGCGCCCGTGAAGCCGTGGCGCTCGCGCGCGTCCGTGCGCCACGCCTCGAGGCGCTCGCGCCAGGCGGCCCACTCGGCGGGGTCGTCGGGGGCCGCGAAGATCTTCGCCTCGTCGAGCGCGGCAAGACCGTGCGGGGAGCCGGGCACGGCACCGGCACCGGTGGCGCCGTCGAGCGGGACGACCGTCGGCAGGTCGATGGGGCGGGGGACGAGCGGGTCGAACGTGTAGCTCATGGCAGCTGCTCCGGGTGCGCGAAGGTGGTGACCTCGTCGGCCGTGGGGACGGCGTCCTGGGCGCCCGGCCGGGTCACGGCCAGGGCACCTGCGAACGAGGCCGTCCGGGCGGCGTCCACGAGGGTGGACCCGCCCGCGAGGGCGGCGGCGAGCACGCCGCAGAAGGTGTCGCCCGCGCCCGTCGTGTCGACCGCGTCGACCCGCGGGGCCGGGACCCGGACGGGGTCCGCGCCGCGTTGCGCGACCAGGCAGCCCGCGCCGCCGAGGGTCACGACGACCGCAGGGACGCGTTCGAGGAGGACCGCGGCGAGGCGCTCGACGGGGTCGGGGCTCGCGGTCCCGGCCGGGTCGGCCGCGGAGGCCGCGGCGGCCGGTGACGCCGAACCGCCCGAGCCGGCCGGGCCGCCCGCCAGGTCGAGGGCCTCGTGCTCGTTGACGACCAGCAGGTCGAGCACGGCCCACATCTCGTCGGGCAGGTCGCGCGACGGCGCCGCGTTGAGCGCGAGGACAGCGCCGGGGCGGCGGGCCGCGGCGGCCGCGAGCACCACGTCGAGAGGGATCTCGAGCTGGGCGAGCACCACGTCGGCCGCCGCGAGGCGGTCGGCCTGCGCGGCCCCGATGCGCACGTGCGAGTTGGCACCCGGCGCGACCACGATCGCGTTCTCGCCGTCGGGCGAGACCGTGATGAGCGCGGTCCCCGTGGGGGCCTCGACGCGCTCGACGAGGTCGGTGCGCACGCCCGCCCGGTCGAGCGAGGCGAGCAGCAGCTCGCCCGGCTCGTCCCGGCCGAGCGCCCCGACGAACGACGTGTCGGCGCCTCCCGCACGGGCCGCGGCGACGGCCTGGTTCGCGCCCTTGCCGCCGGGGCTGCGGCGCAGGTCGCCGCCGAGGATCGTCTCGCCGCCACCGGGGTGGCGCGGGACGTCGACGACGAGGTCGACGTTGGCCGAGCCGACGACGACGACGCGTCCACGGCGGACCGCCTGCGAGGAACCGGTCATGCGTCGGCCCTCGCGAAGGACTCAACGACCGCCGGTGCCGTGAGGCGCAGGGCGAGCGTGCGGGCGACGAGGTCGTCGATGCGCTGCTCCCCGCCGGGGAGCGAGGTCGCGATGCGACCGTCGACCGGCCCGGTCCAGGCCTGGCCGATCCCGTCGTTCCCGCGCAGCGCGCCGACGACCCCGCCCACGGTCGCGGCGGCCGAGTCGGTGTCCCAGCCCGCGGTCACCGCGATCGAGACGCTCGCACCGAAGTCCCCCGCGCCCTTCGCCAGCGCGTAGGCGATCACGGCCACGTTGTTGAGCACGTGGACCCAGTGCAGGTCGCCGTACGCGGCGTGGATCCGGTCGAGGCCGGCGCTCACGTCGCCGTCCTGGGCTGCCGCCTCGCGGCCGAGCCGCACCGCGTGGGCGATCCGGCTGTCCGGGGGCAGCACGGTCTGGGCGGCGTCGAGCACCTCGTCGACCGTCGCGCAGACCATCGACGCGGAGGCGAGCGCCGCGGCCCACATGGCGCCGTAGACGCCGTTGCGCGTGTGGCTCAGGCGCGCGTCGGTCCAGGCGAGGCGGGCTGCGGTCCGCACGTCGCCGGGGGCCACCCAGCCCAGGACGTCGGTGCGGATGAGCGCGCCGATCCACTCCCGGAACGGGTTCTGGTGGGTCGCGGTCTCGGGCACCGGACGTGCGTCGAGGATGTTGCGGTACGCCGCGCGCTCCGCGGTGAAGACGCGCCCCGCGGGCAGGTTGTCGAGCCAGAGCTGGGCGACGTCGTCGGTCGTGAACCCCGGACCGTGCTTCTCGAGCAGCGCGAGGGCGAGGATCGGGTAGTTGAGGTCGTCGTCCTCGGGCATCCCGTCGATGTTCTCCTCGAGCGACGTGGGCGCGCTGCGCCGGTTCCACGGCCACCGCACCGCGACGTCCTCGGGCAGCCCGACGGCCGTGAACCAGGTCGTGAGCGGCCAGCGGCCCGTGGCCCGCAGGATCTCCTCGATGCCCGCGCGCGGGATCTTCTCGACCGGCTTGCCGAGCAGGCATCCCGCGGCGCGCCCCGACCAGGCGCCGTGCACACGGCGGGCGAGCTCGTCGTCGGGCACCGTGGCGAGGACCGGGGGCGCCGGGAGGAGCGCGACGATCTGCTCCCACCCGTCCGGCTCGTGCGGGGCCGGGGCCGCGGGCAGGGCGTCGAGCTCGTCGAGCAGCTCGCGCGCCAGGGCGCGCAGCGCCGGCGGCGCGGGCACGGGGCCCGCTCCGCTCACCGCCGGGGCGACCTCGCCGCCCGCGGCGGTCCACCGCTCGACGACGCCCGCGACGTCCTTGCCCTCGGTCGTCGACTGGACGAGCTCGTGCGCGAGCAGGTCCTCGGGCTGGGCCCAGGTGAGTCTCACGCCGACGCTCCCACCGTCGCGGCCTCGATCTCGTCGAGGGCACGGAGCCTGGCCTGCGCCGTCTCGCGGTCCGCACGCAGGATGTCGGACGCGACCTCGCCCATGAGGCGCCCGGTCGCGCGGACGTCGGTCCGGCTCGCGCGCTCGATCTCGTCGAGCCACTCGGTCGGCACGACCTCGGTGCCGCCGAGCCCGGCCGCGATCGCCCCGGCCATGACCGCGATCGAGTCCGCGTCGCGCCCGTAGTTGACCGCGCCGAGCACGGCACCGCGGAAGTCCCCGCGATGCCCCAGGACGAACCCGAGGGCTGCGGGCAGCTCCTCGATCGCCTTGGTGCGCGAGGGGCGGCGGGCGTCCATCGACATCTGCCGGTACTCGGGGCCCACCGAGTCGAAGGGTGCGACGACCGCACGGATCCTGCGCGCCAGGGCACGCTCCTCCTCGTCGGTCGTCGGGACCGTGGTCCAGCCGTCGAACGCGTCGACGACCGCGCGCAGCGCGGCGAGCGTCCCGTCGTGCGCGACGTCGAGCGCCGCCGCGACGACGTCGTCGAGCGTCGCGCCGGGAGCGACCGCTGCCGCGACCATCGCGGCGAACACGCCCGCGGCCTCGCGACCGTAGCTCGCCTGGTGCGCGCCCGTCAGGTCGATCGCCTCGGCGTAGGCGCCGCGCGGGTCGCCCGCGTTGGCCAGCCCGACGGGGGCCACGTACATGGCCGCGCCGCAGTTGATGATGTTCCCGACGCCAGCCTCACGGGGGTCGACGTGCCCGTAGTGCAGGCGCGCGACGATCCACTTCTCGGCGAGGAACACGCGCTGGAGGAGCAGGACCGTCGACTCGAGCTCGGGGACCCAGCGCGGCTCGCCGATCATGAGCGGGACCAGGTCCTCGGCCATCGCGTACGCGTCGAGGTGCGCGCGGCGCTTGGCGTAGACCTCGACGAGCGCCTGCGTCATGAGGGTGTCGTCCGTGATGTGCCCGTCGCCCTTGTGGTACGGCGCGATGGGGCGGGCGTCCTGCCAGTTGGGGTAGTACGGCCCGACGATGCCCGTGACCCGCCCGCCGTGCCGCTCCTCGATCTGCTCCGGCGTCCAACCTTCCGTCGCCCCGCCCAGCGCGTCGCCGACGGCTGCGCCGGTGATCACCGCCACTGCCTTCTCGTCCAGCCAGCTCACCAGGTCACTCCCTGTTCGTCGTTCGTTGATCGGGGTGACGCGGGGCCACCCGTGGTCGTCGTCCGTGCGGACGGGCGGGCTCCCGCCCGTCCGCACGGGTCGTGCACTACTTCGTGATCTCTTCCCAGCCGGTCGTCAGCTCGGTGGCCACGCCGTCGGCGTCGATCTCCTGCGCCAGGAAGCGCTGGTAGGCCGGCGTCGCGACGGTGTCCTTCCACTGCGCGTACGCGTCGACGAAGAGGTACGGCGCGGAGACGAGGTGCTGCCCCGAGGAGAGGATCACGTCCCAGCCGTTCTCGGTGCCGAGCTTGGCCGCGAGGGCCTCCTGCGCGGAGGTCGTCGCGGGGATGAGCGCGTCGGCCTCGTTGAGGGCGGCCAGGTTCTCGGTCTGCGTGAAGAACTCGATGAACTCCGCGGACTCCTCGACGTGCTCGGAGTCGATGTTCACGGACAGGGTCTGCGGGTTGGCGGCCTGCTCGGCGCCCTCCGAGCCCTCGAGCGGCGGCAGCACGATCCAGTCGAAGCCCTCGGGCGCGTCGGTCGCGATGTTCGCGGCCTGGAACGAGCCCTGGATCGTCATCGCGACCTGACCGGCGTAGAAGGTCGCGAGCGTCTCGGACCCCGTCTGGCTCAGCGTCACGGGCAGGATCGACTTGTCCTGGTACGCCATGGCGTCCACGAGCTCGGGGACCGCCATCTCGCCCTCGCCGACCGTGAGCGTCGCGTCGGCCCCGCTACCCTCGAAGAAGGTGCCGCCGAAGCCCGGCGCGAGCGCCATGTAGGCCGCGGTGGGGCTCTTGAGCCCCCAGCCCAGGCCGTACGTGCCGTCCTTGGTCGTGGCCTGCGCGATGGCGCGCATCTCGTCCCACGTCATGGTCTCGCCCGTGGGGATCGTGACGCCCGCGGCGTCGAGCAGCGTCTTGTTCGCGAACACCATGTAGGACTGGAGCTCGGTCGGGTACGCGATGATCTTGCCGTCGACCGTGACCGCGTCGAGGATCCCCTCGGGGACGTCCGAGCGGAACTCGTCGGACATGTGCTCGGTGAGGTCAGCGAGGTAGCCGTCCGCCGCGAAGGGCACGATGCTCGCGGCCTCGTAGTGGATGATGTCCGGCGCGGCACCACCGTTGAACTGCGTGATGAGCTTGTCGTAGATACCGTCCCAGCCCGCAGGGACGATCTCGACCTGGACGTCCGGGTTGGCCTCGTTCCAGTCCGAGACGATGCTCTCGGTCGCGGCGATGGCCGCGGGCTGGTCGGACAGCGACTGGAACTTCAGCGTGACCGGACCGGAGTCTCCACCGGCGTCGCTGTCCCCGCCGCTTCCGCAAGCGGTGAGGAACAGGGTGCCGATCGTGAGGCATGCGGCGATGGACGCACCACGAGTCTTCATGTGTCTGCCTTTCTGAGGCGTGGGGGTCGTGCGGGTGAGGTGGGTACTGCGGGTGAGGTGGGTACTGCGAGGGGCTGCGCGCACTGCGCTCACCCCTTGACGGCACCGGACAGGAGTCCGCCGGTGAGCCTTTTCTGCATGATGGAGAAGAAGACGATGCTGGGGATCGCCGCGAGCACGGCGCCTGCCGCGAGCGGGCCCAGCGCGACCTTGCCCTCCCCGCCGATGAACATCTTGAGCGTGATCGGCAGGGTGTAGTTCTCGGGCGACTGGAGCAGCACGAGCGCGAAGAAGAACTCGTTCCACGAGGAGACGAAGCTGAACATCGCGGTCGCGACGACGCCCGGCATGAGGAGCGGGAAGACGATCGTGCGCAGGACCGTGAGCCGGCTGGCCCCGTCCATCGAGCCGGCTTCCTCGAGCTCGATCGGGATCGAGCTCACGTAGCCCTGGAGCATCCACAGCGCGAAGGGCAGCGTGTAGGTCGTGTGGACCAGAGTCAGGCCGACCAGGCTGTCGGTCAGGCCGATGGTCCGCAGGATGAGGAACAGCGGCAGGATGATGAGGATGACGGGGAACACCTGGCTGACCAGGATCCACCCGACCCCCATGCCGCGGACCAGGCCCTTGAGCCGGGCCAGGACGTACGCGCCGGGCAGCGCGATGAGGAGCACGAGCGCGGTCGAGACGAGCGCCACGACCGTGGAGTTCCACGCCGAGCGCACGAGCCCCTGACGCTCGAGCGCGGCCGAGTAGTTGCCCCACTCGATGTCCTGCGGGACGAGGCTCACGCTGAGCGAGTTGAGCTCTCCCGACGACTTGAGCGACGCCGAGATGAGCCACAGCAGCGGGAAGCCGAGGAAGACGATGTAGAAGCACAGCGCCACGTACTGGGCGGGCCGGACGAGATGACGCATCAGATCACTTCCCCGTGCTGTCGCGGTCTTGGCGGAACTGGGACCACAGGTAGATCGCGAGCAGGAGGACGACGACGACCACGAGCACCACGCCCATGGCGGCCGCGTAGCCGATGTTCCTGTTCTTGAACGCCTCGAGGTACGTGTAGAGCATCGGCAGCATGGTGCGGCCGCCCGGTCCGCCCTCGGTCAGCACGTAGACCAGCGAGAAGGAGTTGAAGTTCCAGATGAAGTTGAGCGAGGTGATCGACGTGATGATCGGGCGCAGGCTGGGCAGCGTGACCGCGGTGAAGCGGCGCCAGGCGTTCGCGCCGTCGATCGACGCGGCCTCGTGGAGCTCGTCGGGGATCTGCTGGAGGCCCGCGAGCAGCGTCACGGTCGTCTGCGGCATGCCGACCCAGATGCCCACGACGATCACGGCGGGCAGCGCGGTCGAGAAGTCCGCGAGCCAGTTGATGTCGTCCGGCAGCCCGATGCTCCCCAGGAACGCGTTGAGCGGCCCGGCGTTGGGCGAGTAGATCATCCGCCACATGATCGCGACGACCACGGGCGGCATGGCCCACGGGATGAGCGCGAGGACGCGGGTCAGGCCCTGGAGCTTGAGGTCGGAGTTGAGCAGGAGCGCGAGCCCCATGGCCGCGACGAGCTGGAGCACCGTCACGGAGACGGCCCAGATCATGCCGATCCGGAACGAGTCCCAGAAGAACGAGTTGTCGGCCAGACGGACGAAGTTGTCCATCCCGACGAACGTGTACTCGGGGTTGCGGACCAGGCGGGCGTCGGTGAACGCGAGCCCCACGCCGACCAGGAGGGGCGCGACGCTCAGGACGAGGATCGGGAGCAGCGACGGGATGACGAGGGCGATGGCCTCGCGCCGCTTCGCGCGTGCCATCCCTCCGGTCCTGCCCGGGCTGCGCCGCGGGGGTGTCGGGGTGGACGGCCGGGGGCCGGCCTCCACGGTGGTCGCTGTCATGACTTCTCTCCGTCGAGTGCGTCGGTCGGGCGGGTGGACTCGCGGACGAGGAGCGTCGGCCCCACGTCCACGTGCCGGGTCTCCTGGGCGGTGCCCTCGACCAGGCCGAGCATGATCTGCGCGGCGCGCCGACCACGTTCGGCCGAGCCCAGGGAGACGCTCGTGAGGCTCGGGTAGAACACGCGGCCGATCTCGGTGTCGTCCATGCCGGTCACGGCGAGGTCGGTCGGGACGTCGAGGCCGCTCTGCCGGGCTGCGTGCATGGCGCCGATCGCGAGCAGGTCGTTGGCAGCGACGATCGCGTCGAGGCCGCCTCCGCCCGCGCCGCGCTCGATGAGCCTGGTCGCCGCCGCGAGGCCGGCCGCGACCGTGAAGTCCTCCGCGATCTCGACGTCGACGCGCTCCGCCGAGAAGCCCGGGGCGGCGACCGCGGCGTCGAAGCCTCGCTGGCGGGCCTCACCGGGGGTCGTGTCGAGGGGGCCGTTGAGGAAGGCGATCCGGCGCCGGCCGATGTCGAGCAGGTGGGTCACGGCCTGGCCGATCCCGCCGGCCGAGTCGGTCGAGACCGAGTCGATGCCGCGGGCACCGAGAGAGCGTCCGATGACCACGACGGGCACCGCCGACTGCCGGATCTCCTCGACCAGCTCCTCGCTCATGCGCAGGGGGCTGAGGATGATCCCGTCGACCATGCCGCTCGCGAGGCTGCGCACGAGGTCCGTGGTCGAGTGCGCGGTGTCGCCGGTCGTCGTGACGACGACGCGGTAGCCGTAGGGCGCGACGACCGCGTGGATCGCCGACATCATCTCGACGTAGACCTGGTTGCCGATGTCGGCGACCGCGAAGGCGATCTGGAACGTGCGCCGCATGCGCAGCGAGCGCCCGACGGCGTCGGGGCTGTACCCGAGCTCGTCGGCGGCTGCGCGCACCCGCTCGACCATGGCCTTGCTGGCTCCGGACCCGTGCAGCGCTCGGGAGGTCGAGGCGAGCGACACCCCGGCGCGCTCGGCGACCTCGTTCAACGTTGCACGTGACGCCATCGGTTTCTTCCCTCTCCGTCGAAGGTGGTGCTGGGTTCTCGTTCTGGAAACGTTTCCAAGTTCACGGTGCGAAACATGCTGGAAACGTTTCCGGATGGGAGGCACTCTTGCACGCGGCTTCCGGAGGTGTCAACCGGCTCGGTGCGCTCTCACCCGCGACGCGTCAGCGCCGGGCGACCGCCGACCCGACGGCGGAACTCACCTTCCGCGGAGCCGTGCCTGACGGCGGAACTCACCTTCCGCGCGGAAGGTGCGCTCCGGCGTCGGGCGAGCAGGGGGTCGAACGGCTCAGCGCCGGACCGCGAACGCCGCGAGCGAGAGCGCGACGGCGTCCTCCGTGACGGCGGCGGGCCAGTCCGGGCCCTTCCCGACCCACGCGGCCCGCCACGCCGCCCCGCCCCAGGTCGCGGCCGCGCCACCCGCCGCGCCGAGCAGCACGGGCAGGAGCACGCCGACCTCGGCCCGGCGGGCGAGCACGAGGGCCCCGATCGCGCCGGACGCCATGCGGGTCGCGGGGCCGGGCGGTTCGAGGCGCGACCCCGCTCCCGGCAGCTTGTCGCCCAGGAGCTCACCGACGATCCCGAGCCCCGCGACCACCTTGGCCACGGTGGCCCCCCGGCCCGTGGCCGACGAGGTGAGCAGGGGCGGCGCAACTCCCAGCGAGGCACGGCTCCCCGCAGCGGTGCCGATCGCCAGGGACCGCACGAGGACGTCGACGGGGAAGCGGGAGGTGCCGCGCTCAGGATGCATGCCTCCCACGATCCGGGCGGGCGGCCCGACCGGCAACCGCACGAGCAGCCGCGCACCCGGCCGCGCGCGCCCGCGCACGGGCCTCCGCACCGTTCCCGGAGTCCGGGCGGGCGCCTCATCTGCGTCCGCTACCCTCGCGGGATGCCGATGACGTCTCGCCGAGAACCTGCCGTCCTCGTCGCCGGGCTCCTCACGTCGGTCCTGTGGGTCGGGAGCGCGGTGCTGAGCGACCGGGTGGACGTGACCGTCACGGGGCAGACGATCCTCGCGGCCCTGCTCGCGGGGGCGGTGGTCGTCGCGCTGACCTATCTCGCGACGCGACGCCTCCCCCCTCGCACGGGAACACCGGCGGTGTTCCTCGGTTCCTGGTTCGCGGTCGTCGTGGGCGGTGCCGCGGGCGCGGTCGCCGACGTCGTCGCCGACGTCACGTTCCCCTCCCCCGAGAACCCGGCGTTCCTCCTGCTCACGGCGTCGTTCGACGGCGGCTCGTGGGGGCTGGCCGCCGGGTGGCTCGTCGGGCTCGTCGCGGTCGGCACCCTGGGCCTCACGAGCCGCCGCGACCCGGCCTCGCTCCCGGCCACGCGTCGCGCGCGCAAGCCGTTGCGGGCCCGCGCCTACCCGACGGTGCTCGTCGCGGGCGGCGTGGGGGCGCTCGTCTGGGCGAGCGTCGGCGCCGCAGGGTCGTGGCTCGTGTGGCACCGCAGCGCGCGCGGCCCGGTCGACCTGCTGGCTGAGGTGACCTCGGGGGCGATGGCCTGGCGTTTCACGGCCGGCCGGACCGTGGTCGAGCCGCTCGAGGTCGGTCTGGCGGTGCTCGTGGGGCTCGTCGTCGCGGGGGGCACGTGGCTCGCGACCCGGCGGCTGCCGCCGCGCGCGAGCCGCTGGAGCCTGGTGCTCGCGGTCTGGTTCGTCACGATCTCGGCGTCGTCGGTGGCTGCGGCGTCGCGTTCGGTCACGGCCTTCGCGGTGGGCGAGCTGCGTTCGACGACGCTCAACCTGGCGTTGTCCTCGGTCCAGGCGAGCATCTTCTGGCCCCTCGTCCTCGGCTGGTCGGCAGGGCTCGTCGCGGCCCTCGTCTACCGCGCGACGGGTGGCGAGCCGGGCGGGGTGCCGGCTGCCGATCCGGCCGGGAGCACCTCGGTCGAGGGGCGCGTGGAGCCGGTGGCCACAGCCGGCACGATCGGCGCGACGCCCGGTGATGACCTCCCCCGGAGCACCCTGCACACCGATGCCGAGGAGCCCGCACCCGTCCCCTAGGGTGACCGCGGAGACGCCGTCCGGCCGTCGCGGCTCGTCGTCGAGCCGCGACCCCGCGGCTGGCCGGGATCAGTGACGAGAGGGTGGCTCATGGCTGAGACAGGTTCGACGAGCGGCATCACGACGTGCTTCGTGGTGACGGAGGCGCAGTTCGAGGAGATGTTCCCGGACCGCAACCCGTTCTACACGTACGAGGGCCTGGTCGCGGCGACCGCGGCGTACCCGGAGTTCGCGACGTCGGGCGGGCCGGTGGTCGCGGCCCGCGAGGCTGCGGCGTTCCTCGCGAACGTGAGCCACGAGAGCACGGGGCTGCTGCACGTGAGCGAGCTCAACACGGCCGTGTACTCGCACTACTGCGACCCGTCGCAGCCGTACGGGTGCCCCGCGGGCCAGGACGCGTACTACGGCAAGGGGCCCATCCAGCTCTCGTGGAACTTCAACTACAAGGCCGCGGGTGACGCCCTGGGCATCGACCTGCTGAACGACCCGTACCTGGTCGAGACCGACGCGACCGTCGCCTGGAAGACCGCGCTCTGGTACTGGAACACGCAGCCGGGCGAGGGCACCATGACGTGCCACGAGGCGATCGTCGGGGACCACGGCTTCCGCGAGACGATCCGCGCGATCAACGGCCCGCTCGAGTGCGAGGGCGGCAACCCGCGCCAGGTCGCGAACCGGGTCGCGCTGTTCCGCCGCTACGCCGAGCTCCTGGGCACCACGACGGGCGAGAACCTGACCTGCTGAGGTCCGTTGCCCGACGGCGGAGCGCGACGCCCGCCGTCGGGCGCGGCTCTGCGCGGCACGGGCGGGTGCAGTGCGGCTCGGCGGGTGCAGTGCGGCTCGGCGGGTGCGGAGCGGGCCTGGGCGGGTGCACGGCGGGCCTGGGCGCGGGGACGCGGTTCGGCTCCGCCTGCCCGCCAGCAGTCAGTCGGGGAGGACGACGAGGGGCAGGTGCTCGTGCACGGGTGGCCCGAGCACCTGGTCGGCGTCGTGCGCCCACCGCTCGAGGGCCCCGGGGCGGTCGCGCTCGGCGTCGAGCCACGCGATCGTGCGGAGGTGGACGTCCACGTCGTTGCCGGTCCAGGATCCTGCGTCGCGGCGCAGCTGGTCGGTGAGCTCGTCGGCGATCCACGTCGGAAGGTCGTCGGGGACCACGACGAGGAGGTCCAGGTCGTCGGCCGCGGTGCCGTCGCCGCGAGCGGCCGAGCCGACGACAGCGACGCCGATCGACCGTCGACGGCCGTCGTCCCGCACGACCTGATGAAGCAGCTCGTCGATGCGTCGGCGCAGCTCGCACCAGGGGTGCAGCGCGTCGAAGAGCGCCTCGATCGCGGGCCAGCACAGGTGGTCGCGGTTGACCTGGAAGTAGTTCGTCGACCCGATGGTCCGCCGCTGGACGATCCCTTGCCGTTCAAGCCGCGCGAGGGCGCGACGAACCCCTTCCGACGATCCGGAGTGCGCGACGCGATGCACCTGCCCACCCGTGAGCTCGCCCTGACGGTTCCAGAGCGCACGCAGGACGGGCCCCTCGAGCCCGGGCACGACCGCCGAGACCGGGCTGCTCCAGTCCATCTGCTCCCCCTGAGTCCTGATCTCCTCCACGAGGCAGAGCGGCCGCAGCGTGGCGTCGCCGCTCACCACGAGGCCCCGGGGGGAGGGTGCGGTTTCTCTGTAGCCACCACAATTGTTGTGGCTACAGAGAAAACACACCCTCCCCTCCCCCGGTTCAACGTCGTCGCCCGACCGTCCGAACGCCTCACGGACAGGATGGCTGCTCCGGACGGCACGCGGAGCGAAGGCCAGGGATCTGTGGACAACACGCCCACCGCAGGCAGTCGGCGACCTGAGCCGACCGGGCGCAGCGGCGGCCTCAGGGCAAGGGTCGAGGCCACGATGAACGCGACCTCGACCTCGCACTTCCCGAAGGCCCGGATGCCGGGTCGGGCGGGTCTTCCTCAGAGGCACCGTGCGCGGGAACGCGGTTGCCGGACCGGCACGCGGAGGGCGTATCGCCGGTCACTCGTGACCGATGCCCACCCTGCCAGACGGGACACACAAGGACAAATCACCCCGGCGCGCCACGGCGCACCCCTGTGCCCGAGCGCCTCGGTGCCCGTCGCGCACGACCGCGACTGGCCGGGCGAGGCCGAACCTCCCTAGGCCGAGTCCCGCACCACGAGCGACGTCGGCAGCGTGATGGCCGCAGGCTCCTGGCCCTCCACGACCTCGAGCAGCAGCCGCACCATCTCGGCGCTGATGCGCTCGAAAGGCTGCCGCATGGTCGTCAGCGCCGGGTGGAGCGACGCCGCGACCCCCGAGTCGTCGAACCCGCCCACGGCCACGTCCCCGGGCACGCTCCGCCCCGTGGCCTGGAGCGCGACGAGCGCCCCCGCCGCCATGAGGTCCGACGCCACGAACACGGCGTCGAGGTCAGGGCGCCGCTCGAGCAGCTCGGCCATCGCGAGCCGGCCCCGCTCGCGCGAGTAGTCGCCGTGCGCGACGAGCGACTCGTCGAACCGGTCGCCCAGCGCGTCGCGGTACCCGTCGAGGCGCAGCGTCCCGCCCGGGGTGTCGAGCGGACCTGTGATCGTCGCGATGCGCGTGCGCCCCGAGTCGAGCAGGTGCTGCGTCATGGTGCGCGCCCCGGCCCGGTCGTCGGCCGCGACGTACCCGACGCGCCCCTCGTACCCGAGCGGGACACCGCAGGCGACCGTCGGGACCTTCTGCTTGAGCAGCTCGGCCAGCATCGGGTTGCCCTGGTGCGAGCTGATGAGCAGGACGCCGTCGACGTGCCCCGCCGCGACGTACCCACCGATGCGGCGACGCTCCTCGGGGGTCCCCGCGACCATGAGCAGCAGCGGCATCTCGCGCTTCGCGAGCTCCTCGGCCGCGCCCCGCAGCAGGATCGAGAAGTTGGGGTCCTCGAACAGCAGGTGCTGCGGCTCGGTCAGCAGGAACGCGATCGAGTTCGACCGCCCCGTCACGAGGCTGCGCGCGTGCTGGTTCGCGGCGTACCCCGTGGTCCGAATCGCCTCGTTGACCGCCGCGAGGGCATCGGGAGAGACCCAGTGGCCACCGTTGATCACGCGGGACACGGTCCCGCGCGAGACGCCCGCGACGTCCGCGACGTCGCGGATCGTGGGGCGACGCTTCGCCCCGTTGCCCGACGCCGCCGCCCGCCTCTCGCGCACGAGTCCGGCGCCCGCCCCCGCACCCGGGGAGGTGCCGCGCGCGGCTTCGCGACCGTCCTCGCGCACGGCGTCGACGGGCTGGGGTACGACGTCGTTCCCGGACTGCTCCACGACACGTGAGTCTAGGGACATCCTCAGGCCTTGACCGCGCCGGCGGCGAGGTCGACCTGCCAGTAGCGCTGCAGCAGGAGGAACAGGGCCACGAGCGGGACGATCGACAGCAGCGCGCCCGTGATCACGAGCGTGTACAGCGCGGGCTGCGACGCCCCCTGGTTCAGCAGACCCGACAGCCCGACCGTGAGCGGGAAGAGCTTGTCGTCGCCGAGCATGATGTACGGCAGCATGAAGTTGTTCCAGATCGCGACGAACTGGAAGAGGAACACCGTGACCAGGCCGGGCGCCATCATGGGCATCGCGACCTGCGCGAACGTCCGGAGCTCACCGGCGCCGTCGGTCCGGGCGGCCTCGACGATCTCGTCGGGGATCGACGCCCCCGCGTAGATACGGGCGAGGTAGATCCCGTACGGGCTGATGATGCTCGGCAGGAGCACGGCCCAGTAGGTGTTGGTCAGACCGGCCTGGGCCAGGAGCAGGTACTGCGGGATCGCGAGCACCACACCGGGCACGAGCACGCCGGCGAGCAGCATGTTGAAGACCGCCGTCTTCCCGCGGAAGCGGTACTTCGCGAGCGCGTAGCCCGCCATCGCGGAGACGACGACCGACAGCAGCCCGCCGATGCCCGCGTAGAGGGCCGTGTTCGCCATCCACCGCCAGAACAGACCGCCGCGGTAGGCGTTGAGGTCGGACACGTTGTCCAGGAAGTGCGAGGACGGCGCGAACGTGAAGGTCGAGAACAGCTCGCTCCCCGACTTGGTCGAGGCCACGACGACCCACAGCACGGGCAGCAGGCAGTACAGGGCGCCCACGAGCAGGATCGCGGTCGCGGTCCCGCTCGGGCGCTCGCCCGCGGACCGGTGGCCCGTCCGCGGAGCCTTGCGGGACTTCTTGACGACCGCCCCGGGGCGCGCGTCGAAGGTCTCGGCGACGAGGGCGGTCTCAGCAGCGTCGGTAGTCATGGTCACTTCTCCTGACCGAAGGCACGGCTCTGCACGAGGCGCAGGAACCCGAACGAGAGGACGAACGTCGCGACGGCGATGATGACCGAGGTCGCGGCCGCCGAGTACAGGTCACCGCGGATGAACGCGTCGCGGTACACCTTCATGAGCGGGGTCCACGTGCTGGAGATCGTGTTGCTGAGCGGCTTGAGGGTCGTGGGCTCGGCGAACACCTGCAGGGTCGCGATCATCGAGAAGACGAACGTCATGATGATCGACGGGACGACGATGGGGATCTTGATCCGCCACGCCATGCCGATCTGGTTGCAGCCGTCGAGCTCGGCGGCCTCGTACAGCTCGGACGGGATCGCGCGCAACGACGTGTAGATCACGACCATGTTGAACCCGACGCCACCCCACACCGCGATGTTCGCGACCGCGAAGATCACCAGGTCCGACGAGAACAGGGACGGGACGTCCCAGCCGAGCCGGTCGAACACGTAGTAGAAGGGGCTCACGCCCGGCAGGTAGAGGAAGCCCCAGAGGAGCGACGAGATCACGGCGGGCACCGCGTAGGGCAGGAAGATCGAGATCCGCGAGAACTTGGTGGCCCGCGACCGGCGCGAGTCGAGCAGCAGCGCGAAGAGCAGCGCGAGGCCCAGCATGGTCGGCACGACGATCACGCCGTAGAGCGCGACGCGCCCCACGGACGCGAGGAACTCCGGGTCGGCAAGCGACGCCGCGTAGTTCGCGAACCCGTTCCACACCTCGGTCCGAGCCCCCGACCCCAGGCCCAGCCCGCTGACCTTCTCGGTCCGGAAGCTCAGGTAGACCGCGTACGCGATGGGCAGCGCGAGGAAGAGGACGAACAGCACGATCGCCGGGGCGAGGAAGCCCCAGGGGGCTGCCTGGCGCCGGGACGCACCCGGTCGGCGGCGTCGCGCCGCGGGGGGCGCGCTGGGCCGCACTGGCGTGGTCGTGGTCACGATCTCTCCTCGGAAGGTCTCCGCCGGACGGGGGCAGGCGGCTGCTGAAGCACGGAGCGGAAGGGGTGGTGCGGGCGCCCGTCGGGGCTCCCGGTGCCGCCGCTCGGGGCGAGCGACGGGCGAGGCGGCCGCCCGGACGAACCGGGCGACCGCCGTCGGGCCTATTCCTTGACGTTGAAGCCGGAGCTCTTCAGGTCCTCGAGCGTGACCTTCTGCATGGCCTCGACCGCAGCGGTGAACGCGGCCTGCGACTTCGCCTCGGTGGCCTTGCCGAACTCGTCGTTGTACGCCGAGTAGGTGACGTTGACGTTGGGGCCGTACGTGAAGCTGCCCGCGGTCTTGGCCGTCTGGGCCGCGATCTCGTAGAAGTCGGGCTGGTTCGCGAAGAACGTCGGGGGCTCGGAGAGCGCCTCGGCCGACGCGGGGATGTTCGCCGGGTAGATCCCGGTCTGGTCGACGAGGAGGTCGACGCCCTCCTGCGACGAGTTGAGCCACGTGATGAACTGCGCGGCCTCCGCGGGGTGCTTCGACTGGCTCGTCACGGCCGTGGCGGAACCGCCCCAGTTGCCCGTGGCCGGCTTCGCGGCGTCCCACTGCGGCATGGGGGCCATCTTCCACAGACCCGCGGTGTCGGGGGCGTTGCCCTCGAGGACGCCCGGCGCCCAGATGGCCGAGAGCCAGCCGATCTGCGTGCCGTTGTTGAGCGCGGCGTTCCACTCGGGGGTGTACATGGGCTTGTTGTCGATCACGCCGGACTCGACGAGACCGCCCCAGTAGTCAGCGACCTTGAGCGTCGCCTCGTCGTCGACCGCGACGGTCCACGCGTCCCCGTCGATGCCCCACCAGGAGGCGCCGGCCTGCTGCGAGAGGCCCGTGAACCAGCCCGCGTCGGTCGCCGAGAACGTGCCGAGGTACTTGGTCGGGTCGGCGGCCTGCAGGGCGGCGGCCGTCGCGGCGTACTCGTCCCACGTCGTGGGGACGGTCAGGCCGAGCTGCTCGAAGATGTCGGCGCGGTAGTAGAACTGCATGGGGCCCGAGTCCTGCGGCACGGCGTAGACCGCGTCGGAGCCGAGGGTCACGTCGTTCCAGACGCCCTCGGGGAACTGGTCCGCCAGGTCCGCGACCTCTCCCGAGATGTCGGCGAGCGCGTCGGCCGAGACCAGCGTGGGGATCTTCTGGTACTCGGTCTGCATGATGTCGGGCGCACCGCTGCCCGCCTTGACCGCGGTCAGCAGCTTGGTGATGGCGGGGTCACCGCCGTCCTGCTTGTTGACCGTGACCTGGATGTCGGGGTTCGCCGCGTTCCAGGTCTCGACGACCTTGTCCACGTTCGGCGCCCAGGTCCAGAAGGTCAGCTCGACCGGTCCGTCGGCCGCCGGGGCGTCGGAACCGCCGCTGCCCGAGCTGCAAGCGGTCATCAGTAGTGCGGCGGAGGCGATGATCGCCGCTGCCTTCGTGCCTGTGGACAGGCGCATGAGGTCCTCCTCGTCAAGGAACCATCGCGCTTCTCGCCAGGGCTTGGGCCAGGGCGACTCACGACAGTGTGGGGCTGTGCACGGTCACAGTACTCACGCCCAGCATGGTCTTGTCAACATCATGTTTCATGCTGTTACCTAGGTGTTGCACGGTCGATCACACCTGTGATCGTGCACAGCGACGTGTTTCGAGGAGAGCGCATGACTTCCGCCAAGCCCCGCCCGGTCGGCCCCGTCTACGACGGCTGGCTGCCTGGCGTCGACGCGATCTGCTACGGCGGTGACTACAACCCCGAGCAGTGGCCGGAAGAGGTCTGGGAGCAGGACGTCGCGCTGATGCGCGAGGCCGGGGTGAACCTCGTGAGCATCGGGATGTTCAGCTGGGCGCTCATGGAGCCCCGTGAGGGAGAGCTCGACCTCGCGTGGCTCGACCGCCTGTTCGACCTGCTCCACGCGCACGGCATCCGCGTCGACCTCGGCACCCCCACGGCGTCGCCGCCGGCCTGGTTCTTCCACGCCTACCCCGAGTCGCGCGTCGTGACCCGCGACGGGACGGTCCTGGGGTTCGGCTCGCGCGGCATGGTCTCGCCCAGCTCGCCCGACTACCGCCGCGCGTGCGTCCGCATCACGACCGCGCTCGCCGAGCGCTACGGATCGCACCCCGCGCTCGCCCTGTGGCACGTGCACAACGAGTACGGCGCGCCCGTCTCGGACGACTACTCGCCCGCGAGCGCCACCGCCTTCCGCGAATGGCTGCGCGAGCGCTACGGCGACCTCGAGGGTCTGAACGCCGCATGGGGCACCCGGTTCTGGGGCCAGGTCTACGGCGAGTGGGAGCACGTGGGCGTGCCGGCCGTCGCAGCCTCGGTCGTCAACCCCGCGCAGCGCCTGGACTTCGCCCGCTTCACCAACGACGCGCTGCTGGCGTGCTTCGTCGCCGAGCGCGACGCGATCCGCGCCCGTTCGTCGGTGCCGGTCACGACCAACTTCATGGCGGGCGAGTGCCCGTCGACCGACCTGTGGGCCTGGGCCCGCGAGGTCGACATCGTCTCGAACGACCACTACCTGCGGGCAGCGGACCCGCGCAACGAGGTGGGGCTCGCGCTGGCTGCGGACCTGACGCGCTCGGTCGCGGGCGGCAAGCCGTGGATGCTGCTCGAGCACTCGACGTCCGGCGTGAACTGGCAGCCGCGCAACGTCGCCAAGCGTCCGGGCGAGATGGCGCGCAACGCGTTCTCGCACCTGGGCCGCGGGGCCGACGCGATCATGTTCTTCCAGTGGCGGGCCTCGCGCTCGGGGGCCGAGAAGTTCCACTCGGCGATGCTCCCGCACGCGGGGACGGGCAGCCGCGTGTGGCGCGAGGTCGTGGCGCTGGGCGCCGAGCTCGGCGCGATCGGCGAGCTCCGCGGGTCGCGCGTGCACGCCGACGTCGCGATCCTGTGGGACCCCGAGTCGTTCTGGGCGCAGGACCTCGAGTGGCGCCCGAGCGTGGACGCGCAGCACCGCGAGCGCGTCGACGCGTTCTACGACCGGTTCTGGCGCGACGGCGTCCAGGTGGACTTCGCGCACCCTGGGCAGGACCTGTCGGGCTACCGCCTGGTCGTCGCGCCCGCGTCGTACCTGCTGACCGAGGAGTCGGCCGAGAACCTCACGCGCTACGTCGAGGGCGGCGGCACGCTCCTGGTCTCGTACTTCTCGGCCGCGGTCGACGAGCACGACGCGGTGCACCCGGGCGGCTTCGTGGCCCCGCTGCGCCGCGCGCTCGGGCTCACGGTCGAGGAGTTCCTGCCCCTGCGGGAGGGCGAGTCGCTGAGCGTCGCGCTCGACGGCGGAGAGGTCGCGCCGGCACTGACCGGCGCCCTCCCCGGGGACGTGTGGGCCGACGACATCACGCTCGAGGGCGCGCAGGTCGTGGGCTCGTACGTCGACGGCCCGGCCCCGGGCGCCCCCGCGATCACGCGGCACACGCTCGGCGAGGGCACGGGCTGGTACGTCTCGACGCGCCTCGACGTCGCCGCGCTGAGCACGCTCCTGGGCGCCGTCTACGCGGACGCGGGACTGGCGCCGTCGGGCCTGCCGGAGGGCTTCGAGGTGGTGCGCCGCCGCGGCGAGGACGCCGAGTACGTCGTCGCGATCAACCACACCACGCACGAGGTCCAGCTCCCCTCGCTCCCCGACGGGACCACCGACCTCGTGACGGGCGAGGCCGCGCCGGGCGCCGCGACCGTGGCCCCGGGGGCCGTGCGCGTGCTGCGTTCGCCGCTCGCCTGAGGATCGCCCCTGCTCTCCCGCGGGCGGTCGGGCCGACCACGCCCCTGGTCGGCCCGACCGTCCGCGGGCCTTGCTCCACCCATCAACGCACCACGTCAAGGAGGACGGATGAGATCGACGAGGAAGAGCACCCTGGGGGTCCTGGTGACCGCGCTCGCGCTCGCAGGCGCCACGCCCGCGAGCGCCGCACCCGCAGCGCCCGGCACCCTGGTGAACCCCGGCTTCGAGGCCGGGCTCACGGGCTGGACCGTCACGAGCGCCTCGGGGCACGACGGCGGGGCGAAGGTCGAGGACGCCGGGCACGGCGCGTCGTCGGGCCGGCTGACGCACTGGGCGGGTGACGCCTACGACGTCACGACGGCCCAGACCGTCGAGGGCCTGGCCACGGGCTGGTGGACCGCGAGCGCCTGGGTGAAGTCGGGCCGCGCGCTCGACGCGACGCGGCTCGAGCTCACGGGCTGCGGGGTCGACGACGCGACCACGACCCCGGTCACCGAGCAGGACGACCAGTGGGTCCGCCTGTCCGTCTCGGCCTACGTGACGGGCGGCGACTGCACGGTCGCGGTCGTGACCGACGGCCCGGGAGGCGCGTGGGCGTCGGTCGACGACGTGACGCTCGAGCGCGGGCGCGTGACGCGCGACGTGCGCGGCGGCGACCTGTCGGGCGTCGCGAAGAACGAGGCCTTCGGCGCGACCTACGCGAGCACCGACGGCACGCCGGGCGACCCGGTCGAGATCCTCGCGGACGCGGGCATGAACCTGGGCCGCCTCAAGGTGTGGGTCGACCCGGCCGACGGGTACAACGAGATCACGCACGTCGTCGAGAGCGCCCGGCGCATCGAGGCCGCGGGCATGGACGTCATGATCGACTTCCACTACTCCGACCGCTGGACCGACCCGGGCGCGCAGGGCACCCCGGCCGCGTGGGTCGGCGGGACGACCGACGAGCTGGCGCAGGACGTCTACGACCACACGCACGACGTCCTGGTCGCGCTGCGGGACGCGGGCGTGACCACGGACTACGTGCAGGTCGGCAACGAGATCAACCCCGGCATGATGTGGCCCTCCGGGCAGACGTGGGACGTGGTCCCGGGCGACGGGTACGACACCGCGCAGTGGGACTCGCTCGCGGCCTTCCTGAGCGCGGGCTCCCGGGCGGTGCGCGACGTGACCCCCGAGGCGCAGGTGATCCTGCACCTGACGAACATCAACGACGGGATCGGCGGCCTCACCTGGTGGTTCGACGAGGTCACCTCGCGCGGGGTCGACTTCGACGTGATCGGTCTGAGCTACTACGGCTACTGGCACGGCAGCCTGGGCGACCTGCAGAACGCGGTCGGGACGCTGTCCGACCGCTACGACCGTGACGTCATGGTCGTCGAGACGGCCTACCCGTTCACGCTCGAGGACGGATCGCCCGCGTGGGAGAACGTCATCGCGACCGAGGACGACCTGGTCCCCAGCTACCCCGCGACCCCGGCGGGACAGGCCTCGGCGCTGCGCGCCGTCCAGGACGTCGTCGCCTCGGCCCCGGGCGGGCGCGGCCTGGGCGTCGTGTACTGGGAGCCGGCATGGACGTCGGTCGAGGGCAACGGCTGGGACCCGGCCGACGCGTCGTCGGGCAACGCGTGGGAGAACCAGGCGATGTTCGACCTCGACGGCCGCCTCCTGGCTCCCGTCGCGGCCGAGCTCGCGCCGGACGCGGCCACGTCGGCATGGACCGCGTCGGCTGTCTACACGTCGGGTGACGTCGTCCTGCACGACGGCGCCGCGTACGTCGCGTCGTGGTGGACCTCGGGTCAGGAGCCGGGCACCTCGGCGTACGGGCCGTGGCAGGAGGCGGCCGCGGCGGACGAGGCGGGCACGAGCCCGTGGGCCGCGACGCGCGTCTACGTCGCGGGCGAGCGCGCGACGTTCGAGGGCGCGACCTACGAGGCGCGCTGGTGGACCAGGAACCAGCAGCCCGACGGCTCCGCGTGGGGCCCGTGGGAGCGCATCGGCTGACGTTCCCCGCCTGACCGCACGCCCGACGGCGCCGCTCACCTCGGAGATGAGCGGCGCCGTCGGGCAGGTGGCCGGGCAGGCCACGGCGATGCGCCCCCTGACGCACCGCCCGAGTGTCAGCTCGCCGAACAGGTCACGGCGGGCGCCGCCGTCGGAGCCGCGCCCGACCCCGTGAAGCCGAACGTCACCGTGCCGCCCGCGGCCACGCTGCCGTTCCACGACTCGTTGGTCACGGTCGCGGTCGAGCCCGACGTCGAGACGATGCCGTGCCACGCCTGGCTGACGCCAGCCCCGGCCGGCAGGGCCCAGGAGGCCTGCCACGACGTGACCGCCTCGTCACCCACGCGGACCGTGACCTGACCCTGGTAGCCGCTGGTCCACGCCTGCTCGACCACGAGGGTCGCCGTGCAGGACCCGTCCGTCGGATCGGTCGGGTCCGTCGGATCGGTCGGGTCCGTCCCGTCGCCGAAGACGCTCGCCTCCTGAGACGTCTGGCGGATGCCATCCTGGCCGTCGATCAAGCGCTGGCCCCACGCCGTGGGCCGCGAGGCGTCGAAGTCGTGCACGATGTCGAGGTACTCGACGCCCTCGCCGTTGCCGCTCCAGGACCAGCCGAGGTAGCCCAGCCCGAGGCGGCGGGTCTCGGACAGGATGGCCGCCTCGGCGACGTCACCGTCCGAGTGGGTGTCCCCGAACTCCCCCACGACGATCGGCAGACCCGCCGCCACGAAGTGCTCGAGATAGCTCGTGACGGTCGACGCCTGGCCGTAGACGCCGTACATGTGGACGGAGAACACGGTGTTGCGGTCGGGGTCTGCGGCGAAGACCGTCCCTGCCTGGTCGCGCATGATGTGCTGCCAGTCCTGGCCCCAGTTGGGAGCATCGACGACGATCGTGTTCTCGTAGCCGATCTGGCGCAGCCGCTGGATCGCGGCCGAGGTGTCGGATGCCCAGCGGGCGTTGGTCGCCGCGTCGTTGCCGAACGGCTCGTTGCCGATGTTGACCAGGACGCGGTCCTCGGATCCCGCGAGCGTCGGGTACAGCGTCTCCCAGTAGTCGACCGCACGGTCGAGGGTGATCGAGCCCGGCGCGTACTGGGGCTCGCCGTAGCCGGTGGTGTCGTGGACCTCGAGCATGCACACGAGCCGGTTCGTGGTGCAGCTGTCGACGATCGAGCCGACCTCGGACGGCGACGTCCGCGTCCATCGGTCTCCGCTCGACAGGACGACACGGGCCGAGTTGGCTCCGGTCGCCTTGATGCCGGCCAGGGCCTGGGTCTGCTGCGGGTACCAGGTGTGCGCATGGTTGATGCCGCGCAGCACCAGGTCGCTCCCGTCGCCCTCGACGAGCCGGCCGTCGACGACGTGGATACCGTCCTCCGCCGTGGCCGCGACCGCGACCGGGACCGTGCTGACGGCCGTCACCAGGACTGTCGCTGCTGCGGCCGCAGCGGCCACGAACCTCCTGCGAAGCGCTCTCATGAACTTCCTCGTTCTCTCGGGGCTGCCGCGTCTTCGCGACGCGTCGACCTTACGGACAACCTGTCCAGGTGCGCAACCTTAAGCGCTTCATTTTCTCGAAACCGAGCATTGAATTCTTCACAGCCGGCACAACCCCTTCCCGTCTCGCAGGCATTTCGCCGGGAGAGACAGGCGCCCGGAGATCTTGGCGATCATCACTCAGGGGGGCGCCTCGGGAAGATCTTCGGGTCACGCGATACAAACGATTACCAAAGCGCTTCACCTATGTACGAAATGAACGCACCTCTACCGAATCCCTCGCCTCGATCGTCGGCACCTCGACCATGCCCGCCCGGCACGCCGATGACCTCCAGGACGAAATCACCCTGGAGGTCTTCGGACGACCGTGACGCCGTGCTCTCAGACCTGCCGCATCCGCTGGTAGGCGACGGTCACGACCTTCGCACCGGGCTTGCCGTGCATGCAGTAGTCGTCGTCCAGCGCTGCCCCCTCCGCTGGGTAGAGCTCGGCCGGCCAGTCCCAGAGGAAGAACCCCGAGACCCACGGGCGCCGTGAGCAGGCCTCGAACATCTCCTCGAGGTAGGCGGCCTGCTCGTCGCCCGAGGGCGCCCCTGCGAGCGTCCAGTCGTTGGGGCGGGCAGCCGATCCCTCACGGCTCGGGCAGCCGGCCTCGAGGAACACGAACGGCTTGTCCTCCCGGGCGACCACGCGCTCGATGCGGTCGAGGTGCCGCTCCCACGTACCTGTCGGGTAGTAGCCCGACGAGCTGATGACGTCGACCGCGTCCCACCAGGTCAGGCGGTCCTCCTGGTACTTGTCACAGTTGTACGTCACCAGGCCGGGGTACACCTCACGCACCTGTCGCACGAGCTCGCGCCACTGCTCCTCGCGAGCGTCCGCGCGGACCATCTCGCAGCCCACGCAGAACATCTCGGCCTCCACCTCGGCCGCGATCCGCGCGTGGTGCACGACGAAGGCCGTGTAGGACGTGAACCACTCGTCCCACGTCGGTTCGCCCGGCACGTCCTGGTCGAAGAACCCGATGTGGCCGCGCCAGGTCCCGTCGGCACTGTTGACCACGGGCTTGAGGCAGACCTTCCAGCCGCGCCGCTGCGCCTCACGCACGGCATGGCGGACCTCGTCGTCGGTGACCGTGGGCTCCTCGCCGAACGGGATGTCCGTCGACTGTGCGGTCGCCTGCTCGGCCGCGTAGGTGACGGCGACCCAGGTCACGGCGTCGAGCGCCTCGAGCTCGTCCATGGACCGCTGAGCCTCGGGGCCGTCCCACGTCCCCCGGACACCGGTCCAGCCCCAGGTCATGCCTGCGACCGGTGCGCCGTCGAACGAGGCCGGGAGGACCGGGCCCATGACCTCGGCGAGCTCGGCGCGCGTGGGCGGGTTCGCCCCCGGCCTCGAGACCGTGACCGAGGCCGCCACCGCCGCGCGCCGGGCGGCCCAGCGCAGCGCGGCGTCGGACAGGCCACGCAGCCTGTTCCGGCCCTCGGCCCCGTGGACCCCCATGTCTGCGAGAGCGTCGAGCAACGCGCCCGTGAAGGTGTCGCCCGCACCGACCGTGTCGACCACGGTCACCGACCTGCCCGGAACGTCCTGTCGACGACCGTCGGGCCGGACGAGCGTGCAGCCGTCCCCGCCGCGGGTCACGACCACGAGCCCGGGACCCCAGGTCGCCCAGCGCGCGGCAACGTCTGCCGGGTCCTCGTCGGGGAAGAACCAGCGCAGGTCCTCGTCGCTCGCCTTGACGACGTCGCTCAGCGCGACGAGCTCCTCGACCCTGTCGCGCGCGGCCGGCATGTCCGCGACGAGCGCGGGGCGCGCGTTCGGGTCGAGCGAGACGACGGCGTGACCACGCGCCCGGCGTACGGCGTCACGCACGACATCGGCACCAGGAGGCAGGACGGTCGCGACCGACCCCACGTGCACCACGTCGGCTCCGGCGACGTCGACCTCCTGCAGGTCCCACGCGAGGTCGAACGCGTACGACGGGACCCCGTCGGGGTCCAGCGTGACCCGCGCCGTCGAGGTGCGGCCCGAGGCGGGAGTCTCCGCCCGCACGACCACGTCGCTGTCCGCGAGCCAGCGACTCACCGTGACGCCTCGCGTGTCCTGGGCGAGCGTCGTCGCGAGCGTGACGGCGCGACCGAGACGCCCGAGCGTGATCGCGACGTTCGCCGGGCTCCCCCCGGGGAGATCGCGAGGCCGTCCCGCGGCGTCGGGCACGACGTCGACGAGCGCCTCGCCGACGATCAGCACCTGGGGTGCGGTGCGCGTCGTCGGGGTCATGCGACGACCAGCCCGTCCCGCGCGGCACGGGCCAGGCTCGGCCCCAGCGGTACGCGCGGGAGCAGCGTCGCCTGGACCGCGTGGTAGAGGTCGGGCTTGCCCGGCCACACACCGTCGGCCGGTGAGTTGAACTCGTCGAGCTGGTGCCGCCACGAGCCACGGTCGACGTCCATGAGGTACGTCGCGACGTAGTCCCACCACGCGGCGTACAGGTCGGCGAAGCGGGCCTCGCCCGTGCGCCGGTGGAGCGCGTCGGCCGCGCCGATCGCCTCGGCGGCGACCCAGTGCATGCGGTCACGGACCACGGGACTGCCGTCCCAATCGGTCGTGTAGACGAACCCGGGAGCGCCGTCCCTGGCCCAGCCGTCCTCGACCGCACGGTCGAACAGCAGCGAGGCCGTGGGCGCCAGGCTCGACGACGCCCGCTCGCCCAGCGACGCCTCGGTCTGCAGCAGGAGGCGGGCCCACTCGAGCCCGTGCCCGATCGTCGCTCCGTACGGCTTGAACGGGTCGTCCGGGCGGTCGCGGTTCAGCTCGGGCTGCGGAGTCCAGTCGGCGTCGAAGTGCTCGGGCAGGCGTCCGTCGTTCTCCTCGGCCAGGGCGACCACGAGCTCGCAGATCCGTGCCGCGCGATCCCGCCAGGCGTCGTCGCCGAGGCAGTCGGCGACCGCGAGCATCGCCTCGACCGCGTGCATGTTCGCGTTGAGGCCTCGGTACGGGTCCACGACGGACCACGACGTGTCCCACTCGTCGACGCAGCGGCCGGCCTTGTCGTCCCAGAAACGCTCGAGGAAGACGCCGGTCGCCTCGCCGAGCAGGTCGCGCGCTCCCGGGATCCCCGCGAGGGTCGCGCTCGAGGACGCGAGCAGGACGAACGCGTGGTCGTAGCAGCTCTTGCCTGCCCCGACGTCCGGAGCACCCTGCTCCGTGAGCGCGTGGTGCCAGCCGCCCGACTCCGCGTCGCGCAGCACGCCCGTCAGCCCCGCGAGGGCACCTGCAGCGATCTCGGTCGAGCCCGGTACGCCCAGGAGGGCACCCAGGCTGTAGACGTGGACGGTCCGGGCCGTGATCCAGGTCTGGACGCCTCGCGAGAGGTCGGGGATCCCGTCGTCGTCCAGGTAGGCGGCGCCACCGTCGGCGAGCGCCGCATGACGCCCGAACCCGAGGAGCCTGCGGCACTCGTCGTCGAGCCAGGACCGGTGCGTGGGGAGCGTCTGCCAAGGCCTCATCGGGCCACCTCCGTGACGAGCTGGTTGGTGTGCCGCAGGACGCGCGGGTCGGCGAACGCGGCGGGGTCGAGCACTTCGGGGCACGTGACCTCGAAGGTCACGGACTCCCCGGGGAGCAGGGTGACGAGCATGTCGTCGACGACGGCGTCCGGGTGGACCTTGTCGACGAGGAGCGCGAGGTCCTGGACGAGCACGTCGGTCGTGACGCGCACGCGGGCCCCGGTCGGGGTGAGGATCGGCTCGACGGCCAGCGTGGGAGCCTCGAGCGCGCTGTCGCGAGGCTCGGCGAAGAACCACGTCGCACGCTCGGCGCCGAGCGTCGCCACGAGGACCTCGTCCCCGGGCCGTGCGGGGGCGGCGACGTCGGACGGCACCGGCACGGTCGTGGTGGACCGTGCCCCGAGCCCGACGGGGACCTTGACGCCCTGGAGCTCGACGCCGTCGAACCGGAGCCGGCGGATCACCAGGTCCCCCGACCACGCCTCGCCCGAGTCGTTGACGACGGCGACGACGAGCGGCGTCCCGGGTTCGCCGTTGCGCGGCTGGATCGTCACGAGCCGGTCGGCGTACGCGTGCTTGAGCGCGTACAGCAACGGCTTGGCGTGCCCGTCGCCGTCGACCGCAGCCCATGACGTGACCGGCCAGCAGTCGTTGAGCTGCCAGACGACAGAGCCCATGCAGACCGGGCTCCACGAGCGCAGGTGCTCGATCGCGACGCGCACCGCGGTCGCCTGGTTGAGGGACATGGCCCAGTGCCAGTCCTCCATGTCGTCGGGCAGCGGCAGGTGCGCGACGAGCCCGTCGATGAGCTTGTCGTTACCCTCGATCGCCTTCTGGTGCACGAGCATCCCGGGCGACTCGGGCGTCAAGGGGTCGTCGCTGATCGAGCGGGTGAGCGTCGACCAGGTGGGCGGGCCCTGCCAGCCGAACTCGGCGAGGAAACGCGGCACGACGTCGCGGTAGTGCGGGTAGTCCTCCCGGTTCCAGAGCTCCCACGAGTGCATCGATCCGTGCGCGGGGTCGTTCGGGTACACGTCGAGCGTCCCCGACCAGGGGCTCGACGGCGTGTAGTCGCGCGTCGGGTCGAGCTCGGCCACGATTCGCGGCAGCAGCTCGGTGTAGTACCCGAGGCCCCAGGTGCGCCCGTCGAGGCGCTTCTCCCAGTTCCAGTCCTGATAGCCCCAGATGTTCTCGTTGCTGCCGTTCCACAGCACGAGCGAGGCATGGTGGGAGAGCCGCACCACGTTGTCGCGGACCTCGGCCTCGACCTCGCTGCGCAGCGGCTCCTCCTCGGCGTAGGCCGCGCACGCGAACAGGAAGTCCTGCCACGTGAGGATGCCGCGCTCGTCGCANACGGACCTCGGCCTCGACCTCGCTGCGCAGCGGCTCCTCCTCGGCGTAGGCCGCGCACGCGAACAGGAAGTCCTGCCACGTGAGGATGCCGCGCTCGTCGCACAGGTCGTAGAAGTCGTCGGCCTCGTAGATCCCGCCGCCCCAGACCCGCAACAGGTTGATGTTCGCCCGCTCGGCCTGCGCGATCCGCGCGGCGTACCGCTCGCGCGTCACGCGGTGCGGGAACGCGTCGTCGGGGATCCAGTTGGCGCCCCGCACGAACACGGGCTGGTCGTTGACGACGAACCGGAAGGACGTGCCGTGCTCGTCGGGCTCCATCTCGAGGCGAACCGCGCGGAAGCCGACCCGGCGGCTCGCCGAGCCGAGCAGGTCGAGGCCGCTCGACAGGACCACGTCGACGTCGTGGAGCGGCTGGTCGCCGTAGCCCCGAGGCCACCACAGGTCCACGGAGGGAACCACCACGTCGACGATCGCCGAGCTCGCGCCCGACGCGACCTCGACCACCCGCTCGACTCCTGCGACGTTCACTGCGACGCGGACGGCTGCCGACTCCGCGGAGTTCCGCTCGATCTCGACCTGGACGCGGACACGACCGGGGGCGCCGTCGACTGCTCCGTCGGCGACCGATGCCTCGACACGGACCGAGGACAGACGCGCAGCCGTCCAGGACTCGAGCCGCACGGGACGCCAGATGCCCGACGTCGTGGTGTCGAGCCCCCAGTCCCACCCGAAGCTGCACGCCATCTTCCGGATCGCGTTGAACGGGTGCTTGTTGACCTGCGGCCGGTAGCCGAGCGCGAGGCTCTGGCGGTCGGCGTAGCGCACGGGCGACGCGAAGCGGACCACGAGGTCGTTGCCACCCACCTGCAGCGCGCTCGAGACGTCGAACCGGTACGTCCGGTGCATGTTCACGGTCGAACCGAGGACCCGACCGTTGAGCCGCACCTCGGCCACGGTGTCCAACCCGTCGAAGACCAGGTCGTGGCGCTCGTGCGCGGCAGCCTCCTCGACGGTCCAGGTGAGCGTCGTGCGGTACTCCCAGTCGCTCCGCCCGACCCACCCGAGCAGCGCCTCGTTGTCGTCGAGGTACGGGTCGGGGATGAGACCTGCCGCGAGGAGGTCCGTGTGGACGCTGCCGGGCACGGTCGCCGGGACGCCGACGAGAGCGGCGGCCGACGGAGCCGTGACGCCGGCGCCCTGCGGGGCTGAGCCACCCGCGATCGAGAGGGTCCACCCCTCGTGCACCTCCCGGGCGACGAGAGTCCGGTGGGCCTGGTGGTCTGTCACTTGGTAGCTCCTGAGGTGAGTCCGTTGTAGATGTGCCGCTGGAGCAGGAGGAACGCGACGAGCGTCGGCACGATCACGAGGATCGTGCCGGCCGCGATGACTTCCCACTGCGAGCCGTAGGGGCCCTTGAAACGGAACAGGGAGGTCGAGATGACGCCGAGGTCCCGCGAGGGCATGTAGAGGAAGGGGATGTAGAACTCGTTGTAGATCGCGAGGCCCTTGATGATGACGACCGTGGCGATCGCGGGGCGCAGCAGCGGGAAGATGATGCGCGAGTAGATCGTCATGCGGTTGGCACCGTCGAGCATCGCCGCCTCGTCGAGCGAGCGCGGGATCGACCGCATGAACTGCAGGAAGATGTAGATCGCGATGATGTCGGTGCCCATGAAGAGGGCGATCGCCGCGCCGCGCGTGTTGAACAGCCCCAGGCCGTTGATGATCTGGAAGGTCGCGACCTGCGTCGTGACAGAGGGGACGAGCGTCGCGAGCAGGAACATTCCCATGACGAGACGGCGTCCGCGGAAGTCGAACCGGTCCACGGCGTAGGCGGTCATGGTGCCGATGAGAATCGTCCCGGCGAGCGAGACCACGAGGATGATCGTCGTGTTGACGAACCCCTCGAGCATCTTGCCGTTGACGAACGCCGTGGCGAAGTTCTCGACGTTGAACCAGTTCGACGGCGGGTCGAGCGGTCCGGTGTTCGCGTACTCCTCGCTCGACTTGAACGCCGCCATGAAGATCGTGACCAGCGGGATGATCGCCGCGGCGCACGCGATCACGAGCGAGACGTACTTGAGCGTGGTGCCCAGGGGGCCGAGGATCGCGCTGAACGACCTGGTCTGCTGTGCGAAACCCTGACGCATCCGCTCGGTCACGCTGGGCTGGTTGGTCCGGGTAGGACGGTCGGTGGTGACGTGCTGCTGGCTCATGCCAGGTCTCCCTTCTCCTCCGGGAAGAACCGGCGCTGGACCCAGCTCACGAGGAGCACGAGGAGCAGCAGGACGACGGCCATTGCCGACGCGAGGCCTACCTTGGAGAACTTGAACGCGGTGTTGATCGTCTGGATGACGAAGGTCTCGGAGCCGTTCGCGCCGCCGGTCATGATGAACGGGATCTCGAAGACCGAGAGCGCCCCCGAGACCGCAAGGATGAGCGAGAGCCCGACGATCTGGCTGATGCTCGGGAGGATGATGAAGCGAAACTTCTGCCACGACGTCGCGCCGTCGAGCTCCGCGGCCTCGTACTGCTCGTTCGGGATCGACTGGATCGCTCCGAGGAAGAGCACGAAGTTGAGGCCCATGTACCGCCACACGGACGTCGCGGCGAGCGACACGTTGACGAGCGACGGGTCGCCCAGCCACAGAGGTGCCTCCTGGACACCGACGAGCCCCAGGAGCGCGTCGAGTGTCCCGCCCGGCCGGAAGAAGAAGAGGAAGACGAGGCCGATCGCGACGCCGTTGAGCAGGTAGGGGAAGAAGATGATCCCCTTGAACCAGTTCCGGAACCGGGTGCTGAAGCTGAGCACCGTGGCGAAGTACATCGCCAGCACGAGCTGCAGGAACGCACCGACCAGGTAGTAGAGGCTCACCAGGAAGACCCGGAAGATCTCGGGCCGGGTGAAGATCTCGACGTAGTTCTTGAAGCCGACGGGCTCCTTGACGGCGTCGAAACCGTCCCACGACGTGAAGCTGTACCAGACCATGTTCGCCACGGGGACGTAGGTGAACAGGATCAGCAGGCCCAGGGGGACGGCCAGGAAGAGCCAGGGCGTGACCTTCCAGCCTCTGCGGGTCGGTCGCGGACTGCCCGGGCTGCGGGAGTCCGCAGCGCGAGCGGGCGCGGTGGTTCCACTCATGACGGCCATGAAGTGCTCATTTCTCAGAGGAGCGGCGAGGGCGGGGCCCGCGACAGGGGTCGCGGGCCCCGCGCTGCTGTGCGGAGCGGCTGCGATCAGCCGTTGTTGGCGACTCGTGCAGCGTTCCAGCGCGAGTTGAGGTCCTCGAAGAACGAGAGACGGTCACCTGAGGCAGCGCCGCGCGCGACGTCGATCAGGTTGCGTCGGTACTGGTCACCGAAGAGGTCGATCTCGGCCTCGTTGTAGATGTCGGAGTCGAGCGACTCCTCGCCGGCCGGGGCCGGAGCGAGCTCGACCTGCTCGACGCCGAAGGCCTCGAAGTCCTTGAGCGTGTCGGGGGACTCGGCACCGACGACGGGCGAGATCCCACCCTGGTCGACGGCGAAGGTCGAGTCGGTCACGAACCAGTCGAGCCACGCCCGCGCCGCGTCCTTGTTCTCGGAGTGCTTGGAGATCCCGAGCTTGTAGTCACCGCCCACCCGCGAGTGGAACGTGCCGTCGGTCTGCCACGGCATGGGCCAGATCGAGATGTCCTCGGGGGCGCCGCCCACGGTCTCGGTGGCGCCCTGGATCTGCGGGACGGCCCACGATCCGAGCACCATGGCGGAGACCTTGCCCGAGGCGAGGAGGTTCTTGGACTCCTCCCAGTTGGTCGTCGTCGGGTCCTTCTCGGACAGCCCGCCGGCCACGACGTCGAACAGCAGCCCGTCGATCGCGTACTGCTCGTTGCCGTCGGACCACGGGGCGGCCTGGGCATCCCGGCTCTGAACCGCTTCAGGGCCCGCGAAGCTGCCCTGGTTGTTCTGCCACTGCGAGAGCGGCCAGCCGTCGGCGTAGTTCGTGTAGTACGGGACGGCCTCCGTCTGGTCCCCCACGGCCTGGAGCGCGTCGAGGAACTCCTGCTGGGTCTTCGGCGGCTCCGTGATCCCGGCCTCGGCCCAGACCTTCTTGTTGAGCACGTAGCCGTTGGCCGTGCCGAACGTCGCGATGCCGTAGGCCTGGCCCTCGAAGGCCTGCTCGTCGATGAACCGGTACTTCGAGGACAGGGCCTCGACCGTGTCGAGCGGCTCGAAGAACTGGGGCAGCTGGTCCTTGGTGACCGAGTTGGGGATCAGCAGGACGTCGCCGTAGTCCTGGGAGTTGAGGCGGATCGAGACGTCTCCCTCGTAGTCCGTGATGGCCTCGAACTCGACGTTGACGTCGGGGTAGACCTTCTGGAACTCGGCGACGTAGTCCTGGAGCTCGGTGTCGACGATGTCGGTGCGGTTCGTGAGGACCGTGATGTCCCCGGAGACGCCCCCCTCGCTCGAGCTGCCACTGTCCTCACCGGTTGAGCAAGCGGTCAATGTCAGCGCTGTCATCACTGCCAGAGCAGCCGCTGCGTGCTTCCTTGCCATGGTGTTCTTCCCATCTCGCTGTCGTCATTGACGCGCGCCGGTCAGCAACGCTGCAGACCCTCGTCCGACGAGGTGCTCCGCGGCCTTCTCTGGCGCAACAGGATCTAGTGAAGCGCTTAAGTTCTGTTAAGTCAAAGACCTCAGGTCACGATCGGGCAACGGAGGAGAAGCGTCAGGCGAGGTGCGCGCGGGCGGTGGTGCCCCGAGGGCGAAGCGCGGGCGTCGAGTCGAGGAAGGAGGCCGGCTCCGCGCCGTCCATGCGGTCGAACAGCCGGCGTGCCACGTGCGCGCCATAGCGCGTCACGTCGTGGCTGAGCGCGGAGAGCCGGGGATACGTGGCTTCGCACAACGGCGAGTCGTCCCACGCGATGATCGAGAGGTCGCCCGGGACGGCCGCACCCATCTCGGTCGCGACGCCGAGCCCCGACAGCGCCATGACGTCGTTGTCGTAGATGATCGCCGAGGGCGGTTCCTCGGAGGTCAGGAGAGCGCGCGTCCCTGCCGCTCCCTCGACGGCCGTGTAGTCGGTCCGCACGACGACGCCCTCGACGCCCAGGCGCGCGGTCTCGAGCGCGAACGCGTCGTCACGGATGTGGGTGTGCCCGAAGCTCTCGACGCCCGCGACCCGGGCGATCCTGCGGTGTCCCATCATGTGCAGGTACCGCACGCTCTCGCGCATCGCGGCCGCGTCGTCGGTCCAGACGTTGGTCAGCCCTCCGGCCAGGGACGAGTCACCGACCACGACCGCAGGCAGGGCGTCGGGGGCCCGTAGCAGCTCGATCCGCGGGTCCTCGACCCGCGGGTCGACCATGATGACCCCGTCGACGCGGCGCGCGGCGCGCCACTGACGATAGGTCCGCACCTCGCTCTCGAGGTCCGGGACGACCTGGAGAAGAAGCGCATAGCCGCGCTTGGACAGCTCCGACTCGATCCCGGCGAGGAACTGCATGTAGAACGACTCGACGCCGAGCATGCTCGGGTCGCGCGCGAGCACCAGACCGATCGTCTCGGTCTTCGCGCCGGACAGCGACCTCGCCGCGGAACTGGGCGCCCAGCCCATGTCCGTCGCGACCTTGAGGATGCGGGCACGTGTGTCCTCGGAGACGCCGGGCCGGTTGTTGAGCGCGTAGGACACCGCGCCGGTCGAGACCCCGGCCTTCTGCGCGATGTCGGCGATCGTGATACGAGCCACCATCCTCCTCCTTGCCTGGGACAGCGGCCGAGACCGCCCTCGTTGCCGTCGCTGGCGAGCGCGTGCCACGTCGTCGGTCCCCCGTGCGTCGTCGACGCGTCGCGCCGGGGACGGGTGGGTCAAGTCTGCCACTGCTGCACCGGTCCCCTCCCCAGGCCGCGGCTCACCGCCCCCGGCCGTACCTCTCCAGCAGGTACTGCCCGTACGTGCCGGTCCCGTAGGGCTCGCCGGGCACCATGTGGTGCCCGGCCGCGAAGGCCGCGAAGGTCTTCCCCGGCACCCGCACCCGCGCGACCGGTCGGCGGCTCCCGGTCGCCCGCGCCCAGGCGCGCGCGGCCTCCCGGCCCGTGATGCGCTCGGGTCCGCCGATGTCGCCGACCCGGCCCGCGGGCCCGGCGGCGACGATCTCCGCGAGGCGCGCGGCGACGTCGGGCACGGCGATCGGCTGGACCTCGAGCGCGGGCGTGAGGAGGACGGGCGAGAAGCGCTGCGCCGTGAACATCCCGACGACGAGCTGCGGGAACTGCGTGGCCCGCAGGATCGTGTGCGGCAGCCCGGACGCGGTGAGGATCGACTCGACCTCGACCTTGGCCTGGTAGTAGCCGAGCGGGATGCGGTCGACGCCGACGATCGACTGGAACACGACGTGCCCCACGCGCGCGTCGCGGGCCGCGGTCACGAGCCTGCGGCCCATCTCGACGTCGGCGCGGGGCCCGCGGGTCGCGAGGTGCAGGACGACCTCGACGCCGTCGAACGCCTCGCCCAGCCCCTCACCTGTCGTGAGGTCGCCCGTCACGACGCCGGGCGTCGTGCCGGCCGAGCGGCTGAGGACGCGGACGTCGTGCCCGGCCTCGCGCAGCAGGTTCACGGTGGGGGTGCCGAGAGTGCCGGTGCCGCCCGTCACGAGAACTGTGGTCGCACGCGCTGTGGTCATGGGAGTTCCCTTCCGACCGCGCGTCGTGCGCGGGAGTGCCGCTGGGGGGCGTTCGCCTCGCCCGTCCTTCTGTTCATTCTGCGGGGTCGGAGGTCATCCACAAGCCCCACGTCGCGAGTCGTGTCCACAGATGACCCCGGGCCCGCCGCGCGCGAGGACGCGGCTGCGCCACGCTGCCCGCATGACCCACAGCACCCGGTCCTCGCACCCCCGACGCCGCACCACGCCTCGGCACCCCGTCTCGCCGCGGGGCCTGCGCACCCTGCGCGCCACCTGGGAACGGCAGGCTGCCGAGGCCGGCGGCCCAGGCGGCTTCCACCACCTCCACGGACCGCACACGCACGGCTGGCTGCTCGCCGACGCGGTGCCCGAGCTCCTGGAACCGATCGTGCACGCCGACGACGACCCGCTCGAACCGACCTTCTTCGCACACCTCGACGCCCCGGTCGCCGAGGCGCTGCTGGCCCGGTTCGCGCCCGCGCACCTCGTCCACCGGTCGAACGGCTCGCCCACGCTCGGGAACCAGCTGCGCGCGACCGTCGCCCACCCCGGCGAGATCACGCTCCACGGGTTCGTGCTCGGCCCCGGGCGCTGCGACGAGCGGCTCGTGTCCGAGGGCGCGCTCGTGCGCTTCGAGGCCGACCTGCTCGTGACCGAGCACCACGCCCCCGGCTGCGAGTGCGAGCTCCTGTGGGCCTACGCGGTCGACGAGCTGGGGCTCGACGACGCCGAGCACGCACCGCACCGGATCCACCGCATCCACCGCGCGGAGGCACCGGACGAGACGTGGTGGCGGCTGCTGTGGGCGTGAGCGGCGCGCCGGATACGGGCCGGGACGCACGGCGCCGGGACAGGCGCCGGCTCACGGCGCCGGGCTCACACCGACCCAGGGCACTCACGTCCGCTCGAGGAACCCCTCGCTCGCGCGCTCGAACCGGCGCATGAGTCCCGCGAACGCCTGCCGGTCCTCCGGGGCCCATCCGTCGAGCAGCTCGTCCACCAGCCGGTCGCCGGCGGCGACGAACGTCCTCGCGACCTGTGCCCCCGCCTCGGTGAGGTGGACGCGTGCCGCGCGCGCGTCGTCGGGGTCCTCGCGGCGCTCGGTGAGGCCTGCCGCGTCGAGGCGGCGCAGGATCTTGCTCACGTTCGACGGCCCGGTGGACAGGTGCTCCGCGATCGCCGAGGGGCGCCGCGGCCCCTGCCGCCACACGACGGTGAGGACCACGACGGCGGGCGAGTCCAGGTCGATCCCCTCGCGCGCCGCGACCGCGGCGAGGAAGTCGCCGCTCGTCCACAGGCCCATGACACGGACCAGGGAGTCGAGCAGGTCGGACCGGTACCCGGGGACGCGCGGGTCGCCCAGCACACCCCCCGGGGTCCCTGGAGCGGAGGCAGGGCCGGAGCCCTGCCCCGCCCCGGGGTGCGGTGCGTCGGTCATGCGACCTGGGTGCCGCCGTCGACGGGCAGCACCACGCCCGTGATGAAGCTCGCCTGGTCGGACAGCAGGAACGCGACCGCGTCGGCGATCTCGGACGGCCGGCCCAGGCGCTGCATGGGGACGTCGGCCGCATACCCGGCACGGGCCTCCTCGGGCAGCGACGCGAGCGCTGCCGTCTCGATCGCGCCCGGCGCGACGGCGTTGATGCGGATGCCGTCGGTCACGTACTCGATCGCGGTGCCACGCGTGAGCGAGACGACGCCGGCCTTGGCGGCCGAGTACGGCGAGAGGCCGGGCGACGCCTTGAGGCCGGCGATCGAGGCGATGTTGACGATGCTGCCGCCGCCGTGGGCGAGCATGTGGGCGATCTCGGCCTTCATCGACAGGAAGGTCCCGCGCAGGGTGATGTCGAGCGTGCGGTCCCAGCCGTCCTGCGGCATCTGGTCGAGGCGGAACGGGCGCGTGCCGACCCCCGCGTTGTTGACCGCGAGGTGCAGCCCCCCGAACGTCTCGACCGCGAACCCGACGAGGGCGGAGACGTCTGCCGGGTCGGCGACGTCCGCCCGACGGTACGCGGCCCGGCCGCCCGCGGCCTCGATCTCGGCGACCACGCGCGCGCCGGCCTCGTCGTTGACGTCGGAGACGACGACGGCCGCTCCCTGAGCGGCGAGCCGCTTCGCGACGGCCTCGCCGATACCTGCGCCGGAGGCCGTGACGAGCGCGACCTTGTTGCTGAACTGCATGAGTGCTCCTCCAGATTTTACTGTCTTCACGACAGCATATGCCCGTGAACGCGCCGCCCGCACCCACCCGACAACCCTCGCGATCCGGCACAACCGTGCTTCTTACACCCAGGCAATGCCCAGGAAACAGGCCGCGCATAGCGTCCGAGCCCTGACGTCCCCCTGACCGAAAGGCTCTCGTGAGATCCCTGACACTGACCCTGTCCGGCCGCGCCCTCGCGGCCGGCGTCGCACTCCTCCTCGCCCTGGTCTCGCTCGTCTCCGTCGTCGCCTACTCGATCGCCGAGTCCCGCACCACGGCCGCTGCGCAGGGGCAGCAGCCGATGGTCCTCGCCTCGGGCACGACCCCGCTGGGCATCACGTCCAGCAGCTACCAGGCCGTGACCGCGGCCGCCACGACGTCCAAGCCCAAGGTCGTGGTCGTCGCGACCGGCGGCACCATGGCCGGCAAGGCCAGCACGCGCGACGGCTTCACGAGCTACCGCGCAGGCACCTACCTCATGTCCGACATGCTCGACACGCTCCGCCCCGAGATCGACCAGATCGCTGACGTCACCGCGGTCCAGTTCGGCAACGCCGGATCGTCGGGCTACACCATGGAGCAGTTCCACGCCCTCACGCTCGAGGTCGAGAAGCAGCTCGAGACCGCGGACGCCGTGGTCGTCACGACCGGCACCGACACCCAGGAGGAGTTCGCCTACTGGCTCGACCTCACGGTCCAGTCCCGCAAGCCCGTCATCACCTCGGGCTCGATGCGTCCCTGGGGCGCGGGCGACACCCCGGCCGACAAGGCCGTCTTCGGGTCCGACGCACCGGCCAACCTCTACAACGCCGTGCGCCTCGCGGCGAGCCAGCAGACGTACTGCTTCGGGACCGTCCTCATGCTCAACGACGAGATCCAGGCGGCACGCGAGGTCACCAAGACCAACGCCTACCGCACCGACACGTTCCAGACGCGCGAGTACGGGGTCCTGGGCTGGATCGACGGCGCGAACATCACCCTGGGCCGGGCACCGGCCCGCGTCATGAGCTGCGACCAGGAGTCGTGGTTCACGCCGTTCGACGTCTCGAAGGTCGACCCCAAGACGCTGCCGCGCGTCGAGATCGTCATGTCCTACCAGCAGGCCGGGGGCGAGGCCGTCAAGGCGTTCGCGGACGCCGGGGTCAAGGGCATGATCACCGCGGGCACGGGCGCCGGCGGCATCTCGGGCGCCATGAGCTCGGAGCGCAGCAAGGCCGTGGCCAAGGGGGTCTGGTTCGTCAGCACGACGCGGACCGGGTCCGGGTCGAGCTACGGGGGCAGCAACGGGGTGCTCGCGGGTGAGGACCTGACGGCGGTCAAGGCCCGCCTGCTCCTGGTCCTGTCGCGGGCCTTCACCGAGGACTTCAACCAGGCCAAGGACTGGTTCGCGACGTTCGGCACGCCGACCTTCGAGCAGTCGGGCGCCGCGTCGACCATCCCGGCCGGCCCGGGCGGCACCTCGGTCCTGCTCACGTCGACCGCGACGGCCGCGTGCAACGGGCGGACGGCGAGCATCCGGGTCGCGGTCACCAACACGGACAGCGTGCCGATCGACGTCCGGGTCACCTCGGCCGCGGGCGAGCACAAGTTCAGCAAGATCCCCGTGGGCAGCACGGTCGAGCACACCCTGACCCGGGGCGCGTCGCTCGACGCCGGGGAGGCCAAGCTCGTGGCCTACAAGAACGTGGACGGCGCGGGCGTGCAGAGCACCAGCACTGCAGCGCACGCGGCGGTCACCTGCCGGTAGCACCACCGGCCCGACGGCGGCGCTCACCCTCCGGGGTGGGCGCCGCTCTGGCGCGGGTCGCCCGCAGCGCCGCGGTGCAGGTCGCCTACGGCGTCGAGGGGGCCGGCCGTGCGCGCCGCAGCGCGAGGAGCCCGGCCGCCGCAGCCGCACCCAGCGCGGCCCCCGTCGTGTTGAGCACGACGTCCTGCACGGTCGAGTACCTGCCGGGGATCAGGAGCTGGGTCAGCTCGATCGCGAGCGACAACGCGAAGCCCGCGAGCACCACGAGCCCGGCGCGCCGCCAGAGCCCACGCGCGGGATCGGCCGCGAGGTCGCCCCGGGCGTCGGGCCCGGTCAGCAGGAGGAGCCCCAGGACGCCGAACGGCAGGAACATGACCACGTTCGACGCCGCCTCGAGGAACACGACGGTCATGGGCAGCCCCACCGCGCGGAACGCGTCGACGACCGCGAGCGCCCAGCCAGGGGCTGCCGTGGACTCGGGCGACGGCCAGCACGTCACGACCAGGACGGCGGCGAGGTAGACCGCGAAGGTCCAGCGGAGGGTGCGCACGGCTCACACCCTACGGAAGGATGGGCGGGTGACCGCGACCTCGCCCCTGCCCGACGACGCCCGCTGCCCGTGCCTGTCCGGCGAGACGTACGGGGCGTGCTGCGGACGCTTCCACGCCGGCCTCGCCGCGGGTCCGGGTGCGGCCGGTCCCGACGTCGTGACGGCTCCGACCGCCGAGGCCCTGATGCGTTCACGCTACGCGGCGTTCGCGGTCGGCGACGCGGACTACCTGCTCGCGACCTGGCACCCCTCGACGCGCCCCGCGGACCTGGACCTCGACGACGACGTGGCGTGGCGCCGTCTGGACGTCGTGGCGACGAGCGCGGGCGGCCCGCTCGACCGGACGGGCGTCGTCGAGTTCGTGGCCCACTTCCGCTCCGCGGAGACCCGCGAGCGCGGGACGCTGCACGAGGTCAGCTCGTTCGTGCGCGAGGACGGGCGCTGGTTCTACGTGGACGGGGAGCACAGGGGCTGAATGGTTCGACCCGGCGTGCGGTTCCGCCCCGCGAACGCTTCTGGTTGACTGCGGTCGTGAGCACCACGACCGTGCCGGACACGACGACGCCCTCTGCGCGGAGCTCCCGCTGGGCGTGGCGCGTCTGGCTGGGGACTCCCGCCGTGGTCGCGGTGATCGCCGCGGTGGGGATCTTCCTCCTCGCCCCGTATGTCGACTCGGGACGACTGCTGCTCGTCCGAGGCCACGAAGCGGCGACGGTGACCGCCTGGCTCTGGTTGGCGATCTGCGGATGCGCGGGCGTCGTCTGCATGGTGCTGGCTGTCCGGGTGTCGATGAACCACCCCTTCCGGATCGGCGTCCTGGCGTGGCTCGCCACGGGAGTCGTCCTGCTCGTCCTCCTGTGCGTGGTGTTCTACGCATGGCTGATGTCGGTCGGCTCCTCGATGAGCTCCTACGTCCCGCTGGACCAGTTGGCCCGGCCGCCCGGCGAGCAGCTCCTGGTCGAGGAGCGCCGTTCGCTCCACGGTCACATGACGTACGGGGTCTGGCGCGGCGGCCCGGACGTCTACTACCGAGCGGACGTCCCCGGACTCCTCGACGTGAGGACCCGTCACGAACGCCCCATGGCCGAGGGCGACTTCCGGGTCGAGACGACCGACGACGGGTCGGCTGTCCTCGTCCTGCTCGATCACCGGATCGCCCTGCCCTGACCGGGCTTACCCTGGCCGGGTGTCATCGACCCCGCGCTCGTTCGCGTCCGACAACTACGCCCCTGCCCACCCGGCGGTCCTCGCGGCCTTGACCGCGGCGAACGTGGGCCACGCCGGCTCGTACGGCACGGACCCGTGGACCGAGCGTCTCCAGGAGGCCGTCCGGCACCACTTCGGCGAGGCGGCCACGGCCTACCCGGTCTTCAACGGGACGGGCGCGAACGTCGTCGCGCTCACGTCGATGCTGCCGCGCTGGGGCGCGGTCGTGACGTCGGAGCACGCGCACGTCCACCAGGACGAGAACGGCGCCCCCGAGCGCGTCGGCGGGATCAAGCTCCTCACGGTCCCCGCCCCGGACGGCAGGCTGACGCCGGGCGCGATCGACCGGTTCGTGGGCGACCTGGGCGACCAGCACCGGGCGCAGCCGCTCGTCGTCTCGATCACGCAGGCCACAGAGCTGGGCACGGTCTACTCGCCCGACGAGATCCGCGCGATCAGCGACCACGCGCACGCCGCCGGGCTGCGCGTCCACCTCGACGGCGCGCGGCTCGCGAACGCGGCGGCCGCGCTCGGGGTGTCGTTGCGGGAGACCACGACCGACGTGGGCGTCGACGTCGTGTCCTTCGGCGGCACCAAGAACGGCCTGCTGTTCGGCGAGGCCGTCGTGGTCCTCGACCCCGACGCGGCTCAGGGCGTGGACTTCGTCCGCAAGATGACCATGCAGCTCGCGTCGAAGATGCGCTTCGTCTCGGCGCAGCTCACGGCGCTGCTCGAGGACGACCTGTGGCGCACCAGCGCGGCGCACGCCAACGCGATGGCCGCGCGCCTGCGCGCGGCGCTCTCGCCCGCGACGACCACGGGAGAGGTGCCCGACGGCGGGACGCCCGCGGCGCCGTCGGGCCTCACGTTCTCCCAGCCCACCCAGGCGAACGCGGTGTTCGCGGTGCTCCCGCGCGCCGTGGCCGAGGCTCTGCGCGCGGACTTCGCGTTCTACGACTGGGCGGCCGCCTCCCCCGACCCCGTCACGGGCGACGAGCGCGTCGAGGTCCGCTGGATGTGCTCGTGGGACACGACCCCCGAGGACGTCGACGTGTTCGCGGCCGCAGTCCGCACAGCCCTGGGAACGCCCGAGCGGGCGTGACCCGGAGGTCACGCCCGCTCGGACGGTCGGTCAGGCGCGAGGCCCGTCAGGCGCTCAGGCCCGACGGCGGCGCGCACCCACCAGGAGCACGGCACCTCCCCCGAGGAGCAGCAGGGCCGCCGCGGCGATCTCCAGTGCCCCCGTACCGGTGACGGCCAGCCCGCTGCCCGCGGTGTTGGTGAGCGTCACCTCGACGACCTGTCCAGCACCGATCGTGATCGACGAGACCTTCTCACCGTCGACCGTGAAGGCCGGGGTCCCCCAGCTCACGCCGTCGATCTTCGGCAGGCTCGTCTCCTCGAGCTCGACGACCGTCCCGGCCGGGAGGTTCGCCGGACCATCGACGACCGTGCCGTCGGCGCGGACCGTCAGCGTGCCCTCCTGGTGCTCGCCGTTCACGGTCCCGGCGAAGGTCACCGTGAACTCGGTGTCCGTGGGGACCTTGGCGGCGTTCGGGCCTTCGATCTTCTTGAGGATCGAGAAGCTGCCGACCTGGGCCGCCACGACGTCGGCCGTGTTGGTCACCGTGACCACGGCGGACGTGCCGTCCGCGACCGTGACCGTGGCCGGGCTGAAGGCCGGGGCGCCCCACACCACGCCCGAGAGCTCGGGCAGGTCGATCTCCTCGAACGTCACGACGGTCCCGACCGGCAGGTTCTGCGGGCCGTTCACGACCGTGCCGTCCGCGAGGACGGTCAACGTGCTCGACGTCGGCACGCCACCCAGCTCGTAGGAGTACGACACCGTGAACTCGGTGCCGCCCGGCACCAGGCCGGAGGCCTCACCCGTGACGGCCTTCTGGAGCGAGAACCCACCGGCCGGGGCGTCGGTCGCGGTGTTGGTCAGCGTGACCGTCGGGTTGCTGCCGTCGCCGATCGCGAGCGTCTCGGGGCTGAACACCGGGGCGCCCCACACGACGCCGTCGATCGACGGCAGGTCGAGCTCGTCGAACGTGACGACCGTCCCGAAGGGCAGGTTCTGCGGGCCGTTCACGACCGTGCCGTCCGCGAGGACGCTCAGCGTGCCCGACGTCGGCACCCCGTCCAGCTCGTACCCGTACGTGACCGTGAACTCGGTGCCCGCGGGCACGAGGTCAGCGGCCTCGCCCGTGACGACCTTCTGGAGCGAGAAGCCACCCACGGTCAGGTCGGCACGGTTCGTCAGGGTGACCTCGGGGCTGGTGCTGTCCCCGATCGTGACGGACTCCGGGCTGAAGATCGCGGTCCCCCAGCTCACGCCGGGGATCTCCGGCCGCGCGACCTCCGCGAACGTCACGACGGTGCCGGCCACCAGGTTCTGCGGACCGTTCACGACCGTGCCGTCCGCGAGGACCGTCAGCCGGCCACCCGTGGTGGCCCCGTCGATCTCGTAGGAGTACTCGACCGTGAACTCGGTGCCCGCCGGGACCAGGCCGGACGCAGCGCCCTCGACGACCTTCCGGAGCGAGAACCCGCCCACGGGGACGACGACCGCATCGGCCGTGTTGGTGACGGTCACCTGGGCATCGACGTCGTCCGCGATGGTCACGGTCGCCGGGCTGAACGCCGGAGCACCCCAGACCACACCGTCGATGGTCGGCAGGTTGATCTCACCGAACGTGACCTCGGTCCCCACCGGCAGGTTCTGCGGGCCGTTCACGACCGTGCCGTCCGCGAGGACGGTCGCCGTGCCCGAGGTGGGCACGCCGTCCAGCTGGTAGGAGTAGGTGACCGTGAACTCGGTACCTGCGGGGACCAGTCCCGACGCCGTACCGGTGACGGTCTTGCGCAGCGAGAAGCCACCCGCCGGGACGTCGGTCGCGGTGTTCGTCACCGTGACCTCGGCGTTGACGTCGTCGACGATCGTCACGGTCGCGGGGCTGAACGTCGGCGCACCCCACACCACGCCGTCGATGGCCGGGAGCGAGACCTCAGCGAACGTCACGACGGTCCCGACCGGCAGGTTCTGCGGGCCGTCGACGACCGTGCCGTCGGCGAGGACGCTCAGCGTGCCCGACGTCGGCACCCCGTCCAGCGCGTAGGAGTACGACACCGTGAACTCGGTGCCGCCCGGCACCAGGCCGGACGCCTCACCGGTCACGACCTTCTGTACCGAGAACCCACCCGCGGGCGCATCGGTCGCGGTGTTGGTCAGGACGATCGTGGGGTTCTCGTCCGCCGCGACGGTCAGGGTGTCCGGGCTGAACACCGGAGCGCCCCACACCACACCGTCGATGTCGGGAAGCGAGACCTCGTCGAACGAGACCACGGTCCCCGCGGGCAGGTTCTGCGGGCCGTTCACGACCGTACCGTCGGCCGTCACGACGAGCGTGCCCGTCACGGGGGCGCCCGCGAGCTCGTACGAGTACGCGACCGTGAACTCGGTGCCGCCCGGCACCAGGTCGGCGGCCTCACCCGTGACGGCCTTCTGGAGCGAGAACCCGCCCACGCGGACGACCACGGGGGCCGCGGTGTTGGTCACCGTGACCTGGGCGTCGACACCGTCGCTGATCGTGACGGACTCCGGGCTGAACGTCGGCGCGCCCCACACCACGCCGGCCACGTCGGGCAGGTCGATCTCGGTGAAGGTCACGACCGTCCCGACGGGAAGGTTCTGCGGGCCGTCGACGAACGTCCCGTCAGCGAGCACCGTCAGGGTGCCACGCTGGGTCTGGCCGTCGAGCTCGTAGGCGTAGGCGACCGTGAACTCGGTGCCCTCGGGCACCTGTCCGGCCGCGGAACCGAGCAGCTCCTTGGCGACGGAGAACCCGCCGGCCGGGGCGTCGACCAGGTTCGCGGTGTTCGTGAGGCGGACCGCGACGGTACCGCCCGCGCCCAGCGTGACCGGGCTGCTCGGCTCGAACGTGGGCGTTCCCCACTCGACACCGGGGACCGTAGGCAGTCGAGGCTCGGACAGCGTGACGACCGTGCCTTCGGGCAGGCCCTGCGGACCCGTGACCGCGGTGCCGTCCGCGAGGACGTCGAGGGTGCCCGTGATGGTCGTGCCGTCCAGGACGTAGGAGTAGTCGACCTCGAACGTGGTCCCGGCCGGCACGGCGTCTGCGCCGCTGCCGGTCACGCTCTTCGCGACGGAGAACGTCGCCCCGGAGGCGTCTCGGCACGCGAAGGGGCCGGGGCCGATCCACGGGTAGTTGTGCTGCTCGATCCCGCCACCGGTCCCGAGGACCGCCAGGTCTCCTCCGACGTAGACGCGTCCGTTGGTGCTGGTCTTGAGGGTCGTGTCCGCGAGCGGCGCCAGGATCGACCCCATGAACTGGTCGTTCTCGCCGAGCTCGAGCGACGTCGCGTCGACGAAGTTCCAGAGGATGCGGGACGCGGCGTTGCCGAACTCCGCCGAGGAGAGCGCGTTGACCTGCGTGCCGTTCAGGAAGACGGACTGGGTGTCGAAGTCGACGACGGGCCCCGTCACGTTGATCACGATCGGGGCGGTGCCGCCGACGCCGTCGAGGTACACCGAGAACTTCCGGTCGAGAGAGCTCAGCTGCGTGCCGTCGAGCGTGAAGGTGTGCAAGGTGCTCGCCGGGTCGCCCGTGAAGCGCACCTCGCCCCACGACTCGATCGCTCCGGGGGTACCGGCAGGTGCCGCGAGGATCTGGGACTGCTCGGTGATGACGTCCTGGAAGTCCGTGTAGGGCGCGACGGCCGCCGCGCCCATGCCCGCCGTCGCCGTGCCACCGTTGAGGGCGATCGGGATCGTGTTGGTGATGGTCCCGCCGACGTCGACGTTCCCGCCGCCGGCCACCTGGGCGCCGACGTCCATGTTCGTGACGGGACCGACGACGAGGTTCCCGCCCACGGCGAGCATGGTCGTCCCACCGGGGGGCGTGATCTGCGACCCGACCCCCGCGGAGCCGACGTTGTATGTCCCGCCGCCTGCCTTGTCGAACAGGGCGTCTCCCATGACGACCAGGAGGCCCTCGGACTCGGCCGCGGTGCCGGTCGCCGAGTAGTTGCCTCCGGCGTAGACCGCGATGTTCGAGTCGGTGAACTCGGGAGTGTTCCCGATGCCGGGCATCTCGCCGGGTGCTGGGCACATCGGGAGCTGCGCGGCGGCGGGCGCGGCCAACGGCCCGGCCCCGAGGGCGACGGCCCCCGTCAGGGCGAGGAGCGCGGACGTCGCCGCGGCGACGGTTCGCTGGAGCGGGGAGGCCGCTCGGCTGCGAACCCTGAAGGGGGTACTCATGACACTCTCCTGGTGTTTCGTGGACGGTCGTCCAACTTCCTACCGAGGAGACCTCGCAGATGGTCGGTCATGACGCGAGATCGATGTGCCCTCTGTCACAGAACCGCGCATTATCCCGCCGTAGAGGGCGATATGACGGACATTGCAGGACGAACGTGGTATATCCCGGACGCATCGCGGTCCTTCTCCTCGGCACGGCCTGAAGCAAGACAGGCGGCAGACTTGCGACTGTGAGCCGTCTTCGGTCTTGATCGACGATCAGCGGGAGTGGATCGATCCGTTGCTGTCATCGAACACGGGCAAGGTGGGGCGCCCGTCCGAGGCTGAACCTTCCAAGAGCAGTTCGGGCCGCGACCGACGGTGTGGAAGAGGCAAAGAACTTAACTGACGACGGCACATGGGACCGGGTTCTGCCTCAACTCACGGTGGAGGCCGACGCCTTGGGCGAGATCGACTGGGACGCGTCCGCGGACTCGACGACCACTCAGGCCCCGCCGACGTGTCGTGCTCCCGGGCGCTGCTAGCCTCCGTCGTAACCTGACTGGGCTCGGGAGTTTGGCGAGGTTGATTATGTTTCCTCAAGGAGATCCGTGTCGGCTGTGAGCGTGGAGCGGTTCTGGTGCACTCGCGGGGGCGATTACGCGCTTGACGAGGACGGCTTGCTGCGTGATCGCGATTCGAACTGGTTCGGTGTTCGGTCTGCCAACCCCGATGTCGTACGCACCGATGAGCTTGGCGAGCACCGCTGCTTGGCGTTGCTAGGTGAGCCTGGGGCGGGGAAGTCGACGGTGATCACTGGGGCGACTCAATTGGCCCCCAGTGGGGTGGCGGTGCTGTCGTTCGATCTCGCGTCGTATGGCTCTGAGGATCGGCTGGTGCGTGAGGTGTTCAATGGCCCGGCTGTCGTCGCTTGGGCTGGTGGGGCGGATCGTCTGTGTCTGGTTCTTGATTCGCTCGATGAGGTTCGGGCGCGTGTCCCGAACGTGGGAGCAGTCATCGCTGACAGTCTTCGTCGGCTGCCGCATGACCGGCTGTTTTTGCGCATCACCTGCCGAACGGCGGACTGGCCGGCAGGGCTTGAGCGCTCGCTTGAGGACCTCTACGGGGGGATTACCGTTGCCGAGATCCTGCCTCTGCGTCAGGTAGATGTGTCGGCGATCGCGGCAACGTGGTGCGATCCAGCCCGGTTCCTCGATGAGATTGCACTAGCTGGCGCGGGGCCGCTGGCTGCACGCCCGTTGACTTTGCGGTTCCTGGCTCGCAGCTTCGGCCAGTCGGGCGAGTTGCCCGAGCGGGGTGCCGGCCTGTTTGCCGCTGGGGTCCGCCATCTGTGCGAAGAGCAGAACCCCGTCCGGCGCGACGCGGGTCTCGATGGTGCACTTCAGGCTAATGAGCGTGTGGCGATCGCCCGTCGAGTTGCTGCGGTGACCGCGTTCGGAGGCGTTCCCGCAATCTGGACGGGCCCGGAGGTTGATGCCGATGCTGAGGACGTGACCGTTGCGCAGCTCGCGGGGGGTGTCGAGCCGACGGCCTCAGGTCCGGTCAAGGTCACAGTTCCTGCGTTGCTCGAGGTTGTGCGTTCGGGACTGTTCTCGAGCCGTGGTGGGCAACGTCTTGGTTGGACACACGCGACATTCGCGGATTATCTGGCCGCTGATTGGGTGGTTGCGAACGATCTCTCCGAATCGCAGGCGCGGTCGCTGTTTCTTGGGCCAGATGGTCGGTGCTGGCCGCAGACTCGCTTGGCTGCTGCCTGGACAGTTGCGATCGCCCCGGATCGCTTTGAGTTCCTTGCTCTTGCGGACCCGGCTGCGTTTCAGGGTGAAGTTGAGCTCCCGGGTGACGGGCTGCGGGCAGCGGTGATCGATGGGCTCTTCGCGAGCGCAAGCACGCTCACCGTTGGGCGGTGGGACAGGTCGTACGAGGTGCTCCGGCACCGCGATGTCGCGGAGCAGATTCGTCGCCATCTGCGTGACGTGGACCCAGATCGTCGCCGGTTGGCGCTTGAGTTGGCCGAGGAATGTGCCGCGATCGAATTGCGTGACGACCTTGTGGCGATTGCTACCGATGTCGCTGCCAAGGCTGAAGACCGGGTTGCGGCTGGCTGGGTACTGACGCGACTCCCGGTGCCGGAGCGCACGGCGGCGCTACGCCCGCTCGCAACAGGCGCCGCAGCGTCGGGCGAGGACCCGGCCGATGATCTCAAGGGCGTTGCCCTGCTTGCTTCTTGGCCGCAGGCCATGTCCAGTGCGGAGGTCTTCTCGGTGCTGACGCCCCGGCGTCGGCGCAGCTATCACGGCTCCTACGCGAACTTCCTTGACCGCTTCCGCGAAGGCGTCGACACGGCCGACATCGACGCTGGCCTCCTGTGGCTTCTCGGCGACCTGAACACTCCGGCCGACGACCACGTCCTGGGCGCCCTCGCGAACCGCGTTCTGATGCTCGCGGCGACAAGACCAACTGACCGCGTTGTCGTTGACGCGTTCGCTCAGATCGTTGCTGCCCGGGCCGAGCACTACGACGGACTGCGATTTGAGGACCATCGCGGCGATGAGCGCGAGGATCCGTTGGCCGACCCGCTACTACGCCGGGCAGTCGTTGTCGCCGTGCTCGCAGCAGCACCGCCGGACTCGAGGACGCGTCGAGCCTGGGACCTGTACTCTCTTGCGGTCGTTCGTGCGGAGGATCTCGCGTGGCTCGCGGAGCTGTACACCCAAGTTGAGGGTGGGACGCGGGAAGCGGTGCGTTCACTGTTTCAGGGGACGTACGACATTGATATGGCCGAACACCGCGACCTGGTGCTCTCGATGTCGCGTGAACACCCTCTGCATGCTGACCTCATCCACGCATGGGTAGACCCGATTGCACTCGACTCGCCTGAGGCCGAGACCTTGCGTCAGGAGCGGCAGGCCGCCCTCCGTCGCCGCCGCGCGCGCGCCGAGACGAAGGACGACCTCAACGAGAAGATCGAGGAGCGCCTAGCGCAGTTCGACGAGGGTGACGGGGCAGGCTTCTGGTTCAGCATGCGACTGTTGACGGTCGCGCCGGGGTCGAAGCACTCTGGGGCCGAGTTCGATCCGGACGTGGTCGGCATGAAGCGGTGGCCGACGTTGAGCGAGGGACTGCAGGAGCGCTTGGTCGATTCCGCGGATCACTACCTGCGCTCGTACCCTTGCCGACCACAGGAGTGGCTTGAGGAGCCCGGGATTCGCTACTACCCAGCGGATGCTGGGTATCGGGCGATGGTGTTGTTGCTCAGAGTCGCGCCCGATCGCCTCCACCAGCTTCCCGCATCCGTGTGGATCGAGTGGGCTCCAGTTCTGGCAAGTTGGACGACCGCGTTGGTGAATGGTGCGACCTGGGATGACAAGGTCATTTTGCTAGACCTCGCTGGCAGCGAGGGGCGTGACCACGCACGGGCCGCGTTGGTGGCGCGCGTGGAGTCCACCATCGTGCACGGGGAGCGGCCGTTGGCCTCGAACGAGGCAAACTACTTGTGGGATGACACCGTCGCAGCCACGTATCTGTCGCTGGCACGGTCCGCGGGGGCTGAGCCACGAGAAGAGCTCGTTGCATCTCTCGCGAAGAACGACTTTGAAGGGCTGCGAGAGCTGCTGCTGGAGTGGCTGGACGATGAGTCTGACGATGCCCGCCGTCATATGGCGGCACGAACTCTGATCGATTGCGACCTGGAGCGGAGTTGGCCCGCGGTGAAGGCCGCGTTGGACAGCGACCTGGAGTCCGCAGAGCAGGTGCTCGGGCGAGCGATTGTCGTTCGCGGCCACGAGCAGTTCGATCACGTGCCGCCGGCCGTGCTTGCCGACGTGTACCTGTGGCTGTGTATGAGGTTCCCATCGGAGGCCGACCCACAGTTCGACGAGGCTCATGCTGTCGGGCCGCGCGAGCAGATCGGACGGTGGCGTGACGGGCTACTCCGCGCGTTGCGGGATGCGGGGTCGCCGGAATCCGTCGAGGCGATCCGCGTGATCGTGTCGGCGACGCCTGGCGAGCGATGGCTGTTGCGGGTTCTGGCGATCGCCGAAGCGGGATTGCGCCGCAACCAATGGGTGCCGACTCCAATGCCGCAGCTGGTTCGGTTGGCGAGGGATCGCAGCACGCTGGTGGTGAACAACGGACCTGCGCTCGATGTGGCCGTGGGATTGGCGTTGGCGGATGTCCAGGCGCGGCTGACTGGCGCAACACCTGAGTCGCACTACCTGTGGGACACCCATGCGGGTCGGCCCAAGTCTGAGGATGAGGTGTCGGACTACCTGGCTAACGAACTTGCTCGCGTGGTGCCCGGCGCGGTCGTCAATCGAGAGGTGCAGGTTCGGCGCAACCGGCCTAGCGGGATTGGTGAGCGCACAGACCTTCTCGTCGAAGCCGTTCCTCCGAGTGGGCCGAACGCGGGCCGCCTTTGCTTGCCCATCGAGGTCAAGGGCGCCTGGAATGCGGACCTTTGCACGGCGATGCGCGATCAGCTCGTCGAGCGGTACATGCGTGATACCTCCGCCAGCCATGGGACGTACTTGGTGCTCTGGCCCGATCTGGCCAGCTGGGCCGACGACACCGACAAGCGTCGGCGGGTGCTCGCGTCGCTCGATCGTCAAGCGGTAGAAGCCGAGCTCGCCGCGCAGGCGGCGGCCCTGGCAGTCGAAGGTTCCCGGGTTCGCGTGGTACATCTCAGGATCGACTACCTCCGCCCAAGTTGAGGGCGCTCCAGGGCAGAATTTCGCGCAGTCTAGAGCCGCGGCTTTCCCTATCGATGCCGTAGAGGGGCTCCCTCGTCAGGCGCCCACGGGCCGATCCTCTCAGGCCGCCAGGTTGGGAGGCACGTCCTAGTGCCCGCCGGAGGCCAGGAACCAGATGCCCACCGCGCACGCGGCCAGCACGGTCCCGAAGCACAGCACGGCTGCGGCGAGACGGACGCCCGAGGGGCGTGCCGTCGTCGGGCCGGCGGCGTCCGTGCCCGACGACGCACCCTCCACCGCGAGCGCGGCGCCCCCCGCGGGGGCGAGCAGGCGGACGCCCAGCGCGAACAGCGCGGGCAGCCCCGCACCGACGATCGCACCGGCGACGACGACCTGGAGCAGCGCGTCGACCTGGATGAACTCGCTCATGCGGGGACTCCCTCGCGACGGGTGGCGGTCGGGGCTGCGGCGACCGTGGCCTCGGCCTCGGCCGTCGCCTCGGCGGCGACGACGGTGAAGGTCTCGGCGGCGTCGACCACGGAGGCCGGCGTCTCGTCGCCGTCCCACTCGTCGTTGACGTTGTCCGCGGAGATCGGCTTGCGGCGCGAGGCGATCCAGATCGCGGCGGAGACGCCGATGAGGAGCGTGAAGACCGCGACGGTCCCACCGACGCCGCCGATGACGTCCTGGAGCCAGAAGCAGAACGCTCCGACCAGGCCCGCGGCGGGGAGGGTCAGGCCCCAGGCGGCGAGCATCTTGCCCGCGACGCCCCAGCGGACCTTCGCGCCCGGCATGCCGACGCCGGACCCGAGGATCGAGCCCGTCGCGACGTGGGTCGTCGAGAGCGAGAAGCCGAAGTGGCTCGAGAGGAGGATGACCGCGGCCGAGGACGTCTCGGCGGCCATGCCCTGGCGCGAGTCGATCTCGACGAGGCCCTTGCCGAGCGTGCGGATGACGCGCCAGCCGCCCAGGTAGGTGCCCAGGGCCATGAAGGTCGCGCAGGCGAGGACCACCCAGAACGGGACGCCCGAGTCGGCCGGGACCGCGCCGCCCGCGATGAGCGCGAGCAGGATGATGCCCATCGACTTCTGTGCGTCGTTGGTGCCGTGCGCGAGCGAGACCAGCGATGCGGACCCGATCTGGCCCCAGCGGAAGCCGCGGCTCGTCGTGTCCTGCGGCAGGTCCTTGGTGATGCGCGCGACCAGGAAGGTGCCGAGCGCGGCCACCCCGATCGCGATCACGGGCGCGAGCAGCGCCGGGATCATCACCTTGGACAGGACGCCGGTCCACAGGACCCCGCTCGTCCCGACCGCAGCCAGGACCGAGCCCACGACGCCGCCGATGAGGGCGTGCGAGGAGCTCGACGGGATACCTAGCAACCAGGTCAGCAGGTTCCAGGTGATACCACCCACCAGACCGGCGAGCACCACCTCGAGGGTGATGATGTTCGCGTCCACGATCCCCTTGGCGATGGTCGCCGCCACGGCCAGGGACAGGAACGCCCCGACGAGGTTGAGGACTGCAGACAGCGCGACGGCGGTCTTGGGCTTGAGGGCACGTGTAGCGATGGACGTGGCCATCGCGTTGCCGGTGTCGTGGAAGCCGTTCGTGAAGTCGAAGGCCAGGGCCGTCACTACCACGAGCGCGAGCAGGATCGTCTCGGTCACGTACTCCATGGTGAATGGTGCTCGACGGGGGAATGAACCAAGTCGGCGAGTCTTCGACGACTGTTCACCTGGTGTTCATCTGGCGTTCGAAGGCCCTTCGAAAAGGGTCTGTGGGGGCTGCGCGGAGCGGGCCGGATGGGCGGTTCCGGCTCGGCATCCGGACGAGTCAGGGTGCTCTGACCACTCTCCAGGAACGTGCACCGGCACGCTCCGGCAGGAACGCCTCACGACTCACTGATCAACACCCAGGATGGTCCCCTCGGCACCATGGCACCAGCGTCGACGACACGGCCGGGGAACAGGCTGGGTACTTGACAGAGCAGCACCGGTGTTCATTATTGACCTATGTTCACTAGCGCTGAACGTGATGATGAAATGAACGCGCAGATCGTCGATCGAGTGACGGGGACTCTCCGTCGCGCCGGCGTCGACCTCCGCGTCCTGGAGTCATACCCTCGGACGGCCGAGGTCCGCGTCCGGGGAGTCCAGCGGCGCTACCAGTTGCTGATCCGACCCGACCTGACGAGTCGGAGCGCCGCGAGCCTGCCGATCCACTCCGACCTTCCCCCCCTCATCCTGACTCGGCATCTCTCGATGAACGTCGCCGACACCCTCCGCTCGCTGGCTGTCGACTCTGCGGACGAGGCGGGGAACATGCGGCTCGACCTCGGCGAGGTGCTCATCGACATCCAAGGCCGACGCCGCATCCCGGAGCCGAGCACCACTCGTGCGGGTCTTTCGGCCGCGTTTCGTCCCGCAGGTCTCCGGGTGGTCTTCGCACTGCTCACTTGGGAGGATCTCGCCGATGCTCCGTACCGCACCATCAGCGCCCGAGCCGGGACCTCGCTCGGCTCGACGACCTATGTGATGGACGACCTTGAACGCTCGGGCTTCCTCCATGTCGCCAGGAACCGCCGACGCCTGCTCCGGACGGGTGCGCTGCTCGACCGTTGGGTCGAGCTTTTCAACCTCTCGACCGCACCGACCCTCGATCTGGGACGATTCACGTCGCGCGCCCCGGGGTGGTGGCGGGACGACCTGGACGGGATCCGCTCTTCGGACGTCCTGATCGGAGGCGAGACCGCCGCCGACCTGCTGGGCACGCAGCTCTCCACCAGGAATACGGTGCTCTATGCGCAGCATCTGCCCGCCGCACTCGCGGCGCGTCATCACTGGCGGAAGGCTGACGGGCCGACGGCGGTCGCTGACGTCGAGGTTCGTCGGCGCTTCTGGACGCCTCCGCCAGAGCGCGGAGACGACCTCGTCGCTCCAAGCACCCTCGTCTATGCCGATCTCCTCGGTTCGGGCGACCCTCGCCAGAGACAGGCCGCCAACGAGCTGAGGACGACCGATGATCTCCTTGTCCGACTCGACCGATCCTGACGTCGTCCTTGCCGCACACGTGATGAGGGTGGTGCAGCCCCTCGCCGTCGCGCTCGACACCCCTGTGCTGCTCGTCGGCGCGACCGCCCGCACAGTCTTCTCGATCGGAGTGCTGGAAGCAGTCCCGTCCCGCCAGACGAAGGACGTGGACATCGCCATCGCCGTCGATTCTTGGGCGGCGTTCGCTCGGTTGACCGCCCCGCTGAGGCGCCAGGGGCCACAAGCGCACCGCTTCGTGATCGATGGCATCCCTGTGGACATCGTGCCCTTCGGCCCGCTCGAGACGGCCCGTCGGACGATCACCTGGCCGGACGAGATCGAGATGAGTGTCATCGGATTTCACGAAGCGGCGACGGATGCGCTGCACGTGGCACTGCCCGACGGAATCATCGCGAAGATTCCGTCCCCCGCGGCGCAGTGCCTCCTGAAGCTCGTCGCCTGGAACGACCGGCGAGACCGGGACACCAAGGATGCGGTTGACCTGAGGACGATGCTCTCGTGGTTCAGCTCGGGTCCGCTTCTCCAGTTCTTGTACAGCGAGCACTTCCCGCTCGTCGAGGCTCACGACTTTGATCCTGTGCTCGCCGGGGCCGAGCACGCCGGCCGGATGGTCCGGTCATTGCTGAACCCAGAGACGGCACCGATCGTCTCGTCCATCCTCGCTGACTCGTCTGCCCGCCGACTCCTCGCTCAGGACATGGGGAGATCGCTCTTCGATACCGGTCGGCACGACCATCATGTCGCGCTCATCGACGCCTTTCACCAGGGAATGTCCGTCGAGTCCACCTAGTCCGTCGACCGAGGCGAGATGTCCTCACCCCTCACGCCCCTCCAGGACCGCGAGGTAGTGCGGGTTCTCCATGACGCCGAGCACGTTGCCGAACGGGTCCACGACGGCCGCGGTCACGAACCCGCCGTCGCCCTGCGGGGTCACGGGCTGGTACTCGGTCCCGCCCAGCGCGAGCAGTCGCTCGTAGGTCGCCGCGACGTCGTCGACGTGCCAGTAGACGACCGCCCCGCCGGGCTGCGTCGCGGCGCCCGCGGGCGCGTACGAACGGTCGATGATGCCGAGCTCGTGCTGGTAGTCGCCCACCCGGAACTCGACGTACGCGGCCGGGGCCGGCGCGGGCGGCATGACGTAGTACGGGTCGACGCCGAACACCTCGGTGTACCAGGCGACCGCGGCCGGGACGTCGTCGGACCAGAAGCTCACGGTCGTCAGGCCGCGCGGGGTCGTGGCAGCGGTGCGTGCGGTGGTCGCGCTCGGGGTCGTGCGGGTCGTGTCGCTCATCGTCGGGCTCCTCGTCCGGGGCGGTCCAGCAACGGTTCGTGCTGATGTCTCCCACGCTAGAGACCCTTGTGGAACGTGCGGTTCCTCAATCGCTGCGAGACTCGAGGAATGCTGGATACCTCGGTACGGCTCCTGCGGCTGCTGTCGCTGCTCCAGGTGCGGCGAGAGTGGTCGGGCGCGGACCTCGCGGCGCGCCTCGACGTCACGACGCGCACGGTGCGCAACGACGTCGAACGCCTGCGCCTGCTGGGCTACGAGGTGCGTTCGCGTACCGGGACCGCGGGCGGCTACCGCCTCGCGGCGGGCTCCGAGCTGCCCCCGCTCCTGCTCGACGACGACGAGGCCGTCGCGGTCGCCGTGGGCCTCCAGGCCGCGGCCGCCGGTTCGGTCACGGGCATCGAGGAGACGTCGGTGCGGGCGCTGGCCAAGCTCGAGCGGTCGCTCCCGTCGCGGTTGCGCCACCGCGTCGACGCGCTGCGCCGCGCGACCGTGTCGGCAGCGGCGGGCGGCCCGACGGTCGACGCCGAGGTCCTCACCGCGGTCTCGACCGCGATCAGCCGCAGCGAGCGCGTGCGCTTCGACTACGTCGGGCGCGACGGCCTGGCAACCCTGCGCGACGTCGAGCCGCACCGGCTCGTCTACACGGGCCGCCGCTGGTACCTGCTCGCGTGGGACACCACGCGCGAGGACTGGCGGACGTTCCGCGCCGACCGCATGAGCCCGCGCACCCCGGGCGGGCCGCGGTTCACGCCGCGCGAGCCGCCCGAGCCCGACGTGGCCCAGCACGTCGTGCGGGGCGTCGGGTCGACCGCCTGGCGTCATCGGCCGCGCATCCGCTTCCTCGCGCCCGCCACGGAGATCGCCGCGCGCGTCACCGCGACCGCAGGCATCCTCACGGGGTCCGACGACGGCACGTGCGTCCTGGAGACCGGCTCGGACTCGCTGATCGACGTCGCGGGCTTCCTCGCGACGATCGACACCCCGTTCGAGGTGCTCGACCCGCCCGAGCTGCGCGACCTGCTGCGCCGCCTCGCCGACCTCTACTCCGCGGGGTCGCGGGAGCCGGCGGAGGGCCCCGGGGAGGCGGGCGCGCGGTAGCCGGTCACCCGGCCGGCCGCATGAGGGGCGGGTTGAGCACGGCGGGCACCGACGCAGGGGCCTCGTCCTTCCCGACGACGTCACGCGCCCCGGCGGCCCGCTCCGCCTCGGGCGCGAGCCGGTAGAGCGCGGCGGGCCGGCCCGTCCCGCCCGAGGTCGACTCCCCCGTCTCGACGAGGAACCCCGGGGTCCCGACGGCCTTGCGATGGAAGTTGCGGGGGTCGAGGCGCGTGCCCCACACGGCCTCGTAGACCGCACGGAGCTGGGCGATCGTGAACTCGGGGCCGCAGAAGGCCGTCGCGAGCGTCGAGTACTCGAGCTTGGCGCGGGCGCGCTCGACACCGTCGCGCAGGATCCGGTGGTGGTCGAACGCGAGGCCGGCGCCGTCCGCGAGCGCCTCGTCCACGGGGTACCAGCCGACCTGCGCGGCGTCGCTGCCCGCGGCCGGCAGGCCGTAGGTGGGCGCGAGCAGCAGGTGCGCGACCGAGAGCACGGGGCCGCGCGGGTCCCGGTCGAGCGGCCCGTAGGTGCGCAGCTGCTCGAGGTGCCCGGGAACCGCGACGCCCGTCTCCTCGGCGAGCTCGCGAGCTGCGGCCTGCGGCAGGGTCTCGCCCGCGAGGACGAACCCGCCGGGCAGGGCGAGGCGGTCGCGGTACGGGTCGAGCAGGCGCGTCACGAGGAGCACCTGGAGCGTGCCGTCGCGGACGGTGAGCGCGACGACGTCGACCGTGACGGGGATCCGGGCGGCCGAAGGCGGCGTGGCTGCCGCGGGTGACGCGGGCGTCTCGCGAGGGCTCATGCTCCCCACCCTACCTGCTTATCGTCAGGTTGACGCTAAAGACGGTCGAGGCTTATCGTCAATGTGACACAAACAACGACGACGGACGGAGCCTCCCATGGCCACCATCAAGCGCTACCCCTGGCTGCGCCACTTCCTCGGCAGCCCCACGGGCGCCGTGATCCACCTCAAGGCGGGGCGGGTCGCGCACCACGGGATCGGCCAGGCGTTCTGGTTCCGGCCAGGCACGTCGGTGCTCAGCGAGGTGCCGGTCGACGACCAGGAGCTGCCCGTCCTCTTCCACGCCACGACGCGCGACCACCAGGACGTCACGGTCCAGGTCAACGTGACCTACCGCTTCGCCGACCCGGCGGTCGTCTCGCAGCGCCTCGACTTCGGGATCGACCCCGACTCGGGCGCCGCCACGACGACGGGCCGCGACCAGGTCGCGACGATCATCGGCCAGCTCGCGCAGAGCCACGCGATCGACCACCTCGCAGCCGTGCTGCTCACGACCGCGCTCGAGCAGGGCGTGAGCCAGGTCCGGGCCCAGCTCGTCGAGGCGCTGGGGTCCGACGCCCGGCTGGCCTCGACGGGCATCGAGGTCCTGGGGGTCCACGTGCTCGCAGTCCGTCCCGACGGCGACGTCGAGCGCGCCCTGCAGACCCCGCTGCGCGAGCACGTCCAGGCCGAGGCCGACCGGTCGACGTACGAGCGGCGGGCGCTCGCGGTCGAGCGCGAGCGCACCATCTCGGAGAACGAGCTCGCGAGCCGGATCGAGCTCGCGACGCGGCGCGAGCAGCTCGTCGCGCAGGAGGGGGCCAACGCGCGGCGCGAGGCCGAGGAGGCTGCGGCGGCCGCCCTCGTCGAGGCCCGGGCCGCGGCCGAGCGGCGCGACCTGACCTCGCTCGCGCAGGCCGAGGAGATCCGCCGGATCGGCGAGGCGAACAACGCGAAGTTCCGGACCGTCATGGACGTCTACGAGGGAATGGACCAGTCGACCATCCTGGCCGTGGCGATGCGCGACCTCGCCGGGGCCCTGCCCAAGATCGGCAGCCTGACCATCACGCCCGACCTCCTCAGCGGGGCGCTCGCCGCGCTCACGGGAGGGGGTTCGGCCGCCGGCGCGGGCGCGGGCGGCCCCGTGGCCCCCGCCCACCGGGGAGCCTGACGTGCCCCTCCAGCGGCGGGCCGTCGTCGTGCACCGACGCACCGAGCTCGACGAGCTCCTCGACCGGCACGCGACCCGTGGGCAGGCCGAGTTCTTCCTCCGCTCGCGCGGCCGCACCCTTGCCGCGGTCCAGGAGCGGCACGACACCGTGACCGCGGCGCGAGCCCGGGTCGCCGCCGCGATCCCCGAGGAGTGGCGTCGTGCCGACGTCGAGCGGGCCGACCTCGGCCGGTTCCTCGTGGCCCCCGAGGACGTCGTGGTCGTGGTCGGCCAGGACGGCCTGGTCGCGAACGTCGCCAAGTACCTCACGGACCAGCCCGTGCTGGGCGTCGACCCCGAGCCGGGGACCAACGCGGGCGCGCTCGTCCGGCTCGACGTCCCGACGGCCGTCGGGCTCCTGCAGCGCGCGGGCCGCGCGACGCGAGCAGCGATGGCAGTTCACGAGACGGGCGGGCGCGGGACGGGCGGGCGCGCGCCCAGCGGGCCCGACGACGGCGCCACGAGCCACGTGCTCGGGCTGCGGACCGAGGACCTCACCACGGTCCGGGCGTCGCTCGACGACGGTCAGGTCCTCACCGCGCTCAACGAGGTCTTCGTCGGTCACCCGTCGCACCAGTCGGCGCGCTACCGGATCGCGGCGGACGGTCCGGGCGACGCGTCCGGCGGTCGAGGCGTGACCCGCGGATCCGTCAGGAACGAGCGCCAGTCCTCGTCAGGGGTCATCGTCGCGACGGGGGCCGGGGCCACGGGGTGGTGCGCGTCGATCGCTCGCGAGCGCGGCGGACGCCGGCTCCCCGGCCCCACCGACCCGGCACTCGCATGGTTCGTGCGCGAGGCGTGGCCGTCACCCGCGACGGGAGCAGACCTGACCGAGGGGCTCCTCGACGCGGGCGGCGAGCTCCGGCTCACGGTCGAGTCGGACCAGCTCGTGGTGTTCGGCGACGGCGTCGAGTCGGACCGGCTCGTCGCGTCGTGGGGCCAGGAGGTCACGGTGCGGGTCGGGGAGAACCGGTTGCGGCTGGTCGTGGGGTGACCTGATCGTCGCCGGGCAGGACCGCCCGAGGTCGGTCATGGTGGAGGGATGACGACCTATTCCGGGACGAAGGAGTTCGAGGGCGCGACCTTCGTCAGGGCCAGCTTCAAGGGCGCCACCCTGCGGTTCTCCGACGTCAGCGGCGTGAGGATGCGCGGCGTCGACCTGGACGGGCTCGACGTCGACAGCCATGACCTGTTCTTCGGCAGCCTGATCGTCAACGGGGTCGACGTGGTGCCGTACGTGGACGCCGAGCTCAACCGGCAGTTCCCGGGCCGCGAGCTGCAGAAGTCGCAGACGGTCGAGGGGCTGCGCGAGGGGTGGGTCGCCGTGCAGTCCGCGTGGCAGGAGACGGTGGAGGGCACACCTCCGGACCTGGTGGACGCCCACGTGGAAGACGAGTGGTCGCTGGCCCAGACCCTGCGTCACCTCGTCCTGGCGACGGACGCCTGGCTCCGCGGTGGGATCCTGCGGATCGAGCAACCGTTCCACGAGATCGGGCAGATCTTCACCGGCGCCGGCGAGATGGGCTTCGACCTGTCGATCTTCCGCACGGACACACCGACGTACGAGGAGATCCTCGCGGTGCGGGCCGAGCGGCAGGGGCAGGTGACGGCGTTCCTGGCCACGGCCACCCCGGAGCTGCTCGCAGAGGAACGCGACGACCCGTGGGGCGGCGGAGACTGGCACCCCAGCGTCGGGGACTGCGTGCGCGTGATCCTGGAAGAGGAGTGGGCGCACCTGCGCTACGTCCGGCGGGATCTCGCTCTGCTCCGGGAGGCCCCGCTCGCGTCGCCGTGAGGCCCGGGCCGGGTGTGCCCGAGGGGACACTCCTGTCGTCGTGAGCTTGTCGCCTACGAACACTGCGCCGCCCGGCGATGAGTTCCGCCTCGCACCACGGTCAGACCTGGGAGCGAGCGAGAGGAAGCACCCATGCTGGAGCAGGTTGCGCAGGGCGTGATGGTCCATCGGAGCGAGCTGCTCCAGAACAACACCGTCGTCGTACAAGGCCAGACCGGCGTCCTGGTCGTCGACCCGGGACTGACGCGCACCGAGATGGCCTGCCTGGCCGACGACCTGCGCGACCTGGGCCTGCCGGTCGTGGCCGGCTTCTCGACACATCCCGACTGGGATCACGTGCTCTGGCACCCTGGGCTCGGCGACGCCCCCCGCTACGGGACGGCTCGCTGCGCGGCCGTCATGCGCGACGTGCGGTCGCAGCCGGACTGGAGGGACCGCGCCGCCGAGGGCCTGCCACCAGAGATCGCCGAAGAGACACCGCTGGACGGGTACGGCCTCATCACCGGGCTGCCCGCCGGAACCGCGCGGATCCCGTGGGACGGCCCGGAGGCACGCATCGTCGAGCATCCGGCGCACGCTCCCGGTCATGCCGCCCTGCTGATCGAAGCGCGCGGCGTCCTCGTCGCCGGCGACATGCTCTCCGACCTCTTCGTCCCCATGCTCGACGATTTCGGAGAGACCAACGATCCGATCGAGGAGTACCTCGTGGGGCTCCGGGTGCTCGAAGACGCGGCGGACGACGTCGCCGTCCTCGTTCCTGGCCATGGGTCCGTCTGCGGAGCCGATCAGGTACGTGCACGGATCGACCTGGACCGGGCGTACCTGCACGCCTTACGAGACGGAACCGCTACCGATGACCCGCGGATCGGCCCATCGGCCAAGCCCGGCTGGGAATGGGTGAACGACATCCACGAGGGACAGGCCCAGGGCGTCGCACGACGAAGAGAGCGCGACGAGCCGCCCGGCTAGAGGCTCCGACTCACGAGCCGCTGACGCACCGCAGAAGGATCGCGCCTACGGAGTGCCGATCCGCACCGGCAGAGCGACCGTCGCTCCTCGCATAGGGTCCGGGGATGGAACGATCCACCCTCTTTCGCCTGGCACACTCCGAGCACCCGATCGCGTCGCCGCTGAGCGATGCCCGCGTCGAAGGCCTCCTCGACCGGACGACGGGCGGCCGACGGAGCGTCCTCGACCTCGGGTGCGGTGACGGCACGTGGCTGCTGCGGGCGCTTGTCCGGGAACCCGGCCTCACCGCGGTGGGGGTGGACATGTCCGACGTCGGGTTCGAGGAGACGCTGGCCAAGGCTGCTGCCGCGGGCGTGGCAGACCGGCTGACGCTGGTTCAGGGCGACGTCCGGGAGTACGTGAGCGAGGTGCCGTTCGACGCGGTGCTCAGCGTGGGCGCGGCGTACGCGTTCGGGGGCCTCGGCCCCACGCTCGAGGCCGCGCGCGGCCACCTCGCCGCCGACGGTCTGCTCCTGCTCGGCGACTGCTTCTGGCCTGCGCCTCCGACAGCGGCCGTCCTCGACGGCCTCGGCGGCCTCTCGGCGGACGAGTACCTCGACCTGCCCGGCACCGTCGACCTCGTGACGCGGCACGGGTGGGCGACGGTGCACGGGCACGTCAGCACGCTCGAGGAGTGGGACGACTACGAGTGGGCGTGGACCGGGGCTCCGGCACGCTGGGCGGTCGAGAACCCGGACCACCCTGACGCGGGTGAGGTGCTCTCCGAGGTCGAGAAGCACCGCAACGGCTGGCTCCAGGGGTACCGAGGCGGTCTGGGGTTCGTCACGCTGGTCCTGCACCCGGGCCGGGCGACCGTCACGAGTCCCTGAAGATCCGTCTCCCGGTAGCGTCGAGATACAGGTCTGACGCACCCAGACTGCCCCTGCCGCGCCACGCCTGGGTACAGACTCCCGCCCGGCTCGTCGCCAGGGAGGACATCGCTCTCTCGCCGCAGCGGAGCCCTGCGCGATGCCGCCAATGAAATGCTCGGTGGCGCGGATCTGAGATCGGTGAGCTGCCGATGTGGCGGGCGTCTCGGCGATCTCGGGCGACGGTGGTCATCGCGCCAAGACGCCAGCTGGAGTCCGCTTCGCGCATCGCAGTCTTCCCACCCTGCAGCAAGACTGCGTCAGCTTGCCTCGGCGCGGTCGGCGATGCTCTTGACAGGAATTCTGACTACGCTCAGACTTGAGTGTAGTCGGGATAGTCGTCAGGGAGGGAGCTCGCGTGTCGGAGCAGCGGGGCCGTCCGGCCAACGCCGCCGCCCTGGCAGGCCTCCTGCCTGCCGCCTCGGTCACGATGTACCTGGACGCAGGGCACGGCGCGGTCTTTCAGCATCACAGCGCGTTCGTCGCCGCCGCGCGCGACTTCCTGCGTCGCTGACCACCATCACCCCACCGACAGATCCGTAGGAGACAGAGAGATCATGCGAGCGTTCGTGTTCGACAAGTACAAGGGCCCCCTGCAGGAGACAGACGTCTCTGAACCGGCCGTCGGCGAGCACGACGTGCTCGTACGGGTGCAGGCCGCCGGGCTGAACCAGCTCGACGAGAAGATCCGTACCGGCGAGTTCAAGCAGATCCTGCCGTACAAGCTCCCGTTGATCCTCGGCCACGACCTCGCCGGGACCGTGGTCCGCGTCGGTGCGAAGGTGCAGGGGTTCGAGCCGGGTGACGAGGTCTACGCTCGCCCGCGCGACGGCCGGATCGGCACCTTCGCCGAACGCATCGCCGTCGACGAAGCCGACCTGGCACTCAAGCCCGCATCGATCAGCCTGGAGCAGGCCGGATCCCTGCCGCTGGTGGCCCTGACCACGTGGCAGGCACTGGTCGAGCGCGGGAAGGTGCAACCGGGCCAGAAGGTCCTCATCCACGCTGGCGCCGGCGGCGTCGGCACGATCGCGATCCAGCTCGCCAAGCACCTGGGTGCGCACGTCGCCACGACCGCCAGCGCGGCCAACGCTGACTTCGTCCGTGAGCTCGGCGCGGACACCGTCATCGACTACCGCAGCCAGGACTTCGAGGAGCTCCTCGATGGATACGACCTGGTCCTGGACAGCCTGGGCGGGCAGAACCTCGAGAAGTCCTTGCGCGTGCTCCGGCCCGGCGGGAAGGCAATCGGGATCTCGGGCCCCCCGGACCCGGCCTTTGCCCGCGAGGCAGGCCTGAACCCGGTCTTGCGCCTCGCGATCACCGCACTGAGCGCCACGATCCGTCGCCAGGCCAAGAAGCTCGGCGTGACCTACGAGTTCCTGCTCATGCGCGCCAGCGGCGACCAGCTGCGCCAGATCACCGCCCTCGTCGAGAAGGGGACGCTGCGCCCCGTCGTCGGGAAGACGTTCTCCTTCGACCAGACAGCTCAGGCCCTCGACGCCCTTGCCCACGGCAAGGTTCGCGGCAAGGCCGTCATCACCAACCCCTGACCCGTCTCCGACGAGTCCTGATCACGACCAACCTCGAGGGAGACATCATGACCTCCAGCCAAGAGCCCGTCATCACGTCCTACGCGAAGGCCCCGGCAAAGAGCATCACCGCGGGAGGAGTCACGTTCGCCTACCGTGAGCTCGGACCGAAGGGCGGTATCCCGGTCGTGTTCTTCGTCCACCTGGCCGCGACCCTGGACAACTGGGACTCACGCATCGTGGACGCCATCGCAAAGACCCGTCACGTCATCACGTTCGACCAGCGAGGCGTCGGCGCCTCCTCCGGCACCGTCCCCCACACCCTCGAGGCGGCAGCTGACGACGCCTACACGTTCATCACGGCGCTCGGTCTCGACAAGATCGACATCTTCTCCTTCTCCATGGGCGGCATGATCGCCCAGGACCTGGTCGTCCAGCACCCTGACCTGGTCCGCAAGCTCGTCCTGACCGGCACCGGCCCCCGCGGCGGGAGGAACATCGACAAGGTCGTGGGAGTCACGTACTGGGACATCTTCCGGTCGGTCATCACCCGGTCGGACCCGAAGGAGTTCCTCTTCTTCAACCGGGACAAGGTCGGCAAGAAGGCCGGGAAGGAGTTCGTGGAACGCCTCAAGGAGCGCACCGTCGACCGTGACGCGCCGATCAGCAACAAGGCGTTCGGTACGCAGCTGAAAGCGATCCAGCGGTACGGCCGCTCGGCCCCGTCGGACCTCTCGGTGATCACCCAGCCGACGCTGATCGCCAACGGCGACAACGACCGCATGGTGCCCTCCATCCTCTCCGCAGACCTGCACCAGCGCATCAAGGACTCGGAGCTGATCATCTACCCCAACTCCGGCCACGGCGGCATCTTCCAGTACTGGGAGAAGTTCGCCCCTGTCGCCGCGAAATTCCTCACCGACTAGCGCCCGACGGCACACGAAGTGAACGGACGGCATGAAGATGAGCGGCAACGTCACGACGACACCGGAGGTGTCGAAGCACTTCACCTCGTCCATCCTGTTGTGGATGCGCACCGACCAGCCCGGCTGCATGCCGGCCCTCCCGGATCCTCCCGCTGGTACGACGTCGCCCCAGGCGAGAAGCCACCTACGTGAAGAACGGCAAGATCCTGCCCCACCACGAGGAGTAGCCAGCCGGGAGAAGAAGCTCGGCGCACCAGTGCTCAGCGCCCGCCGTTGCGCTGTTCGTCGTGACGGGTCGACCGGTAGGCCGGCCGTAGCCCGGGAACGAGCGCGTCCTCGCCAGTGTTCTCACCGACAGCGCTGCGAGAGGGCTTTGCGAGCCACCGGTCCGCGGGCCCTGCAGCATCATGCTTGGGTCGGTTGCCCGTCGAGATCCGAGAGGCCCCAGAAGGATCCGTGCAGGCCGACGCTGCGGAAGTACTCGGCGGCTGCGGTGAGCTCACGCCGGGTGTAGCGGGCATCTAGACGGCCGTCGTACCAGTGGGCCGCCAGTCGCCACAAGGTGCTCAGGTCCATGACGTACCCGCGGGTGTTGCCGGTGCGTGTCAGCCAGTCGTCCACGCACTCCTCGGAGCAGAAGATGAGCTGGTTCTCGCAGGCGTGCGCCGCGTCGGGCCAGATCTGGTCGGCGGGGGTGAGGAAGTGGGCGACGTGGTCCCCAGCAGGTGGCTCCTGGTTCGTGACCGTCCAGGCGTGCGGGGTCGTGCAGGCGGGGCAGGTGGTGGCGACCAAGACCTCCGGGGCGTCGGGCACGAGGTGGGGGATCGCGAACGAGTCCCAGGCGCAACCGCCCCACCACAGCGCGTGCGGGCCCATCACCGAGAACCCGAAGGAACGGGTCGCGAAAGGATGGGCCATCTCGACCTCACCGTCCCTGAGGACAAGGTGGCGGGTCTGGGCAAGCTCTTCGAGTGCGTGGGCGTAGGCCATGGTCGTCGTGCCGAGCTGCCAGGCGAGCGCCTCTCGCGAAGGCAGACTCCCCTCCTTGGCAAGGTGGGTGTAGATCGCCAGGCGGGCGCGCTCCGCGAGGTCGGTCAGAGCCATCTCGTCATCCTCTCCGCATCCCGCACGCTGATGCAGCCTCTCTGGTGCGGGCTGCACCGCGGTCACCGGCACCGCGGTGCAGCCCACCCGCAGGATCAAGCGTTCGCGTTCACCAGCTGGGGATAGACCAGCTCGAGGGGGGCGCTGAGCCCGGCCTTGGCCTGCACGGACGTCTGATCGGCCAGGACCTCGAGCTCGCCTGCTTCGACGGCGTCGAACACGATGCGCACGAGGTCGGCCGGGTCGGTCTTGGGGTCGGTGGCGTGCGCGGCCATCGCGGTGTCGACATAGCCGACGTGCACTCCCACGACCTGGACCCCGGCAGGGGCGAGCTCGAGTCGCAGGGAGTTGGTGGCCGACCACAGGGCGGCCTTGGTCGCACTGTAGATGCCGGCGACCGCGTACCAGCTCAGCGCGGAGTGGATGTCGACGATCACCGACGCGCTCTTGGCCGTGAGGATCGGGGCGAAGGCCCGGGTGAGGAAGAGCGGGCCGAGGAAGTTCGTCTCGACGTTGGCGCGGATCTCGTCGTCGGTGTGGGTGAGGATGCCGGCGCTGGACACCGATGCGCCTGCGTTGTTGATCAGCACCGTCACGTCTGGGGCAGCCTGGACCGCGGTTGCGATGGACACGGGGTCGGTGACGTCGAGGGCAAGCGGGACGATGCGCTCGTCGCCCCAGGCGCGGGGGGTGCGCGCGCTGGCGTAGACCTTGCTCGCTCCTCGGGCCAGTGCTTGGTGGACGAAGTGGGTCCCGATCCCGCCGTTGGCTCCGGTGACCAGGACGACGGCGCCGTTCAGTGATGACATGTTCTGCTTCTTTCTTCGTGTGTGGACGCGATGTGCGGAGGCGTGAGCCGCCCACCCTCCGGGGCGGAGCAGGGCGGGCGGCTCACGGGCACGCGCTCAGGCGCGTGTCAGGACCGGGTAGTCCGTGTACCCGGCCTCGCCGCCGCCGTACAAGGTGGTGGGGTCCACCTCGTTCAGCGGAGCGTCGGTGCGCAGGCGCTCGACGATGTCGGGGTTGGCCAGCGCGAACCGCCCCAATGGCGCGACATCTGCCAGACCCGCGTCGATGTCGTCGGAGATCTGCTCGCGTGAACGCCCGTACCGCACCACGAGCACCGCGGTCGGCCAGGTGTCGCGGAACGAACGCAGCAGCTCGTCGTCGCCGACGTGGTGCAGGTGAAGGTAGGCCAGATTCAGTCCCGCGAGCTCGCCGACCAGGTGCCGGTACTGGGCGCGCACCTGCTCGGTGTCACCCTCGTCGATCCCGCCCAGGGGCATCGACGGCGACAGACGGATGCCCACGCGGTCGGCTCCGATCTCCTCGGCCACCGCACGGGCCACCTCGATCACGAACCGGGACCGGTTCTCCACCGATCCGCCGTAGGAGTCCGTGCGGTGGTTCGCGTTCGGGGACAGGAACTGGTGCAGCAGGTACCCGTTCGCGCCGTGGATCTCCACGCCGTCCGCGCCGGCGGCGATCGCAGAGGCTGCCGCGTGACGGAAGTCCACGATCGTGGTCTGGATGTCGTCGATGCTCAGCTCCCGGGGCACCGGAGTCTTCTGCGGGCCCGTGGCGGTGAACATGTCCTGCTCGGCGGAGATCGCCGACGGCGCGACCGGCTGACGGTGATGCGGGGTGTTGTCGGGGTGTGAGACGCGCCCGACGTGCATCAGCTGGATGTAGAGCGCGCCCCCGCTCGCGTGCACCTCGTCGGCGACTTCGCGCCAGCCCGCGACGTGTTCCGGGGTGTAGATGCCCGGGGTGTTCAGGTACCCCTGCCCATCTGCCGAGGGCTGGACCCCTTCGGTGATGACGAGCCCGAGCGAGGCGCGCTGCCCGTAGTAGCGGGCTGTCAGCGGCCCAGGGGTGCCGTCAGGGTTGGCCCGGCTGCGGGTCATGGGAGCCAGTGCGAGCCGGTGGGCGAGCTCCACGCGGCCGAGCGTGAACGGCTGCCAGAGGGAAGACGTGGTCATGAGGCTGTTCGTCCTTCACATCGAGGGGTCGCGAACGCCACCGCCGCCCAGCACCCACCAGCCGGTGGACACCAAGGTGTCCCCCGAGAATGGGAGAATGAGGCCCGATACTTCCGAGCCCACACAGTAGTGACTATGCTCGGAACTGAGCGCAGTCAGGTTCTATTCCCGAAGGACGTCGTCCCATGTCAGTCGCCCCCCAGCCCGTCGGTCGACGCGAACGGAACAAGCAGGACAAGCTCGACCGCATCACCGCCGCCGCCCGAGAGCTCTTCTCCGAGCACGGCGTCGACGACGTCACCACCCAGCAGATCGCCGACAAGGCCGACATCGGCACCGGCACCCTGTTCCTGTACGCCAAGACCAAGGGCGAGCTCCTCCTGCTCGTCCAGAACTCCTCCTACACCGACGCCCTCGCCCGCGGCAGGGCAGCCGCCGATCACGCCGAAGACCCTCTCGAAGCCGTGATGGCGATCGTCCGCCCCGTCGTGGAGTGCAACCGCGCCCAGATCTCCAACGGCCGCACCTACCTGCGCGAGATCGTCTTCGGCGACCCGGACGAGCCTCACCACCGCAAGGCCCTCGAGCTGACCGTTCAGACCGAGGAAGCCATCGCAGCCGTGCTGCAACGCGACCAACGCATCAACCCCGCCAAGGCCGCGACCCTCGCTCACATCGTCTCGGCGATCATGCTGCTCAGCATGGCCGCGACGGCCAACGCCGCACGCCCCGTCGAGGCAATCGTGCAGGAGATCGCACACCAGGTGGACGCGCTCCTACCAGACTGACCCACGACACCCGACCGACGGGTTCGCGGGGTGGCGTCGACGAGCGCGACGTCGTCGTGGAGTAGGAATCGGGCGCCCGTGAGTCCGCCTGCACGCCGGACCCAGGGCCGAGACAGGCCCTTCGGCAGCTGAGCCTCAGCCGAACGGCCCTACCCCGGGCGGGGGTGGAAGCCCTAGCGTGCTGGTCATGAGCGTGCGTGACGAGCATCGGGCCGCCTTGCGCGCGCTCGACGGCGATCCCGCCGCCGTGCGCGCGTTCCTCTCCGCCCGCTCCGGGCTGCCCGGGCCCCGGGCGAACCTCGAGCTGATCGGCGCGTTCGCCGACGTCGCGACGGAAGGCCTCGTGCTCGCCCTGGCCGACAGCCCCGACGAGTACCTCCGCTGCTGCGGGACGGTCGGCCTCGGCCGGCTCGTCGTCGACGTCCCCGCCGGTGCGCGCACTGAACTGGTGGCCCTGCTGCGTGACCGCGCCGCCGAGGGGTCGTGGCGCGTCCGCGAGGCTGTCGCGATGGCGCTGCAGCGCATCGGCGATGCCGAGCCCGCGATCCTCGGCGCGCTCGTGGCGTCCTGGGTCGACGACCGAGACCCCCTGGTTCGCCGAGCCGCGGTCGCTGGGATCTGCGAGCCGCGCCTCCTGCGAACCCCCGCCACCGCGACCACCGCCCTGGACGTCTGCGCGGCCGCCACCGCCTCGATCGGCGCGCTCCCGTCCGGCGCCCGCCGCGACACCGGCGTCCGGGCGCTGCGCCAGGCCCTCGGGTACTGCTGGAGCGTCGCCGTCGCGGGCGACCCGGCTGCCGGCCTGCCGCGTCTCGCCGCGCTGCGCAGCTCCGACGACCCGGACGTGGCGTGGATCGTGCGCGAGAACGAGAAGAAGACCCGCCTTCGCCGCCTGCTCGACCCGCCCGACGTGCGGCCCGGCTGATCGAGCGCCGCGCGCACACGCTCCGCCCAGGGGACGACGGTCGCACTCACCGTCCCCAGGGATCCGACCACAGACGGATGCCGAGCTCGTCGGACAGCGGGCACCGTTGCGTGGAGCCGCGGCACCAGCCGCGTTCGTGTCTCGGAGAAGGTGCAGGTCATCCGTGTTCCAGCAGGTCCCGGTCCTCCCGGTCGTCATCCCTCTGGCCGCCGCGGTGCTCGCGGGGTCGATGTGGTCCCTGATCCGCAGCGGACGGTTCTCCGTGCCGCGGGCCGCGGTCGCCCTCGCGCTCGGCGTCTACGTCGCCGGGATCGTCGCGAACACCGTCTTCCCCGTCTTCCTGGACAAGCCCGTCAGCAGCGCCCCCTGGGGCAGCCATCTCGCCGTCGTGCCGTTCGCGGACTACGAGATCGCTGACGCGGTCATGAACGTCCTGGTCTTCGTCCCGGTCGGCGTCCTCGTGCCGCTGCTCGTGCCCCGGGCCTCGTGGAGGAAGGTCGTGGTGGCGGCAGCGGTCCTCTCCCTGACGATCGAGGTCACCCAGCTCGTGACGGCGCACCTGGTGGGTGGCGGTCACATCGCGGACGTGAACGATCTGCTCTTCAACGTCACCGGTGGGGCGGTCGGCTTCGCGGTGTTCTCGGCGCTCGTGAAGGTCCCGTCCTTCAGCGCCTTCGTCGACCGGTTCCGCTGGCACGCGATCGAGGTCCGCGGAGCCGAGGTCGGCTCAGCACAGCGCGGGTGACACCGGAGCGGGCCCGCGGGAGGCTTGCCCCACGGCCCGACGACCGAGCCTCCACAGCACCAGCCGAGAGCGAGACAGCCCATGACGACGTCAGCCGACCACGACTCCTACATCGCCGCAGCGCCCGAGGTCTTCCAGCCGTCGCTGAGACGGTTGCGCGCGCTGCTGTCCCGCACTCTGCCGGAAGCGGAGGAGATCGTGGCCTATGACATGCCGGGGTTCGCCGTCGACGGCTCGGTCGTCGCGAGCTACGCGGCGTTCAGCAAGCAGTGCGGGCTCTACGTCCTCCCGGGCGCCATCACCGCACATGCCGACGAGATCGCAGCCGCCGGTCTCCAGGCGACCAAGACCGGCATCACCTTCTCGCCGCGCAGACCCGTCCCGGACGACCTCGTCGAACGCCTGGCGACGGCGTCACGCCACGCGGCCGGGGCCTGACGCCTCAGCCTGGGAGCGGCGCCCCTGCGGACAGCGTCGGCCTCCGACCTGGGCCGCCGAGGCCTTGGTCGCGCTCTAGCGACCCCGGTACTCCACGCTCTCGACGTCCGCGACGGTCTCCGTCGCCGTCCCGCGGGCCGTCGCGTACGGCCCGAGCCACACGCCCAGGAACCCACCCGCCTCGGGAGAGCTGAGCCGCCCGCCGTGCACGGTCGCGACCGGGACGAACCCGCCCGGCATCACGACGCCGAACGCGTACTCCTGCCCTGCAGCGTGCAGCGCCACGTCCACGGGCCCCTCGGCCAGACCGAGCGACCCGAGCGCCGCGCGGCCCACGACGACCTCCTCGCCACCGAAGCGCTCGACGACGAGCACCTCGCGCCCACCGGGCGCACCGGCCGGACCGGGCGCCGCCCGCGTCACGACTGCCGCGATCCACGCCTCCTCGGACTGGCGCACCGCGAGCCCGGCCCACTCGTCGGGCCCGGCCGGGTCGACGTCGACGCGCACCGTGAGGTCCACGTCCCTGTGCTCCTGCCGGCGCCCCAGGAACGCGGGGGTCGCGACGTCGGACAGCGTCGCGGGCAGCAGCGCGAGCCGCAGGTGCCCGGGCCGCTCGGTCAGGGACCAGAACCGGTCCCCGGTCCGCACCTGGTTCCACGCGAGGCCCAGCGCGTCGTCCAACGAGCCGTCGAACGTCTCCCGCACGACGACGGCGCTCGCCTCCACGGACGTGTCACCAGGCGTCTCACCCGACGCATCGCCCGGGATCCCGCCGGCCCGCTGCGCAGAAGCTCCTCCCCGCGATGCCGCACCCGCCCCCGGAAGCCGCGCTCCGACGTCGGGCAGGGGGAAGCTCCCCGCGACGTGGCCCACGCCCGGGGCGACCACGGGCCACCCGTCCTCCCAGACCACGGGCGCAAGGAACGTCTCGCGCCCCAGGTTGGGGAAGTAGCCGCCGTAGGGGCGGCTGCCGAGCAGGACCATCCACCACTCGCCGGCCGCGGTCTCCACGAGGTCCCCGTGCCCGACCCCGACCACGGGGAAGTCCCGGCCCAGGTGGCGGTGCGTGAGGACCGGGTTCGCGGGGTTCCCCGTGTACGGGCCCGTCACGGCGTCGGCTCGCGCGACCGAGACCGCGTGCTGGTGCTCGGTGCCGCCCTCGGAGGCCAGCAGGTAGTAGTGGTCGCCCACCCGGTACAGGTGCGGGCCCTCGGCCCAGACCGCGCCGTGCAGCGCGCCGCGCCACAGGACGTGCTCAGGGCCGACGAGGGCCCCGGCTGCGAGGTCGAGCTCGCGCAGCCACACCTCGGTCTGCCCCTCCCACTCCCCCGGGTCGGCGAGGCGCGTCGCAGTGAGCCACACGCGAGCGCCGTCGTCGGGACCCGCGCCGTCGTCGGGACCCGCGGTGTCGAAGTAGAGCGACGGGTCGATCCCGTCACCCTCGAGCCACACCGGGTCGGACCACGGCCCGGCGGGGTCGGTCGCGGTCACGAGGAGGTGCCCACCCTGGCCCTGCGTGTGGACGAGGGTCGTCACGACGTAGAAGGTCCCGGCGTGGTGGCGGATGGTCGCGGCGTAGAGCCCGCCCGACGACGGCACGCTCGACAGGTCCACCTGGTCGGTCCGGTGGATCGCGTGGCCCACCGGCGTCCAGGTCACGAGGTCGCGGCTGTGGAAGACCGGCAGGCCCGGGAAGTACTCGAACGTCGAGGTGACGAGGTAGTAGTCGTCGGGCGCGAGGGTCCCGTCCGCCCGGGTGGCCCCCGGGACCCGGCAGATGCTCGGGTCGGGGTGCGTGCCGGGCAGGACGGGGTTCGCGAAGGTCCGGGCTGCCGGACCCGAGGGCGGCCGGACCACGGGAATCGGCTGCGCGGCCGATCGCCTGACCGACCTCGGGTCCGTCACCTCAGGCCTCGCCCACCACGAGGGGCGCGTGCAGCTCGCGCGTGTGGTCGACCACGCGCACGTCGCCCACGAGCGACACGGGAGCCACGAGCCGCACGTCGGCGCTCGACGCCCCGAACCGCAGCTCGATCGCGCCCGGCTCGACGATCCGACGCCCGTCGCGCCCCGTGAAGGACAGGACGTCGGCGGGCACGGTCGCGCTCACGCGCGCCGAGGTGCCCGCGGCGAGCGGCACGCGCACGTACCCGACGAGCCGCTGCACGGGCCGCACGACCGAGGCCACCGGGTCGTGCGCGTAGAGCTGCACGACCTCGACGCCGTCGCGCCCGCCCGTGTTCCGCACGACGAACGACGCCTCGAAGGCCCCGTCGGTCGCGGCCTCGGCCGCGCTCACCACGAGGTCCGACCAGTCGAAGCTCGTGTACGTGAGCCCGTGGCCGAACGCGAAGGCCGCGGTCGGGTCGATGTTCGACACGTCGGTCGCCTGCGCGAGCGTCGCGGCCAGGTAGGAGGTCGGCTGGGCGCCCTCGGTCCCGGGCACGCTCACGGGCAGCCGGCCCGACGGCGCCACGCGCCCCGACAGGACGCCCGCGACCGCGGGGGTCCCCTCCTCGCCCGCGAAGAACGCCTGGACGATCGCCGCGGCGCCAGGCTCCCCCGGCGCGGGGGTCGCGGCCGCGCCGAGCGCGTAGGGACGACCCGAGAGGATCGTCGCGACCACGGGGCGGCCCGTCGCGAGCAGCGCGTCGAGCAGGTCCTGCTGGGCACCGGGCAGGCGCAGCGACTCGGCGTCGCAGCCCTCGCCGCTCGTGCCGCGACCGAACAGGCCGGCCCGGTCGCCCAGGGCGACCACGACGACGTCGGCCTCGCGGGCGAGCTCGACCGCTGCCGCGATGCCCGCGGCGTCGGCGGCCGCGACCTCGGCCGTGCTCACGGCCCCGGTCGAGGACGGGTCGCTCGTGCCGTCGAGCGTGATCGCGGGCAGCACGTCGAGCGTGACGCCCGGCAGCTCGGCGCGCAGCGACGCGGCGAGCGTGGGCAGGGAGATCCCGAGCGGGATCTCGGGGTGGGCCAGGCCCACGTGCGCGGGGAACGAGTAGCAGCCGAGCACGGCCATGGGATCCTCGGCCGTGGGACCCACGAGCGCGATCCGGCGCACGTCCGGACCGAGCGGGAGCACACCGTCGTTCGCGAGCAGGACCACGGCCTGCTCGGCGACCTCGCGGGCCAGTGCGCGGTTGGCGGGGCCGTCGAGGTCGACGGTCCCGCGCAGCGCGGCCAGATCGATGTCCTGCGCGTCGGCCCCCGCCCCGGCGACGGCTGCCAGAACGCCCGCGGGCACGTCGCGCAGCACCTCGGGGACGGGGTCCCAGCCGGCGTCGAGCAGACCGAGCTCGACCTTCTGGCGCAGCACGCGCTCCAGGGCCCGGTCGACGAGCGCGACGTCGACGTCCCCGGCCTCGAGGGCCGCGACGAGCGGCTCGCCGAACGTCTTGACGGTCGGCAGCTCGACGTCGACCCCCGCCGCGAGCGCCGCCGCGGCGGCCTCTGCCCAGTCGCCCGCCACGCCGTGCATGATCTTGAGGAACGCGATCCCGAAGTAGTCGGCGACCACGGTCCCGTCGAAGCCCCACGTGTCGCGCAGCAGTCCCGTGAGGAGCTCGCGGTCGGCGGCCGACGGGATGCCGTCGGTGTCGGTGTAGGCGTGCATGACCGAGCGCACGCCGCCCTCACGGACGGCCATCTCGAACGGCGGCAGGATCACGTCGGCGCGCTCGCGCGTGCCCATCGAGACGGGCGCGTGGTTGCGTCCGCCGCGCGATGCCGAGTACCCCGCGAAGTGCTTGAGCGTCGCGACGATGCCCTCGGACTCCAGGCCCTGCACGTACGCCGTGGCGACGGTGCCCACGAGGTACGGGTCCTCGCCGATCGTCTCCTCGACGCGACCCCAGCGGGCGTCGCGCACGACGTCGAGCACGGGGGCCAGGCCCTGGTGCACGCCGACCGAGCGCATGTCCCGACCGATCGCGGCGGCCATGCGGCGCACGAGCGCGGGGTCGAACGACGCGCCCCACGACAGCGGCACGGGGTAGGCCGTCGCGCCCCAGGCCGAGAAGCCCGCGAGGCACTCCTCGTGTGCCACGGCGGGGATGCCGAACCGGTTCGCCGACCGCACGCGCTCCTGCGTGCGCAGCAGCGACAGCGCACCCAGGGCCGGGTCGACGGGGTTGGTCCCGAACGGACGGGTCAGCTGCCCCAGCCCGTCGGGCAGGAGCGCGTCGAGGTCGACGCCGTCCTCCATGTCGTGCTGGTGCGGGGCGACCTCGCCGCCCTCGGCCGACGCGCCGACCCACACCCCGAAGAGCTGGGCGACCTTCTCGCGGAGGGTCATCTCCGCCATGAGCGCCTTGACGCGGGTCGCGGTGTCGACCGACGGGTCGGACCACACGGGGAGGGTCTCCCCACCGGGGCCGGGCACGGCAGAGGACGGCAGGTTCGTCTGAAGAGTCATCATGGAGCTACTTTCCGCCGACGCCCATGAGGCCCTGGACCAGGGCACGCCGGGCGAACAGGTACACGAGCAGGATCGGGATCATCGACATGACGACCGCCGCGAGGAGGCCGGGGATGTTGACGCCGTACTGCGTCTGGAAGTTGAAGAGGCCGAGCGTGATGACCTTGGTCGACTCGGACTGCGTGAGGATCAGCGGGAACAGGAACCCGTTCCACGCCTGCAGGGCCGAGTACACGACGATCGTCGCGACGCCGCCCTTGGACAGCGGCAGCACGAGCTGCAGGAACACGCGCTTGGGCGACGCCCCGTCGAGGGCCATGGCCTCGTAGAGCTCGTTGGTGATGTCACGCATCGAGCCGCTGAGGATGATCGTGCAGATCGGCAGGCAGAACGCCGCGGTCGGCAGGATCACGCCGATCAGGTTGTCGTACAGGCCCACGACCGAGATCACGTAGAAGATCGGGACGATCACGGCGCTCGCGGGGACCGCGAGGCCCAGGAGGAACATCCGGAAGATGCCCGTGGTGGCCCGCGAGCGGTTGCGCACGATCGCGTACGACAGCGGCGGCACGAGCAGCACCACGATCCCGACCACCGCGACCGTCACGACGAGCGTGTTGAGGAAGTAGCGGCCGAAGCCCTGGTCGAACGCGTTGGTGAAGTTGTCGAGCGTGAACGTGGTCGGCAGGGACAGCGGGCCGCCCTCGGCGTACCCGGCCTGTGTCTGGAACGACGCGGTGACCAGCACGTAGAGGGGGATCGCGACGATCAGGAGCCAGATCGTGACCGCGATGCCCGCGCCCCAGTTGGGCCGGTTGCGGCTGCCCTTTCCAGCCCGGCCGCCTGCCCGACGCCGCCGCGCGCCGCCGTCCTGCGTCGCGCCCGGGCGGGGCGCACCACCCGAGGTGGGTGACGTCGTCGGGCCGGAGACCTGCTCCGCGGGGGTGACGCTCAGGTCGTTGCTCATCACACGCCCTCCAGCTCGCTGCGCATCTTGTCGTACCCGGACAGGCGGACCATGACCAGCGAGATCGCGGTCGCCGCGACGACCAGGACCACGGCGATCGCCGAGGCCAGACCGAAGTCGAAGCCGCGGAACGCCTTCTGGTACATGTAGAAGGCCGTGATGGTCGTGTCCGTGCCGGGCCCGCCGTTGGTCAGGATGAGGACCGTGTCGAACGTCGTCAGGCCGCCGACGACCATGAGGATCACCGACGTGATCATGGTGTTCCGCAGCTGCGGGAGCGTGATCGCGAAGAACGAGCGCACGCGTCCCGCGCCGTCGATCTCGGCCGCCTCGTAGAGCATGGGCGGCACGGCCTTCGCGGCGCCCTGGTAGATCAGGGCGTGCAGCGGCGTGAACTGCCACAGGCTCACGAACACCAGGACCGCGATCGCGGTCGACTGGTTGCCGAACAGGTTGCCGTCGCCGAACAGCCACTCCATCTGGGCCGGGACGCCGAAGTTCGGGTCGAGCACCGCGCGCCACAGGACCGAGACCGCAGCCGCGGACAGCAGCAGCGGCACGAAGAAGATCGCCGAGAGCACCGCGCGGTTCCACTGGTGCCCTGCGGCCCACACGCCCAGCAGCATCGCGACCGGAGTCTGGGTCACGACGCCGAGCGCCGTCAGCACGAGCGAGAGCCCGATGCTCTTGAGCATCACGGGGTCGTCGAGGAGGCGGGACCAGTTCTCGGTCCCGACGAACTCGGGGCTGCCCAGGCCGCTCCACTGCGTGAACGACAGCACGAGCACGAGGACCATGGGCAGGAGGGCGAAGAGCCCGAAGAACAGGGCGGCGGGCAGGGCCCAGACCACGCCCGGGCGGCCGACCTGGAGGTCGGCGGTGCCCGGGCGCGTGCGCCCCTGGGGTGCGCGGGTGGTCATGACGATCTCCGTCCGGGACCGGTCAGCGCGAGGCCGGCAGGGACTTCATCGCAGCGATGAAGCCGTCGGCGTCGATCTGGCCGCTGAAGAACTGCTGGACCGCGATCTTGAGCGGGGTGCCGGCAGCCGGGGGGTACGCCTGGTCCCAGGACATCTGGAAGTGCGGCGCGTTCTTCACGAGGTCGAACTGGAAGGCGGCGTACTCGGGGCTCGCGGCCTGGTCCAGGAACTGCTCGGTGTTGGTCGTGGTCGGCAGGTTCCCGATCGCGAGCTGCGCCTCGACGAACTCGTCCGAGTACATGAGCTTGAGGAAGTCACGCACGGCGTCCGGGTAGCGGGTCTTGGCGAGCACCGAGTAGAAGTTGTTGGTGTTGCCCGTGATGTTGGCCGCGTCGCCCTTGCCGCCGTCGATCGCGGGGAAGGCCGTGTAACCGAGGTTGGCGTCGGTCCACCCGGGGTCCACGTCGTAGTGGGTCGAGTAGTTCCACGAGCCCATGAGCTCGAACGCCGCCTTGCCCGTGCGCAGGAGCGCGGGCGAGCCGCCGTCCGTGAACTTGACCGAGTCGAAGTTGGTGCCGAACGCGCCGGCGTCGATGAGCTCGGACAGCTTGTCGAGCGCCTCGTGGCTCTCGGCCGAGTCCCACACGTCGGTGTCGCCCGCGAGCGCCTTCTCGAACAGCTCGGGGCCCGCGACGCGGTCGAACGCGTACTGGTACCACATGAGGGTCGGCCACTGGTCGGCGCCGCCGAGCGCGATCGGGGTCACGCCCTGCGCCTTGAGGGTCTCCACCGCGGCGAGGAGCTCGTCCCACGTCTGGGGGGCCTCGATGCCCGCGTCCGCGAGGACCTGCTTGTTGTGGAACAGCATGACGGGCTGCGTGCCGCGCATGGGGATGCCGTAGGACTTCCCGTCGATCACGGCCGAGTTGAACACCGCGGGCAGGAACGCGTCCTTGAGCTGGGGGTCCTCGGCGATGAAGTCGTCGAGGGGGAGCAGCAGGTCGGCGTCGACGAAGGGTTCGATCGAGCCGCCGCCCCAGTTGAAGAAGACGTCCGGCGCCGCGTTGGTGTCGATGATCGTCTGGAGCTTCTGCTGGTAGTCGGCGCCCGGGATGGTGTCGAGGACGACCTTGACGTCCGAGGTCTTGTTGAACGTGTCGACCATCTGCTGCTCGACCTTGTTGGTCGCGTCCCCGTAGACCATCACGTGGATCTCGTTCTCGGGACGGCTGGAGCCGCCGGAGTCGCCGCTCGCGCACGCTGCGAGCGGGAGGACCAGCGCCGACGCCACGGCCGCGGCCGTGAGCGACTTCCGCGTTCTTGTGTTCATCATCGAACCCTTTCGAAAGTTTCGGCGCCTGCGCCGAAAGTACTCGGTTGCCCTGGACTCTAAGACGCGAATCCGCCGGGGTCAACAACGAGTCCCAACCGTTATCCACTGGGAGAAGACTGGGACCTCCGCACCGAGACACGGCGGCCCACCCTTCGAAACTTTCCCCCGAGGCGCTACGCTGACCGGCATGACCGACGAAGTTCTTCCGGGGCGGGTCACGCTCGCCGCCGTGGCCGCCGAGGCCCAGGTGTCCCTCTCGACCGTGTCCAAGGTGCTCAACGGGCGGACCGACGTCGCGGCCGGGACGCGCGACCGGGTCGAGGCCCTCCTGGTCCAGCACGGCTACCGGCGCCGCAAGAGCCCCACCGCCTCGGCCCCCCTCATCGAGATCGTGTTCCACGAGCTCGAGAGCATCTGGGCCATGGAGCTCATCCGCGGCGTCGAGGACGTCGCGCGGGAGAACGGCGCGAGCGTCGTGCTGACCGAGTCCGGCACCCGGCACGCTCCGGGGCCCGAGTGGATCGAGGGCGTGCTCGCGCGCCGCCCGCTCGGCGTCGTGCTCGTCTTCTCGACCCTCCCGGCCGCGGTCAAGGAGCAGCTCCGGTCCCGCGCCATCCCGTTCGCGGTCATCGACCCCGCGGGCGACCCCGAGCCCGACGTCCCCTCGGTCGGCTCGGCGAACTGGCAGGGCGGCCTCATGGCGACCCGGCACCTGATCGAGCTCGGCCACCGCCGCATCGGCGTCATCACGGGGCCCGAGGACATGATGTGCTCGCTCGCCCGCCTCGACGGCTACCGCTCGGCCCTCGGCACGGCCGGGATCACTGCGGACCCGGACCTGGTCCGGTTCGGCGACTTCCACCCCCAGGGCGGCACCGACCGCGCCGACGAGCTCCTCAGCCTGCCCGAGCCGCCCACCGCGATCTTCGCGGGCTCGGACCTCCAGGCTCTCGGCGTGCTCGAGGCCGCCCGACGCCACGGCCTGCGCGTGCCCGAGGACCTCTCGATCGTGGGCTACGACGACGTCCCCGTGGCCCGCTGGTCGAGCCCCGCGCTCACCACGGTCCACCAGCCGCTCCAGGAGATGGGCCAGGAAGCGGCCCGGCTCGTCCTCAAGGCGCGCGAGGGCGCCGTGACCAACACGCGCATGGACCTCGCGACGAGCCTCGTGGTGCGCGGGAGCACGGCGGCGCCCGCGGGCGCCTAGGCCGGGCAGGCTCGCCCTGCCGCACGGCGGGCCGTCGCCTCCTACGCCGGAGCCGGTCGCTCCGCCACCGGGGGCCGCGTGACTCTCCTCACCACGACTTCCGCGTCATGCCGACCGCAGGACGGCGTCTCTCCTCCCAGAAGCAGATCTCCAGGAGGTAGAACCATGAGCACGCAGCACGTCACCGAGCCCGCCCCCGTGACCGCGGGACTCTCGCGCCGCGAGATCCACCATGCCGCGACCGCTCCTGCGACCCCGAGCCTGTGGCAGCGCCTGCACGGCACGCCCGCGCACCCCGTGGCCATCGCCGCGGTGACGATCGTGGTCGGCACGCTCGCCGGGATCGGGACGGGCGCGCTCCTGAGCCTCTGACGGGACCTACGGCCCGCAGCGCCAGGACCTCCGGCATCTGAGGCAAGCCTCACCTCATCACTAGCGTCGGCAGCATGAACCTTGCCGAGGTCCCCCCGGGCACCCACGTCGTCCTGACCTCGGCGCGCGCGGGCGCGCGGCTCACCCCGACGTCCGACGTGCGGCTGCGCGAGCTGGGCCTGCGCCCCGGCGCGGGCGTGACCGTCGCGCTCCGGACCCCGTTCGGCGGGCGCGTCGTGCTCGTCGGGCGCCGGCGCATCGCGCTCGACGCCGCGACGGTCCGCCGGTTCGAGACCGCCCCGTGAGCTGTCCGCGCTGCGAGGGCGGCGCACCGCGCACGCACGAGGGGCCCGACGGCGCCGCTCACCCCCGCGGTCGCCGCGCCCCGGGCGGTGGCGCGACCACGGCTCCCGCTCCCGTCCTGCGGGTGCTGCTCGTGGGCACGCCCAACGCCGGGAAGTCGACGCTCTTCAACCACCTCACGGGCGCGCGGCAGACCACCCGGAACGTGCCCGGGACCACGGTCGACCTGGCCCGGGGGACCTGGCGGCCCCGCACCGGTGCCGGTACGACGACCGCGACCCCGCTCGCGCTCGTCGACCTCCCCGGCACCTACTCGCTCACCCCGGTCTCGCCCGACGAGGCCGTGACGGTCGCCGAGATCGACCGGGCAGGGGCCGAGCCGGGCACCGTGACGCTCCTCGTCGCCAACGCGGCCGAGCTGCACAGCGCCCTGTTCCTGCTCGGTCAGGTCGGGGCGCGGACCGAGCGCGTCGTCGTGGCCCTCACGATGACCGACGTCGCCACGGCCGACGGGGTGACGGTCGGCCCCGGGCGGCTCGCCGCCCGTCTGGGCGTGCCCGTGGTCGAGGTCGATCCTCGGACGGGGCGCGGGACCGACGGGCTGGTCGCGGCGGTCCGCGCGGTGTCCGAGCACCCTCGGCCCGTCCCGGGCCTGCCTGTCTGCACCGCGGCACCGCACACCGCATCCGACGACGAGCTCGACCGCATCGACGCGCTGCTCGGGTGGGCGGACGACGTCGTCGGGTCGGTCGGCGCGCACGGCTCCGCGACGCGCAGCCGTGCGGACCGGATCGACGCGCTCCTGCTCGACCCCTGGGTGGGCCTGCCGGTCTTCGTCGTGACGCTCTGGGCGCTGTTCCAGCTCGCGACCTGGGTCGCGGCACCGATCATGGGCGCGACCGAGGCCCTGGTCACGGGCCCCGTCGCGGGCCTCGTGACCTGGGCGCTCGACGGCGTGGGCCTGAGCGGCGGGTGGCTCGAGGGACTCCTGGTCGACGGCCTGGTCGCGGGCGTCGGCGTCGTCGTCGCGTTCGCGCCGCTCATGGCCCTGATGTTCCTGGCGATCGGGCTGCTCGAGGACTCGGGCTACGTCGCGCGGGTCGCGGTCCTGGCCGACCGCCTCATGCGGTCGGTCGGACTCGACGGGCGGGTCATCATGCCCCTGATCGTGGGCTTCGGGTGCAACCTCCCGGCGCTCGCCGCGACGCGCACGCTCCCGAACGCGCGGCAGCGGCTGCTCACGGGCCTCCTGATCCCGTACGCCTCGTGCCCCGCCCGCTTGACGGTGTACGTCCTGCTCGCAGGCACGTTCTTCCCGCGGCACACCGGGCTCGTGGTGCTCGCGATGTACGTGCTGAGCGTCGCACTCGTGCTCGTCGGGGCGCTCGTGCTGCGAGGCACGTTGTTCCGCGACCTGACCCACGAGCCCCTCGCGCTCGTCCTCCCCGCCTACCACGTGCCGCGCCCGGTCCCGCTGCTCGTGACGACGGGCCGTCGTGTGCTCGCGTTCCTGCGCGGGGCGGGCACGATCATCGTGGGCGTCCTCGTCGTCGTCTGGCTCCTGCTCTCGGTCCCCGTGACGCCCGGCCACACGTTCGGCGAGGTGCCCGTGCACGACTCTGCCTACGGGCGCCTGACCGACCAGGTCGCCCCCGTCTTCTCCCCCGCCGGCTACGGCGACTGGCGCACCACGAGCGCGCTCGTCACGGGCTTCGTGGCCAAGGAGGTCGCGGTGGGCGCGCTCGCGCAGGCGTACGCGGTCGACGAGCCCGTGGGTTCGTCGCCGGGCGAGCTCGGCGAGCAGCTCCGGGCCACGCTCGACGAGACGTCGGGCGGTCACGCCCCTGCGGCGGCACTGGCCTTCATGGTCTTCGTGCTCGCCTACACGCCGTGCCTCGCGACGGTCGCCGAGCAGCAGCGGATGTTCGGGTGGCGCTGGACCCTGGGGGCCGTCGCGGTCCAGCTGAGCGTCGCGTGGGTCCTGTCGGTCGCGACCTTCCAGCTCCTGCGGCTCGTCTGGTGAGCGCCCCGACGGCGCCGAGCGAGGAGCTCGGTCTCCGTGACGGCGCAGCACCCCGCGAGCTCCTACGCCCAGTGCTGGCGCGGCTCCGCGCCGGGGTCGCGGTCGGCGCCCTGGCCGGCGACCTGGGCCTCGAACCGCGGCTCGTCGACGCGGCGGTCGCTCAGCTCGTCCGCCTGGGGCTCGCGCAGGTCGCGGGACCCCGCCCGACGCGGCCGGGCACGGCACCCGCCCTCGGCTGCGCGACGGGTGCCGGAGGCCCGGGCTGCACGCCCCCGCCCGCGGCGGGCACGCGGCGCCGGATCCCCCTGGCGTGCGCGGGGTGCCCGCTCGCGTCCGCGTCGCCCCGGCGCGGCTGACGCCCACCCACAGGCGGCACCCCGCACCAACACATTCTTCGCGCACCGGCGGGACATTCCTGCGCCACGCGCCGCCACGATCGCCACATTCGCCGAAAAGGTCCGCGTTGTCGCTGACCCACCCCTGGCGCAAGCACCGAAGATCGGCGGCATCTCGCGGCTCCTGGCACTCATGTCGCGACACCGGGGCCGCCCGAGAAGCCCCGAAGAAATGTGGAGACCCAGCGAAGGAATGCCTTTCCTCACACAGTCCCAGGCGAGCCTTTCCTTGCTGGAAAGAATGTGCACGAAATGCTAGACAACGTGGTATGACCACAGTGAAGAACCTCGGGCGGTATCCGCTGGTGATGGCGACGGTCCTGGTCGCGGCCGTCGCCGGGGTCCTCTCGCTCACCCCCTGGTCCCCGGCCGTCCCGTGGCTCGTGTCCGCCTACGCGCTGGCCGTCGCAGGATGGACGGGCGTGGGTATGCTCCGTGACCTGCTCCGCGGGCACGCCGGGATCGACATCCTCGCCGTGACGGCCGTGACGGCCGCGGTGGTCGTCGGCGAGCACTGGGCGGCCCTCGTCGTGGTGCTCATGCTGACGGGAGGCGAGGCGCTCGAGGACTACGCAGCGAACCGGGCCCGCCGCGACCTCTCGGCGCTCATGTCCCGCGCCCCCGCGACCGCGCACGTGCTCGACGGCGGCTCGCTGCGCGACGTCCGCGTCGACGACGTGCGCCCCGGCGACCTGGTCGTGGTCCGTCCGGCCGAGGTGGTCCCGGTCGACGGCGAGCTCGTGAGCGACCGAGCCGACCTCGACGAGTCGTCGCTCACGGGCGAGCCCCTGCCGGTCGAGCGGCAGCGCGGGGACGAGGTCCCCTCAGGTGGCATCAACGGGCAGCAGGCCGTCACGCTGCGCGCGACCAGGTCGGCCCGCGACAGCCAGTACCAGCAGATCGTCGCGCTGGTCGAGCAGGCGACCACGAGCCGGTCACGGACCGTCCGGCTGGCCGACCGCTTCGCGGTCCCCTTCACCCTCGTCGCGCTCGCGATCGCCGGGCTCGCCTGGTGGGTCAGCGGGGACGGCACCCGGTTCGCGGAAGTTCTCGTCGTCGCGACACCGTGCCCGTTGCTCATCGCGGCGCCGGTCGCCTTCATGGGCGGGATGAGCCGCGCCGCGCGCGAGGGCGTGATCGTCAAGTCGAGCGAGACCCTGGAGAGGCTCGACCGCGCCCGCACCGTGGCCTTCGACAAGACCGGGACCCTCACCCACGGTCGTCCCGCGCTCGCGCGCGTCGAGACCACCGGGAGCCTGGGGGCCGACGAGGTGCTGCGGCTGGCAGCGTCGGCCGAGCAGTACTCGAGCCACGTCCTCGCCGACGCCGTCGTGGAGGGCGCTCGGCAGCGCCGGCTCCAGCCGGCCGAGGGCACCGAGGCCCACGAGGTCCCGGCGCACGGTGTCCGGGCTCTCGTCGCGGGCCGGGAGGTCGTGGTGGGGAAACGGTCCTACGTCGCCGCCGAGACCCGCACCGCCGTCGAGCCCGCCGTGCTCCAGCCCGGCGAGCTCGCGGTCCACGTCGCGGTCGACGGGGTCCCCGTCGGGGCGCTGGTCCTGCGCGACGAGGTGCGGGCCGAGGCCGCGACCACGGTGAGCACGCTCCGGTCCCTGGGCGTCGATCACGTCATGATGCTCACGGGCGACCAGCGGACGACGGCCGAGCACGTCGCGGCCGCCCTGGGCATCGACGACGTGCGCGCAGAGTGCCTGCCGCTCGACAAGGTCGAGGCGGTCCGGGACGCCCCCGCGCGCCCCGTGGTCATGGTGGGCGACGGTGTGAACGACGCGCCGGTCCTGGCCTCGGCCGACGTCGGGATCGCCATGGGAGCGCGCGGCGCCACGGCCGCGAGCGACTCGGCCGACGCGGTCGTCCTGCGCGACGACGTCTCGGCCGTCGCAGCAGCCGTGCGGGTCAGCAAGGACACGCTCCGGGTCGCGCTGCAGAGCATCTGGGTCGGCATCGGGCTCAGCGTCGCGCTCATGCTGGTCGCGGCACTCGGATACCTCCCCGCGCTCGCGGGCGCCTGGATGCAGGAGGGCGTCGACCTCGTCGCGATCCTCTGGGCGCTGCGAGCGAGCCGCGGCGCGCGCCTCTCCGGTCCTCCGCAGACTGCCTACGCCCCCTCGCCGGCCGAGCCCGCGGTCGCCGCGCGCTGAGCCCGGCCGGCTCCCCGGCCGGACCCGAGCCCCCGAGGCGAGCGCCGCCGTCGGGCACGCAGGTCGGTCCCGGGCGCGGCCCACGTCCCCCCGGGCGCCCCGCGCCGAAGCCGGGCAGACTCGAACGAGTGAGCCCGGCGCCCCGCACCCACCGCACCGCCCGACGCCCCACCCGCGCGACGGGCTGGATCGTCGCCGCCGGGGTCGCCGTCCTCGCCTTCACGGTGCGCTGGAGCCTCGCGGGCGGGACGGTCGGCGTCCGCGACTACACGGGGTACGACGACGGCGTGTACTTCTCCTCGGCCGTCGCCCTGGTGCACGGGCTCGTGCCCTACCGCGACTTCACGCTCCTGCACCCACCCGGCTCGATGCTCGCCCTGGCCCCGTTCGCGGCCCTGACCGCGTGGACGAGCGACAGCGACGCCCTGGTCGCCGCGCGCGTGGGCGTCATGCTCGTCGGGGCGGCGAACGCCGTCCTGGTGACGCGCGTCGCGGGCCGCTGGGGGACCACCGCAGCGGTCGTGGGCGGGGTCCTGTACGCGGTCTCGTTCGCCGCGGCGTGGGCCGAGCGCATCACGCTGCTCGAGCCGCTCGGCTCGCTGTGCCTGCTCGGCGGGGTGGTCCTGCTGCTGCGCGGGCTGCCGGACATGGGGGCGGGGGCGCGCACGGGGTGGCTCTGGGCGGGGGGCGCGGTCCTGGGCCTCGGTGCCACGGTCAAGATCTGGGGCGTCGTTCCCGTCCTCGTCGTGATCGGCTGGCTGCTCGTGACGGCCGGGTGGCGGGCGGCTCTGCGCGCGAGCGCCGGGGCGCTGGGGGCGGTCGTCGTCGTGCTGGCGCCGTTCGCGCTCGCGGCGGGCTCGGACATGTTCCGCATGGTGTTCCTGGACCAGCTGGGACGGCCGCGCGAGACCGACACGGGCGTCGAGCAGCGGCTCACGTGGATCGCCGGGACGGGCAGCACCGCGTGGGCCACGACCCCGACGGCGCAGCTCGCCCTGGTCTGGGCCGTCCTGGCCGCGGTGCTCGTCGCGGCGGTCGTCGCCTGGGCCGGGCGCCGTGGTCGGCTGTGGGTCGCTCTGCTCGTCGTCCAGACCGTGGTGCTGCTGGCCTCGCCGTCGGCCTACCAGCAGTACGCGGCGTTCGTGACGCCGGCCCTGGTGCTCGTGGTCGCCGCTGCGGTCTCGCTCGTCCCGGCCGGGGGCCGGGGGCTCGTGGCGGCGGGGACGTGCCTGGGGCTGGGGCTCGCGACGGCCGCCCCTGCCCTGCCTCGCCCCACGCCCTTCCCGGCGGCCGAGCTGCGCGCCGCCCTCCCGGAGGAGGGCTGTGTCCGGGCGGACTCGCCCGCCCTGCTGGCCCTGACGGACGTGCTGAGCCGCGACCTTCGCCGCGGGTGCGAGCTGCCGGTGGACCTGTCGGGGTACGCGTACGACGTCGGGGCGCGCGACGCCGCGGGTCAGGCCGTCCCGCGCGACCGGAACGCCGCGTGGCAGCGCGAGGCGCTGCGCTACCTGACGTCGGGGTCCGCGACGCTCATGGTGCGGACGGTCGGGAACGGGTTCGACGAGACGACCGAGCGGACGCTCGACGACACGACCGCCACGGTCCTGGAACGGCGCGGTGTGCGGGTCCTGGTGCCCGGGGACTGAACCCGGGCACGGGGGCGTGCGGCACGCGGCTCCGGCGGGACACGACCACCTCCTCGTCGGCGGCCCTCCCAGCGACGTCGGCTCCGTAGGGTTGTCCCTGTGCCCCCGGACCGCGATCCCGTCGAGAACTGGCTCCCGTGGGGCAGCCCCTCGCAGGACGCGCTCGTCGTGCAGCCCGAGGACGCCTCGGGCGACGTGGACTTCGTCCTGGCGGGAGGCCCGTCGCGGACGCACCAGCCGGTGGTGTGGCTCGAGCACTCGCACCGGACGCACGAGGTGCTGGTCGCCCTCTCGGGACTGCTGACGGTCCGGGCGGGCGACGACGTCTGGGCACTGCCGCCGCGGAACGGTCTGTGGATCCCTGCCGGACTCCCCCACGCCGTGCGCGCCGGGACGGACAGCCGGTTTCTCACGGTCTACCTCGACCCCAGCCGCTCGCGCGACCTGGGCCCCGAACCCGTCACGGTCGCCCCGAGCGCGCTGTTCTCCGAGCTCGTGCTGCACCTCACGTCACAGGACATGCCCGACGAGGCGCGCCACCATGCCGAGCAGGTCGCGATCCACCTGCTGGAGCCCGTGACGGCATCGACCCGGATCACGGTCCCGACCGTCGAGCCGGTCGCCCGGATCGTGCACGAGCTGCTCGACGACCCGGGGGACGACCGGACGCTCGCGCAGTGGGCGCGGCACGTCGGGCTGAGCACCAGCACGCTGGGCCGGGTGTTCCGCCGCGCGTCGGGCCAGCCGTTCGGTCGCTGGCGCCTGCACCTGCGCATGAACGTCGCGATGGCCCGGCTGTCGGAGGGAGCCCGCGTGAGCGACGTGGCCGACGCCGTCGGGTACACCTCGACGAGCGCGTTCGTCGCGGTCTTCCGCCGCGAGACGGGCCTGACCCCCGGGTCCTTCCGGGACGCTGCGCGGTCGCCGGACGACGCCTCGCGAGAGAGCGGCGAGGGGCGTCCGCAGAGTGCGCGACTTCTGACGGGGCGCCCTTCCGCCTGACGCCAAGCTCTCCGGTCCCCCGGGCCCGCACGCACGCACGCACGCACGCACGCACGCACGCACGCCGAGCATGAGCTCCCCCCGCTCAGCCGGCAGCTCTCACCTCGTCCTCCAGCCAGCGGGCCAGGCGCGGCTCGGGCCGGTCGTCCGTCGCCTCGCCGACAGCAGCCCAGCGTCGAAGCTGGGCGATGGCAACCGTCCAGTCGTCGCGGGAGAGCTCGACCTCGAGCACGTCGTCGGCCGGGGGCCAGCCGACGGAGCCGCCCCCACGGTGGGGATGCACCGCGCAGGCCTCCCACCCGGCCTGACGGATGCGCAGCCCGACCGCGCACAGCTCGGCATCGCCGTCTTCCGAAGCGATATCGACGGTGTTGTCCAGCGTGCCGTCGATGACCTGCCAGTCCTCCACACGCGTGCTGACCTTCATGTCACCCTGCCCCCTCCGCCTGATCTGTCCGCGCCGCCCTACAGCGTGCGCTGGCCGTCAACCTAGGCGCCCGGAGCGGTTCGGGCCAGAGGACACGACGGCGGCCCGGAGCCGCGAGCGCAGTCCTCCCGGTCCGCCAACCAGCGCTCCTCAGGACGCGCACCTCGCAGATGACGCGACGGCCCCCAGACCGACGCTGCGAGCTCCTGACCTGGGGTTTGACCGGATCACGATATCCGGCGACCAGATCGCGTGATTGTGCGCCTCGATCACGGTCTCTAGAGTGGCGGCACAAAGGTAAGCCTTACCAAACTTCCTCGCACGGGGCGTCCCGTCCCCGAGGAGTCCCCGTCCCGTGGGTCGCCCCGTGCCGACCCCGCGCGCTCCCCCGAAAGCGAAGACCCGTGACCGTCACAGCTCCCCCGCCCTCCTCCCCGCGCTCCGCTCTGCGGCGTCGTCGCACGACCGCCACCTGGGCCACCACCGTCGGCACGGCGCTGCTCCTGGCCGCGTGCTCGTCGGGGACCGACGCGGGCAGCAGCGCCCCTGCCGGCGGCACCCCGGCCGACGCCGCAGCCTGGTCCTACACCGACGCGCGCGGCACGACCGTGAGCCTCGACGAGGTCCCCGACCGCATCATCGCCACGGCCGACACCGCCCCCGTGCTCCTCGAGTACGGGATCCGCCCGGTCGGGATCATCGGCTTCTCCCGCCTGTCCCAGGAGGACCTCGCGGCGTTCGACCTCGAGGGGATCGAGCCCATCTCCGAGACGGACACCGACATCAGCCTCGAGAAGGTCCTCGCCGCCGACGCCGACCTGGTCCTCGACATCTGGAGCTCGTACAACGGCGGGAACTTCGGCAGCGTCTGGGGTGACGACATCGAGCGTGTCGAGAGCGTCGTGCCGATGGTGGGCATCAACATCACCGATGGCGCGGCCCGGACCCTGGCCGACTTCCAGGAGGTCGCCCTCAGCCTCGGTGGCTCCGAGACCGCGGCCGTCTACGCCCAGGAGAGTGCCGAGCTCGCCGAGCTGAGCGAGAAGGTCCAGGCCGTCGCCGCCACCAAGACCGACGTCGCGGTCGCCTACGCGATCCCGCTCGAGACGAGCGTCGACTACGCGGTCCCGACGTGGACGCCGCTCGGCAGCACGCTCGTCGACCTGGGCGTGACGTTCGCCGAGCTCGACAGCGAGGACGGCTTCTGGGCCTCCGCGAGCTGGGAGGAGCCCGGCGCCTACCCGGCCGACCTGATCCTCGTGCCCTCGACGTGGGCCGACGCCCCCCAGCTCGCGACCCCGACCTTCACCGCGCTGCCCGCGGTCGCCTCGGGCCAGCTGGCGCAGGTCGAGCTGCGCACGGGCTATTCCCTGACGGGGATCACGTCGCAGCTCGAGGCCTTCCTCGCGGCCTACGAGCCCGCGGCGCACGTCACGGGGTGACCGGTCCCCGCCGCCCGCAGGGCGGGGCGTCTCTCACCCCGCGGGCGGCACCCCTAGGATCTGCCCGTGAACGATTCCACGGGCCAGGCCGATCAGCACTGGACGCAGACGCTCCCGGAGGTCGCCGAGCGAGCCGCTCGGCTCCTCGGTATCGACGTCGCCACGGTCGCGACCTCGCAGCACGTCGTCCCGGGAGGGTTCCACGTCTGGGTCCCGGGACGAGGAGGAGCCCAGGCGATCATCGGGTTCGACGGCGCCGCCTACGTCCGGGAGTCGAGCTTCAGCGCACGAGAGCTCGTCGCCGCCTACCAGGCCGGCGCGCGCAACGACACGACGCTCGCGGCCACGCCGGTCAACCATGCGGCCTCCGCGGTCGCGGCCATGGTCGGCGTGCTCCGCGGAGAGCCCGCCCGCCAGGCCGGCCCCGTGGGCCCGACCGAGGACGAGCTCGCCCAGCTCGTCGGTGCACCGTTCCGGCAGACGACTCCCGACGAGCTCGCCGAACGGCTGCGGGGCCGCGGGCCGGGGGCGTACTCGATCCTCGGGATCGACCGCGCGCACGGCCCGGGGCACTGGTACGTCGCGCACTTCGACGGGAACGCCGTGACCCTGCTCGACCCGATCGCGAACCGGACCGCCGACTGGCCCCCCACCGAGGACGTCGTCCGGTGGTGGGCCGACGGCGAGCCGACCAGGCCCCCCGCGACGGTCGTGCTCGACGCACGGTCGCGCCACGGCCGTCGCGTCTGGCTGCGGACCACGCCCCGGCTCGCCCCGCAGGCGCGCGGCCTCGTCGACTGGTACGCGGCGCAACCTCCCGAGCGCGTCTGGAAGGGCCTCGGGGTGTGGCACGGGTTCTGGTGGTCGGCGCTCTCCGCGGAAGGTGACGACCTGCGGGTGGCCGCGACGGACCTCACGAAGCCAGGGGTCGAGACCATGACCTGGGACGTCGACCCGATGCTCGAGGCGCTCCGCTCGCAGGTCGAGATGGCCGCGTTCTGCAAGGTGCCGCGCGAGTCGATCCGGTTCACGCACGGCGTCCGGGTCTACGACGGCGTGTTCGAGGCCCCCGAGATCCACGTGAAGCGGTACGCCGCGACCGACGACGCCACGGGGTGGGTCATCACGCCCTTCCCCCAGCAGCCGCGCGGGGGCACCCGACTGGTGCCCGCGCACGAGGTCTGGCGCAAGGCGCCTCACCTCGTGCGCTACCTCGCCCTCCCCACGGGCTTCCACGCCGAGTGGGCCGCAGGACGCACCAGCCGGATCTGGAACCCGGCCGGCGACCTCGTCTGGGACGCCGCCGCTCGCGACGCCGCAGCCGAGCCGCCTGCCACCCCGACGCCGGCCGCCCCGACGCCGGCCGCGCCCTCGCCGTCCGACCGACGTCCGCGAGGCTCGGTCGCCTACGAGGACGCCCGCGCGGCCCTCGACGACGCGCACGCGAGCCCCGAGAGGCTGCTCGCCCTGGGCCACGGCGTGCGCGACGCGTTCGTGCGCAACGAGCACCTCGTCGGTCTTCTCCCGATCGACGCCGAGCAGGTCATGATCGCCGTCTACCGCCGGGCCGACGCCGCGGGGTCGCGCGAGGCCGCGCTCACGTGGGTGCGCGAGGCCTACTTCCGGGGTCTCGAACCTGCGGTCGATGCCGCCGCGCGCGTCGATGCGCTGGCCGCCGACGACCCGGACGGCTCCGCACACGTGCTGCGGGGCTGGATGCGCTTCAACGGCTACGGGTTCGCCCAGGACGCGTCAGCCGCCGCGGCCGACCACGAGGCCGCTGCGAGGATCGGCAACCCCGACGCCCTCTTCGAGCTCTCGGTGCTGTCCGCGACGGGTCAGGGCGTGCCGGTCGACGAGGCGCGGTCACGGCTCCTCCTCGAGAGCGCTGCCGAGGCCGGGCATCCGCGCGCCCTCTACAACGTGGCGGCCGAGCACGCGACCGGTCGGGGACGCCCGCACGACCCGCAGCGAGCGCTCGCCCTGTACGTCGCGGCGGCCGACCAGGGGCACGGGCGAGCCGCGTTCACGGCCGGAGTCATGACGCTCACCGGGGACGGCACCGCACCCGACGCGGCGCGGGCGGCTGCCCTGCTGCACCAGGCACAGGACCTCGGGTTCGACGTCGAGGGGACCGCCGAACAGCTTCCTGCTGCTCTGCGCGACCAGGTCGTGGCGCTCGTCGCCACGACCTGAGGCACGACGGCACGATCGCTCGGCCGTCGAGAAGTGAGCTGTTGACCCTCGATCCGGTGTTTCCGGGGCAACGACTCACTTCTCGACGGTGACGGCTCAGCTCGTGGGTCCTCTTCCCCTCGGACCGCGCGCCCCCTCTTCCTGCTCCGACCGCGCCGTGGGAGCCTGGAGAGGCACCCCGGGACCGTGCTCCGACCGTGGGCACGCGGCCGCCCGGGAGGGAGGTCCGCCATGAGCTGGATCCGAGAGGCCACCGAGGACGAGCCCGGCGGGGCCGTCGCGACGGCGTTCGAGCAGGATCGTGCGACACGCGGCTACGTCGCCAACCTCACGCGCCTGCTGGCCAACCGGCCCGCGGTCCTCGACGCGTGGATCGGGCTCAACGGCGCGATCAAGGCGTCCATGTCCCCCCGGCGCTACGAGCTCGCGACGCTCGCCGCGGCCCTGCGGCTCCGGTCGACGTACTGCGCGCTCGCCCACGGGGCGATCCTCGCCGAGCACCACGTCGGCGCCGAGGCGGTCCGCGAGGCCGCCGAGGGGCACGACACCGTCCAGCTCTCCCCCATCGACCGCGCGGTCATGGACCTCGCGGACAAGGTCGCGGCCGGCGCCGCCGACATGACCGAGTCCGACCTCACCGAGCTGCGGGACCTGGGCCTCGACGACGGGGAGATCCTCGACGTGATCCTGGCCGCGTCGGGGCGCTGCTTCTTCAGCTCGGTGCTCGACGGGACGGGGACGCAGGCCGACGCCGTGTTCCAGGACCTCGACCCGTCACTGCGCGACGCCCTGACCGTGGGCCGGCCGATCGCCGCCCCGGACCCCGTGGGCCGGCACCTCGCGACCTGACGGGGTGCCGCACCTCCCCCTGCCAACGTCTCGGTGCCGAGCATGCGGTTGTCGTCGTGATTCCGGGAGAACCGGACGACAACCGCATGCTCGACCGACGACAACCGCATGCTCGACCGACGACAACCGCATGCTCGGCGCCCCGGCCGCGCCGCCCCAGCACGGCACGGCCCCCGCACGACGTGACGCGAAGAACACCTCCGAGCGGCCCCGGTCGCCGGGGGGCATCCCGGGAACCGGCCTAGGGTCGAAGCATGAGGTCGTCCCGTCGAGGCGCCACGGGCGCCGCCCTGCTCGTCACCACCCTCCTGCTCGCCGCGTGCTCTCCGGGCGGCGCGACGAACGACCCGACGAACGCTCCGCCGTCGGGCAGCGACACCCCTCCCTCGCCGACGGCGAGCGCGACACCCACCCCCACCGAAGCCCCCGACCCGTCCGCCGACCCGTTGGCCGGGTGGAGCCTCGAGCAGAAGGTCGGCCAGCTCCTGATGGTCGGGGTCAACGTCGGGAAGGTCGACCAGGCGAGCTACGACGCGATCAGCTCCCACCACGTGGGCAACCTGTTCCTCGCGGGCCGCACCCAGGCCGGGACCGGGCCGGTCAAGAACCTCGTCGACTCGTTCACGGCCCTCGTCTCGGACGAGACCACGCACGGGACGCCGCTGTTCGTGTCGACCGACCAGGAGGGCGGCAAGGTCCAGGTCCTGCGCGGCCCGGGCTTCTCCGGCATCCCGAGCGCGATGGACCAGTCCGCGCTCGCGCCCGCAGAGCTGCAGGCGCAGGCCACGACCTGGGGCGCGGAGCTCGCCGCCGTGGGGGTCGACCTCAACCTCGCGCCCGTCATGGACGTCGTCACGAGCCCCGAGACCGCGCGGACCAACGCCCCGATCGGGTACTTCGGGAGGAACTACGGGTTCGGGGTCGACACCGTGACCTCGCACGCGAACGCGTTCAGCGCGGGCATGGAGGCCAGCGGCGTCGACGTCGCGATCAAGCACTTCCCCGGTCTGGGGCGGGTGGCCGGCAACACCGACGACGACGCGGGCGTGACCGACACGGTGACCACGCGCGACGCCCCGTCGGTCGAGGCGTTCCGGTCGGGGATCGACGCCGGGGCCGCGTTCGTCATGATGTCGACCGCGATCTACGACCAGATCGACCCCGGTGCGCCTGCCGCCTTCTCGCCCGTGGTCGTCGACGGGCTGCTGCGGGGAGACCTGGGCTTCCAGGGCGTCGTCATCACCGACGACGTGTCGAAGGCCGAGCAGGTCCAGGCCTGGTCGCCGGGCGACCGGGCCGTCCTGACGATCGCCGCGGGCGGCGACATGGTGCTCGCGTCGGCCGACCCTGGCGTGATCCCCGAGATGGCATCCGCCCTCGTCGAGCGCGCGCAGAGCGACCCGGGCTTCGCAGCCCAGGTCGACGCGGCGGTGCTGCGGGTCCTCGCGGCCAAGGAGAGGCTCGGCGCGTAGGTGCCGGGTGCGCCCGCGCCGGGCTGCCCCGGCAGGGCTCGGCAGGGTGCGCCAGCCCAGCCAGGCGGGCCCGCCGAACGCGTCAGGAACCCGTCCTCGGACGGCAGCGGGCGGCCGGGGCTCACCGCACCCGACCGCCCGCTGCCCGTCGTCCACACGCTGTCCACAGCGTGTTCCACACGTTGTCCCCACTGCTGTCCACAAAGTTATCCACAGACCTGGGGACAGTGTGCACAGGCCGTGACCCGGTGCTCACGCGACGCCGAGGTACGCCTCCTTGATGCTCGGGTCCGCGAGCAGCTCCCGGCCGCCCCCGGACCGCACGACCTCGCCCGTCTCCAGCACGTACGCCCGGTGCGAGCGCGAGAGCGCCTGCCGGGCGTTCTGCTCGACCAGCAGCACCGTGGTGCCCTGCGCGTTGATCTCCGAGACGATCCGGAAGATCTGCTGGATGACCATGGGTGCGAGGCCCATCGACGGCTCGTCGAGCAGCATGAGCCGCGGCCGGGCCATGAGCGCGCGCCCGATCGCGAGCATCTGCTGCTCGCCCCCGGACATGGTCCCGCCCACCTGCGACGTGCGGTCCTCGAGGCGCGGGAAGAGCTCGAAGACCCGCGCCAGCGTCTCGTCGTGCACGGCCTTGTTCTCGAACGTGCGCCCGTAGGCCCCCATCTCGAGGTTCTCCAGGACCGTCATGCCGGGGAAGATCCCCCGGCCCTCGGGGGCCTGCACGATCCCCTCGAGCACCCGCAGGTGCGGCTTCATCCGGGTGATGTCCTTGCCGTCGAACACGATCTTCCCGCGCGACAACGGCCGGATGCCCGAGACCGCGCGCATGGTCGTGGTCTTCCCGGCGCCGTTGGCCCCGATGAGGGTCACGAGCTCGCCCTCCTCGACCGTGATCGACACGCCGCGCACGGCCTCGATCCGGCCGTACGCGACCGTCATGTCGGTGATCTCAAGCAGGGGCATCTGCGTCTCCCTCAGCCAGCTCCTCGTCAGGCACGCCCAGGTAGGCGGCGATGACCTTGGGGTCGGACGTGACGTCCTCGGGGGATCCGTCGGCGATGACCTTCCCGAACTCGAGCACCACGATCCGGTCCGTCACGCCCCGCACGAGACGCATGTCGTGCTCGATGAGCAGGACCGTGTACCCGTCGTCGCGGATGTGGCGGATGAGGTCCATGAGGGCCTCCTTCTCCGCCGGGTTGAAGCCCGCCGCGGGCTCGTCGAGGCACAGCAGCTTGGGCTCGGTCGCGAGCGCACGGGCGATCTCGAGGCGCCGCTGCTCGCCGTAGGACAGGTTGCGCGCCTTCTCCGTGGCGCGCGCCCCGACCCCGACGAACTCGAGGATCGCCATGGACCGGTCGATCGCGTCGCGCTCCTCCTGCCTGTGCCGACGCGTGCGCAGCAGCGCCCCCGGCACCGAGGTCCGGTGCCGCGCGTCCGTCCCCACGACCACGTTCTCGAGGGCCGTCATCTCGTTGAAGAGCCGGATGTTCTGGAAGGTCCGGGCGATGCCCAGTCGCGTGATCTGGTTGCGCTTGGCCTTGCCCAGGACCTGCCCGTCGAACCGGACCTGGCCCCTGGTGGGCCGGTAGACGCCGGTCATGGCGTTGAACGCCGTGGTCTTCCCGGCGCCGTTGGGCCCGATCAGCCCCAGGATCTCCCCGCGCCGGATGTCGAACGTGACGCTGTCCAGGGCCGTGAGGCCACCGAACACGACCGACACGTCCTCCATCTTGAGCAGCGGCTCGCCGACCTCGGCCAGGACCTCGCGGTCGGCCGCGACGATCTCGTCGACCAGCGCGGCGTCGGCGAGCTCGGGACGCACCTCGGTCACGTCGACCAGCACGGGCTCGTCGAGCCCCGCGCCGGGCAGGTACTTCTCGGCCATGGGCTCGCCCGCGTCGGCGGACAGCGACAGGTGCGCGTCGCCGACGTCGCCGCCGGCCCCCATGCCTCCGGGTTCGTTGCTCATCGGTTCCCCCCGTCGGTCGTTCCGTCGTTCCCGGTGGGATCGCTGTCGGTCGGCCCGTCGGGCCCGCGTCCCGTGGGTGCGTTCCCGCCCGTGCTGCCGCCAGGCGCACCCGACGCACCCGACGTACCTGATGTGCCCGACGACGGAGCGGACGTCGCGTACGCGGCCTGCGGGCCGCCGTCGGGCATCTTGGCGAGCGTGCGGCGCGCCGCGACGTACAGCTCGCGCCCGTACGTGAGCAGCTTCTGCCGGACGGGTATGAGCCCCTGCGGCCTGAAGATCATGAGCACCATGAGCGCGACCCCGAAGAACAGGTACTTGTAGTTCGCGATCGCGTTGCCGTCGATCGGGATGCCGAACAGCGACGTGCGCCCCAGGAAGAAGTTCGGCAGGTAAACGATGATGAACGCCCCGAGGATCACGCCCAGCTTGTTGCCCTGGCCGCCGAGCACGACCGCGCACAGGAACAGCACCGAGTTGATGATGTTGAAGTTCGTCGGGATGACGAACTGGACCTGGCCCGCGTAGATCGCCCCCGAGACGCCACCGATCGACGCCCCGATCACGAACGCCCACAGCTTGAACTTGAACGTGGGGACGCCCATGATCTCGGCTGCGTCCTCGTCCTCGCGGATCGCGACCCACGCGCGGCCCACGCGCGAGCGCTCGAGGTTCCCCACGAGCAGCAGCGAGATGATGATGAAGACGAGCGACAGCCAGAACCACCACACGCCCGAGTTGAGCGTGCTCCCCACGTTGCCCGCCGAGAACACGCCGTTGGGCAGCTCCTCGGTCACGCCGAGCCGCGGGTAGGCGACCGACTTGAGGCCCTGACCACCGCCCGTGATCTCGTCGAGGTTGTCCGCGAGCAGACGCACGATCTCACCGAAGCCGAGCGTCACGATCGCGAGGTAGTCGCCGCGCAGTCGCAGCGTGGGCGACCCCAGGACCAGGCCCGACATGGCCGTGATCGCGACCGCGACCGGCAGGATCGCGAGCCACGCCCAGTCGTCGGACAGCCAGCCCTCGGGCTGGGTCACGTTCCACGGGCTGTCGGGGCTCGTGAGGATCGCGAGCGTGTACGCGCCGATCGCGTAGAAGCCCACGTAGCCGAGGTCGAGCAGGCCCGCCTGCCCGACCACGACGTTGAGCCCGATCGCGATGAGCGCGTACATCCCGAACTGGGCCATGACGGCGCCGAAGTTGGTGCCGACCGTGGTCAGGACCGGGATGTTGAGGATCGGCAGGAGCGCGATGAACAGGACGAACGGCGCCCCGAACGCCCACTGGGCCGGGCGCGCGAGCGCGTCCCACCACAGGCGCAGCCGGTCCCCCGCGCCCCCGTGGGGGCGCTGGGCGACGGGCGTCTGGCCCGCGGGCGGGAGCTCGGGGCGGGGGCGAGCCGGTGATGCCGGTGCCGCCTGCCCCGATCCTGTCGTGCCGGCGTTCTCTGCAGGAGTGCTGGTGCTCATGCTCGCGCCCTCCCCAAGGACTCGCCGAGGATGCCGGTCGGTCGGAACATCAGGACCACGATCAGCAGGACGAACGCGACGACGTCGCGCCACTCGGTGCCGAACACGACCTGGCCGTAGTTCTCCATGACGCCCAGCAGCAGACCACCGAGCAGCGCCCCGCGCAGGTTGCCGATCCCGCCGAGGACCGCCGCGGAGAACGCCTTGATGCCGAGGATGAAGCCGCCCGAGTAGATGATCCCGTTGGGCACGCGCAGCGTGTAGAGCAGGGCCGCGGCCCCGGCCAGGACGCCGCCGATGAGGAACGTCAGCATGATGATGCGCTCGCGCGAGACGCCCATGAGCGTCGCGGTCACGGGGTCCTGCGCGACCGCGCGGATGCCGCGGCCGAACTTGGTCCGGTTGATGAACATGTCGGTCGCGAGGGCCAGGATCAGGGCCGAGAAGATGATGATGAGCGTGACGTTGGTGACGTTGGCGCCGAAGATCTGGAACTGGACCTCGGGCTCGACCAGCCGGATGGGCTGCTCGGCGTTCACGCCGCCCAGCTCGCCGCCCGTCAGGGCCGGGAGCACGAAGTGCACGAACTCCTGGATGACGAACGAGGCGCCGATCGCGGTGATGAGGAAGACGAGCGACGGGGCCCCGCGTTTGCGCAGCGGTCTGTAGGCCACGCGTTCGAGCCCGACGGCGGCCCCTCCCGCGACCACCATGCCGCCGATCATCGCGATCCCCAGGTAGAGGACGGTCAGCAGGACGCCCTTGTCGAACGCGTCGCCGCTCGGGTAGAACCCGAGCGCGAGGAGCGTGGCGTACTGCCCGAACATGCCGAGCATGAAGATCTCGGAGTGGGCGAAGTTGATGAGGCGCAGCACCCCGTAGACGAGCGTGTAGCCCACGGCGACGAGCGCGTAGACCGCGCCGTAGGTCAGGCCGTCGACGGTGAGGGCCCAGAAGTTGCGGCCCAGGGCCGCGAGGTCGAATCCGATGAGTGGGTCTGCGGCGAGGACGTCGTGGACGAGCATCGACATGCTGCTCCTTCGAGCCGGTGGGAGGGCGGTCGGCCGACCGCGGTGCGCCCGCCCCGCGAGGAGGCGGGCGCACCGCGGCCCGCTCGGCGGCTGCCGTCAGGGCACACCGCCCCCGGCCCGGTCGTGCTCGACCAGGTGGGGGCGGCGCTCCGGACCGGCAGGCGCCGACCGGCTACTTGACCTCGTAGATCCAGATCAGGGCCGACGAGAGCTCGCCCGTGTCGTCCCACTTGTAGGTGCGGGCCAGGCCCTCACCGTCGTAGTTCGTCACGAAGTCGAGCATCCCGGCACGGTCCGTCACACCCGACGCGATCGCGGTGAGCATGATCGTGGCCAGGTCGTAGCCCTCGACCGAGTACACGCCGGGAGCCTGACCGTTGAGCGCCTCGTAGGCCGAGGCGAACTCGTCAGGAGCCGGGCCGCACGGGCACGACAGGATCGCGCCCTTGGACGCCGCGCCCGCCTGGGTCACGAACTGCGGGTCGTTGGTGCCGTCCGCGGACACGAACGGGATGTCGACGCCCGCGTCACGCAGCTGCTGCGCGAACGGCGCGGCCTCGGCGTAGTAGCCGGCGTAGAAGACCGCGTCGGCGTCCGAGCTCGAGATGATCTGGGTCGCCGCCGCGAAGTCCTTGTCACCGACCTTGACCTCGGCCGAGCACGAGTCGTCCGCCGCTTCACCGAGGCCCGCGGTGATCTCCTTGGCGAGGCCCACGCCGTAGTCCGAGTTGTCCTGGACGACGCAGACCTTGTCGTAGCCGAGCGTGTCCACCATGTACTTGGCGACCGCGGGGCCCTGGACCGCGTCGTTGGCAAGACCGCGGAAGAACGTCTTCCAGCCGTTCTTGGTGATGTCGGGGTTGGTCGCCGACGCCGACAGCGACGGCAGGCCCGCCTGGCTGAAGACGTCGCCCGTCGCGGAGGTCTCACCCGAGAACGCCGGGCCGAGGAGAGCGATGACGCTCGCGTCGCCGACGATCTGCGGAGCGACCTGGGTGGCCTTCTGCGGGTCGCCCTCGGTGTCGAACTCCTTGATGGTGACCTGGCAGCCCGCGTTCGCGGCGTTGAACGCGTCCACCGCGACCTTGGCGCCGTAGAGGATGTTCTGCCCGAGCGCGGCGTTGGGGCCGGTCAGTGCGCCCGCCATCGCGATCGAGGTCCCCTCGGCGCACTCGGCCGTGCCGTCACCGGCCGGGTCGACGGGGTCGCCCGACGTCGAGACCGGGACCTCCTGGCCGTCGATGTCGATCTGGACGGAAGGCACGATCGCGAGGTCGGCCGTGCCGGTCTCGCTCGACGACTCTGTCGATCCTGTGTTGTCCCCCTGAGACTGAGTACCGCATGCGGTGATGGCGAGGGTGGCAGCCAGCGCGAGTGCCAGCCCACCCGTCGTTCGACGTGCTGTGCGTTGCATTCCGAACCTCCGTGCGCCAGATCGCACCCGGGTGCTCAGATTCCTCGCACCCGCGGTGGATCACCTGAATATTCAGCACTGAATATCGTGCTGACGATGGCACAGGTCGGACGCGCGCGAAACCCCAGATGCACAATTGCAACCAGAGAGTCACACACGGCGAACCGGACAACGTGCCCGACGTTCCGGGCTCGGGTCCTGACGACCTGAGTGCCTGGAACGTATGCGGACACCGTTACGCGAGACTCCGTCCCGCGTTACGGGGCCGTCACGGGGACGTCTCGATTCGGCGGAGGCGCAGGTGAGGGACGGCCCGAGGTCAGGACGGGTACTGCGAGAACGCGGCTGTCGCGGGGTCGGAACCCAGGCGGGCGTCCGAGTCGAGCCCGTCGATCGCGGCGACCTCGTCGGACGAGAGCTCGAACCCGAACACGTCGATGTTCGCGGCGAGACGCTCGAGGTTCACCGACTTGGGGATGACGACCCGTCCCCCCTGGACGTGCCAGCGCAGGATCGCCTGGGCGGGGGTGACGCCGTGCGCGGCGGCGACCTTCGCCACGACGGGGTGGTCGAGGTCGGCACCCCGACCGAGCGGCGAGTACGCCTCGACCGCGATGCCCGCGGCGAGCGTCGCGGCCTGCGTGGCGCGCTGCTGGTACGTCGGGTGGACCTCGATCTGGTTGACGGCGGGCACCACGTCGGTCTCGGCGAGGAGCCGCCCGAGGTGGTCGGGCAGGAAGTTCGACACACCGATCGCGCGCGCCGCGCCGTCGGCGTAGAGCTTCTCGAACGCCCGCCAGGTCTCGACGTAGAGGTCCTTGCTGGGGACCGGCCAGTGGATCAGGTACAGGTCGACGACCTCGAGGTCGAGGGCCTCGCGCGAGTCCTCGAAGGCCTGGAGGGCGGACTCGAACCCCTGGTCGCCGTTGCGCAGCTTGGTCGTCACGAAGACCTCGTCACGGTGCAGCCCGCTCGCTCGCAGCGCCGCGCCGACCCCGGCCTCGTTGTAGTAGCCGGCCGCGGTGTCGATGTGCCGGTAGCCCGCCTCGAGCGCCTCCTCGACGTTCTGCTGGGTCGCGTCGTCGGGCACCTTGAAGACGCCGAGGCCGACCTGCGGGACGGTGACGCCGTTGTTCAGCACGACGCCGGGGACCTGGGAGGGAGAGACCATCACTCAGTTCTACCCCGCGTGCGGCCGTGGGCACCACCCGCCACGTGGCGGGTGGTGCCGCCTCGCACGCCTCGAGGGGCGACTGCGGCCGGGTACGCGACGCGTGCGCGGCGCGTGAAGGTCGTGGAGCACCTGGGGCGGCCGTGCGAGGGGTCGAGGCGGACGCTGTGGCGCTCGCCTCATCGGCCCGTCCGGACGCGACGCGCACCGTCCCTGCGTGGCACGGTGGCCTGATGTCCCCGCACGCCTCCCCGTCCCGCGGTCTGCCGCCGGGCGGTTCCTCCCCTGCGCGCCCGCAGAACCGGGCTGTCCGGGTCGTCGCCGCCCTCGTCGCCCTGCTGGTCGTCGCCGCGGGCGTCACGTTCTTCCTGACGCGCGCGTCCGCACAGCCGTCGGCTCAGCCCTCGCCCGCCCCGTCGCCGACCGCGACCAAGGTCCCCGCGGAGCGGGTCGACCCGCCTGCGGTGCTCGACCCGACGTCCGTCGAGAACCTCGAGATCCACCAGGAGTCGACCGCGGACACGGGCGACGCCCGCTCGATCTCGACCGTCGCGATCCCCGGCGAGCACTCGCTGGGACGGGCGTTCGGTCGCTTCGTCGACGCGACGACGCAGGCCTACGAGGCTGCGGTCGACCCCACCGCGACGGGCAACGAGCTCAACGTCGGCTGGGACCTGGTGCTCGCGCAGGGCGACGTGCTGGGCGTGCACGCCTCGACCTACGCCTTCACGGGCGGGGCGAACGGTGAGCTCGGCAGCCAGACCTTCTACACCGACCTCCCGCGCGCGACCACGACGTGGTCGGCCGACCTGCTCACCGCGGACGGCCGCAAGCAGGCCGCGGAGTGGGCGGGAGCGGCGCTCGCGGCAGCGGGGCTGGGGTTCGGCGAGCCTGTGCCGTCGTCGGAGGACACGTTCCGGGACGTCCGTCTCGGGCCCGACGGCGCCGCGACCCTGGTCTTCTCGCCCGGTCTGGTCTCGGCACGGGCCGACGGGGAGCTCGCCGTGCGGCTCGAGCCGGACGCGACCCGGTCCGTCCTGTCGGCCGTCGGCAAGCAGCTCGCCGAGGTCGCGGCGAGCGGTGCACCCTTCATGGGGATCGCCCCGCCCCCTGTCGAGGAGCCGCCCGTGGCCGCACCGCCCCCCGCCTCGCCCGACGCGCCGGACTGCTCGGTGCTCAAGTGCATCGCCCTGACCTTCGACGACGGCCCCGGCAAGTACACGTCCCAGCTCCTCGACACCCTCGCCGAGAAGCAGGCCAGGGCCACGTTCTTCCTCGTCGGGCGGTCCGTCCAGGCGAACCCCGACCTGGTGCGTCGCGAGGTCGCGGAGGGGCACGCCGTCGGGAACCACACGTGGTCCCACCCCGACCTGTCGAAGCTCGGCACCGACCAGATCTCGCAGGAGCTGCAGTCGACCGCGGACGCGGTCGAGGCCGCGTCGGGCGTCCGACCGACGCTCGTACGGCCTCCGTACGGCGCGACGAGCGATACTGTGACGAGTGTCCTCTCCCAGCGCAACGAGCCGGCGATCCTGTGGAACGTCGACACCGAGGACTGGAAGAACAAGGACTCGGCCATGACCTCGGAGCGGGCCCTCGCAGGTGCCCGACCTGGGGCGATCCTGCTGATGCACGACATCCACGCCTCGACCGTGTCGGCCGTGCCCGGCATCGTGGACAGCCTGCGGGCTGCTGGTTACACGCTCGTGACCGTGCCCGATTTGCTCGGTCATGACCTGGTTGGGGGACACAAGTACTTCAATCGTTAGCAACAGGGGTAGCACAGTCGGAGTAACCCCTGTACCGTTACCGGTGAGATTGCAGTGCCTCGCTTGTCCTTGCGCAACGGCCCCATGCCACCGCGAACCTTGTTACCCAAGAGTTGACGACGAACACCGTGATGTTCGGCTCCAGATCATGGAGCTGTTTGAAACTCTAGAAGGAGATCCCCATGGCATTGGGAACCGTGAAGTGGTTCAACGGCGAGAAGGGCTACGGCTTCATCGCACCTGAGGACGGCAGCGCCGACGTGTTCGCGCACTACTCCGCCATCCAGACGCAGGGCTTCCGCTCGCTCGAGGAGAACCAGCGCGTCGAGTTCGACGTGACGCAGGGCCCCAAGGGCCCGCAGGCGGAGAACATCCGCCCGCTCTGATCTCACTCGCCTCCGGGCGTAGCTGATCATTGAACGAGTGCCCCCGACCGGTTCGCCGGTCGGGGGCACTCGTGCGTCCAGGACCAGGTACCCCTGTGCCTGGTCCTGGACGCCGTGGTAGAACTGAGAACGGTCCAGAGGACCAGCGAACCGCCCTCCGGCGTGCTGGTCCGGCAACCGCGCGACGCGCACGGTGCTCCCGGAGGAAGACCCGCCCCCACACCCGTGGGGGAAGAGCGAGCAGCCCCACGCCGCAGCGCTCGTCCTCGTGCCCCTCGCCCTGGGCCTCGCTCGGGTGGGTGCCCGCACGCGGGTGAGCTCCGCCGTCGGGCACGGAGAGAAGGAGCACCATGGCCCAGCACGTCATGGAACGCCGGGCGAGCACCGCCCCCTGTCCCGTACCGACCGTGTGCGACCGGTACGACACCGGGCACCTCCTGCACCCCGTCCACGCACGCATGCTGGGCAACCGGCCCTGGGGCTGGCGCGACGGCACGGTCCGCGCGGTGCGACCGGTCGACGGAGGCGTCGAGGTCGTCGTCGAGTACACGACGGGTGAGGGAGCGTGCCGCGTGTGGCACCACACGGGGCTCGACCTGCCCGGCGGGCTGACCGTGCGCGTGCACGAGCAGTACCACGCGCTCGAGCTCGCGGGACAGCCGCTCAACGTCCGGCTCCTGGGTGGGGTGGGCTGCGTGCCGGAGCCCGCTCCCCGCTGAGTGCATGGTTCGGCAGGGGGGGTGGGCTGCGTACCGGAGCCCGCTCCCCGCTGAGTGCATGGTTCGGCAGGGACTCGCCGGGCGTGTCGCTGCCGAACCACGCACTCGACGGAACGGAGGGGCGGCGAACCGCGTTGAACCGGTGAGGGCACCCGCCCTCGACGGTTCGACCAGAAGGACACGCTCATGGGATTCCTCGACCGCCTCCTCAGCCGCACCCCGCAGGACGAGGGGATGCCGCGCCGCCACGCGACCTACGACGGCCACGAGTCCCCCGTGTACGGCACCCCGCCCCCCGCTCCGACGGGTCCGGGGCGCAGCGAGGACGACGTCGCGATCGACCGCTACCGTTACCTGCTGCGCACGGCTCCCCCTGAGGCCGTCGAGCAGGCGCACACCGAGGCGTTCGAGCGGCTCACGCCCGAGCAGCGGCGCCGTGTGCTCACCGACCTCGGCGAGAACCTGCCGCCCGCCGAGCGCGCGACCTCCGACGACCCGCAGTCGCTCGCCCGCATGGCGACCCGCGCCGAGATGCGCAACCCCGGCACGCTCGAGCGGTCGTTCGGCGGCCGGCAAGGGGTCGGCGGCCCGGGCGGGCCCGGCATGGGCTCGATGATCGGCTCGAGCATGCTCGGCACCATCGCGGGCGTCGTGATCGGCTCCGCGGTCGCCAACATGATGTTCGGCCCGATGTTCGGCGACCCGACCGCGAACCTCGCGGGCGACGGCGGGACGGGAGGCGAGGGGGATCCCGGGACGACCGAGGCCGACCCTGGAGCGGGCGACACGGGCGGTGAGGTCACCGAGGCCGGAGGGGACCTCGGCGGTGACTTCGGTGGGTTCGGCGACTTCGGTGGTGGGGACTTCGGAGGGTTCGGGGACTTCTGAGCCCTGACCCGCCGCTGAGTGCGTGGTTCGGCAGCGACTCGACCGGCGTGTCGCTGCCGCATCATGCACTCAGCGGAAGCTCGGCCGCTACCGAGAAGCCCCCGACTGGCACAGCCCGATGAACGCGCCCAGCTCGGCGAGCTCCTCGGGGTGCTGCGGCAGGTAGTCGGTGAGCCGGCGCGACCGGACCACGACGGCGCACCACTGGCCCCGCGAGACCGCGACGTTCACGCGGTTGCGCGACAGCAGGAACTCCATGCCGCGCGGCACGTCCTCACGTGCCGAGGCCGTCATCGAGACGATCGCGACGGGCGCCTCCTTGCCCTGGAACTTGTCGACCGTTCCCACGCGCACGTCCCCCAGCCCCGCGGCCTGGAGCGCGTGCCGCACGGTCCAGACCTGCGCGTTGTAGGGGGCCACGACCACGAAGTCGTGCTGGTCGAGCGGGCGCGAGCCGGCGGCGGCGGCCCCACCGTGGGAGCCTGCGGCGACCCCGGCGGAGGCGTCGACACCGACGCCGGCGGCACCCCCGACAGGCGCGCCCCCGCCCCGCCCGCCCGGGTACCAGGTGGTCCCGAGCAGCGCCTGGACCTGACGCACGATCTCCTGGGCCTCCTCGACCGAGGACACCGCGTTCCCTGCGTGCTCGACCTCGACCACGTGCACGCCGGGCTCGACCCCCACGAGCAAGCGTTCGCCCGCGGCCGCCTCGGCGTGCAGCAGGCCCTCGTACGCGAGCTCGGACACCGCGTCGCACAGCGCCGGGTGCATGCGCCACGACCGCGCGAGGAAGTAGCCGTACTCCGGTGGCAGCACGTCGTGCCCGCCGCCGGCGCGGGTCAGCCAGCCGAGGGCCGACTGGTCGACCGGCTCGGGGTGCTGCCCCTGCGAGACCTGCGGGAGCTGCTGCGGGTCGCCCAGGAGCAGGAGCCGCTGCGCGGCCCGCGAGACCGCGACGGTGTTCGCGAGCGAGAACTGCCCGGCCTCGTCGATCACGAGCAGGTCCAGCTCGCCGTCGCCGAACCGCTCGACGTGCGCGAAGTCCCAGGCCGTCCCGCCGATCACACCGGGACCTTCCGCGACGAAGGCCGAGGTCTGCGCGGAGTCCACGAGCCGCCAGGGGACGAGCCGCGAGCCCTCGGGCAGGTCCGCCGCGGCGACGTCGTCGGCCAGGCCGGAGCCCACCTCGCGCCCGACCCTCGACACGTCACGCCCCTTGGGGCCCGAGGCCTTCTTGCCCACGCGGTCCGCTGGCACCCCGCCCTTGCTGATGACTCCCGCGAGGACGTTCTCGACGACGTCGTGCGACTGCGCCACCACGCCCACGCGCCAGCCCTCGGCGACGAGGCGCCCGATCACCTTCGAGGCGAGGTGGGTCTTCCCGGTGCCGGGAGGGCCCTGGACGCCGAGGTACGACCCGTCGAGATCGCGGACGGCGTCCGTGACCGCGTCGATGTACCGCTCGGGGCCGTCACCCAGCGTGGGCAGCGGGCCGGCGGACACCGTCCGCGGCGGGCGCCTGCGCAGCAGGTCGAGCGCAGGGTGGTCGGGAAGCACCAGCGGGGCCTCGACCCCAGCGGGGTTCTGGCCCTGCACGAGCGTCGCGAGCGCCCGGATCGAGGCCTCCTGCTGCGGCGTGGGCAGCACCTGGCCCACCGTCAGCGCCATGGGCAGCACGTCGTGCGTCGCCGCCCCCTTGGGGACGGGCATCCGCACGTCGAGGACGTCGACCTCCCGGCCGCTCGCGAGCCGCCCGCGCTCGACGCCGTGCACGCGCACGCTCCCCGTCGACCAGCGCACCGCGCCGTGCGCGGGCTCGATCCCGTCGGGAGCAGGCCCCTCGAAGAGCGCGGTCGCGCCCTCGTAGCCCGCCTTGAGCTCGGTGCCGTCGGGCAGCTCGCCGTAGAGCCGCAGACGACGCGACGGGTTGCTGCGCGGCGTCGCCCGGGCCCAGTCCTCGATCACCTCGGCCCGCTCCACGACGAAGTACGACCGGGGCGTCTGCCACTCGTCCACGGGGTCCTTCAGCCGGGAGAAGTACTCCTGCCAGAACGGCTTGGCCTCGCGCCAGTAGTACCCGACCCCTGCGCCGAGGAGCGCGACGGCCTCCTCGTCGTCGGTCCGCCCGGCCCCCGAGCGGCCGTCCACGCCGCCCGCGAGCCCCCGCACGTCGAGCTCGACCTGCTCAGCCTCGGCGCGCTTGGCCCGGCGCGCCACCTCGGCGTCGCTGAGCTCGAGGGCGGGCGGCAGGTCGTCCTCCCACCCGTTGCCCACCGGGGGCGTCGTCCGTACGTCGCTCGTCGCGGGGGCCGTGCGTCCGGCGAGGCCCAGCAGGAACTCGTGCAGCCGCAGGGTCGAGAGGCAGTCGTACTCGTTGTAGTCGGCGATGCCGCGCAGCAGCCTGGCCGCCTCCTCGTCGTCGCCCGCGTCGCGCGCGGCGCACCAGGTCGCGTAGGCCACGACCGACGCGGCGGCGTCGGTCACGTCGCCGCCGCGGAGCTGGTCGCCCATGTACAGCGGTTCGAGCTTCTTGATCGAGTACGACGGCGCCGAGACCTTGAGCGAGTGGCGCACGGTCGCGTAGAGGTCGACGAGCACGCCCTGGCGCAGGAGGTCGTCGACCTCCTGCTCGTAGACCCCGTGGCGGGCCGCGATCGACAGCAGGTGGGTCTTCTCGTAGGACGCGTAGTGGTAGACGTGCAGCCCGGGGTACTGGGCGCGTCGCTTGGCCAGGTAGTCGACGAAGTCGACGAGCGCCTGCTTCTCCTGCTCCAGGTCGTGCGCCCAGAACGCGTGGAAGGGCGGTACCTCCCCCGAGGTGCCGGGTCGCTCGACCAGCCCGAACAGGTAGTCGATGTTCCACGTGATGTCGCCGGTCGCCGGGTCCGTGACCGACCACAGCGGGTCGCCCTCGAAGTCGAAGAACACGTCGCCCGGATCCGGCGGGGGCAGGGCGCGCAGCGGCGCGGGGTCGACGACCACGTAGGACAGCGTGTGCTGCTCGGTCCCGGTGCCGCCGGGGGCGTCCTCGGCGCCATGAGCGACCGCCCCCTCCCCGGCAGTGCTGCCGGGGCTGCTCGCGTCGACATCCCCCACCCCGGTGGCCGCCCGCGTGCTCCACGTGACCGACCCGCTGGGGCCGGGGCCCAGGCCCGGCACCTCGCCCCCGTCCGCCGGCACGTCGACCAGCCCGGCCTGGAGCCGGGCCTGGACCCTCAGCGTCTCGAACGTGCGCGCCGCGAGCCCGCGCGGCGGGGTCGTGGCCGACGCGAGCTGGGTCATGGTGGTGATGCCACCCGCGCGGAGCCTCACGCGCTGGGTGCTGCGCAGGCCCGCGACGCGGAGCAGGTCGTCGTGCTCCTCGACCTGCTGGGCGCAGTACCCGCACGTCCCGCACTGCCGCAGCCCGGGCGCGTCCCAGCGGACCGGCTCACCGGCCGCGCGGTGCGCGTCCAGCAGGTGCAGCAGCTCGGCGCGCCGCTCGCGGAACACGGGCAGGACGTCCGCGAGCCGGTGGTCGGTCACGGCCCGCGTGCCGAGGATCAGGTGCAGCACGGGCGACGTCTCGACGCCGGCTGCCAGGAGCTGGTCGGCGTAGGCGGCGAGCTGGAGCAGCGCGGGGACCTTGGCGCGCCGCGCGAGCTTGGCGTCGTACACCGCGTACTCGGGGCCGCCCGCACCCGGCGCGCCGGCCCCTCCCAGGGTGCCCGACGTCGTCGGGCCGGCGGGGAGCAGGGGGACGTGGGCCGCCCGGCTGTCCGTGCGGATCAGGAAGTCCGCGCGGCCGTGGAAGCGGCCGTCGAAGAACGATCCCTGGTAGACGACCTCCACCCCGTCCCGCAGGGCCGCGAGCGTCGCGGCGTGCGCGGCCACGAGGTCCTCGCGGCGCATGGTGCGCGGCACGGGGATCTCCCGGACGGCGTCAGCACCCACGAGGTCCACGAGCCCGGCGAGGACGTGCTGCTCGTGCACGTCGCCCAGGGTCGCGGTGCGTTCGAGCATGTCGTCGACCTCGACCGCACCGCGGGCAGCGCGCCCCGTCTTCTCGTCGAGCGTGCGCAGCAGGCGGTACTCGCACTCGCTCGCCGCGACGAGATCGCTCGCGGAGAACACGAGCAGCTCCTCCGCGGACGGGTCCTGCTGGTCCATCAGGAACACGACGACTCCTCGGGATCGCTCACGCGCGCTGCCGATCGCCCGTGGAGGCTGCCGACCGGGGGCCGCCGCACGCGTCTCGGCCCGGTTCCTTTGTACCCGGCGCCGCTGACAGGGTACGGAATTGGCGTCAACGGGCCGATCTGCAGCATAGTGAGCGCGCTGGAACTGTCGAAGGAGCTCTCCCATGGCCGTACATTTCAACCCGCCGCCCGGCTGGTTGGTACCTCCCGGTTTCGCCCCTTCGTCCGACTGGCATCCCGACCCGGCCTGGCCGGCCGCGCCCCAGGGCTGGGTCTTCTGGGTGGAAGCCGCTCCTGCCGTCCCCGCGCCGCCGGCGCCACCCGCCCCGCCCGCCTCGGGGGCGGAAGCCTGGTCCCGCGAGACGCCGGGCGGCGGGATCCCGGTGCTCTTCCAGACTGCGGTCGCGCGCGGAGCCTCGGTAGCGCCCTCGCCCGCTGACTCCACGCACGTCATGGCCCCCGTCACGTCTCCCGGGGACGGGACGCCCGCCGTCGGGCCGACGAGGCGGTCCCGCCGCGACGTGAGCGCTCCCGCACCCGCGGAGGCGCCCTCCTCGACCATGATCCTGCCGGTCGTCGGTGCTGCTGCAGCCCCGCCCGTCGCGGCCACGAGCGCCGCCCAGGTCGACGGGCCCGCCGTCGCCGTCGGGACTGCTGCCTCGCCCGCCGGGCCCACTCCTGCCGCCGACCGGGGGCCGCTCGCGATCTTCTCGAGCGACGACGAGGAGCGCGAGGAGCGGACGTACATGCGCTGGCTCCTGCCCCTCGGGATCGGCGTGGGCTGCCTCGCCGTGGGGCTGCTCATCGGCCTCGGCGTGACGCTCAAGGCCCAGTCGGAGGCCGGGGACGCCACCGCGGCGGCCGCCCTCACGACCGAGCAGATGGCCGCCGAGCGCGAGAAGCTCGACGCCGAGCGCGCCGACCTCGAGACGCAGCTCGCCGGGATCGCCGCCTCGACCGAGGCCGTCACGGCCCGTGAGACCGCCGCGACCACCAAGGAGGCCGAGCTCGACGCGCGCGACGTCGCGCTCGACGACCGCGAGGTGGCGATCGCGGAGCGCGAGGCCGCGGCGCAGGACAACGGCGACGACGGGAACGACGGCGGCTGGGACTCGGGCAAGGTCAACGGCGTCTACCTGACGTGCGAGGCCGCGAAACGTGACGGGAAGACGCCGCTCAAGAAGGACGACGCGGGCTTCAACCCGGCGCTCGACTGGGACGGCAACGGGGTGGCCTGCGAGCGCTGACCGGCTCTCGCCGGTGGGCGCCGCGGCCCCTCTCGTGGTGCTCGACGGACGTGGCCCCTGGATCGAGCGATCCAGGGGCCACAGCTCACTCTCGACAGGCGCGGACGGCTACAGCACGTGCGCCAGGAACTCCCGGGTCCGCTCCTCGCGCGGGTTCGTCAGCACCTCGCGAGGGTCGCCCTGCTCGACGATCACGCCGTCGTCCATGAAGACCACGTGGTCGCCGACCTCGCGCGCGAAGCCGATCTCGTGGGTCACGACGATCATCGTCATGCCGCTCTCCGCGAGGTCGCGCATGACCGCGAGGACCTCGCCCACGAGCTCGGGGTCGAGCGCCGACGTCGGCTCGTCGAACAGCATGAGCTCGGGGTCCATCGCGAGCGCCCGCGCGATCGCGACCCGCTGCTGCTGACCACCGGAGAGCTGCGAGGGGTAGTGGTCGACGCGGTCGGACAGGCCGACCCGGGCGAGCAGCTCCTCGGCCCGCGCCCTGGCCTGCGCCCGCGACAGCCCACGCACCTGCACGGGGGCCTCCATGACGTTCTGGAGAGCCGTCATGTGCGGGAACAGGTTGAAGCGCTGGAACACCATGCCGATGCGCGAGCGCTGGGTCGCGATGACCTTGGGGTGCAGCCGGTGCAGGCGCTTCTTGCCGTTCTTCTCGACCTCGCGGTACCCGATCAGGTCGCCGTCGACGTAGATGCGCCCCGCCGTGAGGTCCTCGAGCTCGTTGATGCAGCGCAGCAGCGTCGACTTGCCCGAGCCCGAGGGGCCGAGCACCACGCACACCGAGCCTCGCGGCACCTCGAGGTCCACGCCCTTGAGGACGTGCACGTCACCGAACATCTTGTGCACCCCGGCGATCTCCACCATGGGGGCGGCGGACGCGTCGGCGTGTGCCGCCGTCGGGCCTGACGCGGGGGCGGAGGACGGGGTCGAAGCCCCCGACGGGCGGTCGAGAGCGTCCGCGGTCACGGGGTCACCTCCAGGAAGGGGTCGGCGTTCGCGGTCGTGCCCGACGCCGCAATCGCCTCCTGCTTGCTCGGCTTCTTGGGGCCCTTGCCCGGCTTGCGACGGCGGCTCGTGCCCGTCGACGAGCCGAACCCGCGCCCGTAGTACTGCTCGATGTAGTGCTGGCCGACCATGAGGATGCTCGTGATCAGCAGGTACCAGATCGCCGCGACCATGAGGAGCGGGATCGGGAGGAAGATGCGGTTCGCGATCGCGTTCGACGCGAACGTCAGGTCCAGGCTGAACGGCACCGCGAGGACCAGCGACGTGGTCTTGAGCATCGAGATGGTCTCGTTGCCCGTCGGCGGCACGATCACGCGCATGGCCTGCGGCAGGATGATGCGCCGCAGGATCTTGCCGTCCTTCATGCCCAGGGCCTTCGCGGCCTCGGCCTGGCCCGGGTCCACCGATCCCAGGCCCGCGCGGACGATCTCCGCGAGGTACGCGGCCTCGTTGAGCGCGAGCCCCAGGATCGCCGCGCGTGCCGCGGTGATGAGGTCGGCCGTGTCGAACACGAACCACTCGGGACCGAACGGGACGCCCAGGCTGAGCTTGGGGTACAGCACCGAGATGAGACCCCAGAACACGAGCTGGGTGTAGATCGGGGTGCCGCGGAAGAACCAGATGTAGAACCAGCTCGTCGCCCGCATGACCGGGTTGTCCGAGCGCCGCATGACCGCGAGGATCACCGCGAGCACGACGGCGATGGCCATCGAGGAGAACGTCAGGATGAGGGTCCAGCCCACGCCGCGCATGATCTGCACGTCCCGCAGGTAGAGCCAGACGACGTCCCACCGGAACTTCTCGTTCGTGACCAGGCCGTGGACGGCCATGGCCGCCAGGACGAGGAGGACCACGGCCGCCGCCCAGCGTCCTGGCCGGGGCACCGGGACCGCGTGGATGCGCTCCGGGATCCGGTCGGCAGGCGCGGACGCCGTGCCGAGGCTCGACGAGCCCCCGCCCGGCGATCCGTCGGGCGATGGGGTGCTGGGCGGCTGGGCCATGGCTACCTCTGTTCTGTCAGGGGATCAGCTCAGGAGACCACGGGGTTGAGCTCGGCCGTGGTCACCGCACCGGAGGCGTTGCCCCAGGTGTCGAGGATCGTCGTGTAGTCGCTGTCGTCGATGAGCTTCTGGACCGCGGCCTGGACGGCCTGCGCGAGCGCGGTGTCGTCCTTGGCGATCGCGATGCCGTGCAGCGAGTCGGCGAAGATGTCGCCGAGCTGCTCGATCTGGCCGCCCGTCTGGGTCACGGCGTAGGCCACGACCTGCGAGTCCGCGTACATGACGTCGGCCTTGCCGCCCACCAGGTTGGTCGTCACGTCGGCCTGGCTCGCGTAGCGCAGCGGCGTGATGTCGGGCTTGCCCGCGGCCTCGCAGTCCGCCATGAGGCCGTCGAGGGCCTCGTCCTCGACCGTGCCGGTCTGGACGGCGATGCTCAGTCCGCACACGTCGGTGGGGTCGACGTCCTTGGGGTTGCCCTGCGCCACCGCGAACGCCTCGCCCGCGCGGAAGTAGCTGACCATGTTGACCTCGGCCAGGCGCTCGGGCGTGATCGTGAAGCCCGAGACCCCGATGTCGTACTTGCTGCCGATCGCCGGGATGATCGACGCGAAGTCGGCGTTGGTGACCTCGACGTCGAGGCCCAGGACGGCGCCGACGGCCTTGGCCAGGTCGACGTCGTAGCCGACGATCGTCTTGCCGTCGTCACCGATGAACTCGGCGGGGGCGTAGGTGGCGTTGGTGCCGACGGTCAGGAGGCCGGCCTCGACGACGTCGGCCGGGAGCATCGCGGCGATCGTCTCGTCCTTGGCGATGGTCGACGGGTCGAACGTCGCGGTCGACGAGCCGCCGGCGGTGGGGCTCGCGCCCGAGTCCGTCGAGGCGTCGGTGCACGCCGTGAGAGCGAAGGTCGCGACGAGGGCGGTCAGGGCGGTGAGGGCAGGCAGCCTGCGCATGGGGGTCTCCCGTTTCATGGTGATGAGCTCCGGCGCCGACCTCAGGGGGGTGGGTCGTGACACCGTGCAACGCGGGCAGCACGGAGCGGCGCCGCACCGTTGCCCTCCCAGTTTCCCGCGCGGGCGCCCCGACTGGCAAAACGACGCCGTTCCGGCCTGGGCTCCGGGAGCCGGGTGCGCCCCGGGCACCGGCCCGGATGCCGGCCCGGATGCCGGACCCGACGGCGGCCGGGCAGCTCCGTGGAGCTGCTCGACCGCCGTCGGGCCTGGCACCTCTCGACCGGTAGGTACCTCGGCCGGCTACCTCGCTCGGCTCAGGAGACCGGCGGGTTGACGACCGACTCGTCGAGGGCCCCCGCGTCGTTGCCCCACGAGGCCAGGATGTCGGTGAACGTGCCGTCCTCCATGAGGACCGTGAGCGCGGCCTGGATCGCGGCCGCGAGCTCGGTGTCCGCCTTCGCGGTCACGATCCCCTGGGGCGCGGAGTCGAACACGTCGCCGATCTGCTCGATCTCACCGTTCGTCTGCTCGATCGCGTAGGACACGATGGGCGAGTCGGCGTACATGATGTCGGCCTTGCCGCCCACGAGGTTGGTGGTCGCGTCGGCCTGGTTGTCGTAGCGCAGGACCTCGAGCGGCTGCTCGCCGTCCTCGACGCACGTCGAGCTGATCTGGTCGGCGCCCTCGTCCTCGACCGTGCCGGTCTGCACCGCGACGGTCAGGCCGCAGATGTTCGCCGGGTCGACGTTCTTGGGGTTGCCCTTCTGGACCGAGAACGCCTCGCCCGCGTTGAAGTAGCTGACCATGTTCGCCTCGGCCATGCGCTCGGTCGTGATGGTGAACGAGGAGATGCCGACGTCGTACTTGCTGCCCAGCGCCGGGATGATCGCCGGGAAGTCGGCCGACTCGATCACGACCTCGAGCCCCAGGACCGCGCCCACGGCCGTGATGATGTCGATGTCGTAGCCGACCGGTGTCCGGCCGTCCGCGTCGATGAACTCGGCAGGTGCGTACTCCGTGTTGGACGCGACGACGAGCTTGCCCGCGCTCGCGATGCCGGCCGGCAGCAGGGCCGCGGCCGCGTCGTCCTTCTGGACCGACGTGAGGTCGAAGGGAGCTTCCGTGGAGGTCTCGCCCGCGGAACCGGTCGACGGGGAGTCGGTGGGCTGCGAGGCGTCGGTGCAGGCCGTGAGGGCCAGGGTCGCCGCGGCCGTGAGGGCGACGAGGAGAGGCATCTTGCGCATGAGAGCTCCGATCGGGTGGGTACGTCGTGGCGCGCCACTCTAGGGGCGATACGTCTCGCTCGCGTCACGTAAGGGTTTCGGTTCGGCACCTAGCCCTGACCCGCCCGACCGCGTCGCGCCCCCGGGTGGGCCCGACGCCTCGGTCGGCAAGCACCCGATCAGCCCTCCGTCAGCCGTTGAGCGGCGACATGTCCAGGTACCGGTCACCCGCCGCGGCCCCGGCCGGGAGCACCGCGTCGAGCGCCGCGAGGTCCTCGGGAGCGAGCTCGACGGCCGCCGCGGCGACGTTCTCCTCGAGGTACCGAACCCGCTTGGTGCCGGGGATCGGGACGACGTCGTGCCCCTGCGCCAGGACCCAGGCCAGGGCGAGCTGCCCGGCCGTGATGCCTCGCACCGCCGCGAGCGCACGGACCTGGGCCACGAGCGCGAGGTTGGCGTCGAGCGCGTCGCCCACGAAGCGCGGGTTGGTCCTGCGGTAGTCGTCCTCGGTGAGCCCGTCGACCGACGAGATGGTCCCCGTGAGGAAGCCGCGCCCGAGGGGCGAGTACGGGACGAGCCCGATGCCCAGCTCGCGCAGCGTCGGCAGGATCTGCGCCTCGACGTCGCGCGACCACAGCGAGTACTCGGTCTGGAGAGCGGTGATGGGGTGCACGGCGTGCGCGCGCCGGATGGTCTCGGGCGCGGCCTCGGACAGGCCGAGGTGGCGGACCTTGCCCGCCTGGACGAGCTCGGCCATGGCGCCCACGGTGTCCTCGATGGGCACGTCGGGGTCGACGCGGTGCTGGTAGTAGAGGTCGATGTGGTCGAGGCCCAGCCGCTGCAGGCTGCCGTCGACGGCCTGGCGCACGTACTCGGGTCGTCCGTCGATGGTCCGGTCGCCCGCGCTCGCCCCGGCTCGGGAGATCCCGAACTTGGTCGCGACCACGACGTCGTCGCGGGCCACGCCCGAGCTGCGCAGCGCGCGGCCCACGAGGCGTTCGTTGGTGTGCGGGCCGTACATGTCGGCCGTGTCGAGGAGGGTCACGCCCAGGTCGAGCGCGCGGTGGATCGTGGCGATCGAGGTCTCGTCGGTGGTCGAGCCCTCGCCGCTCGTCGCGCCGTAGAAGGCCGACATGCCCATGCAGCCGAGGCCCACGGCCCCGACCTCGAGCAGTGTCCCGTTCTCGGTGCTGCCGAGCGTGTGGGTGGGGAGGTGCCGAGCTGCGGTGGTGTCCGTCATGACTCCAGCGTGCGACTTCGAGTGCGCTCGAGGTCAAGAGGACGGCCGTCGTCAGCGGTCCCCGGTCCGCCCCTCGTAGACGTCGATCTTGCGCTCGATCGCCGCGAGGTGCTCCTGCACGGACGCGAGCTCGGCGCGCACGCGCTCGCGGTGCGTTTGGAGCAGACGCAGCCGCTCGGCCTCGTTGCCCTGGCCCGCGCGGACCAGGTCCGCGTACGCGCGCACCTCACGGATCGGCATGCCCGTCCCGCGCAGCCGCGTGAGAAGCACGAGCCAGTCGAGGTCACGACGCGTGTAACGCCGGTGCCCCGACGGGGCACGCTCGACCGCGTCGAGCATGAGCCCGTCGCGCTCGTAGTAGCGCAGGGTGTGGACGGTGAGGCCCGACGACGCGGCCGCTTCAGCGATGGTCAGCGCCGTTCCCGGGGCGAGAGCGGTCATGGGTCCAGCGTGCCACGGCGGCGCCGTGCGGGTGCCGGGTGCAGGGGTGCTGATGTCGGACCGGGCACCGGTCAGGACGGCACGTGCTCGACGCCCCAGTGCGCCGCGAGGCGTTCCGCCTGGGCCTCGAACCCGCGCTGCTCGGCCCGGACGAGCGGCCGGAAGAGCTGGGTGTCGAGCCGCAGGGTGCGCGCCGTGAGCACGTGCCGCCACCGCCCCACGACCCGGCCCCCCACGGCGATCACGTGCAGGAACGGCGACTCCTCCGTGCCGGGGAGCCGGAGCGGCAGGACCGCGGGTGCCTCCGCCGAGAGCGGGTCGCGGGCCAGGTCCCGGCTGTCCTTGTACGACACGAAGTACTCGTCGTACCCCTGGAGCAGGTCGACGTGTCCGTCCCCCGCGGCTGCGGTCAGGGGCGGGCCGTCGACCAGCCGCCACATGACCAGCCCCGTCGCCTCGTCCCCGGCGCCCACGACCTGCTCGACCTCGCCGCCCAGCGCTGCGAGCCCCTCCCGCGTACGGGTCATCGTGAGGCCCGACCAGCCCGCGAAGTCCTTGACCGTGGCGAGCCCCCGGCTGCGCAGGTAGCGCCGCAGGAGCTCGGTCAGCGCCTCGTCCTCGTCGAACGTCGCCCCGAGGGGCCCGTAGCCGACGGGCACACGCTCGTCGAACGCCGCGTACGTCTGCTGCCTGCCGCGCAGCGCGCCGCTGATCACGACCCGGTCGAGCTCGGCCCGCATCAGGATGTACGTGAACGGGATGCCGGTCGACGGCAGCCCGTGCGACGCGAGCAGCTCCGCGAGCTCGACCCGGGTCCGGTGCCGGCCGCCCGCGACGGACTCGGCGAGCAGGTCGGTCGCGGCCGCGTCCTGCGCGGGCCCGCCCAGGTCCGGGTAGTACGGACGGTTGAGGCGGTGCACCCGGGGCGCGGTGAGCTGCAGGAGCCAGCGGACGTCGTCGGGCAGGACGGTGTGCCACGTGGGGCGCAGGACGTGCGTGCGCAGCAGGTCCCCCGCGGAGAACGCCTCGCGCGCGGACGCCGCGGACGGCGTCCCCGCCGCGCGCTGTGCGATCCCCCACAGGGACGGGTGGAACTCCTGCGACTGGACGGCGCCCAGGTGCCCGACGACGTCGCGCAGGCTCGGGAGGCCGGCTCCCCGGAGGCCGTGCGCACCCAGACGGGTCGCGACGACCGTGGGCGCGTCAGCCGGCGTCGCCCCTGCCTCCTCGCCGACCACGCCGCTCACCGCCCCGGGATCACGACGCCGCGAGGTCCGCGAGCGCGACGTCCGTCCCGCTCAGCTCGACGCGGATCGCGCCGTCGGTGACCCCGACCGAGGTCAGCGTGACGCCCGTCGGGAGGTCGAGCGGGACCTGGAGGTTGGTCAGGAGGTTCGCGATCGGGCGAGGGAGGTCGGAGATCGTGATCGTCGCGGGCCCCAGGGTCAGGGCCGCGACGTCGACCGCGATGGTGTTGCCGTCGACGCGCGGCGTCAGCCGGGCCGAGAGGTCGACGCCCAGGACCGACATGCTCGCGACGAGCAGGTTCCCGTCGGTGCTGAACGTGACCGGGGACCCCGCTGCCTCGCTCGCGACCGCGTCGAGCGAGGACGGTGCGAGCAGCCCCGTCGCGGTGCCCGACTGCAGGACGTACGGGTCGCGCGTCGAGACGCCGCGGGCGTCGATGTGCAGGTCGGTCACGGTGTAGCCGCCGAACGTCGCCGTCGCGGCCGTCCCGGTGACGTGCTCGAGCTCGCCGCCGACCACCTGCGTCAGGAACGGGAAGCCCTGGATGTCGAGGTTCGCGTCCGTGAGCTCGACGTCCCCCTGCTCCATGGACCGGACCGCAGCCCCCTCGGTCACGCGCACCGCGACGCGGTCGACCACGACGAGCACGAGCACCAGGACGACGAGCCCGCCGATCAACCACCACCATCGCTTCATCCGCCCACAGTAGGTGGCGAGGCGGCGCGTTGCCTCGGAGGATGCGGATCCGTGACCTGCGGTGTCGCTCACGCTGGGCGGCTGCGTGGTGGTGTCGTCGCCCAGTCGTGCGCGTCCACCGCGGACGCCGGGCGCCGCTGCCCGGGTCCTCCTGGTTCGCTGCCTTCGCAGCGGCACGCCCCAGGTCGCGCCGATTAGGCTGAATGGATGACTCGTCCCGTGCGCATCGGTGTCCAGCTCCAGCCCCAGCATGCCGACTATCCCCAGATCCGTGACGCGGTGGCCCGCGCCGAGGACGCCGGGGTCGACGTGATCTTCAACTGGGACCACTTCTTCCCGCTCAGCGGCGACCCCGACGGCAAGCACTTCGAGTGCTGGACCATGCTCGGCGCGTGGGCCGAGCAGACGAGCCGGGTCGAGATCGGCGCGCTCGTCACGTGCAACAGCTACCGGAACCCCGAGCTCCTCGCGGACATGGCCCGCACCGTCGACCACATCTCGGGCGGCCGCCTGATCCTCGGGATCGGCGCCGGCTGGTTCGAGAAGGACTACGACCGGTTCGGCTACGAGTTCGGCACGGCGGGCTCGCGCATCGCGGACCTCGCCGACGCGCTCCCCCGCATCAAGGCCCGCTGGGCCGCGTCCAACCCGGCGCCCACGCGCGAGATCCCGATCCTCGTCGGGGGCGGGGGCGAGCGCAAGACCCTGCGCATCGTCGCCGAGCACGCGACCGCGTGGCACTCGTTCGGCGACGCCGAGACGCTCGCCCGCAAGAGCGCGATCCTCGACGAGCACGGCGCCGCCGTCGGGCGCGACACGGCCTCGCTCGTCGAGCGGTCCGTCGCGGTGAACCGTCCGCCCGCCGAGGTGGGCGACGAGCTCGTGGGTCTCGGCGCGACGCTCCTGACGGTCGGGGTCAGCGGCCCCGACTACGACCTCTCGCTCGTCGAGCAGTGGGTCGCCTGGCGCGACGCGCGCGCCGAGGGCTGACCTCCGGCAGGACGGGGCGCGCCGCGCACGCCGCGGCTGCGCCCCGTCTCAGCCACCGGACGCCGTACGCCGTCCGGGAACAACGGCCCGGCGGCGAGGGTTGCCGCAGTCATGGCCACCCCACCACCAGCGTCGTCCACCTCCGACGCGGTCTCCCATCTGTCAGCACCGTCGGCGCCGTCGGCTTCCGTACCCACCCGCGGCACGCGCATCACCGTCGGCTTCGTGCTGCTCCTGTCGGCGCTCACTGCTATCGGCCCGCTCACGATCGACCTGTACCTCTCGGCCTTCCCGCAGATCGTGCGGGAGCTCGGCACGACCGAGTCCCGCATCCAGCTCACCCTGACCGCGACGCTCGCGGGCCTCGCGCTCGGTCAGCTCCTCATCGGGTCGCTCTCCGACGCGATCGGGCGCCGCCTCCCGCTGCTGTCCGCCCTCTCGCTCTACGTCCTGGCCTCGGTCGGGATCGTGTTCGTCCAGTCGGTCGAGATGCTCACCACGCTCCGGTTCGTCCAGGGCCTCACGGCCGCGGCCGGCATGGTCCTGTCGATGGCGATCGTGCGCGACAACTTCGAGGGCTTCCAGGTCGGCAAGGTCATCGCGCGACTCATGCTGGTCGTGGGCGTCGCCCCGATCCTGGCTCCGACGATCGGTGCCCAGTTCCTGCGCATGGGCTCATGGCGTCTGATGTTCGTCGCCCTCGCGGTGTTCGGCGTGCTGCTGCTGGTTCTCGCAGCCCTGCGGCTCAAGGAGTCGCTGCCCCCCGAGATGCGGCGGACGGGCGGCACGTCGGCGGCCCTGCGCTCGTACGGCTCGCTCGTGCGCGACTGGTCGTTCTTCGGCCTCGCGCTGCTCGGCGGGTTCTACATGGCCGCGATGTTCACGTACATCTCCGCGTCGACGTTCGTGTTCCAGGAGCAGTTCGGCCTGAGCGCCCAGCAGTACGCGATCATCTTCGGCGCGGGCGCGGTGTCCGTCACGATCGGCAGCCAGGTCAACGGCGCGCTCGTCGGGCGCGTGACGCCCGAGCAGATCCTGCGCGTCATCGTGCCCGTCGGCATGGTCCTCTCCGCAGGGCTGCTCGCCGCGACCCTGAGCGGCGCGGGGCTCCCGGTCCTGGTGGCCCTCATCGTCCTGACCCTGGGCACGGCCGGGTTCGTCATGCCCTCGGTCCCGGCGGTCGCGCTCGAGCGCAACGCGCACCGGGCCGGCAGCGCGGCAGCCCTGCTGGGGGCCATGCAGTTCGGCGTCGGCGCGGGCATCGCGCCGCTGACCGGGCTGATCGGCGGCGACGTCACGATCACCATGGCCGCGGTCATGTTCGGCGTCATCTCGGTCGCGGGCCTGCTCCTGCTGAGCCTGACGCGCTCGCTGCGGGCCGCGCCGGCAGGCGACGCGCCGATCGTGGTCTCGGACGCCTCCGAGCTCGGGGTCGTCGCGGCGGCCGAGGCCGTGGTCGAGGCCGCCGAGGCGGCTCCTGCCCTCCCGGCGCCGGCCTCCGTCGGCGAGCCCCGCTGAGTTGTCAGAAGTGGGCCGGGGTGTCCCCCGGCCCACTTCTGACGACTAGGTGCTCCTGACACTGGTGCTCGTCCCGACAGGAGCTCAGGTCCCGGCCAGCGGGTGACCGCTTCTCTTCGTACGGTGAAGAGGTGCCCGTCATCCCGCGGGCCGCGACCACCAGCAGACCCCAGGAGCGACGACCATGGACTGGAAGCTCGAGCTCGTCCCCGTGCCCGTGTCGGACATCGACCGGGCCAAGGCCTTCTACGTCGACCAGGTCGGCTTCAACGCCGACCACGACATCCCCGTGAACGACGACCTGCGGTTCGTCCAGCTCACCCCGCCGGGGTCGGCGTGCTCGATCGTGCTCGACGTCAACATGACCGACATGCCCTCGGGCGGGCAGCGCGGTCTGCAGATCGTGGTGCCCGACGCCGACGAGGCCCGTCAGCACCTGCTCGACCACGGCATCGACGCCCCGCCGGTCGAGGACCTGCCCTGGGGCCGGTTCACGTACTTCTCGGACCCGGACGGCAACACCTGGGCGCTGCAGCAGCTCGTCACGCCGCAGGCATGACACCGGCCCGGTCCGGCCGGTGAGCCCTCCGCGAGGCGCCGCGCCCCGTGAGGCGGGCGGCGCCGTCGGGCCCGACGACGTCACGTACCCTCTCCGGGCCCGTCCGGCCGGGAGCGTCGCGGCACTCGACGAGGTGCTCGTGGCGTGCCGAGCCTGCCCCCGCCTGGTCGCGTGGCGCGAGCAGGTCGCGACCGTGAAGCGGGCCTCGTTCCGGGACGAGGCCTACTGGGCCCGGCCCGTGCCCGGGTTCGGTGACGAACGAGCGACGGTCCTCGTGGTCGGTCTCGCGCCTGCCGCGCACGGCGCGAACCGCACGGGGCGCATGTTCACGGGCGACCGCTCGGGCGACTTCCTGTTCGCGGCGATGCACCGCACGGGGTTCGCGAACCAGCCGACGTCGGTGCGTGCCGACGACGGGCTGGTCCTCACGGGCATCCGTGTCACCTCGCCCGTGCACTGCGCGCCGCCGGCCAACAAGCCGACGCCGCTCGAACGTCACACGTGCGCGCCGTACCTGGGGCGCGAGCTCGAGCTCGTCGGGCCGCGCGTCGCGGTGGTGCTCGGCGCGTTCGGGTGGCAGGCGCTGCTCGCGACGCTCGACGACCAGGGGTGGGTGGTGCCCCGTCCGCGGCCGCGGTTCGGGCACGGGGCCGAGGTGCGGATCACGCACCCCGACGGGCGCGGCCTGACGCTGCTGGGGTGCTTCCACGTGAGCCAGCAGAACACCTTCACGGGGCGCCTGACGCCCGAGATGCTCGACGCGGTGCTGCTGCGCGCGCGCGAGCTGGGCGGCTGACCGGCGCTACGCACGCACCGCGAGCGTGCTGGCCCCGCTCGGCAACCGTCTGACCTCGATGCGCTCGGCGATGGACTGCTTGAGCGCGTCGACGTGCGACACCACGCCGACGACGCGGCCACCCGCGCGGAGCTTGCCCAGCTCGCCGAGCACCGCCTCGAGGGTCTCGGGGTCGAGGGTCCCGAACCCCTCGTCGACGAACAGGGTGCCCAGGTCCACGCCGCCGGCCTCGGCGGTCACGACGTCGGCCATCCCGAGCGCGAGGCACAGCGACACGTAGAAGGTCTCGCCGCCCGAGAGCGTGCGTGGGTCGCGTGCGGCTTCGGTGCGGTGGTCGAGGACCTTCATCGCGAGCCCGGTCCGGCGCGTGCGGACGTCCTCCTTCTCGTCGGAGCGCTCGAGCTCGTAGCGCCCGTCGGACATCTCGCGGAGCCGCTCGTTGGCGGCCGCGACGACGTCCTCGAACCGCCTGACCAGCACGTACGTCGCGAGCGAGAGGGCCTTGGCGTTGTCCGAGCCCGACCCGGCCGCGAGGCTCGCCATGCGGGCGACGGGGGCTGCGGCCTCGCGCTCCCGAGCCCACCCCTCCACGGCCGAGGAGATCTCGCTCGCCGCGCGTGCGGCGAGCCGGGCGCGCTGAGCAGCACCGTTGGCCTGGAGGGCGGCTCGCCGTTCGGCGGTCTCCGCCTGCCCGACGACGTCACGTGCCGCGTCGAGGTCGACCTCCACGTCCGCGGGCAGGGTCGCGATCGACTCCTCGGCGAGCCCCTGGCGGACGCGCTCCACGTCGGCGTCCACGGTACGGAGCCGCCGTTCGAGGGCTTCCCGCTCGGCGGGCGGACGGGCCGCGTCGAGCGCGTGCTGCTCGTCGTCGAACCCGGACTCGGTCACGACCGTCGCGACCTCGGCTGCCCGGGCGGCCACGGCGTCGGCTGCGTGGGCCACGGCGGACTCGGCGTCGAGGAGCGCCGTGACCGCAATCCCACGGTCACGGAGGGCGGCCTCGATGACCGCGACGGGGTTGGCGGGAGAGCCTTCGTCGGCCAGCGCGTCCGGCAGGGCGGCGTCCGCGAGGAGCGGACCGGTCGCGTCGAGCTCGGCAGCGATCTCCTGGCGGTCACGCTCGATCCCCGTCGCGAGGGCGTCGAGGCGGGCGGTCTCGCCCGCGATCCGCTCGGCGAGGCTCGCGGCGAGGCCGGTCAGGGCTGCGGTCGCGGTGTCGAAGTCCGTGAGCGCAGTCGCGGCCTCGGCACGCTCGGCGACCGCGGCGGCGGACTCCGCGACCAGCTCCTTGGCCGCGTCGACCGAGCTCTGCGCGTCGTCGGTCGTCACGCCGCCCGCGGTGCGCCGGAGCCCGTCGAGCCGCTCGGCGAGCGTGGCCGCCTCGGCCGAGGCCTCGGCCACGGACTGCTCCGCGGCGCGACGAGCGGCCTCAGCCGCCTCCACCACGTCCCGCCCGACGTGCTCGGTTCCCGTGCGGGCCGGAGCAGGGTGCTCCTCGGCGCCGCAGACCGGGCAGGGGCAGCCGGGCTGCAGCTCTGCGGCGAGGTCTCCGGCGATCCCCCCGAGCCAGGCGGTCCGCAGGGAGTGCTCGGCGTCCGAGGCGGCGCGCGCGGCGGCGACCGCCGAGTCCTGACGCCCGCGCGCGACCTCGAGGTCGGCGCCGGTCGCGACGGCCTGACGGGCGGCACGCAGCACCGACTCGGCCCCGAGCACCCGCTCCTGACGCTCGCCGAGACGACCGGCGGCGTCGGCGAGGGTGTCGCGGCGCGCCTCGAGCAGGGCCCGAGCAGCGGGGCGGGCCTCGAGGTCGGCGAGGGTCCGGCTGCGTTCCTCGCGGTCGCGGTCGGTTTCCTTGCGCCCGTCGACCACCTCCCGCTCACGGAGCGGGAGCGACTCGCCCAGCGGCAACAGCCGCACCAGTCGTGCCTCGGCTGCGGACAGGCTCGACCGCAGCACCTCGAGAGCGGACACGTCGGACACCGCCAACGACGCGGGCACGCCGGTCCGCGCGAGGAGCAGGCGCTCCTGGGCGGCCGTCGACTCCTGCGCTGCCCGACGCGCACCGGCGAGCACAGGTTCCACCACGGCGGCACGACGCGCGGCCGCGAGGACCTCCCGATCGAGCGCCACCTGGTCGGCCGCGGCGTCGAGGGCGGCCTGCTCGGCCAGCAGTGCGTCGCGGCGCGTCACTGCTGCGCTCACCGCCCGGGCGGCCTCGAAGGCCTCCCGGGCTGCGACGAGCACGGTATTCGCCGTGATCTCCTGCGCGCCGAGCTCTTCTGCGACCCGCTCGAGCGCGGCGACGTGGCGGCGGACGAGCGTACGGACCGAGGCCCCGGGCTCGACGGGCGAGAGCGTCGGGGTCTCGTCTGCTGCGAGACCCGCGATCGCGAACAGGTCGTCGTCCGGGACCGGGGTCTCGTCGACGGGCCCTGCGAGTCGTGCGTCGTCCCGCGCGGCCTCTCTCAACGCTGCAGCGTCCTCGCTCGTGAGCCCTGCCGCGCCGACGAAGTTCTCGACGGACCCCGTGGCGACCGACCTGGCCGCGGCGACCGCGCTCTGCGCCTCGCGGTTCAGGGCCGCGAGCTCGCTCTGCACCCTGTCGTAGATCTCGGTGCCGAAGACCTTCTGCAGCAGGTCGCGGCGGTGCTCGGGGTCGGCACGGAGGAAGTTCGCGAACTCTCCCTGCGGGAGCACGATGGTCTGGACGAACTGGCGGCGGTCGAGCCCGATCGCCCGGTGGATCTCGAGGCCGGCCTCGTCGAGCCTCGTCGAGAGGAGCTCGCCCGGGACGTCGTCCGCGTCGGCGCGCTCCCCCGGCGCCCCGTCCGCCGCGAGGACGGCCTGGTCCGCCCCCGCGAGCCGCCAGAGCCTGACGCCCGCCTGCTGGGTCGTGGTCCCGGTGCCGCGCTTCTTGGGGCGCTGGAACTCGGGGCTGCGCCGCACGCGGTACACGCCCGATCCGGTCTCGAACACGAGGTCGACGAAGGACTCGACCTCGGGCGGAGCGTAGGCCGACCGCAACCGGTCCTCGCTCGCGGCCTCGGAGGCGACCTTGCCGTAGAGCGCGAAGACCACGGCGTCGATGATGGTCGACTTTCCCGCACCCGTAGGACCCTCGAGGAGGAAGATCCCCGAGGTCGCGAGCTGGGCGAAGTCGATGCGGTGGGTCCCCGCGAAGGGGCCGATGGCCTGGAGGGTCAGGGAGTGCAGGTGCATCAGGCGCTCCGCTCGCTCGCGAGGGCCCGCTCGAGCGCCGTGCGCAGCGCTGCGGCCTCGGTGGGACCCGGCCCCGATCCGGTGACGTGCTGGACGAACTCGTGGGTCACCTCGAGCGGGTCACGCCCCGAGCCGACGACGGAGACCACCTCGCGCTCGGCCGTGCGCGGCGGGCGGTGCTGGACCTGGAGCGCGTGCGGGAAGCGACCACGCACGCGGGCGTACATCTCGGCGGGCCGGGACTCGTCCGTCACGAACACCCGCAGCCAGTCATCGGTGTACGCGTCTCCGGGCGCACCGAGCAGCTCGTCGAGCGTGCCGCTGACCTCGCTGAGCCGTCGCGGCACGGGGGCGGGGACGAGCTCCGTCCGGGCCTCGCCGGTCGCGTCGAGGTCCAGCAGGACCGTCGACTTGTTCTGGTGCATCTCCGAGAACGAGTACGCGAGCGGCGACCCCGAGTACCGGGCCATGGTCGCGCCTGCACCGCCCTGGCCTGTGGTTTCACGTGAAACATCGCTCGGCACGCTGACCTTCTGGGGGCCGTGCAGGTGGCCCAGGGCCACGTAGTCGACCCCGACGCCGCCGAACACCCCCGCGGGCACCGAGTCCACACCGCCGACCCGGATGTCTCGCTCGGACTCCGAGGCCTGCCCGCCGACCACGAACGCGTGCGCCATCACGACGTTCCGCACGCGTTCGCCCTGCCCAGCCGCCCGACGAGCCGCCACGTCGGCTGCGATCCGCCGCATGGCCGCGGCCGTCACGGCCTCGTGCGAGCGGGGCAGGGGTCGCCTCTCAGCGGCGGGTGCGGTCGGTGCGGTCGGTGCGGTCGGTGCAGGCGCGTCGTGCGCCTCGGGTGCGCCCGGCTCCCCACAGCCACAGCCGTCCGCGAGCTCCCACCGGACGCCGTCCGGGTCGAGGTAGGGCACGGCATAGACCGCGACCTGCCCACCCGAACCACCGCGCGAGGCGGGGTCCAGGAGCACCGGTGCGCCGACGTCGGGCACACGGGTCCGGAAGTGGACCCCCGGACGCATGAGCGACGCCCCGAACCCCAACCGGATCGCCGAGTCGTGGTTCCCCGGCGTCAGCACGACGTCCGCGTGCTCCGCGAGCCGCGCGACCGTGTCCGACAGGAGGTTCACGGCGTCGACCGGCGGGATCGCCCGGTCGTACACGTCCCCCGCGACGAGGACCGCTCCCACGCCCTCCGAACGCACCACCTCGACCAGGTGGTCCAGGTACGCCGCCTGGTGGCCCAGCAGGTCGACGCCGTGCAGCGTCCGGCCGAGGTGCCAGTCCGAGGTGTGCAGGATGCGCATGGTCCGAACCGTAGCCCGAGCCACCCACAGCACGGCGGGTGCCGAGGCGTGACACGCGCTCGGGCCGCACCCGCCCGCGCGCTACGCTCCTCGTTCACACCGATCAGCACCGGAGGCCCCGTGGACCGCAGGACCCTGGACGTCGCCGTCCCCGTCACGTTCGGCCTGCTCGTGGCCTCCTCGGCGATGTGGTTCAGCGCCGCACAGCTCCCGATCATGATGGTCGGGGGCGTGCTCGTGGGCCTGTACTTCTCGGCGTTCCGGCAGAAGCTGCCGCACGAGCTCCCCGCCCCGGACGAGACGCAGCGGATCGAGCCGCCCGTCCGTGACCGGATCGAGCCCGCACGGCCCGCCGACGCGGGCGCCCCGTGGGGCACCCCGCCCGCGGTCGAGGACCGCCGCGACGACGCCTAGGACCCCGCGGAAGCCGTCCGCACGACGGGGATGGTGCCGCCCATGCCGATCATCTCCAGCAGGTCCTCGAGCGTGCTCGTCGGATCCTGCAGGACCACGGGGCGTCCGTCCTCGGAGCCCAGCATGTAGACCTGCAGGATGAAGGCGATGCCCGAGGAGTCGATGAAGGTCACCCGACCGACGTCGATCGTCACGGGACCTGGGTGCGTGATGACCTGCGCCATCGCGTCGCTCGCGCGGTCCCGCAAGGCTGCGTCGATCTCTCCCCACAGCGTGATGAGAGACCCCTCCGGGGTCGCCTCGTAGGTGATGCCTGCGTCCAAGGTGCTGGGGATGGTCATGCTTTCTCGTGCTCCGTCAGTCGGTGAGGCTGGTCCTCGCGGACCGTCCTCCTGGTCAACGATCGGGCAATGAACGGTGTTCCCGAGGGCGGGACCCGTGATGGTCAAACCCTGTGAGGCTAGACCGGGTCGGTCACGTCCGCGACCTGCGCGCCCAGGACGGCGGCAAGTCGCGCTCCGTCGACGGTCGCCGCGACGCCGAACGCGCCCCCGCCGATCGAGACGAGCGGCGAGGCGCCGTCGGGCTCACCGAGAAGGTCCGCCCCTCCCTCGTCCTGCCCGACGACGTCCCCCACCTCGCGGAAGACGACGCGCGAGTCCGCGACGACCGGCCACGCGGTCGTGGAGCCGAACGGCGTGATGGTGCCGCGCTCGTACCCGGTGACCTCGCGGGCGACGTCCTTGTCCGGCATGGACAGCCGCGAGACCCCCAGGAGAGACCTGAGCTTGGGCCACGAGATGGTCCGGTCGCCGGGCACCAGGACGAACAGGTAGTCGTCGTCACCACGGCGGACCACGAGCGTCTTGACGATGTTCGCCGGGTCGATCCCGCGCGCTTCCGCGGCCTCCTCGAGGGAGCCCACCGGGCCGTGCCGGGTGATCGTGAAGTCGATCCCGGACGCCTCGAGTGCGGCGCGTGCTCGCTCTTCGCTCATTCCTCAGACCCTAGGCCCCGCCGCCGACACCCACCGCCCGAGAGAACGGCCCGCACAGTTCGTCCACGTCTCCTCCCCCCGTCGTCCCCGCCGGCCAGCGGTCGCGGTCCGCCGCGCCCGGTGCTTGCATCGGAGGGACGTCCCGCCGCCCCGACCCGAGGAGCACGATGCAACCGGAACCTCCCCCGCTCCTGCGGCCCGAGCGTCGCGGACGCTTCGGGATGGATCGCGTCGGGTCGGTCGCGACGACCCTCGTGCTGCTGGCCATGGTCGCCCTGTGGCTCGTCCCGACCGCCGTCGACGAGGGCACCCCGCCCACCGAGACCGAGATCCCCGCCGGGAGGATCGTGACGGTGTCCGACGGCGCCTCGACCGCGACGATCCGGTTCCCCGAGGGATGGTCCACGACGGCCGACATCAGCCCGTCGGGCGACGCGAGCGAGTCGACGTTCGAGGGCGCGAGCCTCACCGTGGACCGCGCAGGCGTCAGCGTCCAGATCGAGGTCGCGTCGGGGGTCGAGAACGCGAACGTCTTCTTCGCACGGCGGGCCCGGCTCGCCGAGCTCTCGACCGGCACGAGCCTGTACGACGCCCGGATCGTCTCCGAGGGCGACCCGGCCGAGGTCTCGGGCGTCTTCCGGTCGGACGGCCCCGCCGCGGCAGCGCTCACGGTCAAGGTCACCCGGCAGTACGCCCAGGGAGGCGTCTCGATCCTCGCGTACGGGACGTCGTCGGACCTGCAGGCCCAGGCCGAGGCCGTGGCCACCCTCGTGAAGGCGGTGACGATCTCATGACCGACCAGCTCCGCAACGTCCCCGTGGTCCTGCCCACGGGCGCTCCCGCGAGACGGCGGCGTGGCCTGTTCCCCCACTACCAGTGGGCGACCTGGCTCTACTGGGTCTGCCTGGTCGTGACCGGGTTCTCGATGCTCCTGACGGCCCGCCAGGACGCGCTGCTCACCCCGGAGGGCCTCGGGATCGGGGTCCTGCTCGCCGCGCTCGTCACGCTGCTGCTCACGGCGATCATCCGCCGTCTCGACCTGTTCGAGGACGAGCCGGGCCCCCTGCTGCTCGCGGCCTACGCGTGGGGCTTCGTGGCCGCACCGACCATCGTCGTGGTCGCGAACGACCACCTGATCTCCGCGCTCGAGCGCGTCGGCCTGGCCTCCTGGTCGGCCGCCCTCGCGGGGCCGACCGACGAGGAGCTCATCAAGGTCCTCGGTGTGGTCCTGGTCCTCTACGCGGGGCGCGCGCACGTGACCCGGCCGCTCAACGGGCTGGTCTACGGAGCCATGGTGGGCCTGGGGTTCGAGGTCAGCGAGAACATCAGCTACATCGTGCAGGGCGCGATCATGGACCCGAACTCGGACGCCGTGGGCGCGCTCCAGGTCGGGCTGAGCAGGGTCCTGGTCGGGTTCGGCGCGCACGTGATGTTCAGCGCGATCGCCGGGTTCGGCGTGGCCTACGCGCTCACCGCGTTCCGCATCTCCGTGGCCCGGCGCATCGGCGTGGCCCTCGGGGCGTACCTGCTCGCCTGGGCCCTGCACTTCGCGTGGAACGCCCCCGAGATCTTCCTCTCGTCGTCCGAGGCCGGCGTCTTCGCGTCGGTCTTCCTCAAGTACGTGGTCCTGATCCTCGCGTTCGTCCTGGTCTTCCGCTACGCCCGGAGCATCGACCACCACTGGTTCGAGACGGTCCTCGCCGACCAGCCCGCGGACGTCGTGACGCCGGGCGAGATGGAGGCGCTGCGGTCCGTCCACGCGCGGCGGGCGGTGCGCAAGGCGGCCCGACGCGCGGGCGGTGCGGCCGAGAGCCGCCGGCTCGCCGACCTGCAGGAGGCCCAGCTCCGGCTCGCGACCCTGCTGGGCATCTACCCTGACGGGTCGCCGCCGGTCGAGGTCCAGAAGCAGGTCGTCCACGAGATCCGCTCGCGGCTGACCGTGCCCGTCGAGGTGCAGGCCTAGCCACCGCGCGGCTCGGGCGCTCGACCGAGCCGGGGAGCCGCCGGGTCTCCCCGAGCTCCCTGCACGCAGCCGTCAGCCGAGGTGCACCACGTCGCCCTTCCAGGTCCGCCGCAGCCACCGGTCGTGCGAGGCGACCACCACGGCCCCCGGCCACGTCTCGACCGCGGCCATGAGCTCCTCGGCGAGCGCGAGCGAGATGTGGTTGGTCGGCTCGTCGAGGAGCAGCACGTCGGGGGCCTGCGTCACGAGCATCGCGAGGACCACGCGTCGCCGCTGGCCCACGCTCAGCATCCCGAGCGGTCGGTCCAGGTCGCGTGGTGCGACGAGGCCGTGCGCGTTCACGAGCGGGCGGTCGGCGGGGTCCTGACCCGTGATGAGGGCGAGCAGGTCGCGCGGGGTGCGTTCGTCGTCGTGCAGGCGGACGTCCTGCTCCAGCAGGGCGACCTCGACGCCTCGCGCACGCCCCACGCTGCCCGACGTCGGCACGAGGTCCCCCGCCAGCACGTGGAGCAGCGTCGACTTGCCCGAGCCGTTGGCCCCGGTCACGAGGAGCTTGGCGCCCGGCGCGAGGTCGATCGACGGCACCCCCGCGGCCCGCAGGTCGAGGCGGGGACGGCCAGGCGTCGCGGGGTCGGGCTCGGTCGCCCCTCCCTGCACGACGACGTCACGCGCCCAGAGCGCCAGGCCGTCGGTGCCGTTCGACGCCCCCTGGGAGCCGCGCCGACCGCCCGACCGCCCGGGCGACGAGCTCGTCGCCCGCTCGCGCACGAGGTGCGGCGGCGCGAACCGCAGCGGCTCCGGGGGCTTGCGCACCTGCTCGGCCTCGAGCGTGTCGAGGCGCTGCTGGGCGTTGCGCACGCGCCGGGAGACCTGCGACTGCACGCGCTCGCCCTTGGCGTCGTAGAGCAGCTTGGACTGGTTGCCGCGCTCACGGTTGTGCGAGACGTTGCGGGCCGTGGTCGCGACCGACCGCCGCAGCGCCTTGAGCTCGTCCTGCTCGGCCGCGAACTGCTGCTCCCAGCGGGCACGCTCGACGCGCTTGGCCCGCAGGTAGTCGCGGTAGGTCCCCGCGTACAGCGTGCCGCCCGTGCGACCCGCGGAGCTGGCCTCCTGCGAGGGGTCGAGGTCGAGGATCTCGGTGCAGACCTCGTCGAGGAACACCCGGTCGTGGCTCGCGAGGAGCACGGCCCCGGGCAGCGCGCGCAGCGCGGTCGCGAGGAACTCGGCGGCCTCGTCGTCCAGGTGGTTGGTCGGCTCGTCGAGCAGGAGCGCGCCGGGCTGGCGGATGAGGAGCGCCGCGAGGCCGAGGCGCGTGCGCTGACCGCCCGAGAGCCGCGCGACCAGGCGGCCGCGGTGGATCACGTCGAGGCCCAGGCCCGCCAGCGCGCGGGAGGCACGGGCGTCGGCCCCCCACACGTCCGACTGCTCGGCGCGCGCCAGGGCCAGGTCGTAGGCCGCGGTGAGGGCATCGACGGCGGCGGACCCGTCGTCAGAGCTGGGCCGGGCTGCACCCCGGCCAGGTTCTGACAACGAAGCGAGGGCCGCAGCGGCCGCCTCGAGCTCACGCTCGATCTCCCGGACCCCCGCGAGGGCGTCCTCGACGACCTCGCCGACGGTCGTCGTCGGACCGTAGGGGAACTCCTGGTGCAGGTAGCCGAGGTCGGCCGGGCGGGTGACGACCCCGGAGTCGGGGTCCTCGACCCCCGCGAGAAGCCGCAGCAGCGTCGACTTGCCGACGCCGTTCTCACCGACCAGACCGGTCCGGTGGCCGGGGTCGACGGCGAGGCTCACCCCCGCCAGGACCGTGCGGTCGCCGTAGGACTTGGTGAGGTCCGTGGCAGTGAGGAGGGACGGAGAGGCATGGGGCATGGGGTCACCTGACTGGAAGGGCGCCACGGCGGCACAGGAGGCTGCCTACCGACGTCGAGCGCTGCCGGGACGCGACGAGGTCGTCACGTCGCGGGGCGACGTCGGGGCGCGAGAGGAAGGGGGTCTCGCGAGCAGGCTCAGATCCACATGGGCTCCACCCTACGCGGTCGCCTCCGCGCCTTGCGACCGCATTCCCGGGATTCCCGGGCTGGTCCCGCCCGCCTGCCGCCACCCCCGCCTCTCGACCCGACGCCGCCGGAGAGCACAGGTAGGTGAGACGCGAGCGGCGCGCGCCCCCTCGCGGGGACGCGCGCCGCTCGTCGTGCGGTCGTCACGGGGTCGCCGTGGGCTCCTCGGTCGCGAAGGCCGTGGACGTCGGGTCCGAGGTCGGTGTCGCAGTGGGGGTCGGGTCCGGCGTCGAGGTCGGCGGAGCCGTCGGCGTCTCGGTCGGCGGGGTGGTCGTGGGCGGGTCCGTCGGGTCCGGCGTCTCGGTCGGCGGCGTCGTCGTGGGCGGGTCCGTCGGGTCCGGCGTCTCGGTCGGCGGCGTCGTGGTCGGCGGCGTCGTCGTCGGCGGGTCCGTCGGGGTCGGCGGGTCCGTCGGCGCGGGCGTCGTGGGCGTCGGGTTCGGCGTGGGGGCCGGGCTCGGCGGAGTCGTGGGAGGTGTGGTGGGCGGGGTCGTCGGCTTCACGGGAGGGGCCGACGGCGTCGCGGGGGCTCCCCCGGTGTAGCGGTCCGGCATGGCGCCCGCCGCGTAGAACTCGAAGTGCCAGGGCTCGGGCTTGCGGCCGTCGAGCCGCGCCCACGACGGGTTGTCCCACCCGTAGTCCGGTGCGTGCAGCCGCATCCACAGGTACTCGGCGCTGCGGCCCGTGGAGACGGGCTGCCCGACGTCGATCGCCAGACCCCAGCCGTGCTGCGAGGTGCCCGGCACGGCGGCGAGGTACGGCTTGGCGGCCTTGACCGCGACCTGCGCGTCGTAGCTGCGGTACGAGTCGGTGATGCGGAGCGGCTTGCCGAACTCCTTCTGGTACTCGGCCGCGAGCGCGTTGAGCTGCTCCGCGGCGTCGCAGCGCAGGCTGTGCCCGGAGGCGAAGTCGAGACCGCAGAGCACCGAGTCCGGCAGGAGTCCGTTGCCGTACTGCGCGGTGCTGTCGGCGTACTTGGCGACCACGGCCGCGAGCTGGTCGGCGAGCGTGCCGCCGGCTGGAGCCGTGATGCCTGCGGCCGGCAGGACGTCGCCGGGCGCCAGCGCGTAGGACGGGCCCATGAGCTCTGCGAGCCGCGTCGCGGCGACGACGACGTCGTCGAGCGTCACCAGGTCGTCGTGGTCGGGGGCGTCCTCGTCGGTCGGGTCGCCGGTCAGGCCGCCGGGGAGCGGTACCCCGTCACCGTCCTCGACCGTCCCGTCGGGAAGGACCGTGCCCTCGGGAAGGACGGTGCCGTCGGGAGCCACCGCACCGTCCGGACCCGTGCCCGACGGTGTGTCCCCGCCCTCCGCGTCCGGAGCCACCGGCGCCGTGGGCTCGGGCGAGACCGGAGCGAGGTCGGTCGCCAGGGCGTCCGCGGCGCCTGCCGGCACGTACCCCGCGGGCAGGCCGGACGACACGGTGCTCGACGCCGCGGCGGCGTCCGCGACGTCCGCGGGTGCTGCCGTGGGCCCCGGCCCCTCGACCACGCCGGACGACCCGGGGGCCTCGGGCGTGACGGGGGCGACCGGTGCCAGCGGAGACAACGGTGCAGGGGCGGGCGGGGTGGCCAGGCCGTCCAGGAAGAAGCTCCCTGCCCCGCTCGTGCCGGTCCCGCCGCTCGTTCCTGGAGCGCTCCCACCGGCAGCAGCCTGCTGCGCCTGGTAGGTGGCCAGCAGCATGCCGAGCTCCGAGCGGGCCTGGAGGACACCGTCCGGGACCTGCGCCTCGGTCGCGATGTACTCGTCGCTGCGGTCGACCGCAGCGACGACCCGTTCGAGCTGGACGTCCTCGTGCGGCGGTTCGTAGGCGGCGGGGAGCACGCCGAACGCGGCACCCGGGGTCGGGGTCTCCGGCGCGGCGTACTCGACCGACCAGGACTCACGGTGCGTGATCGACGACCCCACGAACCCGACGGTCATGACCGACCCGAGCACGAGCGTGGTCGAGAGGATCCACGGGACCGCGCGGGACGTGTGGCGCGGGCGAGCGCTCGCCGCGAGGCACGGAGGCGTCGTGGAAGAAGGAGGAGGAGCTGGAGCGTCGGTCGCCGCCTCAGGGGCGACGGGGAGGGACGAGCCGGCGACCGAGCCTGCCTCGTCGTGCGGGCTCACTGCTGCTCCCGCAGGGCGGCGTGAACGCACACGGTGCGTCGGCAAGGTCACCACGAGACTCCAATTGTCCGGTCTTGCGTCTTTCGACGTAGCGAGGCTATCGCGAGAAAGGCCAAACTCAAGCCTGGACGACGAACGGCGTGTACGCCACCCCTCCTGGATGAACACTGAGGGTGACTTCTCAGGTTGCGCGAGCACAATGGGCACATGGACACCTCGACCTCGTTCCAGGCGCCCCCCGCGCAGCGCACCCGACGCCCCCGCCGGAGTGCCGCCGTCGGGCTCGCGCTCGTCCTGTCCACGTCCCTGCTCGGCGCCTGCGGCGACGACGGGAGCATCACCCTCCCCGAGTTCACCATCACGAGCGACCAGCTCGACCAGCTCCTGAACGACGCCAAGGCCCAGGCCGAGACCATCGGTGCCGACGTGCAGTCGCTCGTCGACGGGCTCGGCTCCCTGCCCGAGGACAAGCGCGCCCAGGTCGAGGAGGCCGTGACCTCGGCACGGACCGCGTCGCAGGATCTCCAGGCCGCGATCGACGAGGCCGCGACCGCGAGCGAGGACACCAAGGCGGAGGCGGAGCAGCGCGTCGCCGAGGCACGCACCCGGCTCGACGAGGCCTCGGCACGGCTCCAGTCCGCGTCCGACGCGGTCGAGTCGGCCGACCAGGCGGTGAGCTCGAAGCTCGACGAGCTCCGCACGGAGGTCGACAAGCTGTCGGCCGACGTCGAGGACGCCACGTCCTGACGGCCGTGTCGCACCCGGCCGGGCGAGGAGCCCACGGGGCAGACTGAGGCATGCCGTCCGCCGCTCCCCCGCCCGAGCCAGCGCTCTCCCGCACGCCCGTGCCCGACCTCGACGAGACCCTCGCGCTCGCAGGCGCCGCGCTGGGGGCCGCGCTCACCGAGCCCGAGGCCCTCGGCGGGTCGACGAGATCCCTCGTCGTCCGTGCCCGCGTCGTCGCGGGGCTCACGACCGACCGCCTCGACACGACCCGCGCCGCCGCGCACGCCCCGGGCAGCACGGTCGTCGTCAAGCGGTTTCTCGACGGCCCTGGCGTGCACGGGTTCCCGTTCGAGCACGAGGTCGCGGGGCTCCTGGCGCTCGACCGCACGCCCGTGCTCCTGGGGGTGGACGAGGCGCACAGCCTGGTCGTCATGAGCGACGTCGGCGACGGGCCCACGCTCGCCGACCTGCTGCTCGGCACCGACCGCGACGCCGCCTGGCACGGAGCCCTCTCGTGGGCGACCGCGCTCGGCGAGCTCGCGGGCGCCTCGGGGCCGCACGTCGAGCGGTTCTCGGCCGAGCTCGCGGCCCGCGGCGTCGTGCGCGGGTGGGACCTCGACGCGGACGCCCGCGCCGGGGTGCACCGGCTCGTCGCGGCCCTGCCGACGCCCACGGACCTCGCGCGCGACCCGCTCGACGCGACCCTCGCGTTCCTGCACGACGACCTCGAGGCCCTCGCGAGCCTGCGTGCGCCGGGGAGCGCCGTCGTCGTCTCCCCGGGCGACACGTGTCCCGACAACGCCGTCCTCACACCCGCCGGCTGGGTCTTCCTCGACCTCGAGGACACCACGGCCCACCACCCCGCGCTCGACGCCGCCTACACGCTCATGCCGTTCTCGACGTGCTGGTGCGTGTTCGACCCGCCGCCCGGCCTGACCGACGAGCTCCTCGCGGCGTTCACCGCGGGGCTCGGCCGACACCTTCCCGACGCCGTCGTCGAGCCCGCCTGGACCCACGACGTGCTGGTCGCCTGCGCAGGCTGGATCCTCGCGATGACGGGCTGGCTGCTCGACGGAGCGGTCGAGGACCGCCCGCGCGTGGGGCCCGAGGGGCGCTCGCCGTCGTACCGCCAGCTCGTGCTGTCCCGGTGGCGCTGGGGCGCCGAGCACCTGCGGGAGGTCACCCCGGGCATCGCGTCCCTCCTGTCCGACGGCGTCGCGTGGGCCGAGCGCGAGTGGGGACCTTCGCCGTCGGGCGGGTATCCCGCGTTCTCCTGACCCTGCCGCTGCGTCCGCGCCGAGCCTCACGACGGGACCTAGGTCCCCCGGAATCCTCGACCTTCGCCCCAGGTCACGCCCCTCGCGCTCCGGTGGAATGGAGTCAACGAACCGGAAGGGGATCCGGTCCTGGAGACGAGGAAGACAGACGACATGAGTGCAACGATCGAACGCCCGGCCAGCTCGGCCCGCTCGGCCCGAGCAGTACGTGCCGTCCCCCACGAGGTCACCGGGGCGACCACGACCGCGAGCCTCGCGGTCCGCGGCACCCTCCCGACCCAGATCGTCCTGGGGATCTTCCGGATCGTCATGGGCTTCTACTTCGTGTGGGCCTTCCTCGACAAGACCTTCGGGCTCGGGTTCTCGACCCCCTCAGAGCGGGCCTGGATCAACGGGGGCAGCCCCACGGCCGGCTTCCTCGGCGGGGTCCAGGGACCGTTCGCGAACTTCTTCAACGGGATGGCCGGCGCGGCCTGGGCCGACTGGCTCTTCATGGCGGGCCTCCTCGGGATCGGGCTCGCCCTGATGCTCGGGATCGGGATGCGGATCGCGGCGATCGCCGGGACCGTCCTCCTCGGCTTCATGTACCTCGCGTCGCTGCCCCTGACCACCAACCCCATCATCGACAGCCACGTCGTCGAGGCCCTCGCGATCATCTCGCTGGCCATGATCGGCGCCGGCGACACCCTCGGCCTCGGCCGACAGTGGAAGAGCCTGCCGCTCGTCCGCAAGAACTCCTGGTTGGTCTGATCCCCGGTTCGGCGACGCGATCCGCTCGCCACGGCGATACACCCAGGTAGACGCGGGAATCACGGGGAACGCGAGACCCCGGCCCGCCCGACGGCCCTCCCGGTCACCTCCCGGAGGGCCGTCGCTCTTTCCCCGGCCGGTCGGCCACCCGCCGACCGGCCGGGGGCACACCCGTCGGAACCCGCGGCGGGTGCCGGGACTGTCCAGATCGAGGGGGTTCGTCATGGAATACCTGAAGACCCACCACCAGTGGGAGAGCACCGTCCCGGTCCTCCCGAGGCCAGCTCCGGTCCGTACATCTGACAGACTCACGTGGGTGACCGAGTCCCTCCCGTCCGCCGTCGCGCACCGCGTGCTCGACGCCGTCGTCGCCATCACGAGCAACCTCGACCTCGACACCGTGCTCCGCCGCATCGTCGAGGCCGCCATGGACCTCACCGGAGCCCGCTACGGCGCGCTCGGGGTCCGCGACGGCGACCGGCTGGGCCGGTTCGTCCCCGTCGGCATGGAGGACTCCGAGGTCGAGGCGATCAGCCACTGGCCCCACGGCCACGGCCTGCTGGGCGAGGTCATCCGGCACCCGCACCCCCTGCGGGTCGACAAGATCGAGGGCTACCCCGCGGCGTCGGGCTACCCCGCGGGCCACCCGCCCATGCACTCGTTCCTCGGCGTGCCGATCCAGGTCCGCGACTCGGTCTACGGCAACCTCTACCTGACGGACAAGCGCGACGGCTCCCCGTTCACGCAGGACGACGAGGCCGCGGTCCGCGCCCTGGCCGCCGCCGCGGGCGTCGCGGTCGACAACGCCCGTCTCTACGAGGACGGCCGCCGCGTCGCGGTGCTCGAGGACCGCGAGCGCATCGCCCGCGACCTGCACGACGTCGTCATCCAGCGGATCTTCGCGTCCGCGATGACGCTCATGAGCACGACCAAGCACATCGAGAACGAGATCGTGCGCTCACGCGTCGAGGAGGCCGTGAACGACCTCGACGACACCATCCGGGAGATCCGCTCGACGATCTTCGCGCTCCAGGCCACGACTCCCCCCGAGGCCAGCCTCCAGGAGCGCCTGACCGCGGCGGCCGACGCCGTGACCCCCGCGCTCGGGTTCGCCCCCTCGGTCATCATCGAGAGCGACGACTCGTCGCTCGTGCCCGCCGAGGTCGCGGACCAGCTCGTGGTCGTGGTCGGCGAGGCGCTCACGAACGTGGCCCGGCACGCACGGGCCTCGCGCGTCGACGTGCGGCTCAAGGTCACGGACGACGCCATCACGCTGTCGGTGGTCGACGACGGGATCGGCTGCGAAGGGGTCGACGCGGGCGACCACCGCGGCGGGCTGCACAACCTCGCGACGCGCGCCGAGGCCCTGCGCGGGAAGCTCGCAGTGGGGCCCGCCGAGGCCGTGGCACGGGAGGTCGTGGGCGCAGGGGCGCCCGAGGCCGCCCCGTCGACCGCTGTGCCCACGGGCCGCGGGACCGCGCTCGTGTGGCGGATCCCCAACGCCTGAGTCGTTCCTCGGGCGGGGTCCGGACCTGCTGGCCAGGGCGACCCGCGCACCCGACCCACGCTCCGCCGTCGGGCGATGCCCAGCGGGCCGTGCGGCTCAGCCGCGCGGGCGGTCCTCGGTGCGCATCTCGGTCGCGAGGACCGCGACCTGCGTGCGGCGCTGCAGCCCGAGCGTCGACAGGATGTGCGACACGTAGTTCTTGACGGTCTTCTCCGCGAGGAACAGGCGCTCACCGATCTGGCGGTTCGTCATGCCCTCGCCGATCAGGTCGACGATCTGCCGCTCCTGGGGCGAGAGCCCCTCGAGGCGGTCGACCTCCTGGGCCTGCGGCGTGCGCAGCCGGTCGAGGATGCGCGCGGTGCTCACCGGGTCGAGCAGCGAGCCGCCGCCCGCGATGGTCCGCACGGCACCCACGAGGTCGGAGCCGTGGATCTGCTTGAGGACGTAGCCCGAGGCCCCCGCGAGGACGGCCTGGAACAGCGCCTCGTCGTCCGCGAAGGACGTGAGCATGAGGCAGCCGATCTCCGGCATCTCGGAGCGCACGTCGCGGCAGACCTCGACGCCCGAGCCGTCGGGCAGGCGCACGTCCAGCACGGCGACGTCCGGTCGCACCGCACGGATGCGCGGCAGCGCCGACGCGGCCGTGCCGGCCTCGCCGACGACCTGGATGTCGTCCTCGGCCTCGAGGAGGGCGGCGACGCCACGGCGGACGACCTCGTGGTCGTCGAGGAGGAAGACCCGGATGGGGTCGGGGGTGGTGCCCATAGGGAGAACTTATCGGAGTTGTGTCAGAACGAGGGTGCCGGACGAGCAGGAGGCCCGACGGCGCCGCTCCCGCAGGAGCGTGGGCTCGACGTCACAGCGCGCGGGCGGGCAGGGCCGGCGGGGCGGCCCTACGGTGGAAGGATGCCGTCGTCCTCCTCCGTCCCCGTCCGGAACCGCCGGCGGAAGCCCTGCTTCACGGGCCTCATCAAGCCCCACGAGGCCTTCCCCGCGATCGCCCGGCTCGACCGCCGCATGAACGAACGGACCTTCGGGCGACGGCTCGGCCCGCAGGCCGATGCCGCGCTCGTGCGGCTCTCGACGGCGGCGAACCACAGCGTCCTGTGGATGGGGCTCGGCGCCGGGCTGGCCGCGACGGGTGCCCGAGGGCGCCGGGCGGCGGTACGGGGCCTGGGGACGCTCGCCGTCGCGAGCGCGGCCGCCAACCTGCTCGGCAAGGGCCTGTTCGGTGGCGATCGTCCCGCCGCGGACGTGCTGCCGCTCGTGCGACGGCTGCGCCGCTACCCGACCACCCCCTCGTTCCCGTCCGGTCACTCGGCGTCGGCTGCCGCGTTCGCGACGGGCGTGGCCCTCGAGTGGCCCGCCGCCGGGCTGGTGGTCGCGCCCGTCGCCGGCGCGGTCATGTACTCGCGGCTGCACGTGGGCGCGCACTGGTTCTCGGACGTCGTCGGGGGTGCCGCGCTCGGGGTCGGGCTCGCCGTGCTCGGCAGGTGGCTCGTGCCCTCTCCCCCGGGCCCCGCACCCGACGTGCCCGCCGGGCCGCCCGCCGACGTGCCCGCGCTGGCCGACGGCGAGGGCCTGTTCGTCGTCGTCAACACGTCTGCCGGGTCCGGGCGTCTCCTCAAGGAGGACCCGCTCGAGGTCCTCCGCCGTGACCTCCCCAGGGCCCGGGTGCACGTCCTCGCCGAGGGCGACGACCTGCGCGAGCTGTACGACCGCGCGGCCCGCGGCGTGCCCGTGGGGTCCGGTGGGGCTGCGGGCCCCGGCACGGAGTCCGACGGCGTCCGCCCTGCCGTCGCGCTCGGGATCAGCGGTGGCGACGGGACCGTCTCGACCGCGGCTGCGGCCGCCCGGGAGCACGGGCTCCCGCTCGTGGTCATGCCCGGCGGGACGCTCAACCACTTCGCCAAGGCGGCCGACCTCACGTCGATGTCGGCGACGGTCGACGCCGTCCGGACCGGTTCGGGCGTGAGCGTCGACGTCGCCGAGCTGCGCGTCGACGGCGAGGACCAGCTCACGGTGCTCAACACGTTCTCGCTCGGCATCTACCCCGAGCTCGTCTCGCAGCGCGAGCGCGCCGAGAAGCGCCTGGGCAAGTGGCCCGCGACCGTGTGGGCCACCTCGCGCGTCCTGCGCTCGGCCGCCCCGCTGCGGCTGTCCGTGGACGGCGTGGTCGGCTCCTACTGGTCGTTCTTCGCGGGCGTCAACAAGTACGTCCCGCAGAACCTCGCGCCCGTCGAGCGCATCCGGCTCGACGACGGCGTGCTCGACGTCCGCACGGGCCGTGCCGAGAAGCGCTACAGCAGGGTCCGGCTGTTCCTCGAGACCGTCGCGGGCGGTGGAGCGTCCTCGCTCGCGCAGCGCGTCCAGCCTCTCGAACGCCACCTCGCGGTCGACTCGTGGACGACGCCCGACCTCGCGCTGCGCTTCGGGGACGGCACGCCGCACGACCCGGTGATCCTCGCGCACGACGGCGAGACGCTCGAGATCGACGGCGACCGCGTCGTCGACGCGACGCTCACCATGGTGCGCGGCGGGCTCCGGGTCTACGCACCGACAGACCCGGCTGCGGGCTGAGGCCGAGCGGGTCCGGGGACGGCCCGTCTCCTGGACGAGGACGACGCGAGCCGCCGCAGCCCCGTGACGGAAGCACCGCCGTCGGGCCGCGTGGTCCGAGGGGCCACGAGGTCCCGACGGCGCCGCCCCTGTCAGACCGTCGGGTCGCCCTCTGCGGCACTCGCCCCGCGGGCGGGCCGGTCCTCCTCGCGCAGGCGCGGCTCGGTGCGGCGCGACGGGTCGAACCCGGCCTTGTCGGCGTAGAACGCGCGGACGCGGCCCATGTCGGCGCGGACGTCGCCCGTGAGGTCGAGCGTGGGGCCCAGGCCCGCGGTCATGGTCGTGCGGTCGACGTAGCCCAGGGTCACGGGCATGCCCGTCTCGCGCGCGATCCGGTAGAAGCCCGACTTCCAGTACTCGCCCTTGCTGCGTGTGCCCTCGGGCGTGATGACGAGCGAGAAGACCTCGCCCGTGCGGACCCGCGAGACGATGTCGTCGACCACTCGGCTCGGGTCCGTCCGGTCCACGGGGATCCCGCCGAGGGCCCGCGCGAACGGTCCCACGACGCCCTTGAACAGCGTGTGCTTGCCGAGCCAGCGGACCTTGACGCCGACGCTCGCCGAGATCGCGAGCATGAGCACGAAGTCCCAGTTCGAGGTGTGCGGGGCGCCGATGAGGATGCCGGGGCGGTCGGTCGGGGGCTGCTCGGTGCGCAGGGTCCACCGGCTCACCGCCCAGTAGGCGCGCGCCAGCGCGCGGCGGATCATCGGGCTGCCTCGAGGGCTACGGGGTGGGACACGGCAGCAACGCTACCCGTGCGCACGGGCCGCGCCGGCGCCCCGCCGGAGCCGGAAGGACGGCCCCTGCGTGTGCCGTGGGCGAAATCTCCACGAGCCCTCCATGTCCTCCCTGTCTTTTCCCAGGTTCACCGGGCAGACTTCTCGGCATGACGTCGCCGAAGACATCAGGACCTGCCGCCCGGCTCGCCGCCGCCAGCTTCCTCGCACTCGCGATGATGCTGCCGCTGAGCGCGACCGCATCGGCCGCCGAGGTATCCCGGCTCATCGAGGACACGCAGTGTCAGGTCGACTCGATCGGCGAGGACCTCGAGAAGGCCAGCACACAGCTCTCCACGCTCCCCTCCGGCCTGCGCCTCGAGGTGGAGGACGCCGTCGCGAACGCCCAGGCCGCCACGGACGAGGCCAACGCCGCGCTCGCGCAGGCTGCGACCGACGAGTTCGGCGACGGACGCGCAGTCCTCGCCCTCACCGACGCCCAGGTCGCGCTCGACGCGGCCTCGGCCCAGGTCCGATACGTCGCCGACAAGACCGTGGCACAGGGCGCCGACGTCGGTTCGACGCTGCGCGACGTGCAGAACACGATCGACCACCTCCGGGGCGAGACGAGCCGCGCCGCGGCCTGACGCGGCACCTGACGCGGCGGCCACCTCGAGCGCCGAGCCCGCCTCGGCTCTGCCGAGAGCAGAGCCGCTGAGAACTTTTCACCCCCATGGGGAGAATTACCCCTGTGCAGGCGCGCCGTTTTCCTCCACAATGAGCACCGCACTCCCGTGGCACTCCTTGCCACGATCCCCACGCTCCCGACAAGGCTCGGGCGCGCGAGAGAAACGAGAAACCCCCGTGACCACTCCCTACGGCGCCCCGCAGGCCCCGCAGTCCGACCAGGCCCCGCAGTACTACGGCGCCCCCGTCGAGGACCCGGGCAAGACGCTCGGCATCGTCGGCTTCGTCCTGGCGTTCGTCTTCGCGATCGCGGGCATCGTCGTCAGCGCCATCGCCAAGAAGAAGTCCCGCGAGGCCGGCTTCGACAACCAGCTCGCCAAGTGGGGCCTCATCCTCAGCATCATCTTCACGGTGCTCGGAGCCATCGGCTGGGTCGTCTACATCATCGCCTTCGCCGCGCTGGCCGCGTCGGGCGAGCTCAGCACGTACTGACCTTCCCGGTCGCCCACGAGGCCGTCGTCCCCTTCCGGGGGCGGCGGCCTCGCTGCGTCTTCCCGTGGGCCGCCCGCGGTGCGAGACTCCGGTGATGACCGAGCAGCGCGCGCACTTCGACGCCCACGTGACCTTCGCCAACGGTGGCAGCCTCCGCACGGAGGGCTTCCGCCTCGACGTCCCGTCGGGCGACCTCGTGCCCGACGACGTCGCTCGCCTCCTGGTCCGCCACCTGGGCCTCGCACTGGTCGGGTCGGTCGAGATCACGGGGCTGACGTTCGTCGAGGAACCGCACGTGGGGAGCCGTGGGGTCGGTCGCGCCGTCGGTGACGCTGGGGTCGGCGAAGGGGCCGGACCCCGCGAAGGAGCGGGCCGCGCGACGCGGCTCGTCGACCTGAGCCACACCGTGCGCGAGGGCCTCGTGACCTACCCGGGCCTGCCCGCCCCGACGATCACGCCGTTCCTGACCCGGGCGGACTCGGTCGCGAAGTACGCGCCCGGGACCCAGTTCGCGATGGACGTCCTGACCATGATCGGCAACACGGGTACCTACCTCGACAGCCCCTTCCACCGGTACGCGGGCGGGACCGACCTCTCCGGGCTCGAGCTGGAGTCGCTCGTCGGGCTGCCTGCCGAGGTCTTTCGGCTGAGCGAGGTCGTCGACCCCGCGCGGGGTGGTCGTCGCGGGATCGGCGCCGAGGTCTTCTTCGACCGCGACCTGGCCGGGACCGCGGTGCTGCTCCAGACCGGCTGGGACCGACACTTCGGCACCCCGGCCTACGGGGAGCCCGCGCCCTTCCTCACCGAGGCCGGCGCACAGCACCTCGTCGACGCGGGGGTCACGCTCGTCGGTATCGACTCGTTGAACATCGACGACACGGACCCAGTGAGTTCCGGCGGGGCGCGTCCCGCCCACTCGCTGCTCCTCGCGGCGGGGATCCACGTCGTCGAGCACCTGACGAACCTGGGTGCCGTGCCGTCGCGCGGTGCGCGGTTCACCGCCGTGCCGCCCAAGGTCGAGGGGTTCGGGACGTTCCCGGTGCGGGCGTTCGCGGAGGTCCCCCGCCACGTCGACAACCTGGCAGGTCAGGACAGCTAGCCCTGGGGGACGAGCCCCGCGGTGTGCGCCAGGACCGCTGCCTCGACCCGGTTGCGCACGCCCAGCCGGTCGAACAGTGCGCTGACGTAGCCCTTGACCGTGCCCTCGGTGAGGTGGAGCGTGGCGGCCACCTCCGCGTTCGAGAGCCCGCGCGCGATCGCGACGAGCACGTCCCGCTCACGGGGCGTGAGGCTGTCGAGGACGGCAGGACGGTCGACAGGGCGCACGCCGAGCCCCCCCGCAAGGTGACGGATGAGCCGCGCCGCGACGATCGGCGAGAGGCACGCTCCCCCGGCCGCGGCTGCAGCCAGCCCGTCCGTCAACGCCGCGGGGTCGCCCGACTTCAGCAGGAACCCGGCGACGCCGACGCGCAGCGCCCGGTCGACGTACGCGTCCTCGCCGAACGTGGTCAGCAGCACGACAGCAGTAGTCGGCAGCTGGGCCCGCAGGGCCTCGGCGGCATCGAGGCCGTCCTCGCGGGATGCCATGCGGATGTCGAGGAGGGCGACGTCCGGCCGATGCCGACGTGCCACCGCGACGGCGCCCTGACCGTCGTCCGCCTGCGCGACGACGTCGAACCGCCCGTCGGCCCCCAGCACCGTGCAGACGCTCGCCCGCACGATCGGGTCGTCGTCGGCCACCACGACGGAGATCCCGTTCAGAGCCACGAGCGCTCCCGCAGGTCGACGGTGCGGACCACCTCGTCGCCGTCGAAACAGATCTGGAGGGTGGCCATGGCGAGCGGGAAGTTGCCGTCCGTGTAGATCGCGCAGTCCCACCCATGCTCCGCGGCGGGGGCACGGACCGGGCGCAGCGGCGCCTCCCGCTCGGGCAGCTCGGCCTCGACGGCGGCGCGCTCCTGCCCGACGACGATCCCGGCGAACACGTCCTCGTCGAGCACGGCGTCGTGCGCCGCCCACGAGTACGCGAGCACGAGGCCCGTCACCACCACCGCCGCGGGCAGCAGGGCCTGCCGCACGAAGACGCGCAGCGCCGACGGCGGCAGCGGGAGATCACCGTCGGGCGCGACGGGACGGGCCGGGAGGCTCACCACGAGCACGAACGATCCGTCGCGCTCACCGTGGGAGAGCATCCCGCCCGCGGCGCGCACGCGTCGCTCGAGAGAGTCCAGCCCGAACGGCTCCCGGCCGTCGTCCGGTCGCGACCCGGCGGCTGCGAGACGGTTGAGGACCGTGACGCCGCGGGGAGAGATGTCGATCTGGACCGGCTCGGCGGGCGCGTGGCGGACAGCGTTGGTGAGGCCCTCCCGCACGACGGTCCGCAGGAGCGGTGCACCGGCACCGTCACCCTCGGCCCCGGTGAGAGTGACGTCGAGCCCCACCGCGCGTGCCGCGCGGACCAGGTCCTCGACGGGCTCCAGGGTGTCGTCGCGCAGCACGTCGACGACACGGTGGAGGTCCTGCACCGCGTCGTCGGCCTCGCGCCGCAGGTCCGCCGCGTCCGGGACGCCCGTCACCGCGAGCGCCGAGGCACGCAGCGCCAGGCGAGCGAGCCGGTGACCGAGCGCGTCGTGCAAGTCGTCCGCGAGGCGTGCCCTTTCGGCTGCCGCCGCCTGCACGACGGAACGGGCGTGCAGCTCACGGGCCAGCGAACGATAGCGGCGGACTGCCGCGACCGCGCCCGCGACGGTGAGAACGAGCACCGCCGTGGCGAGCAGCGCGAGGGGCGAGGGCATGGGGATCCTTCCGTCAGGCATCGCGGCGTTCGAGCACCCCCACAGCGACGGCGAACCCGACGGCCGCCCACGCGGCCAGGACCCAGGGCGCGCCCTCTCCCGCGACGAACGTTGCGGCGGCTCCGGCGGGGGTCCAGCGCGCGACCGGGTCGGGCAGGACGAGCACACCCGCGAGCAGCGCGGCGGCCAGTGCCAGCGTACCGACCGCATGCCGGACGAGCGCCGCGAGCGCCGCGGTGAGGATGGCGGCGAGCGCGAGGACGACGCCGGTGCGCAGCCCGGCTCGGAGGGCTTCGGCGACGGCGCCGTCCGGGGCGGGGGCGGCGTGCTCCCCGAGGTAGGCGCGCACGGCGAGGGTGGCGGCGGTGCCCGTGGCCACCCCTGCGAGCAGGGCGGTCAGGGTGACGACCGTCGTCTTGGCGGCGAGGACCACCCGTCGGCGGGGCTCGGCCTGGAACGTGAGCCGGGCGGTACCCGTGGCGTACTCGGTCGTCACCGGATGCATGGCCAGGGCAGCGAGGACGACGAGACCGAGCTGGACGGCCGGCCCGAGAGCCTCCGCCGGAGCGGTGGACGTGCCGGGCGGGAGCTCACCGGTGGAGACCGCGTGGACGACGTCGTTCGCCAGGACGGTCGCCACGAGCGGCACGGTGACCAGGACAGCGGCCAGGGTGACCCACGGGGCGCGCACCGACCACGTACGACCCCACTCGGCACGGACTGCGGCCATCATGCGATGCGCTCCTCGGGACGTGCGCGGTACTGGACGTCGTCGGCGACGAGGTCCAGGTAGCGGGCCTCGAGCGTGACGGGGGCGGCGGCGAGGTGGTGCAGGCGGAGGCCGAGCGCATGGGCGAGGTCGCCGACCAGCTCGACGTCGACGCCCTCCACGGTCAACGCGTGCCCGTCGACCTGCGGGTGATGACCGCTCGCCACGAGCGCGTGCGCCAGAGGTGCCGGGTCGTCCGGGGTCCGGACGACGACGGGGGCGTCCCGTCCCACGAGGTCGGCGATCGGGACGTCTGCCAGGAGGCGACCTCGTCCGAGGACGACGACGTGGTCGGCGGTGACCTCCAGCTCGGACAACAGGTGGCTCGACAGCAGGACGGTGCGGCCCTGGTCGGCGAGGTCACGCAGGAGGCCGCGCAGCCACAGGACGCCGTCCGTGTCGAGGCCGTTGACGGGTTCGTCGAGCAGGACGACCTCCGGGTCGCCCAGCAGCGCACCCGCGAGGCCGAGCCGCTGGGCCATGCCGAGGGAGAACCCGCCCGCGCGCTTGCCCGCGACGTCACTCAGCCCGACGAGGCCGAGGACCTCGTCGACCCTGCGTGCCGGGATCCTGTTGTAGCGGGCGAGGGCCGTCAGGTGGGCCCGGGCGGAGCGCCCGGGGTGGAAGGCCCGCGCGTCGACGTGCGCGCCGACGGTGCGCAGCGGGTGCCGCAGGGCACGGTACGGGGTGCCGTGGACGGTGACGGCCCCGGCCGTCGCGTGGTCGAGGCCCAGGGCCAGGCGGAGGGCTGTGGACTTGCCCGCGCCGTTGGGACCGAGGAGGCCCGTGACCCGACCGGGTCGGACCGTGACGGTGAGGTCGTCGAGGGCCGTGGTGGGGCCGTAGCGCTTCATCGCGTGGGCGAAGGTGATCATGGCTCCATCGTCGTCGGGCCTCGTGAGGTGCGGTACCGACGAAAGTGAGGACCCTGGGACTCCGGGCGCCCTGCACGCCGATCCGTCTGCCGGCGTCACCCTCGTCGTAGGCTCGGCGCATGTCCGACGACCTGAGCCCCGCCCACGACGTCCTCCCCTTCGGTCGCGCCCCGCGCCCGGACACGGGCCCCGCGCTCGCCGAGCGCCTGCGCGAGGTCATGACCAGGAACCTCGGGCCCCACGCCTCCGGCCTGGAACGCGTCCGCATCGACGCCGCGACCGTCCCCGGCAGCCCGGACGTCCAGAGCCTCGACGTCGACGTGACGGGCCTCGTCGTCCGCGCGATGGGTGCCGCCGACGCCCCTGACCCGGCCGAGAACGTCGAGCACGTCGTCGGGCGCGAGAAGGCCGTCGCGCGGACGATCCGCGCCCAGGGGCACCCCGTCACGGTCGCCGGCGTCGCGGTCGACCTCGACGCCGAGATCCGCGACCTGCGCTTCTCCTGGGTCGAGGGTGCCGACGGCTCGCTCTCGATCGAGGAGTCCGGCCAGAGCACCGAGCACCCCGTGAGCGGTCACCTGCGTGCCGCAGCGAGCCGCGACGCGCTCGTCACCACGGTCCGCGAGCTCGCGACCAAGGCCCTCGCGGACCAGGGCTTCACGCTCACCGCCCTCGACGTGGACCTCGCGTCCCGTGGGCCCCGCGCGGCGTCGATCGTGGCGTCCGCGAAGATCCGCAAGGGCTTCCTGTCCGCGAGCGCCCAGATCACCGCGACCGCCGAGATCGACCAGGCCATGGTCCTCACGCTGAGCAATGTCGGGGCGACGAGCCGCAACCCGGTCGTCGCGGCGCTCCTGCTGGCCGTCCGCGGGAAGCTCGAGCAGGTCGACGGCAAGCGCATCGACCTCGCGTCCTCGCTGCCGCCGGGCGTCACGCTCTCGGACGTGCGGCTCGACGTCGGCGAGCAGCTCGTCCTGAGCGTCCGGGTCGGCTGAGCATCGGTTGAGCATCCCGGTCGACAAGGCGACCAGTCCGGGACCCCGGCTCGCCGAACATGCGGTTCACGTTCGTCGAACATGCGGTGGGCGTTCAACTTCTCGCTTGGACGAACGCCCACCGCATGCTCGGCACCGGTGCCAGGTCGACGTCGCCGGTCGCACTGCGCTCAGCGTCTCCCGCGGGGGAAGAACAGGCTCTCGGGGCGCGGCATCTGGGCGCCGTCGAGCGTGAGGTCGGTGCGCTCGCACCAGAAGGCGACGTAACCGCGCACCCTCTCGCCGTCGGACAGCGGGGCCTCGTAGCTCCAGCCGATGTCCGCACCGTCGGGGTCGCCCGACGCGAGCGACCAGTAGCGGGCGTGCCCCTTGTAGGCGCAGTCGCTCGTCGTCGTGCTCGGCGTCAGCGCGTCCCACTGCACGTCCTCGCGCGGGACGTACCACCGCAGCGGCAGGTAGGTCTCGGTGAGCGCCATGGCCCGCGAGCTGTCCGCGAGCAGCACGCCGCCGAGCGACACGACGACGTGGCGCGAGCTGGGCACGATGTCCACCCGCTTGAAGGGGTCGCGCGGGTGGGCCGCGAGGGGCTGGTCCTCGGCGAACCAGTCGTACGCCTGGAAGTCGACCAGGACGTGGCCCGCGAGGTCCTCGTCGTCGGGACGGAAGAACGTGGCCGTGCGGGACCCGGGCGCGTCGCCCGCCGTCGCGTGCTCCTCGGGCCACAGCTCGGTCCCCGCGCACGTGTGCCGTTCGAAGTGCAGCGGGTGCGGGATCAGCCCGTGCCGCACCTGCCCCTCCTGGTGCTCGCCCTCGACGAGGGGTACGCGCACGTCCGCTGCGGGGACCGCGTAGACCGGGAGCAGGCGCCACGGCTCCCAGACCAGGCGCGCGGTGGTCGAGCGGAGCACGAGCGTGGTCGGGTCCTCCTGGCGCACCGCGCGGATCTCCTGGGCCGCGGGGTACCAGCGCAGCCGATCGAGATCGAGCTGCCACCTGTCGACCCAGGACGTGGCCATGCCCCCAGCGTGCGCCCGACGCCGAGCGGCTGCAATCCCCCGGGAGGCCGAGCGGCTGCCATCCCCGGGCCTGCCGGCGGCGTTGCACCCGCCCCCTGGGACGTGACCGTCCGACCGAGCCGCTACAGCTCCCCGATCGCGTCCCCCAGGACCGTCGCCCCGATCACGAGCAGCAGCACCCCCATGACGAGCGACGTGTTGGCGGTCAGCCACTCCCGCAGGCGGTCGAGCCACGGCACGACGCGGGCGGGGGCCACGAGCGTCGCGACGAGCGGCACCACGACCGACAGCCCGCCCACCAGGACGAACGCCAGCACGACCACGACCTCCTGCACGAACCCGAGCGCCGCTCCGCCCACCGAGACGCCCGCGGCGAGCACGAACGCGAGCTCCTTGGGGTTGGCGACCGTGACCAGCGCACCGACGCCGAGGCCACGCGCGGGGGTGGCGTCCGCGATCGAGGCCAGCCAGCCGGGGAGGCTCGCCGACTCGCCCTCGGGCTTGGGGCGCCACTGCGTGAGGCCGAGCACCATGAGCGCGGCTCCCAGGACGATCCGCACCCACGCCGGGAGCTCGCTCGACCCCAGGAGGTGCTCGACGACGTCCGACGCCGCGACGACCACGCCGAGCAGGGCCGCGAGCGTGAGCAGCCGGCCCACGACGAAGGTCACGCCCGAGGCGCGCCCCCGGTCCGACGTCAGGAGCAGCGCGAGGGCGATGATCGGCAGCGGGCTGAGCGCGACGGCCACTGCGAGGGGAAGTGCTGCGCCGACGACCTCGGCCATGGAGTTCACGTCGTCACCGTAGTGCCACGCCTTCCCACGGGCCGACGCGCCGGGCCGATCCTCCTCGCCACGGCACGTGCCGGACGACGTCCGGGCAATTGAAGTTGCGACCGCTTGAGAGAATGGTTGGTCGTGAGCACCGAACCGCACGGCCCCGCACGGCCCGCCGTGGACAGCCCTGCGAGCGCCCCCACGGGCGAGGCGGGACGCGAGCCGCGCACGGGCGGGAGCCCACGCCGCCGACGCGGAGGACGCGGACGGGCGAAGCCCCAGGTCAGCGAGCAGAACCCCTCCCCCGAGCAGGCCGACGGCCGCACGGACTCCGCCCCCCGCCGGGACGCCGGCCGCGCCCGCGCCGAGAAGACGCCCGAGGGCGACAGGAACGCCCGCGGCGAGCGTCCGACGTCGGGCACCTCGACGCGTGGCAACCAGCGCGGCACCCGCCGCCAGCAGGTGAGCCCCGCCCAGCTCGCGCGGGCCGCCGAGCGGCGCGCACAGGTCGTCGTGCCGCCCATCACCTATCCCGAGCAGCTGCCCGTCTCCGCGCGGCGCGAGGACATCGCGAAAGCCATCGCGGAGAACCAGGTCGTGATCGTCGCGGGCGAGACGGGCTCGGGCAAGACGACGCAGCTCCCCAAGATCGCGCTCGAGCTCGGCCGCGGCCGGAAGGGCCAGATCGGGCACACGCAGCCCCGACGGATCGCGGCGCGCACGGTCGCGGAGAGGATCGCCGAGGAGATCGGCACGCCGCTCGGCGAGATCGTCGGCTACCAGGTGCGCTTCACGGACCAGTCGAGCGACCAGACGCTCGTCAAGGTCATGACCGACGGGATCCTGCTCGCGCAGATCCAGCGGGACCCGCAGCTCCTCGCGTACGACACGCTCATCATCGACGAGGCGCACGAGCGCTCACTCAACATCGACTTCCTGCTCGGGTACCTCACGCGGCTCCTGCCGCAGCGCCCCGACCTCAAGGTCATCATCACGTCGGCGACGATCGACTCGCAGCGGTTCGCGCGGCACTTCGCGCCGGGCGGCCCGCTCCCGCCGCTCACGGCCGACGAGCTGTCAGAAGCAGACCGGGCGGGGGACCTGGGCACTTCTGACAACGGGTCCGTGGCAGTCGACGGGCCCGACGGCGCCGCTCACCATCCCCCCACGGCTCCCGTCATCGAGGTCACGGGTCGTACCTACCCCGTCGAGATCCGGTACCGGCCGCTGAGCCCCGACGTCGACCCCGAGACGGGCAAGACCAAGCGGGGCACCGCCAAGGGGGCCGCCGGCCAGGAGAAGGACCTCGTCACGGGCATCGTCGACGCAGTCGAGGAGCTCATGGCCGAGGGGCCGGGCGACGTCCTGGTCTTCCTGTCGGGCGAGCGCGAGATCCACGACACGGCCGACGCCCTCGAGTCCCGCCTGGGCGAGCGCACGCGCGACGCCAAGCGCCCCGACTTCGTCGAGATCCTGCCGCTCTACGCGCGCCTGTCCTCGGCCGAGCAGCACCGCGTGTTCCAGGCGCACTCCTCGCGCCGCGTCGTGCTCGCGACCAACGTCGCCGAGACGTCGCTGACGGTCCCGGGCATCCACTACGTCGTCGACCCCGGCACGGCCCGCATCTCGCGCTACTCCAAGGCGACCAAGGTGCAGCGCCTGCCGATCGAGCCCATCGCGCAGGCCAGCGCCAACCAGCGCTCGGGGCGCTCGGGCCGTGTCGCGGACGGCATCGCGATCCGCCTGTACTCCGAGGAGGACTTCCTCTCCCGCCCCGAGTTCACCGAGCCGGAGATCCTGCGCACCTCGCTCGCGTCGGTCCTGCTGCAGATGATCTCGGTGGGCGTCGTCTCCTCGCCCGACGACGTCGCGCGCTTCCCGTTCGTTGAGCCCCCGGACACGCGCTCGATCCGCGACGGCGTGCAGCTCCTGACCGAGCTCGGCGCCCTCGAGACCGTGGCGGAGCCTGCCGGTCGCAGCGGCGCCGACAAGGACGCACAGCCCGGCCGCGCCGTCACGCGCCTCACCGAGGTCGGCCGCGTCCTCGCCCAGCTCCCCATGGACCCGCGCCTGGCCCGCATGATCTGGGAGGGCTCGCGCCGCGGCGTGGCGCGCGACGTCGCGATCATCGCGGCCGTGATGTCCATCCAGGACCCGCGCGAACGACCCGCCGAGTTCCGCGCCCAGGCCGACCAGCTCCACGCCCGCTTCGCGGACCCTCGCTCCGACTTCCTCACCTACCTCAACCTGTGGGAGTACGTGCGCGAGCAGCAGCGCGAGCTCTCGTCGTCGGCGTTCCGGCGCCTGTGCAAGGCCGAGTACATCAACTTCCTGCGCGTGCGCGAGTGGCAGGACGTCGTCGCGCAGCTGCGCGAGATGAGCAAGCCGCTCGGCATCGACATGTCCTACACACCCCGCACCCGGGGCGACGCGACCTCCGGGAGGGGAGCGACGTCGTCGGGCACCACGATCGCCGAGGCGACCGACCAACCCGTCGAGCACCGCCTGACCTGGGACGACGACACCATCCACCAGGCGCTCCTCGCCGGGCTCCTCTCCCAGATCGGCATGCAGGAGGCCACCGAGGTCAAGGCCTCGTCGGTCGCGCACCTGCGCGGCCCGCAGAAGGAGCTCGCCATGAAGCGGGCCAAGAAGCAGGCCCGCAACGAGTACCTCGGCGCGCGCGGCGCACGCTTCGCGATCTTCCCCGGCTCGCCCCTGTCCAAGAAGCCGCCCGTGTGGGTCATGGCCGGCGAGCTCGTCGAGACCAGCCGCCTGTGGGGCCGCGACGTCGCCAAGATCCAGCCCGAGTGGGCCGAGGAGCTCGCCGCGCACCTCGTCAAGCGCACCTACTCCGAACCGCACTGGTCCACCAAGCAGGGCGCCGCGCAGGCCAAGGAGAAGGTCCTGCTCTACGGCGTGCCCATCGTCGCCGACCGCACCGTCCTCTACGGCAAGGTCGACCCCGAGGCCGCGCGCGAGATGTTCATCCGCCACGCCCTGGTCCAGGGCGAGTGGACCACGCACCACCAGTTCTTCCACGAGAACCGCCGCCTGCTCGAGGAGGCCGAGGAGCTCGAGGCGCGCTCGCGCCAGCGCGGCCTCGTGGTCGACGACGACGTGCTCTTCGCGTTCTACGACGAGCGCATCCCCGAGGACGTCGTCTCCGCGCGCCACTTCGACACCTGGTGGAAGAGCGCCAGGCGCCGCGACCCCGACCTGCTCACGTTCACGCTCGAACAGCTGGTGCCCGACGCCGAGTCGGTCGACACCTCCCTCTTCCCCGAGACCTGGGCCCAGGGCGACCTCACGCTCCCCCTGACCTACCAGTTCCAGCCCGGGACCGACGCCGACGGCGTGACCGTGCACATCCCCATCAGCGTCCTGAACCGCGTCGTCCCCGACGGCTTCGACTGGATGGTCCCGGGCCTGCTCGACGAGCTCGCGACCGCGACCATCCGTTCGCTGCCCAAGCCCGTGCGCGTCCAGCTCGTCCCCGCCCCCGACGTCGCGCGCGACGTCGTCGGCTGGCTCCGCGAGAACACCCCGGCCTGGGAGGACATCACCCGCGCGGGCGACATGGCCGAGCCCTTCCACGTCGCGTTCACGCGCGCCGTCCGCGCCCTGCGCGACGTCGTCATCCCCGACGACGCCTGGGACGACGCCCGCGCCGAACGCCTTCCCGGCCACCTGCGCATGACGTTCCGCGTCATCGAGGAACGCCGCGGCGGCGAGGTCGTGCTCGACGAGTCCAAGGACCTCGTCTCGCTCCAGCGACGCCTCGCGCCCCAGGCGCAGGCGGCGGTGCGGGCGGCGGTCAAGGGGGCCGTCGGAGCGGCGTTGCGTGAGGCTGCTGCTGGGGCGGACGCGGGGAGGGGGGCGGAGGGCGAGGCGGGACCGGCGCTCGGTCTTCCCGGGTCTGCTCGTTCCTCGCAGACCCCTGCCAGGCCCACCACGACCTTCGCCACCGATCCCGCCTCGCCCTCCTCCGCTTCCGGCACACCTTCCGCAGGCCGTCCTGGTGGGGGCTCAGGTGGTGATGGCGAGATGGGGGCCGCGCCCGACGGCGGCGTGGCCTCCGTGGTCGTCGCCGAGGCGACCGGGCTCACCACGTGGCCCACGGGGCTTCCCGACGGCGTGCTGCCCGAGGTCGTGTCGACGCCCGCCGGGGGCGGCATGGTCGTGCGGGGGTACCCCGCGCTCGTCGAGGAGGTCGACCCCAAGGGCAAGCCCAGCGTCGCGCTCCGCGTGCTCGCCGACCGGTCGACCCAGGACCGTGCGCACGCGCGCGGCGTCCGGCGCCTGCTGCTCGGGGAGACCGCGCTCCAGACCCCTCGCATCACGAGCCGCTGGACCGGCACGCAGTCGCTGACCATGGCCGCGAGCCCGTACCGGAACACCGAGGCGCTCGTCGCCGACCTGCAGCTCGCGGCCGTCATGGCGCTGACCTCCGGGGCCAAGGCTTCGCAGTACGGGCCGCTGCCCGATGCCGTACAGATCCGGAGTGCTGACTCGTACACCGCTGCGCGCGGGCTCGTGAAGCGGCACCTCGAGAACGAGGTGCACCAGATCGTCGGGCACGTCGTCGCGGCGCTCACGGCGGCACGGAACCTGGACGGCGAGATCCGGTCGGCCAACAGCCTCGCGCTGCTCAACACGCTCCAGGACGTGCGCGACCAGGTCGCAGGGCTCGTCCACGCGGGCTTCGTGTCGCAGACCCCGGCCCACCGCCTGCCGCACCTGACCCGCTACCTGCGTGCGGCGTCCTACCGGATCGAGAAGGCCGCGACCAACCCGCACCGCGACGCCGAGCTCGCCTGGCGCGTGCACGACGTCGAGGAGGCGTACGGCAAGGCACGCGCGGCCTACGCCGCCGGGCCCGCCGACCCGGCTCGCCTGGCCGAGCTCGACGAGGCGCGCTGGCTCATCGAGGAGTTCCGGGTCTCGCTGTTCGCGCAGCAGCTCGGGACCGACGGCGCCGTGAGCGAGAAGCGCATCCGGAAGGTGCTCGCGCCGGGCGGGTGGTAGACAGCCGCGGGAGGGCGGGACCTTCGTCACGACCCCTCGGCCGGAGGTCCCGAACGCCCGTTCTCCGCGGATTCGCTGGCTAGCCTGAAGGGGACGGCCAGGACATGGGACTGGCCGCACCAGCTGCTCTGGAGGGCATCATGCGCACCGTCGTCGTCACCGGCTCCGCCTCGGGCATCGGCAGGGCTCTGAAGGGTCTGCTGGAGGCCGACGGCCATCGCGTCATCGGGGTCGACCTGCGCGACGCCGACGTCACGGTCGACCTGACGACCGACGCGGGCCGGGCCGAGCTCGTCGAGAAGGTCACCGCGCTCAGCGGCGGCACGATCGACGCGGTCGTGGCGAACGCCGGGCTGTCGAACGGCAGCCCCGCGACGCTCGCGGTCAACTACTTCGGTGCGGTCGCGACCCTCGACGGCCTGCGCCCGCTCCTCGCCGGGTCGGACGCACCCCGCGCCGCGGTCACGTGCTCGATGGCGAGCCTCCTGCCCGTCGACGACCGGCTCGTCGAGCTGACCCTCAAGGGCGACGAGGCCGCTGCCCTGGCCCGCGCCGCCGAGCTCACCGAGACCGGGACGGGCGACATCATCTACGGCAGCAGCAAGGCCGCGGTCGCGCACTGGCTGCGCCGCGCCGCGCCGACCGCCGACTGGGCCGGGGCAGGCATCCCGCTCAACGCGATCGGCCCCGGGATCGTCCAGACGGGCATGACCCGCGAGATGCTCTCGACCGACGAGTCGACCAAGGCCGTCGAGGCCGTCGTCCCCATGCCGCTCGGCGGCATCATGGGCCCCGAGGTCCCGGCCTACCTCCTGCGCTTCCTCGTCTCACCGGAGAACAGCCACATGTGCGGGCAGGTCGTCTTCGTCGACGGCGGTTCGGACGTGGTCTTCCGGAGCGACAAGGTCTGGTGACCTGACCGGCTCACCTCGAGGAGGCGGCCCGACGGCGGAACGTGCGTACCGCCGTCGGGCCGCCTCCTGCACATCCGGGCGAGGGCGGGCGCGCGCGACGTGCGCGAGCATGGGAGGCATGCGCCTCACCGCAGAGCTCGGAGACATCACGACGGTCGACGTCGACGCGATCGTCGACGCCGCGAACTCGTCGCTGCTGGGCGGAGGCGGGGTCGACGGCGCGATCCACGCCGCGGCGGGCCCCCGGTTGCTCGCCGCGTGCCGCGAGCTGCGACGGACGACCCTGCCCGACGGCCTGCCCGTGGGCGAGGCGGTCGCGACCCCGGGCTTCGACCTGCCGGCACCGTGGGTCATCCACACGGTCGGCCCGGACCGGCACCGCGGCCAGACCGATCCGGCCCTCCTCACCTCGTGCTTCACGACGTCCCTCGACGTGGCCGCAGGGCTCGGCGCCCGCACGGTCGCGTTCCCGGCCGTGAGCGCAGGCGTCTACGGGTGGGACGGGCACGAGGTGGCTCGCGTCGCGGTGCACGCGGTGCGCGCGTGGGAAGCCGAGGGAGACCGGGGCATCGAGGCCGTGCGGTTCGTGCTGTTCACCCAGCGACTGCTCGGTGCGTTCGAGGACGCGCTCGCCGCACCTGCGTGACCTTTACCAACTTGTGATTTTCGAAGTATCAGATACTTGCTTTCCTCCTCCTCTCCGCCGTTGCTAGCGTCGACGGTGATTTACCTGATACTCGGAGTCGCACCAAGGTGATGGGCGCTCCGCGATCAGACCGGCAACGAGGCCGGCCACGAGAGGACCCTCGCACATGACAACCCACGCACTCCCGCGCCCTTCGCGCGCGCACTCAGCCCTGACCATCGGCGCCCTGGTGGCGTTGGCACTCGTCGTCGTCGTGCTCGTCGGCTATCTCCTCCTCTTCAACGGCAGGGTGGCCGACGGCGCCACGCGCCTCGACGACGGAGCCTCACGTCTCGAAGCGGGCGCAGCCGAGCTTGCCGACGGCGCGACCCGCGCCGAGGACGGCGCGGGCAAGGTCGCCGACGGCTCGAAGGCCCTCGAGGACGGGGCGAAGACCCTCTCCGCGGGTGCGACCAAGGCGTCGAGCGGCGCAGAGCAGCTCGCGGCCGGCGGGGTCACCGCGCTCGACGGCGCCGCACAGCTCGCCGCCGGAGCCGACGAGCTCAACGCCGGTGCGGCGAAGCTCGCCCCGGGAGCGGCCGACGCGTCCACAGGAGCGAACAAGGTCGCCGCCGGCGCCAAGGAGCTCGACGCAGGCCTCACCGGGCGACTCGCCCCCGGCGCCGCCAAGGTGGCGGACGGTGCAGCGCGGCTGTACGCGGGGTCGACCGACCTCAGCACAGGCCTCACGACCCAGCTCGCCCCCGGCGCCGCCCGGCTCTACGCCGGATCGACCGACCTCAGCATAGGCCTCACCACCCAGCTCGCCCCCGGCGCCGCCCAGCTCTACGCCGGATCGACCGACCTCAGCACAGGCCTCACCACCCAGCTCGCCCCCGGCGCCGCCCAGCTCTACGCCGGATCGACCGACCTCAGCACAGGCCTCACCACCCGGCTCGCCCCCGGCGCCGCTCTCCTCCACGCCGGCTCCGGAGACCTCAGCAACAGCCTCACCAGCCGCCTCGCGCCCGGCGCCGCACTCCTCCACTCCGGCTCCGGAGACCTCAGCAACAGCCTCACCAGCCGCCTCGCGCCCGGCGCCGCACTGCTCCACTCCGGCTCGGGAGAGCTCAGCGGCAAGCTGACGAGTGAGCTGGCCCCTGGCGCAGCAGACCTCGCACGAGGAGCGTCCAGCCTCTCGACCGGAGCTGCCGCCGCAGCGTCGAGCAGCGGCGCTCTCGCCATCGGAGCGCGGAGCGTCTCCGGCGGCGCGGACGCCCTGGCCACCGGCTCCGGCTCGCTCGCGGATGGCGCCTCGCGGCTTCACGACGGTGCGAGCGCACTGTCCGCAGGACTGGAGACGGCCGCTGGTTCTGCGAAGACACTGAAGGACGGGTCGGCAGGGGTCGCCGCTGGGGCCGCCTCGGTCGAGGCTGGAGCCGCCGACCTCGCTGGCGACATCGCCGCGCTGGCTGATTCTGTGCCGTCCGACTCGCCCCTCAAGGCCGAGCTCGATCGACTTGCCGGTGCCGCTGGTGGCCTCTCCACGGGAGCGGCGTCGGTCGAGGGCGGGGCAGCAGAGGTCGCAGCCGGGACCGCTCGGCTCTACGGTGGCTTCACGGCCGAGAAAGGGCTCGTGAACAGCGCCCGGGCGCTCGACGCAGGAGCCTCCGACCTCCGGTCCGGGGCTGCCAGCCTCGATGAAGGGGCCCAGGCACTGAGGAGCGGAGCGCAGCAGGTCGCCGACGGTACCGCAGCGCTCTCCACCGGTCTGGGCGAGCTCTCGAGCGGTGCTGCACGGGTCCAGGCGGGCTCACAGCAGGTCGCTTCCGGGGCCCAGTCCGCGGCGACGGGCGCCTCCACGCTCAACACCAAGCTGGGCGAGCTGTCCACCGGCGCCCAGGACGCGGCGACGGGCGCCTCCACCCTCACCACCAAGCTGGGTGAGCTCTCCACCGGGGCCCAGGACGCAGCGGCCGGCGCGACGAAGATCAAGGCTGGACTCGACGTCCTCGCCCCGGGGATCGCCCAGGCGGCAGGAGGAGCGTCCGAGATCAGCACCGGCCTCGGCGCCCTCGCYCCCGGCATCCGTTCAGCCGCCAACGGCGCGACCGAGATCAGCACCGGCCTCGGCGCCCTCGCCCCCGGCATCCGTTCAGCCGCCAACGGCGCGAACCGAGATCAACACCGGCCTCGGCGCCCTCGCCCCGGGTGCGGCTGAGGTCTCGGTCGGCGCGACCGACGCGGCGAAGGGATCGCAGAAGCTCGCGACCGGTGCCCAGGAGCTCGCTGCGGGAAACACCAAGCTCGCCACGGGCGCCCGAGACCTCTTCGCGGGCACGACCAAGCTCGAGGACGGCTCGCTCTCGCTGCACACCGGCATCACGACGCTGTCGAACGGTGCCACGACGCTCGCCGCGGGCAACGCCGCGCTCGCCGAGGGCGCTGGCACGCTGCACACCGGGACCACGACGCTGGCCGACGGTGCGGGCGACCTCGCCGAGGGCAGCTCGACGCTCGCGGACGGCGCCGGAACGCTCGCCGACGGGACCGTCGAGATCTCGAACGGCACGGCCAAGCTGAAGTCGGACGTCGAGAACAGCCCCGCGGGCAAGCTCTCGATGGGCGCCTCAGCGATCCTGGGCGGGGGGCTTCTCGCCGGGGTGTTCGGCGTCGGACTGGGAATGCGCCGCCGGCTCACCATCTGAGCACCGGCTGACCAGCGCAATCCCGCGCGGCGCCTTCACAGTCGACGGTGACGCCGCGCATCTCGAGGGTGGCGGGGCCGCGTCCATGACCTGGACGCGGCTCCCGCCGCCCTCGCTCTGCGTCGCCGGACGGGGGCGGCACGACAAGTTGTCGAACGGACGTGTACTTGCCAAGTGGGAAAGTAGATGCTTCGATGGATCCATGAGCCACGATGCACTCGCTTCCGCCGCCCCGACCCCCCAGGAAGCCGCCGCGGTGCTGGCCCACGCGGAGTCCAGCACCCGCCTGACCCGGCTGCGCGGCGCCCGCTGGGTCCGGACCTACCTCCTGGGATGGGGGCTGGGCAGCGTCGGCCTCGTGCTCGCGATCGGCATGGGCGGGCGGGTCGGGTTCTTCGTCGGCATGGCGGCCTGGGCAGCGCTGGTCACGATCGGCGTGACCTGGGCGTCGCGTCAGGGCTTCCTGGCACGGGGGTCGCGCCGGCGCCTCGCCGTGGCCCCGGCGGCATGGGCCGTCGTCTACGGTGCGACGCTCGTCATCGGCCTCCCCGGCCAGGCGGGCAACCTCGCCTACTGGCTGCCCGCGGCACTGGTCTCCGCCGTACCGATGGTCGTCGTCGCCCTCTGGCCGCGCCGCGAGGAGCAGGCAGCATGACCGAGGCTCACCCCCGCCACCGGCTCGACGACGTCATCCACTCCCCCGTCCGCCTCTCGGTCGTCGCGGCGCTCGCCGGGGTCGAGAAGGCCGACTTCAAGTCCCTGCGCGACGCGATCGAGGTGTCCGACTCGACTCTCTCCAAGCAGCTCACGGTGCTCGAGGAGGCCGGCTACGTCGAGATCAGCAAGGACCGCGTCGGCCGTCGACCGCGGACCTGGGTGGCCCTCACCGCTGCGGGCCGGGCCGCGTTGACCAGCCACCTCCAGGCGCTGCGCGCGATCGCCGAGCAGCAGCTCCCTCCGGTCGCCGACGCCTGATCCACAGGACCTGTGGACCGGAGCCGTGCACAGGCCCCTCGACCGGAGCGCGCTCCACAGGACCACACCCCTCACGCGCCGCGCGTGGGTGCCGTGCGCAAGAGTGGGGCCATGACCACGACCGAGGCCACGTCCCCCGAAGCCCCCTCGCCCGCTCCGCTCGCGGCGCCCGCCGACGCGCCCAGCCCCGCGCAGGGCGCCCGCTGCTTCGGGGACGGCGACCCGCTCTACGAGGAGTACCACGACACCGAGTGGGGCATCCCGGTCCACGGGGACGAGGCCCTGTTCGAGCGGCTGGCCCTCGAAGCCTTCCAGTCGGGGCTCGCCTGGATCACGGTCCTGCGCAAGCGCCCGGCGTTCCGCGCGGCGTTCGTGGGCTTCGACCCCGAGGTCGTCGCGCGCTTCACCGACGTGGACGTCGAGCGGCTGCTCCAGGACGCGTCGATCATCCGCAACCGGATGAAGATCGAGGCGACCATCTCCAACGCGCGCGCCCTGCTCGCGCTGCACGAGCAGGGCCGGACGCTCGACGAGCTCGTCTGGTCGTTCGCCCCGGGCGGTTCGCGCGCACCCGAGGGCGGCACCCCCCTCGACCGCCCTCGCCCCGCGACGTTCGCGGACCTCGCGGCCAGCACCCCCGAGTCGGTCGCCCTGGCCAAGGCTCTCAAGAAGGAGGGCTTCAAGTTCATCGGCCCGACGACGGCCTACGCAGCCATGCAGGCGTGCGGGCTCGTCGACGACCACCTGGCCACGTGCCCGGTCGTCACCTCGCGCCGAGACACGGTCCGGGGTCACTTGCTATAGCAGAAGAGTTCCACTCCGTGAGATGAGGTGCGATCATGAGGACCATGTCCTCGTACGTCAGCGTCCTCGACCTCTTCTCGGTCGGCATCGGACCCTCGAGCTCGCACACCGTCGGCCCCATGCGGGCGGGCACCACGTTCGCGCGCGAGCTCGAGCAACGCGCCGTGCTGGACCGTGTCGCCGCGGTCAAGGTCGTGCTGTGCGGCTCGCTCGGCGCGACGGGGATCGGCCACGGGACACCGGACGCCGTGGTCGCCGGCCTGCGCGGGCTCGACCCGGAGACGTGCGACCCCGACGAGGTGCCCGGGAGCTGGGAGCGCCTGGGCGACGGTCACGAGGTCCGCATCCTCGGTCGTCGGGCCGTGACCATGTCGAGCACCGACGTCCGGCTGGCTCCGCTCACCCGCCTGCCCGGCCACCCCAACGGGATGCGGTTCACGGCCCTGGACGCGACCGGCGACGTCGTGGCCGAGCAGGTGTACTACTCGGTCGGGGGCGGGTTCGTGCTCACCGAGCAGGAGCTCGAGGCCGCCGCCGCGAACGAGGAGGCCCAGCACGCAGCCGAGCTCGCGGGCGCCCCGATCGACCCGGCCACCGAGCCCTCGGACGTCCCGCACCCGTTCGCCAACGCCGCCGAGCTCCTGGCGTCCTGCACGCTCGAGGGCCGGTCGATCGCCGAGACCGCGTGGGAGAACGAGGTCTCCCTGCGTCCCGCGTCGGAGGTCGGGGCAGGACTCGACCGGATCTGGCGGACCATGAGCGAGTGCGTCGACGCGGGCCTGGACCGCCGAGGGATGCTTCCGGGGAGACTCAAGGTCCGCCGTCGGGCCCGGGCGCAGCGCGAGAAGCTGGAGGCTGCTGAAGCCGCGAGCGGGGCCGCCGCACACAACGACCACTCGATCGAGTGGCTCCAGGCCTACGCGATGGCCGTCAACGAGGAGAACGCCGACGCCCGCCGCGTCGTCACGGCCCCCACCAACGGGGCCGCGGGCATCCTGCCCGCGGTCGGCCGCCACTTCCTGCGGATCCACCCGAACCTCGCCGCCGACGAGGACGCCACACGCCAGGCCATGCGCACGTTCCTGCTCACGGCAGGCGCGATCGGCGCGCTCTACAAGCGCAACGCCTCGATCTCGGGGGCAGAGGCCGGCTGCCAGGGCGAGGTCGGCTCGGCCTGCTCCATGGCAGCGGGCGCCTTCTGCGCGGTGCTCGGCGGCACCCCGGCGCAGGTGGAGAACGCCGCAGAGATCGCGATGGAGCACAACCTCGGTCTCACGTGCGACCCGGTCGGCGGACTCGTCCAGGTCCCGTGCATCGAGCGCAACGCGATCGCGGCCTGCACCGCGGTCTCGGCCGCCAAGCTGGCCCTCCAGGGAGACGGCGCGCACGTCGTCTCGCTCGACACGGTCATCGAGACCATGCGCCAGACGGGACTCGACATGTCGACCAAGTACAAGGAGACGTCGACGGGTGGCCTCGCGGTCAACGTCATCGAGTGCTGAAAGCGGTCCGGCTGAACGAGTGCTGAAGGCGGTCCGGCCGCCGCCGGCCCCGCAGCACCCGCGCCGGCGTCCCAGCGCGCCGAGCACGCCCGCCTGACATGATGGCGAGATGTCCGGCTCGTCCCCCGATCGAGCGCGCCCCGCGCCGCGGCCGCGCTTCTCGCCGCGCGCTCTGGTCGCGCCCCTGACCTCCGGCGCGACGGTCCGGGCGGGGGTCTTCCTGGTCGTGGGCGGCGTGGTCGCCGGAGCGTACGGGCTGCTCGGCGCGGGGTTCGTGCAGATGTTCGCCGAGCCACGCACCGCGACCCCCACGACCGTCGTGCTCGCGATCGTCGCGACGACCCTTGCCGCCGTGCCACCTTTCCTCGCCCCGGTCCGTGCGGTCGAGGTCCTCGCGGTGCGCACCCTGCTCGACGTCGACGTCCCGGTCCCGTCGGGCCGCCCCGGCCCGGCGGCCAGGTGGCGCGGTGCGGCCTGGTTCGCGCTCCACCTGCTGCTCGGTCTCGTCGCGGTCGTCGTGCTGCTGGCCGTGGTCCCGCTCGTGCTCGACCTCGTGCTCTCGGTGCTCGGCGCGCCGTTCGTCGACCCCGGGTGGCTGCCGGGGGTGCTGGAGGGCGCGGCGGCGCGCATCGCGCTCGCGCTGCTCGTGCTCCTTGCCCTGCCGTACGCGGTCGTCGGGGCGCGCGCGGTGCTGCGTTCGGCGGCACCCGTGCTGCTGGGCCCCGACCAGAGCGAGCGGATCGCCGAGCTCGAGGCGCAGGCCGCGCGCCTGACCGCGCGCAACCGCCTCGCTCGCGACGTGCACGACGGCGTCGGTCACGCCCTGACGATCACCGTGCTCCAGGCCGCGGCGGCGACCCGCACGCTGGAGACCGACCCGCGGGCCTCACGTCGCGCGCTCGAGGCGATCGAGGAGACGGGACGCCACGCCCTGGCCGAGCTCGACGACCTGCTGCGCCGCCTGCGCGACCCCGGGAGCGAGGCGTCCGCCGAGCACGACGACGACGTCGCGATGCTCGTCCGCCACGCGCGCGCCGCGGGAGCCCACGTCACGCTGCGTCTCGTGGGCGAGGTGGGCCGGGCGCCGCTCACCGTGACCCGCGAGATCTACCGGATCGCCCAGGAGTCGCTCACCAACGCCCTGCGGCACGCGCCGGGAGCACCGATCCACGTCCGGGTGGTCCGCGCGGACGACCTCCGGATCGAGGTCCGGCACCCGTGGTCGCCCCCGCCGGGCGGGGCATCGGTGCGGCGGGGCCGTGGGCTGCCGGGCATGCAGGAGCGCGTGACCGCCCTCGGTGGCACGCTCTTCGCGGGGCCCGACGGCGGAGCGTGGGTCGTGCGCGCATCGCTGCCTCTCGGCGTTCCCGAGGCCGCGTCGGACGAGGTGACCCCGTGAGGCAGACGGACCCCGACGTGCCCGGGCGGCCGGGGGCCGGTGACGTGCCGGCCGGACCCGCGAGGGTCCTGCGCGTCCTCGTCGTCGACGACGAGCCGCTCGTCCGGGTGGGCCTCCGCGTGATCCTCGACGCCGAGCCCGACATCGAGGTCGTCGGGGAGGCTGCGGACGGCGCGGACGTGCCAGGTGCCGTCGAGGCGACCCGGCCCGACGTCGTGCTGCTCGACGTCCGCATGCCGCGGGTCGACGGGATCGCCGCGACCCGCGCGATCGTGGCCCGTGCCCCCGCGCCCCGGGTCCTCGTCATGACGACGTTCGAGAACGACGACCACGTGCTCGACGCGCTGCGCGCGGGAGCGCACGGCTTTCTCCTCAAGCGGACCCGCCCCGAGGACCTGGCCCAGGCCGTGCGGGTCGTGGCCCGCGGGGAGTCGCTCCTCTTCCCCGACGCGGTGCGACGGATCGCGACCGCTCACCCGGCGCGGGGCGATGCCCTGCGCTCGGCACGGCTCACGGAGCGCGAGGGCGACGTGCTGCGCCTCATGGCGACCGGGAGGTCCAACCAGGAGATCGCCGGCGAGCTGTTCCTCGGGGTCGAGACCGTGCGCACCCACGTGGGCAACCTGCTCGCCAAGCTCGGCGTCCGCGACCGCACGCAGGCCGTCGTCGCGGCCTACGAGTCGGGCTTCGTGCGACCGAGCCCCTAGGACGGGTTCGCGGCCTGCAGGCCCCTGTGCAGAGCACCCGTGCGTCGGTGAGGATGGTTCAGAGCCCCACGACACGAATCCAGGAGGCCACACCATGACGAAGTACCTGATCACCTTCCCGAGCGTCGCGATGGTCGTTCCCGACGACGAGCTGCCTGCCGTCTCGGACGCGTCCCGCGCCGTGGTCGAGGAGGCGAAGCAAGCCGGCGTCTGGGTGTTCGGCGCGGCGATCGACGAGGGCGTCGCCCCCGTCCTGGTCGACGGGGACGGCACCGTGACCGAGGGCACCTACCCCCAGACCGAGCAGCTCGACGGCGGCTTCTGCGTCCTGGAGGTGCCGACGCGCGAGGCGGCGCTGGCCTGGGCCACGAAGCTCGCGGTCGCCTGCCGGTGCGCGCAGGAGGTGCGCGCCTTCCACTACGACCCCGCCAGCTGACGGGATCGTCCGTCCGACGACTCCTCGACGACGTCCTGATCGTTCACCCGTACGGGGGAACCCGCTCACCGGAGCGGGTGATCCCCTCCTGGCCGCGCGCCGGGAGCCTGGAGAGACAGCCCGCCGGACCGCCCGGCGGCCGTCACCTCGGGAGACACCATGGACGACACCGACCTCACGACCGGCTCGACCAGCTCGACCAGCTCGACCAGCTCGGCCACGACGTCAGCACCACCCCGGCGCCGCACGTCCGGTCACGCCGCCTCAAGGCCGGACGGCACACCGCCCCCTCGCCGGGAGGCCCCGCGATGGCCACGGTGGGTCCCGGGTCTCACGGTCGCCTGGTGGCTCGCAGGAGCCGTTACGGCCCTCACGGCCGTCCTCACCGGCCGTCACCTGCCCGTCGGGGCCTCGACGCCCGACGCAGCAGGGACGATCGTCGACTCCGTCCCGAGCGACGGCCTGACCGCGGTTCTCGCCACCCTGGGACTGGTCGGGGCGGCGCACGCCGCCTGGATGACGTCGCGTGCCGGACGCCCGGCGACGCGCCGGGTGCGCGCCGCGGCGGTCACGGTCTCCGGGCTCGTCGTGGCCCTCGGCGTCGTGTTCGCCGACACCAGCCTTCTCGCCCGCATGGGGTATCTCCCGGTGGTGCTCGTCCGGGCCCCGTTCGACCCGGAACTCGCCGGGGCCTTCGACCAGTACGCCGCGCCCGCGTTCCTGCTCCAGCTCGGCGTGCTCGTCGCCCTGGTCCTCCTCGCGGTCACGACCGTCCTCTTCGCCCGGCGCAGCAGCGGGGCGTGCGCGGTCTGCGGCCGACTGGACGCCCCGGCCGACCACCACGCGCCGGCACCCGCCGGGGAGACCTCCGCGGCGCCGTCGGGCATCGTGGCCTGGGGGCGGCCCGCCGCGATCGTCGCGGCGACCATCCCGTGCCTGTACGCCCTCACGCGGCTGATCTGGGTGCTGGGCTACCCGCTCGGGCTCGACCCCGAGATGTACGAGCAGGACGCCGGCAGGCTGGTCGCCCCCGCGGTGGGGCTCGGGCTGTTCGCCGTGGTCGGCGCCGTGCTGACCCTCGGCCTCGTGCAACGGTGGGGAGAGGTCTTCCCCCGCTGGATCCCGGGCCTGGCCGGGCGACGGGTCCCCGTCGCGCTCGCAGTCGTCCCCGCCTCGGTGGTCGCGGTCGCGATCCTCCCGGCCGGGCTCTCGATGATCAAGGGTCTGCTGGAGATGTCGACGCCCGAGCTCCTGGCCAACTGGGCGGCGTTCGGTCCTGGCGTGCTCTGGCCTCTGTGGAGCGTCGCGCTCGGTGTCGCGACGGCCGCGTACGCCACCCGGCGCCGAGGCACCTGCCGGCTGTGCGGTCGTTCGCCCTCGACGATCACGCCCCGCGTCGCCCGATGAACCGGGCCCCCGTGTGCCAAGGTGGGAGACCAGCACCTTCGACGATCGGACCTCATGCACCAGGAGCACCTGCCGTCCCCGACCCCTCCGGTCCAGCACCTGCACCTCTCGGCGCGTCTCGAGGACCGGATCCGTGCGGCTGCTGTGCGCTTCCTCCGGTCGCGGGGGTGGACCCCGCGGATCGAGCCGTACGTCGGCTACGGCACCGAGGGCTCGGTGCGCGTGCTGGCGCGCGTGCTGCTGAGTCGTCCGCACCGCCGCGCGGACCTGGTCTGGAACCGGCGCGGGTGGCGCAACTACCTCACGGTCTCGGCTCCCGGAGAGGTGGTGCGCGCGTCCGTGACACGCACGGGGGCCGCGGGGCGCGACGAGCGACTCGTCGTGGACCTCGCGGCCGACCGGGACGGCTACGTCGACGGGATGCTCGACGTCGCGCTCGAGCCCGGCTGGCACGACGTGCAGCTCGCGACCGCGAGCGGGGCCGTCGCGACGTCGCGGGTCTTCGTGGTCGGCCCCGGCCGGCGCCTGGGGGTCATCAGCGACATCGACGACACGGTCATGATCACCATGGTCCCGAGCCTGCTGCGCGCGGTGTGGAACACGTTCGGGCTGCACGCGAGCGAGCGGCGACCCGTGCCCGGCATGGCCGACCTGTACCACGGCATCGCCTCCGTACATCCGGAGGCCCCCTTCGTGTACTTGTCGAACGGGGCGTGGAACACCGCGGGAAACCTGGAACGCTTCCTCGACCGCAACGGCTTCCCGCCCGGGACCCTGCTCCTCACCGACTGGGGCCCCACGGCCACGGGCTGGTTCCGCAGCGGCCAGGAGCACAAGGGCAACGCGATCGACCGGCTCGTGCGCGAGCTGCCGGACGTCGGCTGGCTCCTCCTCGGCGACGACGGCCAGCACGACCCCGAGATCTACGCTGCCGCGGCGCGCCGGCACCCGGAGCACGTGGCCGCGATCGGCATCCGGCAGCTCAGCCCCACCCAGAGGCTGCTCGCGCACGAGCCGCCCGCGCCGTCGGGCAGGAACGGCGCGGCGGGCCGCGGCGGGACGGGCACGCCCGGCTCGCGCCGTACCCGGCGCCCCGCGCACGGCGTCCCCACGGCTGGAGGGCCCGACGGCGCAGCGCTCGCCCGGGCGCTCGGGCGCGCCCTGCGCTGAGGTCGGGCCGCGCTCGACGCGTGCTGCACCGCCTCCTGTGGCCCCTGTCGAGCAGCGGGGGCCACGGGGTTCGCCCACGAGGCGCACAGGGTCCGGGCACCTGACCGGTTGGCCCCGTTCGTCACGGGATGATTCCCTGGACACATGACGGACGACCAGGAGCGACGAGGCCCCGCAGGTAGCCAGGACCCCACCGAACCGATCAGACCCGGCTTCCCGGCGCCGGGCGGTCTCACCGGGGGCAGCGTCCCGCCGGCCGAGCCCATCCCGAACGCCCCCGACCCGTTCTCCCCGACCGGCGCACCGACCACTCCGCCCCCCGGCGGGCCGGGTGAGCCGCCGCCCGGAGGCCCGGGCGAGACCCCCTCGGGGAACCGTGCATGGTGGTGGGCGCTCGGAGGGCTGGTCCTCCTCGCGATCGTCGCCCTCACGGTCTGGCTCGCGACCCGGGGCGACGCGGGGGGCGACGACGGCGCCTCCCCCGGCGCGACGCCGTCGGGCACCGTGACCTCCGAGGCCCCCTCGGAGGAGCCCAGCCCCGAGCCCACGACCGAGGTGACCACTCCCCCCGCCACGGGCTGCACGCCCACCGAGGGCGGCACGCCCGCCGGCGCGAGCACGCACGAGATCATCGACGTCGACTTCGACGGGCGCCCCGACACCGCGTGGCTGACCACGGGTGCGGACCGGCGCTTCGGGATCACGACCGCCTCCGGGGCGACGTTCTCCGCCCCCGTGACGACCGCGAGCCCCGTCCCGGCGAGCGCGGTCGTCAACCTCGTCGCGGCAGGCGACGGCGAAGCGCCCATCGCACTGGTCGATGTCAGCCGCGAGGTCCTGCTGTACTCGGTCGCGAACTGCGCCGTGAACGTCACGCAGAACGCGCAGGACGAGCCGTACACGTTCGACAAGGGGTTCAGCGGGTTCGGTACAGGAGTCGGGTGCACGACCGTGGACGGCGTGCTGCACCTGGCCGGGCTCAACGCGATGTCGAACGACGGCTCGACCTACACGGTCGCGCGAACCTTCGTCGACCTCGACGAGTCGGCGCGCCGAGCCACGAACGGTCAGACCGAGACCGTCGCCGAGGGGGTCCCGGCGAGCGACCCGGTCGTCGTGACGGCGCAGGAGACGAGCTGCGGCGACCTCGTCGCGGGCGGCGCCGACCCCGGGGGCCCGGTCGAACCGCAGGGCTGAGCATCGTCGAGAACGTCGAGGGGCCCGTCATCCACAGGATGACGGGCCCCTCGGGGTTCGGGAGTGGCTGCGCTCAGGCCTGRGGGGCCAGGGCAGCGATCATCGGGTCGTCCTTCTCGATCATGCCCATCTTCGCCGCACCACCCGGCGACCCCAGGTCATCGAAGAACTCCANCCTGRGGGGCCAGGGCAGCGATCATCGGGTCGTCCTTCTCGATCATGCCCATCTTCGCCGCACCACCCGGCGACCCCAGGTCATCGAAGAACTCCACGTTCGCCCGGTAGTAGTCRCTCCACTCCGAGGGCACGTCGTCCTCGTAGTAGATCGCCTCCACCGGACACACCGGCTCGCACGCACCACAGTCCACACACTCGTCAGGATGGATGTACAACGACCGCTTGCCCTC